>NZ_JBBGZW010000001.1:1844396-2459195 GCF_037479095.1 Pantoea nemavictus | reverse complement strand
CGCATATTGGCTGGACTCTTCCGATTTGAAGCGCTTGGTTTCGGTCAGATCAACATCACCCGCCAACGTGAACGGTCCGTTATTCCAGGAGAGCCCGGTAGTCACCAGCGGACGAATTTGATAGGTATCGCGGTAGCCGTTGACCTCTTTGGTGTCGATATCGCGCGAAATCAGGTTTTGACCGGTCACGCCAAAGGTCCAGTTGTCACCAAAATCAGTGGCCACGCCGGCATCCACGTTGAAACCGGTATCGCTGCTGCGATAGCGGCTGCTGTTGATGTCGCTCTTGTCGTAGTTATAAATACTGGCGGTGTAGTTATACAACCAGGTTTTCTGCAGTTTTGGCGTCACGCCGACTGAAACCGGATGGCCAGCAATCGAGAATTCATGCGCAACTGCAACACCATAATCCGTGACTAACGCGGCCAGGCCGTTGGCGCTGGAACGCAGATTATCTTCATCTCCCGGTACGGGAATGATGGTGCCATTAGCAACACCGCGTAGGTAGGCAATATCGCTATCAGCTACGTTGGCTCGCACATGCGCCGTTCCGTATGCTTTGGTGATAAAAGCAAAGGGCAACGTTTCATTTGGCACGGTGACTGCCAGCGCCACACCCGCGGTGGCATTCGCTTTATTGCCGCGTAGATCGCTGAGCTGATTAGCCACATCGCCCGCTGCCGCTTTAAGTTGTGGATAACCATTAAGGTAATCTGCAAAGGTCAGGTTATCGATGACATTCTGATAACGATCGACGGTATCGGTGATGTCATCAACGCGATCCAGTAATTTGTCTTTGTCAGTCACCTGCGCCCCTGCTGAAGGGATAATAATGCTGACGTTATCTTCAGGCTGCGCTTTGGTCATCAATGCTGGGTTCGCCAGCACCGCTGAACTCCAGGTAGAAGAAGCTACCCCCGTACCGCCCATCGCATCATTACGCGCGTCATACCATGTTCCTGCTGCCAGAGCCGACGAGGAGAGAAATACCGCATTCAAACCAACAAGATAAGCTACTTTTTTGTGCCTGAATAATGTCTTCACCATGAGTCTGCCATCACCTTTAAAATGTCGCTGAGCCACTCACCGACGGAACAGTTTAGTTAGCCGCTATTCTGAACCCTGGCTAACGCTTCATTGCTGTGAATTAAAAGGAAATAGCACTGCTATTCGCAGAATTGGATGCATAAGCGCCATTCCGCTGTGTTTTTATGCAGAAAAATTAACAGTGAGTAAATTGATACCAGAAATTACTTAAGACCTTTTGAACCATAGACGCTAACCCGGTGAGTTGCAAAGCAAAAACCCGCGCGCCGTTGCGCTGTCTGGCGGTCCGCATTTATCAGGTAAAATCATTGCAGAAAAATCGTGGGGAGGATTCTTAGGATAATTTATTGATTGGCGAGAGTTTTCTGGCCATTTTTAAGGGGAATAAGCAATCACAGCAGGGTAAAAATTTGTGTGATAAAATAACATCACCTGCAACCTGGAGAATGCTTATGTCAAACCTCACGCCCGAACAACTGCTTACTCAGGCAGAATCACTTTGCCTCGACCGCGGCGTGCGTCTCACCACTCAACGCGCCGAAGTGCTGCGCTTAATGGCAGAGCAAAACGGTTCGATAAGCGCTTACGATTTGCTGGATCAGCTGCGCGTGAGCGAGCCGCAAGCCAAACCGCCCACCATCTATCGTGCACTGGATTTTTTGCTGGAACAGGGATTTATTCATCGCGTGGAGTCGAACAACAGTTATGTGGTTTGCCACCATTTCGATGAGCCGGCACACACTTCGGTGATGCTGGTGTGTGATGGTTGTGCAGCGGTCAGCGAAAAGCATGCTCATGGCGTAGAAAAAACTATCGCGGCACTGGCAGACCAAGCGGGATTTTCACTGCGTCATACGGTGATTGAAGCACATGGCTTGTGTGAGAATTGTGCTGAGGTTGCGGCTTGTACGCATCACGAAAGCTGCGAACATGACCACCAGGTTGAGGGGAAAAAGCGGGTGAGAAAAGCGTAATGGGCACATCCTTGTGCCGACCCGATCATAATGACCGGTGGGTAGGAGCATCATCCTTAATAGGGGTCGTCGACTACCAGCGGTAATCTTTGTTGTGGCTTTCCCAGTCTTTCACTTCGGTCTCTGCCTGATCTTTCGCATAGCCGTAGCGTTCCTGGATTTTACCGATAAGCTGATCGCGTTTACCTTCGATCACGGTCATATCATCATCCGTAAGCTTGCCCCACTTTTCCTTCATTTTCCCTTTAAACTGCTTCCAGTTTCCGCTCGCTTCGTCTTTGTTCATATAATCCTCCACTTCATCCTGAGTGAGATAGATATATCGCCTGTCTATATGGCAATATACCCAGACAACGCGCTACTCATGTGCGCCGTATAAGGTAATTGTAGTAGCCGCTTCGAAGTTTGCAGAGAATTACAGATTAATCTGTAGGTTACGCTTCGCTTAATCAGGCGTTAAACCAGCTATCACGTTGCCAGTGACCCCGCCAGATTAGCCACAGTGTTAGCCCACGTAACGCCAGGAATACCGTTACTGCCAACCATAAACCGTGGTTACCGAGCCACGGCAGCGTCAACAGCGCTACGCCATAACCAATAGCCGCTATTACCATGCTGTTTCGCATCTCTCGTCCGCGCGTCGCGCCGATAAACATGCCATCCAGCAGATAACACCAGACGCCAATCAGCGGCAGTATCACCTGCCAGATGAGGTAGCGATCGGCCATGTCGCGTAGTGCTTCCAGTGAAGTCAGCATCGCTACAATCTGCGGGCCAGTGAAGGCATAAATCAGCGCAAATAGCACCGCCACAAAACAGGCTTGTCGACAAGCAGCGTGCCAGATCAGCAATAACCGGCTGCGATCTTTAGCGCCGACCGCTTCACCGGAACAGGCTTCAACCGCATAGGCAAAGCCATCTAATGCGTAGGCAGTAAAGGTAAGGAACATTAGCAGCACCGCATTGACCGCCACGACATCCGGGCCAATGCGCGCACCGAGAATGGTGAGCGACGCGAAGCAGATTTGCAGCATAAGGGAACGCAACATAATGTCGCGATTGAGGCGAAACAACCGCGCCGCATCACCGCGCCAGCTATTTTTTAGCAGCGTGAAGTGGATACCGCGCAATTTAAGTACCCGCGCTACCATCCACAAACCCACACCCAGCGTGACATATTCGGCCAACGCCGTAGCCGCCGCCGCTCCCGCCACGCCCCAGTGCAGCTTGAGGACAAACAGCAGGTCGAGCAGGATGTTCACCAGATTACCGACGATCAATAACACCATCGGCGCACGCGCATACTGCACGCCCAGCAGCCAGCCAAGAATCACCAAATTAGCCAAGGTGGCCGGCGCACTCAGCCAGCGAATCTCAATAAATATTTTCGCCTGCTGCTGCACTTCCGGACTGCCGCCCATCAGTGCTGCCGCCAAACTGCTTACTGGCGTGCGCAACAGCATAAACAAGAGTCCGAAGACTAAAGCGATGAGCAGCGGTTGCGTCAAGGCGCGCGCCAGTGCGCTTTTATCATTCGCACCAAAAGCCTGCGCGGTCAGTCCGGTGGTGCTCATTCGCAAAAACAGCAGAAGCATGAAGATGAAACTGGTTGCCGTGGTACCCACGGCGACGCCAGCGAGATAAATGGGGCTATCAAGATGACCAATGACTGCAGTATCCACCACGCCCAGCAGCGGAACGGTGATGTTGGAGAGGATCATTGGCAGCGCCAGCCGCCAGAGTGCTTTATCTGAAGGGGAAAACAGCTGCATCAGCGCATTCCGTTGTTTGCGGTATCAGCGTGATAATGCGCCCGACAGTGCCGCAGAAAATGTCACAGAGAAATAAAATAGCAGACTGCGGTCAGCGCAGCATACGCCGCCGCAGTTGGGGAGGATCAGAAATTGATCAGAGCCATTCGCCGTTGCGCACAATTCCCACAGCCAAACCTTCAACGGTCAGTGACTGCTCGCGGGTATCAACGATAATCGGCTGGAAATCGTTATTTTCCGGCAGAAGATGGACAATCGCGCCCTGCTTTTTCCAGCGTTTCACGGTGACTTCATCATCAATGCGCGCCACCACAACCTGGCCGTTACGCACTTCCTGAGTTTTATGCACCGCTAACAGATCGCCATCCATAATGCCGATATCTTTCATCGACATACCGCTAACGCGTAGCAGGAAATCGGCGCTGGGTTTGAACAGGTTGGCATCAACCTGATAGTGCGCTTCAATGTGCTCTTGTGCCAGCAGCGGCTCGCCAGCAGCGACGCGGCCAATTAATGGCAAACCTTCGCTCGGCTCTTCTTCCATCAGCAGGCGTATCCCGCGCGATGCGCCGGAAACAATTTCAATAACGCCTTTTCGCGCCAGCGCTTTCAGATGCTCTTCAGCAGCATTGGGCGAGCGAAAACCCAGTTGCGCAGCAATTTCCGCACGCGTTGGCGGCATGCCCGTCTGGTTAATATGGTCGCGAATCAGGTCATAGACCTGTTGCTGCCTTGCAGTTAGCGCTTTCATCCCGCCCCCTGGTTGTTTATACAGTCGCTGTGAGTATATACAGGTATTCGCGAAATGAAAACCGTAACAGAGGGAAAAATCAGCGCATTGATGAATCTGGAATCCCTATCTCAAATGCGTCCAGAGCAGCGCGATCCAGACAAACAGAGCCAGTAAGATAGTCAGCAACACGGCAGCCGATCCCATATCTTTGGCACGCCCGGCTAACGGATGCTGCTCCTGACCGATGCGGTCTACCACCGCTTCGATGGCGCTATTAAGGATTTCAACAATGATGATAAGTACCACCGAACCAATCATTAACACGCGGGAAATGGCATCAACATCCAGCCAACAGGCCACGATAATAGCCACCAGCGCGGCAATCGCCTCCTGGCGAAATGCGGCTTCATGCTGCCATGCGGCACGCAAGCCCTGCCAGGAATAACCGGCTGCTTTCACTATTCTTACTAGACCGGTGACGTTATTTGCCATGTTTATGGAACCCTTGAACTATTTTGACGTCAATGTGTGGCAGTGGGAGGTGGCAGAGCCACAGATCTTCGCTGCGCTTTCTGGTATGCTTGCCGCGCTTTGCTAACAAGAGGCTTTAAGTTGTCTATGTCAGGTTGGCGTAAACTCTATTACAAATTATTGAATTTACCACTCTCTATTTTGGTAAAAAGTAAGGTCATTCCGACCGATCCCGTCTCTGAACACGGGATCGATCCGACACGTCCAGTGATGTATGTTTTGCCTTATGATTCAAAGGCTGACCTTCTCACGCTACGGGCGCAATGTCTGAAACATGATCTGCCCGATCCGCTGGCTCCACTGGAGATCGATGGCACCTTGCTACCGCGCCACGTGTTTATTCACGATGGCCCGCGCGTTATTCCCTATTTCGTGGCGAATCCGGAATCAGTAAAGCTATTCCACGACTATCTCGATTTGCACCGCAGCAACCCACAGCTCGATGTCCAGATGTTACCCGTTGCGGTGATGTTTGGTCGTGCGCCGGGACGTGAAATTCAGGGAGAAGCGACACCGCATCTGCGTATTCTGAATGGCGTGCAGAAGTTCTTCGCCATTTTGTGGCACGGCCGCGATAGCTTCGTTCGCTTCTCGCAAACCGTATCGCTGCGCCAGATGGCGACCGAACACGGCACCGACAAGTCGATTGCGCAGAAACTGGCACGTGTCGCGCGCATTCACTTTGCCCGCCAGCGCCTGGCCGCTGTCGGACCGCGTCTGCCCGCGCGTCAGGACCTCTTCAATAAGCTGTTGCAATCCAAAGCGATTGAAAAAGCAGTCGAAGATGAAGCGCGTAGTAAAAAGATTTCGCATGAGAAAGCTCAGCAGAATGCCATCGAAATGATGGAAGAAGTGGCGGCAAACTTCTCTTACGAAGCGATTAAAGTGACCGACCGCGTAATGGGCTGGCTGTGGAGCCGCCTTTATCAGGGCATCACCGTCCACGGTGGCGAGCGCGTGCGTCAGCTGGCGCAGGATGGCCATGAGATTGTCTATGTGCCCTGCCATCGCAGCCATATGGACTACCTGCTGCTCTCTTATGTGCTCTATCACCAGGGCCTGGTGCCGCCGCACATTGCCGCAGGTATCAATCTGAATTTCTGGCCAGCAGGCCCGATTTTCCGTCGTCTGGGCGCGTTCTTTATTCGTCGTACCTTCAAGGGCAACAAGCTCTACTCCACGGTGTTCCGCGAATACCTTGGCGAGCTGTTTAGCCGTGGTTATTCGGTTGAGTACTTTGTTGAGGGCGGACGCTCACGCACTGGACGTTTGCTGGACCCGAAAACCGGCACCTTATCGATGACGCTGCAGGCGATGCTGCGTGGCGGCAGTCGTCCCATCACTTTCGTGCCGATTTACATTGGTTATGAGCACGTAATGGAAGTGGGTACTTACGCTAAAGAGTTGCGTGGCGCCGCCAAAGAGAAAGAGAGTTTCCTGCAGATGGTGCGCGGCTTACGTAAGTTGCGCAATCTTGGTCAGGGCTATGTCAACTTTGGCGAACCGCTGCCGTTGATGAATTACCTCAACAAAAACGTGCCGGAATGGCGTGACGCGATCGATCCGATCGAACCACAACGTCCTGCCTGGATGACGCCAGCCGTGAATGATATTGCGGCGAAGCTGATGGTACGCATCAACGAAGCGGGTGCGGCGAACGCCATGAACCTGTGCGTCACCGCGCTGCTGGCCTCACGTCAGCGCTCATTGACGCGCGAACAACTGATTGAGCAGCTTGAGTGCTACACCCAACTGCTGCGCAACGTGCCGTATTCACCGGAAGCAACGGTACCGGATATGAGCGCCGAAGCGCTACTTGATCACGCCATGGGCATGAACAAGTTCGAGACTGAGCAAGACAACATTGGCGACATCATCATTCTGCCGCGCGAGCAGGCGGTGCTGATGACCTACTATCGCAACAACATCCATCACATGCTGGTGATGCCGTCGCTGATTGCCGCCATTGTGCAGCAGCATCGCGAAATCAGCGATGTTGAGCTGCTGCGCCAGGTTAGCCTGGTGTATCCGATGTTGAAGAGCGAGCTGTTCCTGCGTTGGGATAAAGCGGAATTGCCTGCGGTGCTCAACGCTCTGTGCGCCGAGATGGCGCGCCAGGGGCTGATCACACTGCAAGACGGCATGCTGAAAATGACACCGGCGCGTCACCGTTCGCTGCAGCTGCTGGCGGCAGGTATTCGTGAAACGCTACAGCGCTTTGCGATTACCTTCGCCATTCTCAGCGCAAAACCGGCCATTAACCGCGGCACGCTGGAGAAGGAGAGCCGCACGTTGGCTCAACGCCTGTCAGTGCTGCACGGCATTAACGCGCCAGAGTTCTTTGATAAAGCGGTATTTACTGCGCTGGTGCTAACGCTGCGTGATGAAGGTTACATCAGTGATAAAGGCGATGCTGATGCAGAACGGAGTCATATGATGTGGCAAATGCTGGCGGAGTTAGTGACCAGCGATGTGCGTCTGACGATTGAGAGCGCGGTCGCGCACGATTAACCTGGCGACCAGCGATAAAAAGGCGCACTTCGGTGCGCCTTTTTTGTTTACAGCAAATCGGCGAACGGTACGGTGCTGAGCAAAATGCCGATAAATAGCACCATGCCCACATAGTTGTTATTCAGAAACGCCTGGAAGCAAGCATCGCGCTCGCGCTGAGCAATCAGTTTCTGCTGATGCACAAATAAGCCTGCCGCCAGCAGTAGCGCCCAGTAAAATGCCCCATTCAGATTGAGCATCATGCCCACCAGTACCATCAGGCCAAGCGTCGCCAGCTGCAGTAAACCGATAATCAGTTTGTCATAACGACCAAACAGGATCGCTGTGGATTTCACGCCAATCTTCAGATCATCATCGCGGTCCACCATCGCATATTGCGTATCATAGGCCACCGTCCAGCAGATGTTAGCGATGAATACCAACCAACACACCAAAGGTAAGGACTCACTAACTGCCGCCCACCCCATCGGAATAGCCCAGCCAAATGCCGCCCCCAGAACTACCTGCGGCAGATGCGTGTAGCGTTTCATAAACGGATAGACCCATGCCAGCGCCAGACCGCCAAACGACAGCAAAATGGTCATGGTGTTCATGGTCAGTACCAGCATAAAGGCTACTATTCCCAGCCCGGCAAACAGCAGTTTGGCTTCCTTCTCCGTTACCGCGCCGCTGGCCAGCGGACGTGATGCGGTACGCTTGACGTGGCCATCGATTTTTCGGTCAGCATAGTCATTGATGACGCAGCCTGCAGCACGCATCACGATGACGCCGAGCACAAACACCAGCAGCACCGGTAGCGGCGGAATCGCCATGCCCGAGAGCCACAGCGCCCACATCGTCGGCCACAACAGTAGAACGGTGCCGATCGGTTTATCGATACGCATCAGGCGGCAGTAAGCCTGCCATTTGGTCATGGGTAAGGTGTTTTGCACAGTGGTTTTATCCTTGCTCCAGCGCGCGATACAGCGGCGACGCCGGTAAAAACAGTTCGGTTAGCAGTAGCGGTTTGCCTGATAAACGCAGGCGGGAACGACGTCCCCACAAATCGTCTACCTGGCCAGGATCGATAAAATCGCGACTTAGAGTCGATGAAGAAAACAGATAGCGACCAAGCGGGCGCGTACCCAGCTGTTGCAGCATCTGCTCCGGGCCGTGAAGGGTACTTTCCGGCACCACGGTGCGGCCAATCAGCCAGGGTTCGCCATCGCCGCACAGTACAATTTCGCGTAGCCAAAAGCGTTGATCAGCCGGCAGAAATTCAGCTTCATCCGTTACCTCATCGGCACCAATAAACGCTTCACGAATGAGTTCTACCGTCACTTGCTGGCAATGCTGCTCAAAGCGACGCGTCATGGAATCTTCTTCGAGTAACCAGTCGAGTAAAGGGGCAGAAAGCCGTGGGGAAGAGGCTGGCAGCCAGTGCAGTGCGCGTAACTGGCGCAGCGCGTCATGCGACATCAGGACATCTCCGGAAAAAAAGTTGCCCTAGTTTAACGCAGAGGAGAATGCGTGGCACGGCTCGTTGTGCCACGGCAGATAAAGAAGAGTAATTACTCGCGCTTCAGGCGGTTACTGTTTGCCAGCCACAGCGTCACTACCAGAATCAAAATCGCCGCTGAATAATAGAGCGTATCAAACGGGTTTTTATGGTCGACGATGATCAGGCGAATAATGGCGGTGATACCGATGTAGATAAAATAGCGCAGCGGAAAGTGATAGCCCGACTGAAAGTACTTCACAATCAACGCGATAAATTCGAAATAGAGGAAATAGATCACGATGCCTTCAATCAGCAGATAAGAAGAGGTCTGCTCACCGGTGCTGAACAACACATTGGCCAGATGAATGGTTTCCTTACCGAGAAACACCACCAGAATAATGGCCAGAATAATCAGGCCAATGTTGAGCACCCACTGCAATGCTAATGAAATGTACTGCCCAACCCCTGTTTTTATTGTCATTTTTTCGCGCCTTAGTCTCTCAAGAACTTTCTGACGCTATCATGCTGTAGCGTGATCAAAATCACAATATTTATACTTCAACATCCACGCACAGTGCGTCGTAGCGCCAGAACTCGCAGTCACAATCAATCACTCGCTTGTGCTGATCGCGGTTGATGCGGGTAATCAGTAAGCCCGGCGTACCGCTGGCGACATTGAGCGCAGGCGCAGCACGCACCGGAAGTGGCCCCGGCAAAATAGTAAAGCGCGCGCCACCGTAGCGGATGCCGTAGCGCTGGTCATAGAGATCGGTGAGTGAACGCGTGAGATCTTCATCCAGCAAGCCCGGGAAATAGGCTGGATTAAGGTAATGCTCAACATACAACACCGCGCGGCCGTCAATGCGGCGCAAACGGCGAATGCGGTACACCTTGTCGCCCTCCAGCAGCTGCAGATGATGCGCAATCGCCAACTGGGCTGGCACTTCACGCGCTTCAAGCACTTCGGTGCTGGCAACGCGACCTTGCTCGGCCGCCATCGCATGAAAATGGCTGTGATGCGAAGGGTTATAAACCAGGCGCGGCGGTGCGAGAAACCAGCCACGGCGCAATTCGCGATAAATTATGCCCTGCGCTTCCAGCAAACCCAACGCCTCACGCAGCGTGATGCGCGTGGTGGAATAGTGTTCGCTTAACGCGCGCTCCGCAGGCAAACGACCGCTGGCAAATTCACCGTTTTCAATGCGTTCCCGCACGCCTGCCGCAATCATATCCGCCGTTTTTGACAACATTTTTCAGCCTCATTTTGGGGCAAATCTGCACTATGACAGTTCGATGACTACACTGTGACAAGAGTCAACCCACGCTTTAGCGCGCTTTAACCGCATGTGGATCGTCGCGCCACACCACATTTCACCACCATGGTCATAAAACCTTCATCTACTCGGGCTACATTGGCTCGGTTCTTGCTGGACTAGACCAAGAAGTCCCACAACATATACCGGGAGCAATCGAGATGAAAGCGTTTATCGCCTCTGTAGTAGCCAGTGCCGTACTGCTTGCGCTGCCTGCCGCGCAAGCTGCAGATAATGACCTCGCCGCGTTAGAAAAAGCCGCGCGCGCTGAAGGCCAGGTTAACAGCGTCGGCATGCCAGATAGCTGGGCCAACTGGAAAGATACCTGGAGTGATCTCAGCAGCAAATATGGTCTGAAGCACAGCGACACTGACATGTCTTCTGCGCAAGAGCTGGCAAAATTTGCTGCAGAGAAGGAGAACGCCAGCGCCGATATCGGTGATGTGGGCGCCGCTTTCGGTCCGATTGCCGTCGCGAAAGGCGTAGCACAACCTTATAAGCCAACGCATTGGGATCAAATTCCGAGCTGGGCGAAAGATCAGGATGGCAACTGGATGCTGGCCTACACCGGCACCATCGCCTTCCTGGTCGATAAGCAGCAGGTGAAAGATGTGCCACACAGCTGGGCCGATTTAAAGAAAGGTAAGTATGTGGTCACTATCGGCGACGTCGGTACTGCAGCTCAAGCGGCCAACGGTGTTCTGGCGGCCAGCTACGCCATGGGCGGTGACGAGAAGAACGTTAAACCGGCGCTGAGCTTCTTCGGTGACCTGGCGAAAGAGGGCCGTCTTGGCGTAACCGATCCGGTGATTGCCAACATCGAGAAAGGCGAAATTCAAGTTGCCGTGGTGTGGGACTTCAACGGTCTGAACTATCGCGATCAAATCGACAAAAATCGCTACGAAGTGGTGATCCCCTCCGATGGTTCCGTCACCTCAGGCTACAGCACCATCATCAACAAGTACGCTAAACACCCAAATGCCGCCAAGCTGGCGCGTGAATACATCTTGTCTGATGAAGGCCAGATCAACCTGGCGAAAGGCTATGCGCGTCCGATTCGTGCTGAGCATTTAACCCTGCCGGCTGACGTGCAGGCCAAACTGTTACCGCAGTCTGAGTATAAAAATGCCCGTCCAATCAAAGACCAAGCGGCATGGGATAAGACGTCGAAAATGCTGCCGCGCCTGTGGCAGGAGAACGTCATCATCAATATGAAACAGTAACGTTGTTTTGTAGGGTGCGCATTTATGCGCACCTGGATTAACGATTGCCATAAAGGAGAAGGGATGAAAACAATCCTGGTAGTGTTGGATGGCCTGAGCAATCAGGTAGCGCAGCACGCGATGGGCTATCTGTTTGCCGAATGCGCGCAGGGCAACGGCCAGTATTACACGCTGACCTGCGAGCTGCCTTCGCTGTCGCGTCCGCTGTATGAATGCATTCTCACCGGCATTCCACCGGTGCGCAGCGGCATTATTCATAATGGCGTCAGCCGCTTGAGTAATCAGCGCAGCATCTTCCATTATGCGCGTGCAGCCGGTCTCACCACCGCTGCGGCCGCCTATCACTGGGTGAGTGAACTCTACAATCACTCCCCGTTCAATGCAGCGCGCGACCGGCATACGATCGCACCCGACCTGCCGATTCAGTATGGGCACTTTTACTGGGACGACGGCTATCCGGATTCCCATCTGTTTGAGGACGCGGAAAGCCTGCGCCTGCGCCACGATCCGGACTTCCTGCTAATCCACCCGATGAACATTGACGATGCCGGGCACAAACACAGTTTGTCATCGCCGCAATATCGCAACCGCGCGCGCATGGCCGATGGTTACCTGTCGCAGTGGATGCCCGGTTGGCTGGCAGCCGGATATCAGGTGATTGTCACCGCCGATCACGGCATGAACGATGACCGCTCGCACGGCGGCATTTTGCCCGAAGAGACGCAGGTGCCGCTGTTTGTGTTTGGCGCCGGTTTTTCACTGCAGCCGGATCTCAAACCCCAGCAGACCGAGCTATGCGGTATCGTCTGCCAGTTACTCGGCGTTGAGCATGATAAGCCAGTTTGCCGCGCGTTACTGGCGGAGCCGCAGTAATGAAAGGAAAAACGCTCGCTTCCCTGCTGCTGCTGCCTTTTGCCCTGTTCTGGGTGGCGTTTCAGCTCGCACCGCTGCTGTGGATTGCTATCAACAGCTTCTGGAGCGACATGAATGAGCGTTGGGGCATTGATAACTATAGCGATATTCTCACTTCGCCATTCTATTTACAGGCCTTTCGCCTGTCGCTGGATATCTCCATCTGGTCAAGCATTTATGGTCTGCTGATCTCGCTGATTGCTGGATATTCGTTACATCAACTCGGCAGCGGGCGTTTTCAGCGCTTTTTAATGTCATTTACCAACATGACCAGCAACTTCGCCGGCGTGCCGCTGGCGTTTGCCTTTGTCATCCTGCTTGGCCTGAACGGCTGCCTGACGCTGCTGCTGCGCCATTACGGCGTGCTGGAGGGCTTTAAGCTGTTCTCGCGCGACGGCATGGTGCTGGTTTACACCTGGTTCCAAATCCCGCTTGGCATTTTGCTGCTCTATCCGGCGTTTGATGGCTTGCGGCAGGATTGGCAGGAGTCCGCCGCGCTGCTGGGCGCGGGGCGCGGGCGCTATTGGTGGCATATCGGTTTACCGATTCTGTTCCCGGCGCTACTCGGCACCTTCGTGATTTTGCTGGCTAACGCGCTCGGTGCTTACGCCACCATTTACGCGCTGACAACCGGCAACTTTAACGTGGTGCCGGTGCGCATCGCGGCGCTGGTATCCGGCGATATCTCACTCGATCCCAATACCGGCGGTGCCCTGGCGATGCTGCTGGTGCTGATCATGGCGCTGATTACCGTGGTGCAGCAATATCTGGTGCGCCGCAGCTATCTCAACGCCAAAGCGTCTTAAGGAGCCACACGTGTCTCGCGCGGAAAAATTTTACCATCGCCTGATTGTCTGGCTGCTGCTGTGCATCCTGGCCGCGCCGCTGCTGGCGACGCTGCTGTACGGCATTTCCACCAGCTGGAGCGACACTATTCTGCCGCAGGGCTTTACGCTTAAATGGCTGACTGCGCTGTGGAGCGATCCACGTTTCCTGACGGCGCTGGGACATTCGCTGCTGGTTTGCTTCGGTGCGCTGCTGTTCTCGCTGGTGCTGGTGCTGCCCGCCATGTTTGTGATCGCTTACTACTATCCGAAACTGGATGCGGTAATGAATGTGCTGATTCTGATGCCGTTCGCCGTGCCGCCGGTGGTGTCATCGGTCGGCCTGCTGCAGCTCTATTCGTCGTCACCCTTGATGCTGACCGGCACGCCGTGGATTTTGATCGGCTGCTACTTCACCATCGCTTTGCCATTTATCTACCGCGCCATCTCCAACAACATGCAGGCGATCAACCTAAAAGAGCTGATTGATGCCGCCCAGCTGCTCGGCGCCAGCACCTGGCAGGCTGCGCTGTTTGTGGTGCTGCCAAACCTGCGTAAAGGGGTGTTTATCGCGGTGCTGCTCTCCTTCTCCTTCCTGATTGGTGAATTCGTCTTCGCTAACATGCTGGTCGGCACCCGCTATGAAACCTTGCAGGTTTATCTGTTTAACATGCGCAACGGCAGCGGCCACTTCACCAGTGCGCTGGTGATCTCCTATTTTGCCGTCGTTCTGCTGGTCACATGGCTGGCGAATGCCCTCAATCCTGAACGAGGCTGACCATGAGTTATCTGAACGTCACTCAGTTGAATAAAAGCTACGGCCCGACCGCCATTTTTGAAAACATCGATTTTAGCGCCGAAGAGGGCGAGTTTGTCACCCTGCTCGGCCCAAGCGGCTGCGGCAAATCCACGCTGCTGCGCTGCATCGCCGGATTGACTGACGTTGATAGCGGTAAAGTGCTGCTGCAAGGTCAGGATATCGTGCCGCTGCCGCCGCAGAAGCGCACCATTGGCATGGTGTTCCAGAGCTACGCGCTGTTTCCGAATATGACGGTTGAGAAGAATGTGGCGTTTGGTCTGAAGATGCAGAAGCTGGCCAGCGGCGATATTCAAAAACGCGTGATGGAGGTGCTGGCGCTGGTCGAACTCACCGATTTCGCGCGCCGCTATCCGCATCAGCTTTCGGGCGGACAGTGTCAGCGCGTGGCGCTGGCACGTTCGCTGGTGACGCGTCCACGCTTGCTGCTGCTGGACGAACCGTTGTCGGCGCTGGATGCGCGTATTCGCCGTCATCTGCGCGAACAGATCCGTAATATTCAAAAAGAGCTAAAACTCACCACCCTGTTCGTCACCCACGATCAGGAAGAAGCGTTGACGATGTCCGATCGCATCGTGTTGATGAATCGTGGCAAGATCGTGCAGAACGGCAACGCTGAGAGGCTATATACCGAGCCAGCCGATCTGTTCGCCGCCGGATTTATTGGCAACTACAACCTGCTGAGCGCCGAGCAGGCATTGCAGCTTACCGGCCAAACATTTAGCGGCCAGGTGGCGATTCGTCCCGAGTCAATTCGGCTATGTGCGCCACAGGATGGCATTCCCGCCACCATCCTCAGCCATAGCTTGCTCGGCAACGTGATCCGCTATCGCGTGCGCGCACAAAACATCGAGCTATCGATTGATGTCCTCAACCGTAGCGTGGCAGATTTGCACCCCGCTGGCATGCAGATTGGGCTACAGTTAGAGATGTCGACGTTGCGCCAGGTCGCTTAATTTAAACGAAAAAATGGGCAACGCAACGCGGCGAAGGTTTTACCGGTTGCGCTCACCGTCAGGCTGGCAATCGGTGTTGTTTGCGCCTGACGGATGAGGAGCCTTTAACCGTGTTAACTCTGCTTAATCTACTCTCTGCCGTTGCGCTGCTGGTGTGGGGCACGCATATCGTGCGTACCGGTATCATGCGCGTGTACGGTGCCGATCTGCGTCGTGTACTCAGCCGCAGCGTCGAAAAAAAACCGATGGCGTTTCTCGCCGGGATTGGCGTCACAGCGCTGGTGCAAAGCAGTAACGCCACCACGCTGCTCGTCACCTCTTTTGTCGCGCAGAATCTGGTGAGCCTCACGCCCGCGCTGGTCGTGGTGCTGGGTGCCGATGTCGGTACCGCCATCATGGCGCGCATCCTGACCTTTGATCTGACGTGGCTTTCGCCGCTGTTTATCTTCTTTGGCGTAGTGTTTTTCCTCAGCCGCAAGCAGACGCGCGGCGGTCAGCTGGGCCGCGCCAGCATAGGTTTGGGGCTGATTTTGCTGGCGTTGCAGCTGATTGTCGCCGCCGCCAAACCGATTACCCAGGCGGCAGGCGTGCAGGTGCTGTTCTCGACGCTAACTGGCGACGTGATGCTCGATGCGTTGATTGGCGCGGTGTTTGCCATCATCAGTTACTCCAGCCTCGCGGCGGTGCTGATTACCGCTACGCTGACGGCAACCGGCGTCATCTCGTTTAAAGTCGCGCTTTGTCTGGTGATAGGCGCCAACCTCGGCAGCGGCTTACTGGCAATGATCAACGCCAGCGGCTCCAACGCCGCCGGTAAACGTGTTGCACTCGGCAGCCTGCTGTTCAAGCTGATTGGCAGCATCGCCATTTTGCCGTTCGTCAATTTCGTCGCCGACATCCTCGACAAATTACCGGTCAATGATGAGGAGCTGGTGATATTCTTCCACGTGTTCTACAACCTGATTCGCTGCTTAGTGATGGTGCCGTTTGCCGAGCCGATGGCGCGTCTGTGCCGCCGCATGATTGATGACGATGCGGAGAATGAAACCCATCTGAAACCCAAACATCTCGACAGTAGCGCGCTGGATACGCCGGCGTTAGCACTGGCAAATGCCTCGCGCGAAACGCTGCGTATTGGCGACGTGGTCGAGCAGATGATTGAGTCATTCAATAAAGTGGTGCACGGCGACCTGCGAGAAGAGCGCGCGGTGCGGCGGCTGGATGATGATGTGGATGTGCTCTACACCGCGATCAAACTCTATCTGGCGCGCATGCCGAAAGAGGATTTGCCGGAGGATGATTCCCGCCGCTGGGCGGAGATCATTGAGATGGCGCTCAATCTGGAACAGGCGGGCGATATTATTGAACGCATGTGCGCCGACGTAGCGGATAAGTCGCTGACCGCGCGCCGCGCCTTCTCGGCGGAAGGATTGGAGGAGCTGCAAACCTTGCAGGAGCAGGTGCTGTATAACCTGCGCCTGAGTTTGT
This sequence comes from Pantoea nemavictus, assembly GCF_037479095.1. Taxonomy (NCBI): domain Bacteria; kingdom Pseudomonadati; phylum Pseudomonadota; class Gammaproteobacteria; order Enterobacterales; family Erwiniaceae; genus Pantoea; species Pantoea nemavictus. Next base: position 2,442,614 of record NZ_JBBGZW010000001.1, on the reverse strand, counting down.
CGGTGTTTCTGTCGCACGATGTCACCAGTGCCAAACGCCTGCGCCGCTCCAAGCATCGTTTCCGCATTCTGATTCGCCGCTTCTCCCACGCGCACGTCGAGCGTTTACATCTGCAAAATGTGCAAAGCATTGAAACCAGCTCGCTGCATCTTGGATTATTGGGCGATATGAAACGTTTGAATTCGCTGTTCTGCGCCGTGGCGTACACGGTGTTAGATCAGCCGGATGACGAGCGGGATGAGGATTGATAAGTTCAAAAACGCGCGATAAATCGCGCCGCTACAAACATTTGCATTCCGTAGCGGCGCAATTTATTGCGCGGGTTTTACATCACGACAGCAAACTAAACGCAATCATTCCGACAATCGCGCCAGTGGTACCGAGGATGGTTTCCATTAGCGTCCAGGTCTTCAACGTTTCGGCTTCGGTGGCGCCGGTAAAGCGGCCAAACAGCCAGAAGCCGGCATCATTCACGTGACTGATAATAATCGAGCCGCCGCCGATACAGATCGACAGCGCCGCCAGCTGCGCACCGCTGTAGTGCAGCGGCTCAATCACCGGCATCACCAAACCCACGGTGGTTAAACACGCCACGGTAGCCGAGCCCTGAATCACGCGGATCGCACCGGAGAGAATGAAGCACGCCAGCGCAATCGGCATACCTGCGCCAATCAACGCGTGTCCCAGCACCGGGCCCACACCCGAATCCACCAGCACCTGCTTAAACACGCCGCCCGCACCGATCACCAGCAGAATAATGCCCGCCGGCTGCAGCGCGCTGCCGCACACCTGCATCACCTTCTCTTTATCCATGCCCTGACGGTACGCCAGGCCATAAATCGCCACCAGACAGGCCAGCAGAATCGCCGTGAACGGATGGCCGATAAACTCCAGCCACTCATACAAATGGGTACCCGGCGTGGTGAAGCGCGCGCCGATGGTTTTCAGACCGACCAACAGCAGCGGGAACAGAATCAGCGCCAGGCTAAAGCCAAACGACGGTAGTTTGCCCTCTTCCACTTCCGGTTGGTGATCTTCCGGCGGGGCGCTAAAGCTGACGTGACGCGCGATAAAGTTACCAAACAGCGGACCGGCAATCAGCATGCCCGGGATTGCCGCGCACAGGCCCAGCAGGATCATCCAGCCAAAATCGGCGTGCATTTGCGAAGCCAGCAGCATTGGCGCCGGTCCCGGCAACAGAAACGCCGCCGCCGCCGCCACCCCGGCAAAGAGCGGAATCACCAGCTTGACTAAATTGCCTTTGGTGCGACGCGCCACCGCGAACGCAATGCTAATTAGCAACACCACCGCCACTTCGAAAAATAGCGGCAGCGCGCAGATTAACCCGGCGACGCCCATCGCATAGTGCGCGCGGCTTTCACCAAAGGTTTTCAACATGCGGATGGCAATTTGATCGACCGCGCCGGTTTCATGCAGGATTTTGCCGAACATCGCGCCCAACGCCACCACAATAGCGAGAAAGCCGAGCGTTCCGCCCATGCCTTTTTCCATGGTTTCGGCGATTTTATCGAGCGGCATGCCGGAAAACAGACCGGCACCAATGGAGACTAACATCAGGGCAACAAAGGCGTGCATACGCGCTTTCATCACCAAAAACAGCAACAGCAGGACAGAGCCTGCTGCGGTTAATACTAGCGTTGCGGTACTCATGACTAACCCTTGTTGATTGCACCCTCAATGGTCGCAACCGTGGCCGCAACTACCTCATCCAGTGAATGATTGATATCAACCACCAGTACATCGGGCTCATCCGCGCCGGGTTCCTGCAGCGTAGCGAACTGCGTCACCAGCATCTGCGGTTTGAAAAAATGACCTTTACGCGCCTTCAAACGGGATTCGATGGTCTCGAAATCGCCCTGCAGATAGATAAACTTCAGGTTCTCGTTGCCCTGACGCAGGATGTCGCGATAGGACTTTTTTAGCGCCGAGCAGACGATAATCGAGATTTCCTGGGTGCGCTGCATGGCAAACGCCGCATCATTCAGCGCCTGCAGCCACGGCTGGCGATCGTTGTCGTCCAGCGGATGACCATCGGCCATTTTCATGATGTTGCTGCGCGGATGGAGGAAATCGCCATCGAGAAACGCAGTGTTTAACTGGTGAGAGACCTGATTGGCGACGGCAGATTTTCCGCTGCCGGAAACGCCCATCAGGATAAAGACGTGGTGCGATGGAGATGGCGTAGTCATTGTTTTGCGCTCCGGCAGTGATTTCTGCCCAATGTTACCGATAACAAATTCAGTCATCATTGTCGGAGCCCACTCAAAGGCTGGCAACCCTTGTTAGGCGGAAAAGCACGAAAGTGTGAACTGACTCATAAATTCGCCAAAATCAGATGCTGTCACCTTCGGCAATTTCGAAACCGACATCCAATGGTTGCGTGGCGCTGCGATCGCCGCCAATGCGCGCCAGCAGCATCGCCGCCGATTCACGACCCATGCGCTCACGCGGCGTTAACACCGTGGCGAGGCGCGGATTCACCACTTGCGTAATGTCGTGACCGTGAAAACCGGCAATCGCCATCTGCTGCGGCACGCGCAATCCCTGGCGTTGGCACTCAAACATCGCGCCAACCGCCAGGTCATCGTTGGTACAGAACAGGCTATCGGTCTCAGGATAACGCTTCTGCGCTTCGCACAGCAGCTGCGCGCCGGCGCTGAATGAAGAAGCATCTTCCATCATCACGCTGTGCGGCGTCAGCCCGGCTTCGCGCATCGCTTTTTCATAACCTTGCTGTTTCTGTAGGGTACGTTCATCAAGGCGTGCGCCGAGATAAACGGTGTGGCGATGCCCTTTTTTCAGGATAGCATGCGTCATCTGACGTGCCGCCTCGACGTTATCAAAGCCCACCGCCATATCGAGGCACGGCGTTACCGAATCCATCATCTCAATCACCGGAATGCCCGCCACTTCCAGCATGCGCAGCGTGCCTGCCGTGTGAGTGCGCTCGGTGAGAATCACGCCGTCGATGTTCCAGCCGAGCAACGAACGCAGCTGGAGCTCCTCTTTCTGCGCGTTGTAACCAAAGTGCGCCACCAGCGTTTGATAACCTGCTTCATCGGTGACGGCTTCAATCCCGCGCAGCACGTCTGCAAAAACCTGGTTGGTCAGCGAAGGCAGCAGCACGCCGATAGCGCGACTGGTGGCGTTAGAGAGCATGTCGGGGGCGCGATTGGGGATATAACCGAGCTCATCCAGCGCCACAGCGATTTTGTCGCGCAGCGCCGCTGAGACCTGATCGGGATTGCGCAGGTAGCGGCTGACGGTCATTTTTGTGATGCCGACGCGATCGGCAACGTCCTGTAATACCGGTCTTTTCTTCTTCATCGTGTGCGCCTGAGATCAAAGGTAACCCGAGTTTATCATTTTTTGTCAGGTTCAGGTTTTGTGGGAAACCTTACGGCTGAACTAACGAGAAGGGTCTTGTAGCTAATCAGAGTGAGAACAAAGAGCATCGGCAGTCCTGCAAATTAGCACCTAAAGACATAACAAGGACAATCATGACGGACCAAACTTCTGCATCCACCAGGCGTCCTATTGAACGCTTTCTGAATACCGTTGAGTGGCTCGGCAACCTGCTGCCCCATCCAATAACGCTGTTCGCGATCTTTGCGCTCTTTATTATTGTCGCATCAGCCGTTGCCGCGGCCTTCGGTGTCAGCGTCATGGATCCGCGCCCTATTGGGGCGGCGGGCCGCGCGCCGGATGGGGTGATTCACGTGGTTAGCCTAATGAGTGCCGAAGGTCTGCAGCGTATTGTCAGCAATCTGGTTACCAACTTCACCGGCTTCGCACCACTCGGCACCGTGCTAGTTGCCTTGCTCGGCGTGGGCATTGCCGAACATTCGGGGCTGCTCTCGGCAGCAATGCGCGCACTGGTGTTTAACGCACCGAAAAAGCTCATCACCTTCACTGTCGTCTTCGCCGGTATTATCTCCAATACGGCTTCGGAGCTGGGATATGTGGTGCTGATTCCACTGGCGGCCATGATTTTCCACTCGCTGGGCCGTCATCCATTGGCGGGCCTGGCTGCAGCGTTTGCTGGGGTTTCAGGCGGCTACAGTGCGAATTTATTGCTCGGCACCATCGATCCGCTGCTGTCGGGTATTACCCAAAGCGCCGCACAGATTATCGATCCGAACTACCATGTTGGCCCGGAAGTGAATTGGTACTTCATGTTTGTCAGCACTTTCGTGATTTCCATTCTGGGTACATGGATTACCAACAGCATCGTCGAACCGAAATTGGGCAAATATCAGGATAGCGAGGGCGATGCGGTGCGTGGCGATATGGGCGCGCTCACAGCAACTGAACGTCGGGCGCTGAAAGGTGCCGGCTGGGCGGTACTGGGCGTCACAATGCTGCTGATACTAACCGTCATTCCGGGTTACGGCGTGTTGCTCAATCCGAAAACCGGCACGCTGGCGGGCTCGCCTTTCCTGAAAGGCATTGTGGTGTTTATCTTTGTCTTCTTCGCTATTCCAGGCATGGTGTATGGCCGACTCATCGGCAATATGCGCAACGATCGTGATGTGATCAACGCCATGTCTGCCAGCATGAGCAGCATGGGCATGTACATCGTACTGGTATTCTTTGCTGCGCAGTTCGTGGCGTTCTTTAACTGGAGCAACTTCGGCACCGTGGTGGCGGTGAAAGGCGCCAATCTGCTGGCATCACTGGATATGGGCGCACCGCTACTGTTTGTTTGCTTCATCATGATCTGCGGCTTTATCAATTTGATGATTGGCTCCGCCTCGGCGCAATGGGCGGTTACCGCACCGATCTTTGTGCCGATGCTGATGCTGGTGGGCTTTGCGCCAGAAGTGATTCAAGCGGCTTACCGCATTGGCGATTCTGTGACCAACGTGATAACGCCGATGATGAGTTATTTTGGCCTGATTATGGCGGTGGCGGCGCGCTATCGTCGTGACATGGGCATCGGTACGCTGGTGGCCATGATGTTGCCGTATTCGGTGGTGTTTATGATTGGCTGGACGCTGCTGTTTGTGCTGTGGGTGTTCGTGTTCAATCTGCCGGTTGGGCCCGGCGCGGCAACCTGGTACACCATGTAAAAGCAAAAAAAAAGCCAGCACCCGAGCTGGCTAAATAATACTTGGAAGCAATGTGAGCAATGTCGTGCTTACCCAGATGTCAGGAGACGTTTCCGAGCTCGCATGACAATAATAATCATTATCATTCGCGTCTGCAAACCCTTTTAGCGAATTTTTTTGCATTGATGGCAAGATTGAATCCCTTGATGTTAAAGGGGATTTTCACCATTTTGCTGATTATCAATGTCGGGTGCGCATTGATGCGCACCTGCAAATCTGGTCGCCATGAGTGGCGACCCTACAAAGCAGGGTGATTAGTATCCCGCGCTTAAATCATTCACCGAACGCGGATCGGATGCGCCATAGCGCGTGCCGTCCGGCCCAATCATGATGCTCTGCGTACTGCCCATCGCAGGCATCACTTTCACATGCTGGCCTTTGGTTTCCAGCAGGCGCAGCGTATCCGGGCTAAAGCCTTTCTCGACCCGCAGTTGATCCGGCAACCATTGATGATGGAAGCGTGGTGCGTTGGTTGCTTCAGCCACGTTCATCCCAAAATCGATGCTGTTGACCACCATTTGCAGCACAGTGGTGATAATGCGGCTGCCGCCCGGGCTGCCGGTAACCAGCCAGGTTTTACCGTCTTTCGCCACGATGGTGGGCGACATCGATGACAGCGGACGTTTGGCCGGTTGCACCGCATTTGCCTCCCCGCCGACTAAGCCATAGACGTTTGGCGTGCCCGGTTTAGCTGAGAAGTCATCCATTTCATTGTTCATCAGGATGCCGCTTTGGCCGGCCACGATGCCGCTGCCGAAGTAGGTATTCAGCGTGTAAGTCACCGCTACCGCGTTGCCCTCTTTATCGACTACCGAGAAGTGCGTGGTTTGATTACTTTCATACGGTGCCAGTTTACCCGGTTTGATCTCGCTGGATGGACGCGCTTTGTTGACGTCAATCTGCTGCGCCAGCGTTTTGGCGTAGGCTTTGCTGGTAAGCGCCTGCTGCGGCACGTTGACGAAGTCAGGATCGCCCAGGTACTCCGAACGGTCGGCATAGGCGTACTTTTCCGCCTCTGCCATGACCTGCATCGCATCGGCGCTGCCAAAGCCCCACTTCGCCAGATCGAAGTTTTCCAGGATATTGAGGATCTGCACGATGTGAATCCCGCCGGACGACGGCGGCGGCATGGAGAAGACTTCATAGCCGCGATAGGTGCCGCTCACCGGTTTACGCTCCACGGCGCGGTAGGCCGCCAGATCCGGCTTGCCGATCAACCCACCATGCTGTGCCATTTCACCGGCAATCTCATCGGCGATTTTGCCTTTATAGAACGCATCCGGACCTTGCTGGGCAATCAGCTGCAGGCTATGTGCGAGGTTCTTTTGCACCAGACGTTCGCCCTTCTGATATGGCTTGCCGTCGGCCTTGTAGAAAATCGCGCGGCTATTGTCGTGATTGATTAGCGTCTCTTTGCCGTAGGTGGCGAGATCGTCGGCCAGCGCATCGTTCACTACGATGCCGTTACGCGCCAGTTTGATAGCCGGCGCCAGCAAGGTGCTGAGCGGCAAGGTGCCATATTTCTTTGCGGCCAGCGCAAAACCGGCCACGGTGCCCGGCGTGCCTGAGGCTAAGTGAGAAGTAAGTGACAACTTACTGTCAGCGTTGCCCTGCTTGTCGAGGAACATATCGCGTGATGCGCGCGCCGGCGCCATTTCACGGAAGTCGATAGCGGTAGTGCGGCCGGATGCGGTGCGCAGCAGCATAAAGCCACCGCCGCCGAGATTACCGGCCTGCGGATGCGTCACCGCCAGCGCGAAGCCAACCGCCACTGCCGCATCGACGGCGTTACCGCCCTGCTTAAGGATATCGACACCCACTTCAGTAGCCAGCGCATCAACCGATGCCACCATGCCATGTTTGGCCTTAACCGGGTGAAAAGTGTCGCTATCGACTCCATAGGAAACCGGCGGTGCACTGGTCGGCGCGGCGTTCGCGCCCTGCACCACGGTAAAACTCATCAGCAATGCCCAGCCGAACTGACGCACGTTGCCTTGTATCCTCATCCTGTCACCACCCTTTTAACGTTATTTACATTTGTTATTAATTGATGCAAGTGTTTGCAAATACAGTAAAAAGCGTAGCAGTAAAGTTAAATTAGGTGCACTCCTGGATGAGGGGTTTGAGATATAGCATAAACTTATGTCAGTAGCCGTTGTTGCCTGTTGCGCAACAACACCACACAGCAGGCTGCATTGATGGAGGAAACACCATGAACAAAAACAAATGGCTAATTGTGATCGCCGCTTTGCTGCCGTTAAGCAGCATGGCGAATATGTTGAATAGCACCAACGATCCGAACCAACCCGGCTATAACCCGAGCCAGCAGCGGATGCAGTCGCAAATGCAGAATCAGCAGCAACAGCAAAAGCGTAAACTGCAGCAGGATCAGCAGCAGCAAAGCCAGGATGTACAGCGCAAGGTGCAGGAACAGCGTAACAGTGCCCAGCAGCAGGTGATTCAATCGCAGCCGGGCCAGCTTAAGCAGCAGAACTAGCGGAAGTCCGCACCGATAGTGTCGATACGATCGGTGCAGATGGCGTCGACGCCCCAACTTAGCAGCTCGCGCGCGCGCGCGGGCTGATTCACGGTATACACCAGAATCCGCAGACCGGCCGCTTTCAGCAGCGCGGTACGTTCAGCATCGAGTAATCTGTGATTCAGATGAATCGATACGCAATCCAGACGCGCCGTCAGCGCCTGCCAGTCGTCGTGCCACTCATCCAGCAGTAAGCCGCGCGGCAGCTCGGGCGCCGCCTGCATCGCCGCTTCCAGCGCGGCATAAGAGAAGGATGAGAGCAACGGCGCGGTTTGTCCTTGCCACAGTTCGCGTGCCGCGAGAGCCACATTGCGCCCGGTTTCCACATCCTGACCGGTCGTCGGTTTGATCTCGATATTGGCCATCATCTGATGCTGGCGGCAACGTTCTGCCACTTCACTCAGCAGCGCCAGCGGTTCGCCTTCGTAATCGCGGCTAAACCAACCGCCCGCATCCAGCTGAGACAGCTTATGCCACGACAGCGCACCCGCCACGCCCCAGCCGTTGCTGGTGCGATCGAGCGTGTCATCGTGCAGCAGGAAAATCTGCTTATCTTCCGAGAGCTTGGCATCAAACTCAATCATGGTGTGGCCGTGCTGCGCGCCGACATCAATCGCCGCGAGGGTATTTTCCGGGGCCAGTTTGCCGCCGCCGCGATGCGCGACAATATGCGGATAAGGCCAGTTGTGTTGACTCATTCCAGACGCTTTCCATAGGTTGAATCGAAGAAGTGTAACGCATCTGACGGCAGATGCAGCCACAAGGTGCTGCCCGCCTGCGGGCGCTCACTGTGGGGCAAACGCACCACCATGCGCGCGTTGCCGATGCGGCCATGCGCCAGATTATCGGCGCCGAGCATCTCCAGCGTCTCCACCACCAGCGGAATGCCGCCGGCCTCGCGGCTGCTGAGCTGAATATGCTCGGGACGAATACCCAGCGTCAGCGGACGGTTGGCCCATTTGGCTTTACTTTCACCCAGCAGCAAGCTGTTAAGTGCATCCAGAGTAAAACGCGTGCCGTCGCTGCTGATTTGTCCCGGCAGCAGGTTCATGGCCGGCGCGCCGATAAAGGAGGCAACGAACTGGCTGGCCGGACGTTCATACACTTCCACCGGCGTACCCACCTGCTCCACTACGCCTTTGTTCATCACCATCACGCGCTGCGCCAGCGTCATGGCTTCTACCTGATCGTGCGTGACGTAGAGGCTGGTAGTTTTTAGGCGGCGATGCAGCTGTTGCAGCTCAAGACGCATCTGCACGCGCAGACGCGCGTCGAGGTTGGAGAGCGGCTCATCAAACAGGAACACAGCCGGTTCACGCACGATGGCGCGGCCCATCGCCACACGCTGACGTTGTCCGCCAGACAATTCGCGCGGACGGCGATGCAGCAGATGATCCAGCTCCAGGCTGCGCGCCGCTTCCATCACGCGCTGCTCGATCTGCACTTTACCCATGCCGCGAATTTTCAGGCCATACGCCATGTTTTCGCCCACCGTCATGTGCGGATAGAGCGCGTAGTTCTGGAACACCATGGCGATACCGCGATCTTTCGGCTCCATATTGGTGACGCGTTTGTCGTCGATATAGATATCGCCAGACGATACGCGCTCGAGGCCTGCCACCATGCGCAGCAGTGTTGATTTGCCGCAGCCGGAAGGGCCGACCATCACCATAAATTCGCCATCGTTGATGGTGATATTCAGTGGCTGAATGATCTGATTTTTGCCGTCATACGACTTGGTAACGGTCTGAAGGGTTACGCCTGCCATTTATTTATCACTCTCCACCAGGCCACGCACAAAGGCACGTTGCATCACAAGTACCACCACCACCGGTGGAATCAGGGTTAATAACATTGCCGCCATCACTTCATTCCACTGCGTTGGGCCGCCGCTGGTGTTGATCATACTTTTCACCCCCGCCACAGCGGTGCTGAGGCTGGCATCATTGATGATCAGCAGCGGCCACAGATACTGGTTCCAGCCATAGATGAAGGTGATCACGAACAGCGCGGCGAGATTAGTTTTTGATAGCGGCAGTACGATGTCCCAGAAGAAACGCATCGGGCTGGCGCCGTCGATACGCGCCGCCTCTATCAGCTCGTCCGGCAAAGACATAAAGAACTGGCGGAACAGGAAAGTGGCGGTAGCGGACGCCATCAGCGGCAGCGTTAAGCCGCTGTAGCTGTCGAGCATGTTTAGCGTCGAAATCACCTCCACCGTCGGGAAAATACGCACTTCGACCGGCAGCATCAGGGTGATGAAAATCAGCCAGAAGAACAGCGAGCGCAGCGGGAAACGGAACCACACCAGCGCGAAAGCGGAGAGCATCGAGACGGTGATTTTGCCGACGGTAATACCGAGCGCCATCAGCAGGCTATTAAACATCATCATGCCAAATGCCGGGCCGTTGCCGTTGACGCCGTGCGTCCAGATGCGCGAGATGTTCTCCCACAGATGCGAGCCAGGGACTAAGGTCATCGGCACCTGATACACCGCCTCGTTATCCAGCGTCGCCGCCACAAAGGCGATATAAAGCGGGAACAGAATGGTCAGCACGCCCAGCACCAGCAAGGTATGGCTGAAGATATCCAGCCCGCGTCGATTCTCAATCATTGGTATTGCACCTTACGCTCGACAAAGCGGAATTGCAGGATGGTCAGGCCAATCACCAGCAGCATCAGCACCACCGACTGCGCGGCGGAGGAGGAGAGATCCAGCCCGGTGAAGCCTTCGCGATAGATTTTGTAGATAAGCGTAGTGGTGGCCTGTACCGGACCACCGCCGGTGGCGGCATCAATCACCGGGAAGGTATCGAAGAAGGCGTAAACCAGATTGACCACCAGCAGGAAAAAGCTCACCGGCGTAATCAGCGGCAGCGACAAATTGAAGAAGCGGCGCACCGGACCCGCGCCGTCAATCGCAGCGGCTTCCACCAGCGATTTGGGAATCGACTGTAACGCCGCGAAGAAAAACAGGAAGTTGTAGCTCATTTGTTGCCAGATCGACGCCAATACAATCAGGAACATCGCCTGACCGCTGTTTTGCGCATAGTTCCAGTTGTAGCCCATTTGGTTCAGCAGGTGGCTGAATAAACCGAGGCCCGGATTGAATAAGAACATCCACAGCACCGCCGCTACCACCGGCGCGACCGCGTACGGCAGCAGCAGCAACGTTTGATACAGCTTGCGCAGGCGAATGACGTAATCCACCAGCGCCGCCAGCAGCAGGGAAAACGTCATGCCGCAAATCGTCACCAGCGCACTGAACTCAATGGTGGTCCAGAAGGACGCCAGATAGTATTCGTCATTGAACAAACGCTTAAAGTTTGCCAAACCCACGAAGGTGCTGGAGATGCCAAAAGGATCAATGCTTTGCAGCGAATACCACAGAGCTTCACCGGCGGGCCACAGGAAGAAAATGGCGGTAATCACCAGTTGCGGTAGCACCAGCAAATAGGGCAGAAAACGGGAGCGAAATACGGGGCGCGATGAGGACATAGCAGGCTCAATCAAAGAGAGAAATCGGGGCGAACGCCAGGCGTCGGCCCCGAGATAACAGCATTTACTTCACTTGCTGCTCAAAACGGCGCAGCAGTTCATTACCGCGTTTCACCGCGTTATCCAGCGCGGCTTGTGGTGCCTGTTTGCCGGTCCACACGCCTTCCAGCTCTTCGTCCACGATGGTGCGAATCTGCGGCATGTTGCCAAGACGCATACCTTTGGTGAACGGCAGCGGATCTTTGTTCAGCATCTGACGCGTGGCGATGTCTGCGCCTGGGTTCTTGTCGTAGAAGCCCTGCTGTTTAGTCAGCTCATAGGCTGCGGTGGTGATCGGCAGATAACCGGTTTTCTGGTGCCATTCAGCGGCGATTTCCGGCTGTGCGAGGAACTTCATAAACTCCGCCGCGCCTTTGTAGGTGTTGGCATCTTTGCCTTTCATCACCCACAGGCTCGCGCCGCCAATAATGGCGTTCTGCGGTGCGTTCGGTACGGTTTCATCGTACGGCATCATGCCGACGCCGAAGTTAAATTTGGCGTAGTGTTTGATGTCGGCCAGCGAACCGGAAGAGGCGGTGGTGATGCCGCAATCGCCGTTGTAGAACTTGGCGGTGGATTCATCCTTGCGACCGAAGTAGGTGAAATCCCCTTTCTTGTTCATCGCTTCCAGCATTTCGATGTGGCGCACCTGCACCGGCTGGTTGAATTCCAGCACTGCATCGGTGCCGTCAAAGCCGTTGTTTTTGGTGGCCACCGGCAGCGCATGCCAGGCGCTGAAGTTTTCAATCTGAATCCAGCCCTGCCAGCCACTGGCGTAACCACAGGTCAGGCCGGCTTTGCGCAGCGCTTCGGCGTCTTTCGCCAGCTCCTGCCAGGTTTTCGGTGGCTGGTCCGGGTTAAGACCGGCTTTTTTAAAGGCATCTTTGTTGTAGTACAGCACCGGCGTTGAGCTGTTGAACGGCTGAGAAATCAGCTGGCCTTTGCTATCACTGTAGTAACCGGCAACGGCTGGCACGAACTGCTGCGGATCCATCTGCACGCCAGCGTTTTTAAACACTTCATTGACCGGCACGATCGCTTTTGACGCCATCATGGTCGCGGTACCGACTTCATACACCTGCAGCAGCGCGGGCGCTTTGCCAGAGCGCACAGCGGCAATACCCGCCGCCAGGCTCTGCTCGTAGTTACCTTTATAAGTCGGGACGATTTTGTAATCGGGATGAGCCTGGTTAAAACGTTGTGCCAGAGAATCAACTTCTTTGCCTAACTCGCCTTCCATTGAGTGCCAGAAAGGGATCTCAGTTGCAGCCAGCGCATTACCGCTGAGCGCCAGACCGAGCACGACACTCATCAGGCGGGGACGAAGCGTAAAAGCGGACATAAGGTTTTCCTGTGCTGTTAGCTACGCGCGAATTCGCGCATTTTTTTGTTCGCGACGTAACATGACACGGGGAAATGACGGATTAATAACAGGTTTATGACGGGGATGTGACAGAGGGGATGGGATAATGCGGGTTTAAACATTCGTCCGTGCTAGCTGTCCCCCATCCCGGCCTTCCCCCGCTAGCGGGGGAAGGAGACGCTGCCACATGCAACTCCCAACTCACATATGGCAGCGTCTTCCTCCCCCATTTATGGGGGAGGACCGAGGAGGGGGACAGCGAGCCCCAATTCAGAGGACAGCGAGCACCAACTACGCGCCTAAATACGCACTGCGTACCGCTTCGTTTGACAACAACGCTTCGCCGCTATCCTCCAGCACCACGTGGCCATTCTCCAGCACATAGCCGCGATCGGCCAGCTTCAGCGCCTGGTTGGCATTCTGCTCGACGAGGAAGATGGTCATGCCTTCTTTACGCAGCTGCTCAATGGTGTCGAAGATCTGCTGAATGATAATTGGCGCCAGCCCCAGCGAAGGCTCATCCAGCAGCAGCAGACGCGGCTGGCTCATCAGCGCACGGCCAATCGCCAGCATCTGCTGCTCACCGCCGGACATGGTGCCCGCACGCTGTGCTTTACGCTCTGCCAGGCGTGAAAACAGCTGATAGACGCGATCGATACGCTCCAGATACTGCTGCCGCGTAGCGAAGAAGCCGCCCATCGCCAGGTTCTCTTCTACCGTCATACGCGAAAATACCCGACGGCCTTCCGGCACGATGGCAATTGCTTCACGCATGATTTTCGCCGTTTGCCAGTCGGTAATCTCTTTGCCATCAAAGGTAATGTTGCCGCTGGTAGCGCGCGGTTCACCGCACAAGGTGCCGAGCAGCGTAGTTTTACCCGCGCCGTTGGCACCGATCAGGGTAACGATTTCACCCTGGTTGATGTGCAGATTAATGTTGTGCAGCGCCTGGATCGGACCGTAATGGGCGCTGACACTCTGCAAGGTTAAAATCGGGTTTGCCATGTTACGCCTCACCTAAATATGCACGGATTACATCCGGATTGTTACGCACCTCTTCCGGCGTACCGTTGGCCAGCGGCGTTCCCTGATTCACCACATAAATGCGGTCAGAGATACCCATCACCAGCTTCATATCATGTTCGATTAGCAGCACGGAAACCTTGTGCTCACCGCGCAGCTCGGCGATCAGTTCATCCAGCTCGTGGGTTTCACGCGGGTTGAGGCCGGCAGCCGGTTCATCCAGCATCAGAATCTCAGGACGCGTCACCATGCAGCGCGCGATTTCCAGACGACGCTGCTGACCATAGGCAAGGTTGCCCGCCTGGCGGTTGGCGAGATCCAGCAAGCCGATGCGATCCAGCCAGGTCGCTGCGCGATCCAGCGCTTCGCTCTCGCCGCGACGAAAAGCCGGGGTTTTGAACAAGCCGGAAAACACGCCGCTTTTCAGGTGCTGATGCTGTGCCACCAGCAGGTTTTCAATCACCGTCATTTCGCGGAACAGACGTACGTGCTGGAAGGTGCGCACAATGCCCATACGCGCAATCTTCTGGCCCGGCAAACCCTGCAGCTGCTGATCGCGTAGTTTGATGGTGCCGCCGGTCGGTTTATAAAAACCGGTCAGGCAGTTGAACACCGTGGTTTTACCGGCGCCGTTCGGGCCAATCAGCGAAACGATTTCCTGTGGATGCAGCTCCAGCGCCACGTTGTTGACGGCTAACAGGCCGCCGAAGCGCATCATCAGGCCTTCAACGGCTAACAAAGGCTGACTCATGCCTGCTCTCCTTGTTTACTGCTTTTCAACTTCAGATGCGGACGCTTCATCGGCAGCAGACCTTGCGGACGCCAGATCATCATCAGCACCATCAAACCACCGAGCACCAGCATGCTGTACTCATTCAAATCACGCATCAGCTCGCGCGAGACCACCAGCAGAATGGCTGCGAGGATCACTGCCAGCTGCGAGCCCATGCCGCCCAGCACCACAATCGCCAGCACAAAGGCCGATTCGACGAAGGTAAAGGATTCCGGGCTAACGAAACCCTGACGTGCGGCGAACAGCGTACCCGCAAAGCCTGCAAACACGGCGCTGATGGTGAAGGCGGTCAATTTGATGCGCGTTGGGCTCAGACCAAGCGAACGGCAGGCGATCTCATCTTCACGCAGCGCTTCCCACGCACGGCCCAGCGGCATGCGCAGTAAACGGTTGATGACAAACAGCGTCAGCACCACCAGCAGCAGCGCCACCAGATAGAGGAAAATCACGCGGTCGCTGGGATCGTATTTCAAGCCGAAGAAGTCATGGAAGGTGCTCCAGCCGCCTTCGCTAACCCGGCGGCCAAACTCCAGACCAAACAGGCTGGGCTTAGGAATCTGCGCGATACCGTTCGGGCCGCCGGTGATCGCCGTGTTATTCAGCAGCAGAATACGCACGATTTCGCCGAAGCCGAGCGTCACAATCGCCAGATAGTCGCCGCGCAGGCGCAGCACCGGGAAGCCAAGCAGCAAACCAAAGGCTCCCGCCACCAAACCGGCCAGCGGCAGGCTTTCCCAGAAGCCAAAGCCGTAATAGTGGTTGAGCAACGCAAAAGTGTAAGCGCCGATGGCGTAGAAACCGCCGTAGCCCAGCACCAGCAATCCTGATAATCCCACCACCACGTTAAGCCCGAGCCCGAGCATTACGTAGATCAGCGTCAGCGTGGCGATATCAACGCTGCCGCGCGACACCAGAAACGGCCAAATCACTGCCGCTGCAATCACCAGTGCCATCAACAACTTCTGCTTCGGCGTCGATCCATCAAAACCCGGCAGCACAAAACCTTTGCCGCTGCGTTTGAGTTTGCCCTGGACCAGCGGACGCAGCAGCTGGAAGACAAACACCACCGCACAGCCAATGAAGATCCAGTTCCAGCGTACCGCGCCCGCGTTGGCGACCACCAGTTTGGTGCCATCCAGATCGAGCCGTACGCCCATGAAAAACGTGGCAAGCACCAGCAACATCACCGTGGAGATGACGGCGTTAACCAAACCGAGGCGTTTCATACTTTCTCCACCTCCGGACGGCCGAGAATCCCGGTTGGCATCACCAGCAGCACCACAATCAGCAGCGCGAAGGAGACCACGTCTTTATATTCGGTCGACAGATAGGCCGAAGTCAGCGCTTCCGCAATACCCAGCACCAGGCCGCCAATCATCGCGCCAGGAATGCTGCCGATGCCGCCCAATACCGCCGCGGTGAAGGCTTTCATCCCGGCCATAAAGCCGATAAACGGGTTGATAGAGCCGTAGAATTGACCGAGTAACACGCCCGCAACCGCCGCCATCGCCGCACCAATGATGAAGGTGAGGGAGATAACGCGGTCGGTGTTGATGCCCAGCAGGCTGGCCATTTTCAGGTCTTCCGCACAGGCGCGACAGGCGCGGCCCATGCGCGAATAACGAATGAATAGCGTCAGCGCCAGCATCGACAGGAAGGTCACCACCCAAATCACCAGCTGCATAGTAGAGAGCGTGGCGGCAAAGCCGTTGCTTTCGCCCAGCGTCCATTGCCCGGTGATCAAGCTTGGCAGCGCGAGATCGCGCGAACCTTGCGTCAGGCTGACGTAGTTCTGCAGGAAGATCGACATACCGATGGCCGAGATCAGCGCGATCAGGCGCTTCGACGATCGCACCGGCTTGTATGCCACGCGTTCGATGCTCCAGCCATAGGCGCTAGAGATAATTACCGCCATCACGAAACCAGCGGCAATCATCAGCCACGAGGTATCGATGCCCATCATCATCAGGGCGGCAATCACGATAAAGGAGACATAGCTACCGATCATGTACACCTCGCCGTGGGCGAAGTTGATCATGCCGATAATGCCGTAGACCATGGTGTAACCAATGGCGATCAGCGCGTAGGTGCTCCCGAGGGTAACCCCGTTGAACATCTGCTGAATGAAATAGAGAAACTGCTCGGACATAGTGAGGACCTGCTCTGGAGCTGAATAATTCCCTCCCCCGCGTGCGTGAGAGGGAATTTGGGGGGATTACTTAACTGCGGTAGAAGAGCCGTCTTTGTGCCATTTGAAGACACCAAATTCGAAGCCCTTCAGATCGCCTTTCTCATCCCAGTTCAGGTTGCCCATCACGGTTGGGACGGCAGCGCCCTCTTTTAGGTTCTTCGCAATCGCATCAGGCTCATCGCTCTTGCTGCGCTCGATACCCGCTACCAGCGACTGAATCGCGGCGTAGGTGGTCCAGACGAACGGACCGGTTGGATCTTTGCGGTTAGACGCGGTGTTGGCTTTAATCGCATCAACGATTGCCTTGTTCTCTGGCAGCTGGTCATAGCGCTTCGGCAGCGTCACGAACAGGCCTTCAGACGCATCACCCGCGATGTTAGACAGTGAGGCGTTGCCCACCCCTTCCGGGCCCATGAAGCCGGCATTCAGGCCAGCAGATTTTGCCTGACGCAGAATCTGGCCCAGCTCCGGGTAGTAACCCCCGTAGTAAACGAAATCGACGTTCTCTTTCTTCAGACGCGCAATCAGCGTGGAGAAGTCTTTATCACCGGCGGTGATACCTTCAAACAGCACCACGTTGCCGCCTTTGGCTTTCAGGGTTTTCTGCACGGATTCCGCCAGGCCCTGGCCATATTGCTGCTTGTCATGCACCACAGCGATACGTTTTGGTTTGATGTGATCGAGGATGTACGTCGCCGCTGTAGGACCCTGATCGGAGTCCAGTCCAGTGGTGCGCAGCACGTCAGCATAGCCACGCGCAGTCAGCTCGGGTGCGGTAGCGGCTGGCGTGATCATCAGTACGCCTTCGTCGTTATAGATGTCTGAAGCGGGCTGAGTAGAAGAGGAGCATAAATGGCCGATAACGTATTTGATGCCATCGTTAACCACTTTGTTGGCAACCGCAACCGCTTGTTTCGGGTCACAGGCGTCGTCATATTCCACGCCAACCAGTTTGTCACCGTTCACGCCGCCTTTGGCGTTGATGTCCTTAATGGCTTGCGCTGCACCGGTAAACTGCATGTCACCGTACTGCGCGACTGGACCCGTTGATGCGCCAACGATGGCAATTTTGATGTCTTTCGCCAGCGCAGCATGGCTCAATGCCAACGCTACGCAGCCCGCCAGTAATGCGCGTCCTTTACTCATTTTCATGCGAACTTCCCCATCTGTTGTGTCGTGTGTTGTGATTGCTTTATTTTCTGCCAGTCAAAGAGGAAAACTCATTCTGCAATAATGGGTTAGCACGCTTTTCTGGCATTTATTGGTAATAAGGCTTTATTTTTCAGGTTATTAAACAGGAACTTTCTTCTGTAAATCAACTGACATATTCAGAATTGACTGAGTGGATCAGCAGAATCGTCTGGTTGTTATGGCCGAATTTTCAGCAGGATAGCAGCGCGTTATGCTGGGTTTTTCAACGATCGTTGCTGGCTTACTCCACAATCCTGGCAAACCGGCTGGCATTTGACCTATTTTCATCGCAAAAAAGTGACAGCGCTCTGACTGTCTAAATTCGCTACACTATCGCCTTTGCACTAGTACAGGTATTAGGTATGAAGCTGACAATCCAGCGCTTAGCATCGTTAACCGCCCAGGATCGCATCGATTTAGCTAAAGTCTGGCCCGGAATCGATATTGTGCAACTCGAAGCACAACTCAGCGACACGCAGCATCTGTATGCCGCGCGTTTTAACGATCGGCTGCTGGCGGCATTGCAGTTAACGCTTAGCGGCACGCAGGGGAAGATCACCCATCTCAACGTGCGTGAAGTCACGCAGCGGCGCGGCGTGGGGCAATATTTGCTGGAAGAGACAATTGCGCAGAATGGTGCGTTAACGGATTGGTGGATTGCCGATGATGGCGAGGCCGATCAAGGCGTGCGGGCTGCTTTTATGCAGGCCTGTGGTTTTCGCGCGCAGGTTGATGGTTGGGTGAAATAAGTCCAGCCAATCTCAATCAGTAGCGGCGCAATTTATTGCGCATTGTCGGGAATGGGCAATAAAAACAGCGCGATAAATCGCGCCGCTACGGGTCATTGCCTAATGAAATTAAGGTGTTTCAGGCAATAAAAAGGGCGACTATCAAGTCGCCCCGTTTTTCCGCCTGATAATTATCAGGCTTCAATCGCCACACGCAATTTCTTCATGGCGTTCTTTTCCAACTGACGCACGCGCTCCGCTGAGACGCCGTATTTATCGGCCAGCTCCTGCAACGTGGTTTTGTTGTCATCGTCCAGCCAACGGGCACGGATAATGTCCTGGCTACGCTCATCAAGGCTCAGCATCGCATCGCTCAGCTTGTCAGCCGCATGTGCATCCCAGTTGTCCTCTTCGATGCCATCGGCAAAGTCAGAGGTTTTATCCTGCAGATACAGCACTGGCGCCATCGGTTTGCCTTCGCCCGCTTCGTCATCAGACGACATGTCGAAAGTCATATCCTGCGCGGCCATGCGCGATTCCATTTCCAGCACGTCTTTGCTGCTCACGCCCAGCTCACGCGCGACCATTTCCACTTCGTCCTGGTTGAACCAACCGAGACGCTGTTTGCTTTTACGCAGGTTAAAGAACAGCTTACGCTGAGCTTTGGTGGTCGCGACTTTCACGATACGCCAGTTACGCAGCACGTATTCGTGAATCTCTGCCTTAATCCAGTGCACGGCAAACGACACCAGGCGCACGCCCACTTCTGGATTGAAGCGACGCACCGCCTTCATCAGGCCGATATTACCTTCCTGAATCAGGTCCGCCTGCGGCAAGCCGTAACCGGAGTAGTTACGAGCAATATGAACAACAAAGCGCAGGTGAGACAGGATCAGCGTCTTAGCTGCATCCAGATCGCCCTGGTAATGCAGCCGCTCAGCCAATGCTTTTTCCTCTTCTGCCGTCAGCACCGGCCAGTTGTTGGCAGCCCGGACGTAAGATTCCAGGTTACCCAGAGGAGCAATCGCTAAAGTTTGCATTTCTTTGGTCATTCAAACCCTCACAAATTCAATGGACTTGCTGCACAGTTCCTTGCGCAGACGTTACATTATGTCAACGTCACGAGAAAACCAGAAGCAATCTGTGCTACTTGGACGACAAAGTTATCCACAAGTTCAATTATAGCAGTGAATATTTTACACACAGATGACGGCGGGGGAACCAGGAGAATTCCTCTGCTCCCAGGTCGTCGGCAGCAGAGGAAGAGTATATCAAAAAACGTTGCTTTTGGTTACTGCGGCGTAAAACGACGTAAATGTTGAACCGTTGCCAGCCATGCCGCAATCCAGCCAATGATGGCCGCGATCAGCAGTAACAGCAGCCCTTCATCCCAGGAAAAGCCTTCCAACACAAAGGTGGTACCGAACACCGTGGCGACTTGCGCCACCACCGATTGCAGGCGCAATACCAGCACTTCGGAAAGAATCAGCGACAGTACGGCGCCACCAAAACCGAGCAGCGCTCCGCCGTACAGGAAGGGACGCAGGATAAAGCCATCGGTGGCACCAATCAGCTTTTGCACGTTAATGGTGTCGCGGCGCGCAAAGATGCTCAGTCGCACGCTGTTGCCAATCACCAGGAACACCGCAACGACCATCAGCAAACCAATCATCGAGGCGATCTGCCCCACCAGGCCGGTCAGCGCCGCTAAACGTGCGAACCAGCTATCATCCATGCGCACTTCGTCCACGCCCTGCACTTTCGCTACCCGATCGCGCAGATTCGCCATGGTGTCCGAATTCTGGAAGTTGAGTTTTGGCGTGATGATAGCCACCGCCGGCAACGGATTCTGCTCCAGCATGTCCATCGAGCCACCAAAACCTGACCAGTTGCGGAACTCATTTAGCGCTTCTTCACGCGTCAGGTAGTTGACGTTATCCACGCCATCCAGCTGCTTAAGCTGCGCGGTGACGTTCTCCGCCGCGGTATCATCCAGCGCTTTATCCAGATATACCGTCAACTGCGGCGCGGGATACCACTGCGTGGCCGCCTGGCTGACGTTCTTCCACACCATGTAGCACACGCTCGGCAGCGTCAGAGAAATGGCAATCACCATCACCGTCAGCAGCGTCGCCAGCGGCTGACGCCACATATCCGACAGCGTGCCGCGCAGCGCATAGCGCCACTGCTCCTGCCAGCCGCCCTTCAGCGCTTTGCTTTTAGAAGGCTGCTTCGCTTTCGGCGCAGGTGCGCGCTTATTGCGTTTATTGACCATCGTGGCCTCCGTGCAGACGTCCCTGATTGAGCGTCATCACGCGGTAGTTTCGGCGTGCAATCAATCCGACATCGTGCGTTGCCATCAACACCGTGACGCCAACGCGGTTGAACTCTTCGAACAGGCGCAGAATATCTTCCGACAGCGCATTGTCGAGGTTACCGGTCGGTTCATCCGCCAGCAGCACCGCAGGCTTGTTCACCACCGCGCGGGCAATGCCGACGCGCTGCTGTTCACCGCCCGACAGCTGAATCGGAAAGCTTTTCGCTTTGTCGAGCAGGCCCACTTTATCCAGCGCAGCCGACACGCGACGGCGAATATCTTCGCCGCTGGCACCGGAAATAATCAGCGGGATCGCCACGTTTTCATAGACCGAACGATCCATCAGCAAGTGGTGATCCTGAAAAATCATGCCGATCTGACGCCGCAGGAAAGGCACTTCGCTGTGACGCAAACGCGAAATATCGTGACCGCTAAACCAGATCTGCCCAGCGCTCGGGCGCTCAATGCCACAAATCAGCTTCAGTAAGGTACTTTTCCCCGCGCCGGAATGGCCGGTCAGGAACGCCATTTCGCCGGGACGCAGATGGAAATCCACTCCCTGCAGCGCCTGACGTCCTCCCAGGTAAGCTTTACTGACCTCTTCAAAGCGAATCATCCCAATCATTCCTCTCGGGCAAACAGTGCCTCAATAAAGTCTGCGGCCTTAAACGGCCGTAAATCCTCGATGCCTTCCCCAACACCGATATAACGAATCGGAATGCCGAACTGATCGGCAACCGAGAAGATCACGCCGCCTTTGGCGGTGCCATCCAGTTTGGTCAGCGTGATGCCCGTCAGGCCCACCGCTTCATGGAACAGTTTGGCCTGGCTGATGGCGTTTTGCCCGGTGCTGGCGTCGAGCGTCAGCATCACTTCATGCGGCGCCTCTTCATCCAGCTTCTTCATCACACGGGTAATTTTTTTCAGTTCTTCCATCAGGTGCGATTTGTTCTGCAGGCGGCCAGCGGTATCGGCGATCAATACATCCACGTTGCGTGATTTAGCAGCCTGAATCGCATCAAAAATCACTGAAGCAGAATCTGCGCCAGTATGCTGAGCCACCACCGGAATATCGTTACGCTGGCCCCAAACCTGCAGCTGTTCAACCGCCGCGGCACGGAAGGTATCACCCGCCGCCAGCATTACCGATTTGCCTTGCGCCTGATACTGACGCGCCAGCTTACCGATGGTGGTGGTTTTACCCACACCGTTCACGCCTACCATCAGGATGACAAAGGGCGTTTTACCGCCCACTTCCAGCGGCTGATCAACTTTTTCCAGAATGCCGGACATTTCAGCTTTCAGCAGGCCGTACAGCGCCTCGGCATCGCGCAGCTGCTTGCGGTTGGCCTGTTGCGTCAGATTGGTGATGATACGGCGCGTGGTTTCAACACCAACATCAGCAATCAGCAGCTGCTCTTCCAGCTCTTCAAACAGGTCATCATCAATTTTCTTGCCGCGGAACAGGCTGATAAAGCCAGAACCGAGATTTTCGCGGGTTTTAACCAGGCTGCGCTTCAGGCGGGCGAAAAAGCCCTCTTTGGTAGGACGCTCCTGCTCCTGCGCAATGATTGGCGCAGCGGCCAGCGGCAAATCGCTCACGGTATCCTGAGTTTCTTCTGCTAGTTCAGCATCTTCAGCATAGGTTTCCGCCAAAGCCAGCGCTTCCAGCTCTTCATCGCTTAACGGCGCGTCGTCCTCAGGTTCCGCCTCGACGACTGGCTCGACGGCTAACTCTTCCCGCTGCGGCTCTTCTTCGATCGGCGCCACATCCGGCTGTTCAATCGCTTCCGGCAGCACCTCTTCTTCGATAGCGGTAACCGGCTCAGGTTCTTGCTGCTCAAGTACCGGCTCTGCAATGACTTCCGGTTCATTCTGCTGCTCCGCAACCTGTTCGGTAACGGCAACGGTTTCTTCAGCCTGCGCTTCGGCGCGATCTAACGCACTCTCTTCAACGGCGGGCTCTGGGACCACCTCGGCAGTTTGCTGCTGCTCTTCAGCAGGCTGTTGCGTCTCTTCTTCTTTGCCAAAGCCTAACCAGGAAAAAAAGCCGCGTTTTTTCTCTTTTGCCATTGTGTGACCCTACTCCTCGATGGCTTATTCCCGGTAGCACGCTGTTCCCAGGGGATAAAATATTCATTTTTTAGCGGGTGAGCGGCGTAAAAATCAGGTAATTACGCGCACGATACCAACTCAGTAGTCTAACACTTTCCAGCCAGCGCACCACAGCACCCTTTTTTAACGTTTCTTCTGCCCGCTACGCCCGTTAAACTACGCAACAAATTATGACGAGTTGTGAGCGAAATGAGTAAATCCCCCCGCAGCAGCGGCGCTGCAGGCCAGATCCGCATTATTGGCGGTCAATGGCGCGGCCGTAAATTACCGGTGCCGGATAGCGCAGGTTTGCGCCCGACCACCGATCGCGTGCGTGAAACCCTGTTTAACTGGTTAGCGCCGGATATTCAGGAAGCACGCTGCCTTGATTGCTTCGCCGGCAGCGGCGCATTGGGGCTGGAAGCGCTGTCACGTCACGCCGCATCCGCCACGCTGCTGGAGCTGGAGCGCTCCGTAGCGCAACAACTGTCACAGAACCTGCAAACGCTGCGCGCCACTCAAGCCAACGTGGTGCAAACCAATACGCTGCAGTGGCTGAGCCAGCCTGGCGAGCCGTTTGACGTGGTCTTTGTCGATCCACCGTTCCGTAAAGGGCTGTTACAGGAAACATTGACGCTGCTGGAGCAAAATGGCTGGCTGGCCGCCGAAGCGCTGATTTATGTGGAGAGCGAAGTGGAAACCGGCACGCCCGTCGCGCCAGCTAATTGGGATCTGTACCGCGAGAAAATTGCCGGCCAGGTTGCGTATCGCTTATATCAACGCCAACGGGAGACGCACGATGTGGCTTAATTTAGGACGTTTGCTGATGATTTGCGTTTGGGCTTTTTTACTACTCAATCTGGTGCAACCCTTCCCGACACCGCTGCGCTATTTTGTGCATGTTGCACTGTTCTTTATGGTGATTATGCATGGCTTGCAGCTGGTGTTACTGCGCGCCACTCAGCCGAAAGATGCCCCCAAGCTGAGCGGCGTGACCCAGGCGAAAATCTTCTTCTTTGGCGTGTTTGAGCTGCTGGCATGGCAGAAAAAGCATTATCCGAAGATGTAGAAAGTGCGGTTTATGACCAGGTCGCCATTAATGGCGCCCCTACGGGGCCGGGGTAAAACTGACAAACCGCGTCCCTTTCATCTTCAATTCGCCCTTCACGCCCTTATCCATCTGATGATAATCGCTGGCGTTGACCGTCACTTTAATGTCACTCGCACCGTTCAGCGGATGGAACCAGGCTTCGTATTTCATATCCTCAGCCACAATCTCCTCGCGCTGACGCGAACGGCGATTGGGTGACGGGAATTCGCGTTTGGTTTTCACTTCCACGCTCAGCGAGCGCACCGGCGAGGCATCGTTCACCGCCGTTTCGCGGCGCTGTTTAATAAACTGACGGGTCGCCAATACGGCAATAATGGCCAGTACGATGAAAAAGATTAGCGGTGGTTTGCTCATGATTTATCTCGTGCTTTGCGTTAAGTCGGAACAGGAAAAGACGACAAAGCATACAACCAGAGTCGGCTGATTGTCACATTTGGCGCCGGTAACTTACACTGAGTGAGTGATTTTGGGAAAATTCATCAAACTGGCGGACATTTCGTCCAGAAAAGGGAGAAAACATGCTTTGGTCTTTTCTTGCCGTACTTTTTTCCGGCTGGCTGTACGTCGATGCATCCTACCGCGGTCCGCAATGGCAGCGTTGGCTATTTAAACCCGTCACCTTACTGTTGCTCGTCGCCTGGGCATGGCAAGCGCCAACCTTCAACACCACCGATTATTTGATTCTGGCTGGCCTGGTTGCCACGCTGGTGGGTGATGCGTTGATGCTGTTGCCGCGTCAGCAAATGCTCTATGCGCTGGGCGCATTCTTCCTCTCGCATCTGCTTTACACCATCAGTTTTGCAGCGCATATGACCATGAGCTTCTTCTGGCCGATTCCTCTCACCTTCCTGATTATTGGCGTCATCGTTATCGGGATTCTGTGGACCAAACTGGAAGAGCTGCGCTGGCCAATTTGCACCTTGATCGGTATGACGCTGGTGATGAACTGGATGGCGGCGGAAAACTACTTCTTCCGTCCAACTGACTTCAGCTTCTCGCTGCTGGTCGGCGCCGCGTTGCTGCTGTTGGCCAACATCGTCTGGTTTATTTCGCATTATCGCCGCCGTTTCAGCGCCGATAGCGCCATCGTTGCCGCCTGCTACTTCGCCGGTCACTTCATGATTGCGCGTTCACTGTGGCTTTACTGAAGAAAAGCTAACCTTCCGCTTGACTCTGGAGTGGACTCCAGAGTGTAGCATTAGGGCGCGGGCATTAGCCCGCCCCTGATTCCGGAGGTTATATGCATCAACATGCTCATCCGTGCCGTTGTGGAAAATCCCACAGCCAGCTGCAGCCGCTGTGTTCCGTTCGCAGCATAAAACCCACGACCTTAAAAATCTCCGCCGCTCAGCCTGTGACTGTTGAAGGTGATTGTGGCTGTTGCGACAGCGATAGCGGCTCGCCCGGCGGCGATAGCGACGCCGAAAGCGACAGGCCCGCCCTCACCTCACACCAATTCCGCTGGCAAATAGCGGGCATGGATTGCCCCAGCTGTGCACGCAAAATCGAAACTGCAGTACAACGCGTACCGCAGGTACAGCAAGCACGGGTGATCTTCGCCAGTGAGAAACTGGTGGTCGATGCTGATCAGGACATCCGCACCACCATAGAACAGGTGGTGAAAAATGCCGGCTTTACGCTGACGGCTAACGATCCCCAATCAATCTCGTCCCCCGCAAGCCGCTGGCGGGAAAATGCCGGTTTGCTGCTGCTCGGCGTGCTAATGCTCGCCAGCTGGCTGCTGAGCCAGGTTTCACCGCTGTGGGGCGATCGTCTGTTTATTGCCACTACGCTGGTTGGTTTGGCACCTATTGCTCGCAGCGCGTGGCAACTGCTGCGCAACGGTTCGCCCTTTAGCATTGAGATGTTGATGAGCATCGCCGCTGCCGGCGCGCTGGTGATTGGTGCGCATGCTGAAGCCGCCATGGTGCTGCTGCTGTTCCAGCTGGGCGAACGCCTGGAAGCCTACGCCGCTGCGCGCGCGCGTCGCGGTGTCACAGCGCTGATGGCGTTGCGTCCCGATACCGCCACGCGTATTACGGGTACGCAGCGTGAAAACGTCCGCTTAGAAGCGCTGCAGCCTGGCGATGTGATTGAAGTGGCGGCCGGTGGCCGTTTACCGGCAGATGGCGAATTACTGCATGCCAGCGCCAGCTTTGATGAAAGCGCATTGACTGGCGAATCATTGCCGGTAGCGCATGAGCCTGGCGAACAGATCATGGCCGGCGCCACCAGCCTGGATCGTCTGGTAACGCTGAAAGTGATTTCCCAGCCCGGCCAAAGTGCTATCGACCGCATTCTGCAACTGATTGAGGAAGCCGAAACGCATCGCGCGCCGGTTGAGCGCTTTATCGATCGCTTCAGCCGCATCTATACGCCCGCCATTATGCTACTGGCACTGCTGGTGATGGTGCTGCCGCCGCTACTTGGCTTCGGTGACTGGCTGCCGTGGATTTATAAAGGGCTGACGCTGCTGCTGATTGGCTGCCCGTGTGCGCTGGTGATCTCCACGCCGGCCGCCATTACCTCGGGATTAGCCGCCGCCGCACGTCAGGGCGCGTTGATCAAAGGCGGCGCGGCGCTGGAGCGTCTCAGTCGCGTAAGCCTGATGGCGTTCGACAAAACCGGCACGCTGACGGCGGGCAAACCGCAAGTCACCCATATTCAATCGTTTGGCGAAACAGCGGAAAATAGCCTGCTCAGCATCGCTGCTGCGGTAGAACAAGGCTCCACACATCCGCTGGCTCAGGCGATTGTCAGCGAAGCCGAGCGTCGTCAGCTCACCATTCCGCCCGCCTCACAGCAGCAAACGCTGGCGGGCAGCGGTATTCGTGCCGAAATCGATGGCGTGTCGTATCAGTTACTTACGCCCCGTGAAGCCAAATATCTCGACGAGGTACAGCAGCAGCAGGTGGCCGAACTGGAGGCGCAGGGGCAAACCGTGGTGCTGCTATTGCAGCAGCAACAGGTGCTCGGCGCATTAGCGCTGCGCGATCGGTTGCGTGAAGAGGCGATTAGCGCGCTGGCTGAGCTGCAAAAACTTGGCATAAATAGCGTGATGCTGACCGGTGACAACCCGCGCGCAGCCGCCGCGATTGCCGCCGAGTTACGCATTGATTATCGCGCGGGTTTGCTGCCTGCCGATAAAGTTGCGGCAGTGCGACAGCTGGGCGCACAGCAATCATTGGCGATGGTAGGCGACGGCATCAACGATGCGCCCGCCATGAAAGCCGCGAGCATGGGCATTGCCATGGGCAGCGGCACCGACGTCGCGCTGGAAGCGGCCGATATGGCGCTGACGCAAAATCAGCTGGCGATTTTGCCACGCGCGGTGGTGCTGGCACGGCGCACGCGCGCCATCATCCGGCAGAACGTGGCGTTGGCGCTGGGCCTGAAGGCGATTTTCCTCGTCACCACGCTGCTCGGCTTTACCGGTTTGTGGTTGGCGGTGCTAGCCGATTCCGGCGCCACCGCACTGGTTACGGCGAATGCACTGCGCTTACTGCGTCAGCGTTAAGCGCCTTTTTTGATGAGAAACTGGTACGGCAGGCTTTCGGTCTGTTGTGCCAGCAGCTGATGTTCCATAAAACGGCAGAAACCGGGAATATCGCGCGTGGTGGCGGGATCATCGGCGATGATCAGCAAGGTTTCACCGGCCTGCATGCTGCGCACGGTTTTGCGCACCATCATTACCGGTTCCGGGCAGCGCAGGCCAAGGGCATCAAGCTGATGGTCAGGCGCAGAAAAGGGATCGCTCATGATTCTCTGTCTGTTGTTGATGATGGGCGCACATTCTAGCGCGCAAATTAGCCAACGCAAGGCGATAACGATTGCGTTAAAATTAACCATTGCATAAATTGCGCAACGCGTTAAGATGCCGCCGATTTTTAAATTGCTACCATATTCCGCCCTAAATAATTCGAGCTGTAGCAAGGCGGCAAGTGCGAGCAGCCAACGCAGCTACGGCTTGAAGTATGACGGGCAATGGGTTCCCTCACCCCACTATTAAAAAGGTCTTACATGATTGCTTTTTCTGCACGTCAGCGCATGCATGCGCTGTTTTGGCTATCGCTTTTCCATCTGCTGGTGATCACCTCCAGTAACTATCTGGTACAGCTGCCGGTTTCTATCTTCGGCTTCCACACCACCTGGGGCGCGTTCAGCTTTCCGTTTATTTTCCTCGCTACCGACCTTACCGTGCGCATCTTTGGCGCGCCGCTGGCTCGTCGCATTATTCTGGCGGTGATGATTCCGGCGCTGGTGATCTCCTATCTTGTGTCGTGCGTGTTTTATCAGGGCGAATGGCAGGGTTGGGCTTCACTGGAAGAGGTGAATCTGTTTGTCGCGCGTATCGCCTGCGCCAGCTTTATGGCTTATGCGCTGGGCCAGATTCTCGACGTACACGTTTTTAACCGTTTGCGCCGTTTATCACAGTGGTGGATTGCCCCGGCAGCAGCGATGTTCCTCGGTAATATTAGCGATACGCTGGCCTTCTTTTTCATCGCTTTCTACAAGAGTCCAGACCCGTTTATGGCCACGCATTGGGTCGAGATCGCTCTGGTGGATTACAGCTTCAAAGTGCTGATCTGCATGATCTTCTTCCTGCCGGCCTATGGCGTGCTGCTGAATGCCATGCTGAAGCGATTAGCCGAGCGTTCCGCGCAGCAGCAGATCAATTTCGGCTAATTGCACTTATACATAACGCCATGGCACGCTAAGATTTCCTGACATACCGGCGGTTGCTTTTAACCGCCGATTCCGTTTTTATAGCCGTCATACTTCAAACGGCAGATGCGTTGGCTGCGCGCGTTCACCTAATCACTTACTCATGTAAGCTCATGGGTTCACGCGCTTACCGCCTTTCTGCCGCTTGAATTATTTAGGCTATAAACCTAAACGACTGGAATCATGTAAAAGGGAAAAGAATGCGTAACGTAGTGAAATATGTGGGTATTGGCCTGCTGGTGATCGGCCTGGCGGCATGTGACCAGAAGAAAGATGATGCGGCAGCAAACAGTAACGGTGCCAGCGCCAGCCAGTCTGCTCAGACGGTTAATCTGATGGACGGCAAGCTGAGCTTCTCACTGCCGGCGGGCATGTCTGACAAGAGCGGCAAACTCGGCTCTGAATCGACCAACATGCACGTCTATGCCGACGAAACCGGGCAGCGCGCAATTATCGTGATTGCAGGCGATCCAACTAACGAAGCGCTTGATGCGCTGGCGCAGCGTCTGGAACAGCAGCAGCGCAGCCGCGATCCGCAGCTGCAGGTGGTGTCGAACAAAGCGGTTACGTTGAAAGATCAGCCGGCTCAGCAGCTGGATACGGTGATTGCTGCCAACAACCAGACTTCATGGTCTTCAGTGATTCTGGCGAAAGTGGACGGCAAACTGCTGACGCTGCAAATTACCTTGCCAGCGGATAACCAGCAGCAGGCACAGAGCGATGCTGATGAGATCGTGAAGAGCATTACTTTGAAGTAATCCTTAAAACCTGAACACATTGGTCGCCATGAATGGCGACCCTACAATGGTTCAGTGCGGTTTGGTAGGGTCGCCATTCATGGCGACCTGGTTCAGGAATTCCCCGCTTTACAACCTCACTGGCGAAATGTGCCAGATTTCATCCGCATACTCCTGAATGGTTCGGTCCGACGAGAAATACCCCATATTGGCGATATTCAGCGCCGCGCTGCGTTGCCACTTATCCGGTTGACGATAAAGCTTGTCCACCTTGTCCTGCGTGTCCACATAGCTGCGATAATCCGCCAGCAGCTGATAGTGATCGCCGAAGTTCACCAACGCATCGAACAGATTGCGGTAGCGGCCTGGCTCCTGCGGACTGAACACGCCGCTGGCAATTTGCGTCAGCGCCTGATGCAGCTCGGGATCGTCCTCGTAATACTTACGTGGGTTGTAGCCGTCGGTACGCAGCTTCTCGACCTGCGGCGTGGTGTTACCGAAGATAAAGATGTTCTCCTTGCCGACATGATCCAGCATCTCAACGTTGGCGCCATCCAGCGTACCAATTGTTAACGCGCCGTTAAGCGCAAACTTCATGTTACTGGTGCCCGATGCTTCGGTGCCAGCAGTGGAGATCTGCTCAGAGAGATCCGCCGCAGGAATAATGATCTGCGCCAGGCTCACGCCATAGTTGGGAATGAACACCACCTTCAGCTTGTTCTTCACCTGCGGATCGTTGTTGATCACGTTGGCGACGTCGTTGATCAAGTGGATGATGTGCTTCGCCACGTAATACGCCGAAGCGGCCTTGCCGGCGAAGATATTCACACGCGGCACCCATTCAGCGGTGGGATCGGCCTTGATGCGGTTATAGCGCGTAATCACGTGCAGGACGTTGAGTAACTGACGTTTATATTCGTGGATACGTTTGATCTGCACATCAAACAGCGCATGCGGATCGAGCACGATATCCATGTTTTTCGCCACCCAATCCGCCAGGCGTTTTTTGTTGGCGAATTTGGCATCGGCGATCTGCTCGATAAAGGCCGGATAGTCGACCTGCGACGTCAGTTCGTTGAGCTGGCCGAGATCGGTACGCCAGTTGCGACCAATCGCCTCATCCAGCACCTCAGACAGCGCCGGATTGGCCAGCGCCAGCCAGCGACGTGGCGTCACGCCGTTGGTTTTATTGCAGAAACGGCCAGGGAACAGCCGCGCGAAGTCAGCGAACAGCGATTGCACCATCAAGTTGGAGTGCAGCTCCGACACGCCGTTGACCTTGTGGCTCACCACCACCGCCAGCCACGCCATGCGGATGCGGCGGCCGTCGTTTTCGTCGATGATCGAGATGCGCGACATCAAATCCCAATCATCCGGATAGTATTCCTGGATGGTTTTCAGGAAGTAGTCATTGATTTCAAAGATAATGCTGAGATGACGCGGCAGGATCTTGCCGATCATATCCACCGGCCAGGTTTCCAGCGCTTCGGTCATCAGCGTGTGGTTGGTGTAGGAGAACACCTGGCAAGTCACTTCAAACGCATCGTCCCAGCTGAACTTCTGTTCGTCGATTAACAGACGCATCAGTTCAGGGATCGCCAGCACCGGATGGGTATCGTTGAGGTGGATGGCGATTTTGTCCGGCAGATTGTCCCAGGTTTCATGCATCTGCCAGTGACGATTGAGAATATCCTGCACCGTCGAGGAGACGAGGAAATACTCCTGACGCAGGCGCAACTCGCGACCGGAATAGGTTGAGTCATCGGGATAGAGCACGCGCGAGACGTTTTCCGAGTGGTTTTTATCTTCCACTGCGGCAAAGTAATCGCCCTGATTGAACTTACCGAGATTGATTTCGTTACTGGCCTGCGCGCCCCACAGGCGCAGCGTGTTGGTGGCATCAGTGTCAAATCCGGGGATGATTTGATCGTAAGCCATCGCTACGATCTCTTCGGTTTCTACCCAGCGCACCCGCGCACCTTCATGTTGTAAACGGCCGCCAAAACGTACTTTGTAGCGCGTGTTAAAGCGCTGGAATTCCCATGGATTGCCATATTCCAGCCAGTAATCCGGCGATTCGCGCTGCTGGCCGTCAACAATATTCTGCTTAAACATACCGTAATCGTAACGAATGCCGTAGCCGCGCCCCGGTAAACCGAGCGTGGCGAGCGAATCGAGGAAGCAGGCCGCTAAACGTCCCAAGCCGCCGTTGCCGAGGCCGGGATCGTTCTCCTCTTCCATCAGCTCGCTGAGGTCGAGTCCCATCTCGTCCAGCGCCTGATTGAGATCGTCATAAATGCCCATCGCCAGCAACGCGTTGCCGAGCGTACGCCCCATCAGGAACTCCATCGACAGGTAATAAACCTGCCGCACATCCTGCGAGAGCTGCGCGCGGCTGGAGCGCAGCCAGCGTTCCACCATGCGATCACGCACCGCCAGCAGCGCGGCATTCAGCCACTCATGCTTATTCGCGATCGATGGATCTTTACCAATAGTAAACATCAGCTTATAGGCGATTGAGTGCTTCAGCGCGTCAACCGTCAGCGTGGGTGAGGCATAGGTGAAAGGTGCATTCATATCAAGTATCCCAATCTCTCATTACAGCAAACGTTGATAAAGATCGCGGTAGGCTTGTGCTGCCACCTGCCAACTAAAATCCATCCCCATTGCCTGCCGCTGAACGTAACGCCAGAGTGCAGGTCGAGACCACAGAACAAATGCGCGCCGAATCGCCCGCAGCAGCGACCAGGCATTACTGTCTTCAAAGGTAAAGCCGCTGGCGACGCCGTCTGCCAGGTTTTCCAGTGAACTGTCTTGCACCGTATCCGCCAGCCCGCCGGTACGACGCACCAGCGGCAGCGTGCCGTATTTCAAGCCGTAAAGCTGAGTTAAGCCGCACGGCTCAAAGCGGCTCGGCACCATGATCACATCCGCGCCGCCAACAATGCGGTGCGAGAAGGCTTCGTGGTAACCAATCTGCACGCCCACGCGACCCGGATGTTCCGCCGCTGCGGCGAGGAAACCTTGTTGCAGCTCGGCATCGCCCTGGCCAAGCAGCACCAGCTGCCCGCCCTGCGCCAGCAAACCCGGCAGCGCTTCCAGCACCAGATCCAGCCCTTTTTGTTTGGTCAGACGACTGATCACGCAGAACACCGGCGCTTTATCATCGACCTTCAAGCCCATGGCAATCTGCAGCTGGCGTTTGTTTTCAGCTTTACTCTCCAGCGTTTCGCTGTCGTAGCGCGCGGTGAGCAGTAAATCATGCGCCGGGTCCCAAATCCCCGGATCGACACCGTTCAGAATCCCGCTAAGCCGCCCTTCGCGCAGCCGCTGTTCCAGCAGCGACTCCATGCCGTAACCAAACTCCGGTCGGGTAATTTCCAGCGCATAAGTGGGGCTGACCGCCGTAATATGATCGGCATAGAACAGTCCCGCCTTGAGGTAGGAAATTTGCCCAAAGAACTCCAGCCCATGCATGTCGAAGAAGGCGCGCGGAATCTGTATTTCATCCAGATGGCGCGCGGAAAACAGCCCTTGATAGGCCAGGTTATGCACGGTAAACACCGTTTTCGCCGGGCCACCGCGCGCCGCGATATAGGCGCAGGTTAAGCCCGCATGCCAGTCATGCGCGTGCACGATATCGGGCTGCCAGTTCATATCCAGCCCGCTGGCAATCTCCGCACCCATCCAGCCGAGCAGCGCGAAACGCAGGTAATTATCCACATAAGCGAATTGCGATGTGTCGTGATAAGGACTGCCGGGACGTTCATACAGTCCCGGCGCATCAATTAAATAAATACCAACGCCGTTAAATTGTCCAAAAAGTAAACGAACCGGCCCGGCAAAAGTTTGTAGCTCCGCCACAATTTCAGTATCAGGAATCCCTTTACGCAGATCCGGATAAGCGGGAATCAGCACCCGCGCATCCGCTCCTTCGGCGATTTGCGCCTGTGGTAATGCACCGACCACATCAGCCAATCCGCCCGTTTTCAACAGCGGGAAAAGCTCTGAACAGACATGTAAAACCAGCATCCTGAACCCCTATTGTTATCGCATGCGTTCCACGCGGCAATTATCTCTATGCTCTTTCGTCACTTACTGACCGCTCCGGCCAATTTGGCCAGCATGGCGCGCGTCACCAGTACGATGCCCTCTTCTGAACGGTAAAAACGTCGGCTGTCTTCATCGGGGTTTTCGCCAATGACCATGCCTTCTGGCAATTCGCAGGCGCGATCGATCACGCAGCGACGCAGACGACACGATCGGCCAACCACCACATCGGGCAGCAATACAGCTGAATCAATATTGCAAAACGAGTTAATGCGGATACGTGGGAATAGCACGGAGTTCACCACCACCGAGCCGGAGATGATGCAGCCGCCAGAGACCAGCGAGTTCATCGTCATACCGTGGCTACCGGAACGATCCTGCACAAACTTCGCCGGTGGCAGCGGCTCCATATGGGTGCGAATCGGCCAGCTGTGGTCGTACATATCCAGTTCTGGCGTAACGGAAGCCAGGTCGAGGTTAGCGCGCCAGTAAGCTTCCAGCGTTCCGACATCGCGCCAGTACGGCTCGGCGTTTTCATCAACCTGCACGCAAGAGAGCGTGAATGAGTGCGCATACGCCTCGCCGCTGGCCACGATTTTTGGCAGCAGATCTTTGCCGAAATCGTGGCTGGAATCGGCCACCTGCAGGTCTTCTTCCAGCAGCTGATACAGATAATCGGCGTTGAACACGTAAATGCCCATGCTGGCCAGCGCTCGGCTGTCGTCACCCGGCATTGACGGCGGCTGCGGCGGTTTTTCCACAAAATCGATCACGTTGTTCTCGGCATCGACCGCCATCACGCCAAACGCCGTGGCTTCGGCCAGCGGCACCGGCAAACAGGCGATGGTGCATTTGGCACCGCGATCGACGTGGTCGAGCAGCATGCGCGAGTAGTCCATCTTGTAGATGTGATCCCCGGCGAGAATCACGATGTACTGCGCGTTGTAACGGCGAATAATGTCGAGATTTTGCGTCACCGCATCGGCGGTACCGCGATACCAATGTTCGGTGGCGGCACGCTGCTGCGCGGGCAACAGATCGACAAATTCGTTCATCTCTTCATTAAACAGCGACCAGCCGCGCTGGATGTGCTGCACCAGCGTATGTGACTGATATTGAGTGATCACGCCGATGCGCCGGATGCCCGAGTTGATGCAGTTGGACAGCGCAAAGTCGATGATGCGGAACTTGCCGCCGAAGTGCACGGCAGGTTTAGCGCGTTTCGCGGTGAGATCTTTCAGGCGCGTACCGCGCCCGCCAGCAAGGATCAAGGCAACCGTTTGTGTAGGGAGCTGGCGCGCCAGCATCAGATGATCTGTTCTATCTAATTTCACCATGTCTGACTCCTTATGATTGCTTTAGGAACACGCACACACCGTGTGCGGGACCGTGCCAGACAGTTGTCAGGATGGGGTTATCTTCCCCGGCGAAAGGAGGAATGGCACGCCACTCTCCGTCTGGTAAGGCGATATCACTCACCGATTCCGTGGCGTTTATTGTTATTAACCAGCGGCCGGAGAGCAGGATCTGCATTCTGTGCGTCCCCTGTTCCCACTGCTCTTTTTCCAGTGGTTTGCCGCTGGCATTACACCACTGCACGTTGCCATCGCCCTCCTGCCACCAGCGATCCGCCGTCAGCGCAGGGATGCGCTGGCGCAGGCGGATTAACGCAGCAGTGAAGTCGACCAGTCCAAAATCATCGTGTTGCCAGTTGAGCCAGGTGAGCGGATTGTCCTGGCAATAGGCGTTGTTGTTACCGTGCTGGCTGTGACCGCGTTCGTCGCCCGCCAGCAGCATCGGCGTGCCTTGCGCCAGCAGCAGCGTGGTGAGCAAGCCGTGCACGCTGCGCCGCCGCCGTTCGACAATATCGAAGTTGACCTGCAGCCCCTCTTTGCCATGGTTATGGCTGAAGTTGCTGCTGCTGCCATCACGATTGTCTTCTCCGTTGGCCTGATTGTGTTTGTTGTTGAAGCTCACCACATCGCGCAGCGTGAAGCCGTCGTGCGCGGTGATCAAATTGATGCTGGCATGCGGCAGACGCGCCTCACGCTGAAA
Source organism: Pantoea nemavictus (assembly GCF_037479095.1). Taxonomy (NCBI): domain Bacteria; kingdom Pseudomonadati; phylum Pseudomonadota; class Gammaproteobacteria; order Enterobacterales; family Erwiniaceae; genus Pantoea; species Pantoea nemavictus. The sequence goes on along the minus strand of NZ_JBBGZW010000001.1, from coordinate 2,407,028 downwards.
TACGTCGCTGGATGCGGCAAAACGGCGGGCAAAATCGCCGTTATTCAGCTGACCATGCAGCCAGTAACGGCGCGCCGCATCGCGAAAATGGTCGTTCCACTCGGCAAAGTCCGGCGGGAAATTGCCTACCTGATAACCGCCGGGACCGATATCCCACGGCTCAGCAATTAGCTTCACCTGCGAGAGCAGCGGACATGCTTTGATGGCGGCAAACAGCGGCGCATCCTGCTGAAACGCCGGCGTGCGGCCCAGCACGCTGGCAAGGTCAAAGCGGAAGCCATCAATGTGGCATGTGCGCACCCAGTAGCGCAGCGCTTCCAGCACCCACTCCATCACCTGTGGATGACTAAGGTTCAGGGTGTTGCCGCAGCCGGTCCAGTTTTGATAATTGCCGTTGTTATCAAGCCAGTAATAGCTGGCGTTATCCACGCCGCGTTGGGAAATCGTCGGCCCGATCTCTTCCAGTTCAGCGGTATGGTTAAACACCACATCCAGAATCACTTCAATGCCCGCCGCATGCAGCGCTTTCACTGCCTGCTGAAACTCCTGCAGCGGTGATAAACCGTTCTCACCGGATGCGTAACGTGCATCCACCGCCCACAGAGCAAACGGGTTATAGCCCCAGTAATTGCTCAACCCTAAGCGGCGCAGGCGCGGTTCGCTGGTGAATTGGGCAATCGGCAACAACTCCAGCGCGGTGATTCCCAGATGACGCAGGTACTTCACCATAGCAGGATGACCTAGCGCCGCATAAGTCCCGCGCAGCCTTTCCGGAATTTCCGGATGCTGCTGCGTTAAGCCACGCACGTGCGCTTCATAAATCACCGTGTTGCCCCACGGCGTGCGCAACGGTTGATCCGCTTCCCAGTCAAAATCTTCAGCGATCACTAAGGATTTCGGCGCGACAGCGGCGTTATCCTGGTTATCAGGCTCACGTTCGCCGCCGTGAAAACGCGCATCGTCCAATACATCGCCCGCCACCGCTTTGGCGCAGGGATCGACCAGCAGCTTGGCAGGATTGAAGCGATGCCCTAGCTGTGGTGCCCAGGGACCGTGTACGCGATAGCCATAGCGCTGGCCTGGCTTTAGCGCAGGAAAATAGCCGTGCCAGATGTCACCGCTACGCGCGGGCAGCGGAAAACGGCGCTCAGCACCGTGCGCGTCAAACAGGCACAGCTCGACCTGCTCGGCGTGCTGGGAAAACAGCGTGAAATTAACGCCCTGCCCATCGTAATGTGCACCTAACGGTTTCGGCTGCCCCCGCTCCAGCATCAGTCGCTCTCCCGCACCAGCCAAAGCGTTGCCAGCGGTGGCAAGGTCAAACTCAGCGATTGCGGCCGACCGTGGCTTTCAATCTCATCGGTGTGCACCACGCCGTGATTGCGCGTGTCGCTGCCGTGGTAGTCGTGCTGGTCGGTGTTCATTATTTCACGCCAGCCGCCACGCTGATTAACGCCAAAGCGATAGCTGTTTCGCGCCACCGGCGTGAAGTTACTCACTACAATGATTTCGTTGCCCTCGCGATCGCGGCGCGCAAAGACAAACACCGAATTCTCGTGATCGTCGACTACCAGCCACTCAAAACCTTGCCCATCGAAATCGAGCTGATGCAGTGGCGTGAAGTGGCGATAGGTGTGGTTGAGATCGCGCACCAGACGCTGCACGCCGTTGTGCCAGTTATCCTCGCCTTCCAGCAGATGCCAGTCGAGGCTGCTGTCGTGGTTCCACTCGCGCCCCTGAGCAAATTCGTTGCCCATAAATTGCAGCTTCTTACCCGGGAAGCCCCACATCCAGCCGTAGTAGGCGCGCAGGTTGGCAAATTTCTGCCAGGCATCGCCCGGCATGCGATCGAGGATTGAACGCTTGCCGTGCACCACTTCGTCGTGCGACAGCGGCAGCACGAAGTTTTCGGTGTAGTTGTAGAGCATACCGAAGGTCATCAGCTGGTGATGGTAGCGACGATGCACTGGATCGAGCTTCATGTAATCCAGCGTGTCGTGCATCCAGCCGAGGTTCCATTTGAACCAGAAACCGAGGCCGCCATCTTCCGATGGCCGCGTGACGCCGGGATAGTCGGTAGATTCCTCCGCCACCGTCACGCTGCCCGGTGCGGCGTGGCCCAATATGCGGTTGGTGTGCCGCAGGAACGAAATCGCTTCGAGGTTTTCACGGCCGCCAAACTGGTTGGGTACCCATTCACCTTCGGCGCGGCTGTAGTCGCGGTAGATCATCGAAGCCACCGCATCGACGCGCAGCCCATCAATACCAAAGCGTTCCATCCAGTACAAAGCATTACCGGAGAGATAATTGCTCACCTCGCGACGCCCGAAGTTGTAGATCAGCGTGTTCCAGTCCTGATGAAAACCTTCGCGCGGATCGCTGTGTTCGTAGAGTTCGGTGCCGTCGAATTTCGCCAGACCAAAGTCATCGCTTGGGAAGTGGCCCGGCACCCAATCGAGCAGCACGTTGATGCCGGCATCATGCGCGGCCGCGACAAAGTGGCGAAACTCATCGCGCGTACCGAAACGGCGTGTAGGCGCATACATGCCAAGCGGTTGATAGCCCCAGCTGCCATCGAACGGATGCTCGTTAATCGGCATCAATTCGATGTGAGTAAAACCCATCTCTTTGACATAGGGAATCAGCTGTTCCGCCAGCTCTTTGTAACTTAACCAGAAGTTGTCATCGGTATGACGTCGCCACGAGCCGAGGTGCACTTCGTAAATCGAAATCGGCTGGTCGAACCCATTTGCGGCTTTGCGCTGCGGCTGCATCTCGGTTTTCGGCGGCAGGCCGCAGATCATCGAAGCGGTTTGCGGGCGCATCTGTGCTTCAAAGGCGAAAGGATCGGCTTTGATGCGCATCTGGCCGGAATTATCCACGATTTCAAATTTATACAGTTGGCCATTCACCGCGCCCGGCACGAACAGTTCCCAGACGCCCAGTTCACGGCGGAAACGCATCGGATGGCGTCGACCATCCCAGAAGTTGAATTCGCCCACCACCGACACACGACGCGCGTTCGGTGCCCAGACGGCGAAGCGCGTACCGTGCACGCCATCAATGGTGGTGCCGTGCGCGCCAAGGGTTTCGTAAGGACGCAGGTGCGTACCTTCGCCCAGCAGCCACGCATCCATTTCGGCCAGCAGCGGGCCAAAGCGATAGGCATCATCAATCAGGTTTTGCTGGCCGTGCCAGTTCACCGCCAGCTGATAGCCAAACAGATTTTTACGGCGCGGAATCACACCACAAAAGAAGCCGCGTGAGTCAAGGCAGGTCAGCTGGGCGCATTTGCGTCCAGTATTGGTTTCAATCACCCACACATCGGAGGCATCGGGCAGCAGCGCGCGAACTTCAAGGCCTGCGGCAGTTTGGTGCATCCCCAGTAAGGAAAAGGGATCGGCATAATTCCCGGCAAAAAGGGCATTGATCGCCTGGCGATCGGGAAGCTCTGACATGACTTTCTTCCTATGATTTTGCGCAGGCGACCAGAGTCGGCAGGATTATCGCCTCGGGTGCGCTGCTTTTCATTGAGCCATAGGTACACCGCGAGGACACAACCGTCCGTGGGAAAGATCATCGCCGTGTACAACAAACCATTCAGTTCGAAAAAACGAAAACAGTTAACAACCGGCACATCTCTGTTAAATCATAGCTTGGGGATGGCAGAAGCCATGGAGGATTGCGAAAAATTGTTGTCGGGCGAGCAAAAAAGGGAAGCGGATCACTTGTCAGGCGCAATTTGTACGATTTTTTGCAGCCTGGATGACACAAAAAAGGCCGGGAAACCCCGGCCTGTCTGGTTTGCCGCTGCGCTTAGTCGATCAGCAAACGCAGCATGCGACGCAGCGGTTCAGCCGCGCCCCACAGTAACTGATCGCCTACGGTGAAGGCGGAAAGGTATTCCGGCCCCATGTTCAGTTTGCGCAGGCGCCCCACTGGCGTAGTCAGCGTGCCGGTGACGGCAGCTGGCGTCAGTTCACGCATGGTGATGTCGCGATCGTTTGGCACCACTTTCACCCACTCGTTGTGGGAAGCCAGCAGCTGTTCAATTTCGCTCAGCGGCAGATCTTTTCTCAGCTTCAGGGTAAATGCCTGGCTGTGGCAGCGCAGTGCGCCAACGCGTACGCACAGGCCATCAACCGGAATCACACTACTGGTACGCAGGATTTTGTTGGTTTCCGCCTGACCTTTCCACTCTTCGCGGCTCTGGCCGTTATCCAGCTGCTTGTCGATCCATGGAATCAGGCTGCCCGCCAGCGGTACGCCGAAATTATCGGTTGGCAAGGTGCCTGAACGGGTGAAATCAGTGACGCTACGCTCGATATCCAGAATCGCCGAAGCGGGGTTCTGCAGCGAGGTGGCAACATGGTCGTGCAGCATGCCCATCTGCGTCAGCAGTTCACGCATGTGGCGTGCGCCGCCGCCGGATGCCGCCTGATAAGTGGCTACCGAAGCCCACTCAACCAGATCGTTGGCAAACAGGCCGCCCAGCGACATCAGCATCAGGCTGACGGTGCAGTTACCGCCGACGAAGGTTTTGATGCCGTTGTCGAGGCCCTGACGAATCACGTTATGGTTGACCGGATCGAGAATGATGATGGCGTCATCTTTCATACGCAGCGTGGAAGCCGCATCAATCCAGTAACCCTGCCAGCCGCTTTCGCGCAGCTTCGGATAGACTTCACTGGTGTAATCACCGCCCTGGCAGGTGATAATAATATCCAGCGCCTTCAGCGCCTCAATATCAAAAGCATCCTGCAGCGCACCGGTCGACTTACCGCCGAACGTCGGCGCCGCCTGACCAAGCTGTGACGTGGAGAAAAAGACCGGATTGATGACATCAAAATCACGTTCTTCGCTCATACGTGACATCAGCACTGAGCCGACCATGCCACGCCAACCAATAAAACCTACATTCTTCATTTTCTGTCCGTCTCGGGTGTTCTCGAAGGAAGCCCTAAGTGGTGCGAGGAAAAGACGGGCCGGATAATCCTGCCCGTCTGCGTAATAATCAGGTTTACCTATGACCGTCAACTCTACAAAATGCAGCCTTTCTGGCAAGTGAATTAATTCGATTGCGCTAACTTTTTCAGCAATACAACTAATAATGGCCCCGGCCAAATAGATAGGATGGTTTACCTGACATGACTGAGATGATATCCGCGACCATATTGCTGCTGTTAATTATGGACCCGCTGGGCAACCTGCCGATCTTTATGTCGGTACTGAAGCATCTGGAACCTAAGCGCCGCCGCGTGGTGCTGATGCGTGAAATGCTGATCGCGCTGGCCCTGATGCTGCTGTTTTTATTCGCCGGTGAACGCATTCTGACGTTTCTCAACCTGCGCACCGAAACCGTGTCGATCTCCGGCGGTATCATTCTGTTCCTGATCGCCATCCGCATGATTTTCCCCTCCGCCGAAACCAGCACCAGCGGCTTGCCGGCCGGCGAAGAGCCGTTCCTCGTGCCGCTGGCAATTCCCTTAGTGGCTGGCCCGTCACTGCTGGCGACATTGATGCTGTTGTCGCATCAATATCCCAATCAGATGACGCATCTGGTTGGCGCGCTGCTGATTGCCTGGGGCGTAACGGTGGCGATCTTGCTGATGTCGGGGCTATTTTTACGCCTGCTCGGCGATAAAGGTGTTAACGCGCTGGAACGCCTGATGGGTTTGATTTTGATTATGCTGGCAACGCAGATGTTCCTGGATGGGATTCGTACTTATCTGAAGCTGTAATGCAAAATGGTGCGCATAAATGCGCACCCTACGACAAACCGGTGCGATCGTAGGGTCGCCATTCATGGCGACCACTGTTCAAGGCGACCGCGATTATTTCTGCTGTTTATCGATCGGTTTACCCGACCAGTAGCCAGCCAGCAGCGAACCTGACAGGTTGTGCCACACTGAGAACAGCGCGCCCGGCAGTGCTGCCAGCGGCGAGAAGTAGAGTTTGCCCAGCGTCGCCGCCAGGCCGGAGTTCTGCATGCCCACTTCCAGCGCCAGCGTGCGGCAGGTGGATTCGTCGAAGCCAAACAGTTTGCCGCCCCAATACCCGCCCAGCAGACCAATCGCGTTGTGCAGAATCACCGCCACAATCACCATCAAACCCACCGAACCAATAAAGCTTTGGCTACCCGCCACCACCGCGCTGATGATCAGCAGAATACAGAGCATGGAGAACGCTGGCAGATAAGGCTCAACGCGGCGCACCACGCTGTTCATGGAGTGGTGGACAATCAGGCCGAGGCTAATCGGAATCACCACGATTTTCACGATGCTGAGCAGCATGCCAACCACATCAACCTGAATGTGCGTATCAACGTAGAAGCGCGTCAGCAGCGGCGTGGCAAATACGCCCACCAGCGCTGACACCGATGAGATAGTGACTGACAGCGCCACATCGCCCTTCGCCAGATAGATCATCACGTTAGATGCGGTGCCGCTCGCCACGCTGCCGACCAGAATCATGCCCGCTGCCAGGTCCGGCGGCATCTGGAACAGTTTCGCCAGGCCCCAGGCAGCCAGTGGCATCACCAGATAGTGCAGAAAGGTGCCAGCAATTACCGGCGCCGGACGCACCAGCACGCGTTTGAAATCATCAATATTGAGCGTTACGCCCATGCCGAACATAATCAGCATTAGCAGATAGGTGACCCATGGACCGATACCGAGAAAGGTGGAGGGCGAGTAATAAGCAGCGACCGAGAGCAGCACGGCCCAGAGCGGGAACAGGCGGGTAAGTTTGCCGAGCATAACCAGACTTCCTTAGGGATTTTTTAATATTGCCACAGATGAAATGTCGCGCAGGGAACGACCACAGCGACGGACGCGGGATCATAACATTTCGTTATCTTGACGTAAGGCGGGAAGTCACTTGCAGAGGAAAATGCGGATCGGCTGCTGCCGATCCGCGGAAATACGACGAAGTTACTCTGCTTTTTCCAGTAAAAAGCGGTAGATCGCACCACCAATCGCGGCACCAATAATCGGTAACAACCAGAACATCCACAGCTGATCCAATGCCCAGCCACCCTGGAAGATGGCCACACCGGTACTACGCGCCGGGTTCACGGAAGTATTGGTTACAGGAATGCTCACCAGATGGATCAGCGTCAGCGCCAGACCGATAGCAATCGGTGCAAAACCGGCCGGTGCACGTTTATCGGTTGAGCCCATGATCACAATCAGGAATACCGCCGTCAGCACCAGTTCGGTGATCATCCCCGCAGTCATGCTAAAACCGCCTGGTGAGTGCTCACCATAACCGTTAGAAGCAAAACCGCTGGCCGCCGCATCGAAACCGGCTTTACCGCTGGCGATCAGATACAACACGCCCGCTGCGGCGATGGCACCAACTAATTGCGCGATAATATAGGGCACGACCTGTGACACCGGAAAACGGCCGCCCACGGTCAGACCGATGGTGACCGCCGGGTTAAAATGGCCACCTGAGATATGGCCAACGGCAAAGGCCATCACCAATACTGTCAAACCAAATGCCAGCGCCACACCCGCAAAACCGATGCCCAACTCTGGAAACGCCGCCGCCAAAACCGCACTACCACAACCGCCTAAAACCAGCACAAAAGTGCCGAGCGTCTCTGCCACTAACCTTTTCATCTTTATTCCCTCAAATAATTTAATGTTTTCGCGGCGGGATTATCGTTTTTGGCGATTAAAGCGCAACCGCTGAATGAGAGAATAGTGTTATTTTTAGGCAATTTTAGTGTAATCAAGACGTGTCTTGCACGCCATCAGAGGAATCTTCAGAAATGTCTGGAACGAAGAATACGGTAGCGCTGCGCTTAAATTATTGTTTAAGAAAATTAACCAATAAAAAAGCCGGACCAGGTCCGGCTTGATTTATTGCGCTAAAAATTTGCCTTAAGAACCAAAAAGATTCTTGTGCAGTGCGCGTACCACCTCTTCTGCATCTGGCGTTGGCACCAGGAAGCACAGGTTATAACTGCTGGCACCGTAGCAAATCATGCGCAGATTGAACGGCTCCAGTGCGCCGAACACCTCTTTGCCCACGCCGCAGGCTTTCGACAGGTTATTACCGATGATCGCCACCAGCGCCAGATTCTCTTCTACCTCCACACGGCACAGTGAAGAGAGTTCAGTCAGCAGCGCCTGCGTCAGCAAACTGTCGCCGGTGGTGGTGGAGCCGGTGCTATCCAGCGTCAGCGCCACGCTCACTTCCGAGGTAGTGACCAGATCAACCGAAATGCTATGGCGTGCCAGAATATTGAACACCTCGGCCAGGAAGCCGTGTGCATGCAGCATGTTCAGGCTGTGCAGCGTTACCAGCGTCTGCTTACGACGCAGTGCCAGCGCGCGGAACAGCGGTGGATTTTTGGTTTCGTTGCACACGCGCGTACCGCCCGCAGCCGGATCTTTACTCGAACCGACGAACACCGGGATATCGCTGCGCACCGCCGGCAGCAAGGTGGCCGGATGCAGCACTTTGGCGCCGAAAATGGCCATTTCCGCCGCTTCCTCGAAAGTAATCTCTTCGATACGTTTTGCGGTGGAGACCACGCGAGGATCGGTGGTGTAGATACCGGCGACATCGGTCCAGATATCAATGCGTGCCGCCTGCAACGCTTCGCCCAGCAGCGCGGCGGTGTAATCACTGCCGCCACGGCCCAGCGTGGTGGTGCGGCCTTTGATTTCGCTACCGATAAAGCCCTGAGTGACCACCAGCGCTTCAGCAATGCGCGGCTGCAGCTGCGTTGCCGCCAGCTCTTTCACCGTCGCCACTTCGGGTTCCGCGCGGCCAAAGCGGTCGCTGGTACGCATCACTTTACGCACGTCAAACCATTCGCTGTTGACCTGGCGCTCGCGCAGGATCTCCACGAACAGCAGCGTCGACATCAGCTCACCGTGGCTCACCAGTTCGTCGGTTAGCGCATGCGAAGTGGCCAGCGAGGTCGCTTCAGACAGCATGGTGATGTTTTCCAGCATGCGATCAATCTCTTCGCGAATGACATCCGGCGACTGTAGACGATCGATGATGGCGTATTGAATCCGGCGGATTTCATCCAGCAGGTAAGCGCGTTGCGCTTGTTCCTGGCCTTCAGCAAGGGCAACCAGCAGGTTGGTGACGCCAGCGGAGGCAGAGAGCACCACTAAGCGGGTATTGGCATCCGACAGCACAACATCTGCGCTGCGGTTCATAGCATCAAAATCGGCAACGCTGGTGCCGCCAAATTTAGCCACGATCAGATTTTGAGACATGTAACGAACCCCGTGTCAGGTTATCTTTCTTCCGTTTTTGGGGCGGAAGACATAGTAGCAGCCTTGGCACAAGAGAAGAGCAGAATTGGGCAGACAAGATCAGTAGACAAGTCACCCAGAAGCGCTTCACCTTGCGAAGCGTCCGACTGTGGACGATTCTGGTGACAACCCAGAGGATTCAGCCCCTGCAGCCGACAGTGCAACACCCCGCGTGTTGCCCCACCTCGGCGTCACACCCCCTGATGTGTTATCTGCGGATACGGATCCTCAAACACACTGCCTGGGCGACGCGCCTCTTCTGGCTTACACCCGGAGGTGTAAGTAGCGCGCATAAAGTACTGATTATTTTCCCCCCTGTCCATCCCTGCACTTTGAGGATTTCTCACTTTTACACTTCGGTAAACGCATCGTTGAACAAACGCGGTTGCCAACACCGACCTAAAGTAGAGTCCGAATCAGACAAATGCCGCTTTTTGCTGATGCGGCACAGGGAAATTACCTGCTGCTGTGCTGACAATCGCCGCCGGATTTACCTGAAACACTGCGGCCACGGTCACAAATTTTTTCCCTTAGGTAGTAACTGTAGTCATACTCAACCCCGTGCAAGAGTGCTAAGGATGCCGGGCGAGCAGGATGCCCCGGATGGAATGACGGTTCTTATATCAACTAGAGTGTTGCCATGAAAAATATCAATCCGACCCAAACCGCAGCCTGGAAAGCGCTGCAGCAGCATTTTGACCAGATGAAATCGGTGCAAATCGCCGATCTGTTTGCGCAAGATGCCGATCGTTTTGCGAAATTCTCTGCCACTTTCGATGACCAGATGCTGGTGGATTTCTCTAAAAACCGCATCACCGAGGAAACCCTCGAAAAATTACAGGCGTTGGCTAAAGAGACCGATCTGGCTGGCGCGATCAAATCGATGTTCTCTGGCGAGAAGATCAACCGCACTGAAGAGCGCGCGGTACTGCACGTTGCACTGCGTAATCGCAGCAACACCCCAATTGTGGTCGACGGCAAAGATGTGATGCCGGAAGTCAACGCGGTACTGGCGAAGATGAAAGGCTTCTCCGAGCGCATCATTAGCGGTGAGTGGAAAGGCTATACCGGTAAAGCGATCACCGATGTGGTTAACATCGGCATCGGCGGTTCCGACCTCGGCCCGTTTATGGTGACCGAAGCGCTGCGTCCGTACAAAAATCACCTCAACATGCACTTTGTATCCAACGTTGATGGCACGCACATCGCTGAAACGCTGAAAGATCTCAGCCCGGAAACCACGCTGTTCCTCGTGGCATCAAAAACCTTCACCACGCAGGAAACCATGACCAACGCCCACAGCGCGCGTGACTGGTTCCTGACAACCGCGGGCGACCAACAGCACGTGGCGAAGCACTTCGCAGCGCTGTCGACCAACGGCAAAGCGGTGGGTGAATTCGGTATCGATACCGACAACATGTTCGAATTCTGGGATTGGGTTGGCGGCCGCTATTCACTGTGGTCAGCAATCGGCTTGTCGATCATTCTGTCTATCGGCTTCGAGAACTTCGAGCAGCTGCTGAGCGGCGCACATGCGATGGATAACCACTTTGCTAATACGCCTGCCGAGCAAAACCTGCCGGTGCTGCTGGCGCTGATTGGCATCTGGTACAACAACTTCTTTGGTGCCGAAACCGAAGCGATTCTGCCGTACGACCAGTACATGCATCGCTTTGCTGCTTACTTCCAGCAGGGCAACATGGAATCCAACGGTAAATATGTCGATCGTGAAGGCAACCCGGTGGATTATCAGACTGGCCCCATCATTTGGGGTGAGCCAGGCACCAACGGCCAGCACGCGTTCTACCAGCTGATCCACCAGGGCACCAAACTGATTCCGTGCGACTTCATTGCACCGGCCTTGAGCCACAACGTGCTGACCGATCACCATCCGAAGCTGCTGTCGAACTTCTTTGCGCAGACCGAAGCGCTGGCGTTTGGTAAGTCGCGTGATGTGGTAGAGAAAGAGTTCACCGATGCCGGCAAATCGGCCGCATCCGTGGCACACATCGTGCCGTTCAAGGTGTTCGAAGGTAACCGTCCAACCAACTCAATCCTGCTGCGTGAAATTACGCCGTTCAGCCTGGGTTCGCTGATTGCGTTGTATGAACACAAAATCTTCACGCAAGGCGCAATTCTCAACATCTTCACCTTTGACCAATGGGGCGTTGAATTGGGCAAACAGCTGGCAAACCGCATCTTGCCAGAGCTGGAGAATGACGCGGAAATTAGTAGCCACGATAGCTCCACTAATGGCTTAATTAATCGCTACAAATCCTGGCGTTAATTTCCCACCCACCCAGTGAATAAGGCGGCATGGTTGCCGCCTTTTTTATGCCAAATAGGCAACAACCCGCGCAATACGGTTATTTTAGTCTGCTGCTCCGCTTAGAAAATTCTTAAAATACGCTAAGGATAATCGGAAGTTTGCCCTATTACCCGCCACCCTTTTAATTAAAAAATGGCCCTATTTTACGGTCAGCCTCTCGCTATCCATATGATTGATTTATCATTTTTATTTAACCTGCTTCAGGAAATTCTGATTATTCCTATTCCGTACCAATAGTTAATGCAAAAGTGAAAAATTCTGCCCTGCTATAGACAATCAAATAATTATTCCACCCTCAGAAAAAACTGCATTTAAAAAAAGCAGCTAACGCCAATTCGCCGTATTTATCACCAGAAATGTCTTAGGTTTGCGCCCTCTTTTACTCATGCTGAACTCTGGTAATTTGTTGCCCTATACTGAACGCGCCCGAATTCTGGGTAGATCCTACATTCATTGATTCATATAAATGCAGGAAACGTTGTTATGAAAAAACTGATGGTTGCCGGTGCAGCCTTACTTTACGTTGCCGTTTCTTCCGCTGCGATTGCCGCGCCGGAAGAAGCTGGTGCTGCAGCAGGCGCGCAGGCGGGAGCAATCTCTGCTGGTGCGTCTACCGCTGTCGGTATCGGCGCGCTCGGTGCGTTAGTGGGTCTCGGCATTGCTGCTTCTGGCGGCGGTGACGGTGCAAATACCGGTACAACAACAACCACCACAACGAGCACCACTCGTTGATGTAGCACCTTTAAGCATAACCACACACCCGTGTGGTTATTTTTTGCTTGGCTTATTTAGACAGGGATACACAGTGCGCCGACTCTCTTTGCTACTTCTTTGCCTGTTGTTGCAGGCCTGCACACAAACGCAAAAAGGCCTTGAACAAACCGTGATGCTGGCCGTTAACGGCCCGGATGATGTCACGGTTACCGATGAACAGGTTGCTAACCTGCCCTACGCCAGCCTCTATGCTCACATCAATGATGGTCCGCGCATCTTCGTGGTGCTCGGTTACAACGAAAACGGCCTGCAGAAGTGGATCACCCAGGATAAAGCGATGCTGGTGATGCAGCATGGCCGCCTGGTGAAAACCCTCGGGTTACCGAGCAACCTCGCTGACGTCAGCAACCTGGCGCAGGATCCGCTCGCCGATGCGTTACACCTGCAAAACGGTGCCAGCTGGACGCGCGTGGTGCAGTGGCGCGAACAGGATAACGTGCGCGCCGCGATAGCCGTTTCCCGCTTCCAGCGCGGTGACGATACGGTGCTGGATATCACCGGCGAACGCGTGCCGTGCCGCGTCTGGCATGAGACCGTTCGTATGGAGAGCCTGGGGACCGAGTGGCAAAATACGTTCTGGATCGATAACCGTGACGGCACGGTGCTGCAGGCCAGCCAGATGCTGGCCGCCGATGCATTCCCTGTTGAAACCACCATTCTGAAGCCGGCGAAATCATGAATAAAATAACTCCAATGCTGGCAGCGTTGATGCTGCTAACGGCTGGCCATGCGCTGGCCGCGGCTCAAGTCACCGTGCACGATGTGCAGGGTAAAAACGCACTGCAAATCGATGATGCGCAAAACCTCTCTCAATTACTGACAAATCCTGCACTGCGCAGTTGGTGGCCGGGCACGGTGATTGCCGAACGCGGTGCAACCGCGGTAGCACAGCAACAGCAGAAACAGCTGCTGGCCGATCTGGGCGCCTGGCAAGCCGACAGCGGCGAGTCGCTAGCCGCCACCATTGGCGCTGTCATCCACCAGCTTAACGACATAAAAGTCACTGGCCGCCAGTTCACCTCACTCGATCCCGATGAGGTGCGTCTGCGTCCGCAGGCTAACCGTACGCTGCAGGGCAGCTATGAGCTCTACACGCTGGCACAGCCCACGCAGGTATTGGTGCTGGGTGCGCTGAGCAATCCAGGAAAAGAGAGCTGGCAGCCTGGCCGTGAAGTGCGTGATTACCTCGACGGGCACGATCGCCTTTCCGGTGCGGAACGCAGCTTTGCCACGGTGATTGCGCCGTCTGGCAGCACACAACACGTGCCAATTGCCTACTGGAATCATCGCCATATCGAAGTGGAGCCCGGCAGCATTATCTGGCTCGGTTTCACCTCATGGAGCCTACCCTGGGGCCAAAGCGATTTGAATGCGCGCATGCTTTCCGTTCTGACTCACCGGATACCAGACTGATGAAAAAACAATTAATTATCAGCCTGCTGGCTGCTTCTGTTTCCGCTGCCTGCCAGGTGCATGCGGAGACCTGGCCGGAACCGGTCGGCCCTTCGCAATCAGATTTTGGCGGCGTAGGCCTGATGCAGACGCCAACTGCGCGTATGGCGAAAGAGGGTGAATTTAGCGTTAACTTCCGCGATAACGATCAATATCGTTACTATTCGGCCTCACTACAGCTGTTCCCGTGGCTCGAAACCACCGTGCGTTATACCGATGTGCGAACTCGTCGCTACAGCGCAGTGGAAGGCTTCAGCGGCAATCAAAGTTATAAAGATAAAGCCTTCGATGTGAAGCTGCGCCTGTGGCAAGAGAGCTACTGGCTGCCGGAAGTGGCCGTGGGCTCGCGCGATTTAGGCGGCACCGGTTTATTCGACAGCGAATATCTGGTGGCCAGCAAAGCGTGGGGACCGTTTGATTTCACTTTAGGTCTGGGCTGGGGTTATCTCGGCAATAGCGGCACCATCAAAAACCCGTTCTGCTCCTACAGCGACAGTTTCTGTAGCCGCACCGGTAACGGCGAAGCGGGTTCGATTAACGGTTCGCAAATGTTCCACGGTCCTTCAGCACTGTTTGGTGGCGTGGAGTATCAAACGCCATGGCAGCCGCTGCGCCTGAAGGTGGAGTACGAAGGTAACAACTATCAGGATGATTTTGCTGGCCGTCTGGATCAGCGCAGTAAGGTTAACGTCGGCGCGATTTATCGCATCACCGATTGGGCCGATATCAACGCCAGCTACGAGCGCGGCAACACCTTTATGTTCGGCTTTACCCTGCGCACTAACTTCAACGATCTGCATCAGTCGCACATTGATAGCGAGAAACCGGCCTACAACCCGCAGCCGCAGGGCGACCTGCTGCAACCGACGGTGGTGGCGAATCAGCTGACGGATCTGAAGTACAACGCCGGACTGAACGGCCCGCATATCCAGACCAAAGGCAGCACGCTGTACGTTTCCGGCGAGCAAACCAAATATCGCGACACGCGCGAAGGCGTCGATCGTGCCAATCGCATCATCATGAACAACCTGCCTGCCGGTATCGATACCATCGATGTCACCGAGTCGCGCTTCAATATGCCGCAGGTGAGCACGCGCACCAACGTCGCCAGCCTGCACAACGAGCTGGCCGGTTATCCGCTTGGGCATGAGCAGCCGCTGCAGCAAACGCGCGACAATCCGGTTGATCCCGGCACCACCGAGCAAGGTTTCTTCATCCGCAAAGATCGCCTGAACTACAGCTTGTCGCCGGTGCTGAATCAGTCGGTCGGCGGACCGGAAAGCTTCTACATGTATCAGATTGGCGTGATGGCCAACGCCGATTACTGGCTCACCGATCATCTATTAGTCGGCGGCAGCCTGTTCGGTAACATCGCCAATAACTACGACAAGTTTAACTATAACGGCGCGCCAGCCGACTCCACGCTGCCACGCGTGCGTACCCATATTCGTGATTACGTTGAGAACAACGTTTACGTCAACGATCTGCAAGCCAACTATATGCGGTCGCTCGGCAACGGTTTCTACGGCCAGGTTTACGGCGGTTATCTGGAAACCATGTATGGTGGCGTCGGTGGCGAGGTGTTGTATCGTCCGATTGATAGCAACTGGGCATTCGGCGTTGATGCCAACTACGTGAAGCAGCGTGATTGGGACAACATGATGCAGTTCACCGACTACAAAGCGCCAACCGGGCATTTCACCGCTTACTGGCGTCCGTGGTTTATGCAGGATGTATTGGTGAAAGCCAGCGTCGGTGAATATCTGGCAAAAGATAAAGGCGTGACGTTGGATGTGTCGAAGCGCTTCGACAGCGGTGTGATGGTTGGCTTCTACGCCACCAAAACCAATGTGTCGGCAGAAGCGTATGGTGAAGGCGACTTTACCAAAGGCTTCTACATTTCGGTACCGATGGATCTGTTTACCGTGACGCCAACGCGTGGCCGTGCGCAGGTGAACTGGGTGCCGTTAACGCGTGATGGCGGCCAGATGCTGGGCCGTAAGTATCAGCTGTATGATCTAACGTCAGATCGCGATGCGCGCTTTAACTAACACCAGCGCGGGTGGTTTTAAACCCGCGCGATAAATCGCGCCGCTACGGATAGATGCACATACCGTAGCGGCGCAATTTATTGCGCGTTACCAAATATTAATCCGCGTCATAACCCAGATTCGGCGCCAGCCAGCGCTCAACTTCGGTCACACTCATCCCTTTACGCGCCGCGTAATCTTCTACCTGGTCGCGTTGAATCTGCGCCACGGCAAAATATTTACTGTCAGGATGACTGAAATACCAGCCGGAAACCGCCGCGCCTGGCCACATAGCGAAAGATTCGGTCAGTTTCATACCGGTATTGGCTTCCACATCCAGCAGCTGCCAGATCGGCGCTTTCTCGGTATGTTCCGGACAAGCGGGATAGCCCGGCGCGGGACGAAGGCCCTGATAGTTCTCGCGAATCAGCTCTTCGTTGCTCAGATTTTCATGGGCGGCAAAGCCCCAAATCACCTTGCGCACCCGCTCGTGCAGATACTCGGCAAAGGCTTCCGCCAGACGATCCGACACCGCTTTCACCATGATTTTGTTGTAATCATCGTGCTGTTTGTCATAGGCCTCGGCCAGCGCATCCTCTTCAATTCCAGCGGTAACGGCAAACGCGCCGAGGTAATCGGCTTTACCGCTGGATTTCGGCGCCACGAAGTCGGCCAGACAATAGTTAGCAAAGTCGGTTTTCTCGGTCTGCTGACGCAGATGATGGCTCACGCACAGCACCTCGTTGCGGTTCTCATTGCGATAGATTTCAATGTCATCGCCGACGCGGTTAGCCGGAAAAATCCCCACCACGCCGCGAGGATTGAGCGTGCCGCTGGTGCTCAGCATATCCAGCATCGCGTTGGCATCGGCAAACAGCCGCCTGGCCTCTTCGCCCACCACCTCATCTTCCAGGATGCGCGGATATTTTCCCGCCAGCGACCAGGTCATAAAGAATGGCGTCCAGTCGATGTAATTACGCAGCGTTTCAATGTTGGCTTGCACTGCGCTCACGCCGAGACGATGCGGCACCGGCGGCGTATAGCTTTCCCAATCAATGGAGTAGTCGTTATCGCGCGCGGTTTGCAGGCTAACCGGCGGCGTGCGCGGCTTTTTACGTGCATGCTGAATACGCACCGTGTCGTACTCTTTGCGCGTGCGTGCCACGAAATCTTCTTTCAGCGTAGCGGAGAGCAACGATGACACCACGCCCACGGTGCGCGAGGCGTTCTGCACATAGACCGTTGGACCGCTGTAATTCTGCTCAATCTTCACCGCCGTGTGCGCCTTCGAGGTGGTCGCGCCGCCAATCAGCAGCGGGATAGTGAATCCCTGGCGCTCCATCTCTTTCGCCACGTTAACCATTTCATCCAGCGACGGCGTAATCAGCCCAGAAAGCCCGATAATATCGGCGTTCTCGGCAATCGCGGTTTTAAGGATTTTGTCGCTCGGCACCATCACGCCGAGGTCGATAATTTCGTAGTTATTACACTGCAGCACCACACCAACGATGTTTTTGCCGATGTCGTGCACATCGCCCTTCACCGTCGCCAGCACGATCTTGCCGTTGCTGCGTCCGGCCTCTTTGCTGGCCTGAATGTAAGGTTCGAGATAGGCCACCGCCTGCTTCATCACGCGCGCCGATTTCACTACCTGCGGCAGGAACATTTTGCCCTCGCCGAACAGATCGCCAACCACGTTCATGCCGGACATCAGCGGGCCTTCAATCACCTGGATCGGGCGTTCAGATGCCTGACGCGCTTCCTCGGTATCCAGCTCAATAAACTCGGTGATGCCTTTCACCAACGAGTATTCCAGACGTTTTACCACGTCCCAGCTGCGCCATTCGGCCTGCTGTTTCTCCTGCTCGCCGTCACTTTTACTGCCGCGATATTTCTCCGCCAGCTCCAGTAGGCGCTCGGTGCCATCATCACGGCGGTTAAGAACCACGTCTTCCACAGCGTCGCGCAGCTCGGCCGGCAGATCGTCGTAAATCGCCAGCTGTCCGGCATTGACGATGCCCATATCCATACCGTTACGGATGGCGTAATAGAGGAACACCGCGTGAATCGCTTCACGCACCGGTTCATTGCCGCGGAACGAGAACGATACGTTGGAGACGCCGCCAGAAATCATCGCATGCGGCAATTCGCGCTTGATGTCGGCACAGGCGCCGATAAAGTCCATCGCGTAGTTGTTGTGCTCTTCGATGCCGGTGGCAACGGCAAAAATATTTGGATCGAAAATGATGTCTTCTGGCGGGAAACCGACCTCTTCGGTGAGGATCTTGTAGGCGCGGCGACAGATTTCGATTTTGCGCGCGCGCGTATCTGCCTGGCCGACTTCATCAAACGCCATCACCACCATCGCCGCGCCGTAGCGACGCACTTTCCGCGCGTGCTCAATGAAAGGTTCAACGCCCTCTTTCATCGAGATGGAGTTAACGATGCCTTTGCCCTGAATGCACTGCAGGCCCTTCTCAATGACCTCCCATTTTGAGGAGTCGATCATGATCGGCACACGCGCGATGTCGGGTTCACCGGCAATCAGATTGAGGAAGCGCACCATCGCCGCCTCCGCATCCAGCATGCCTTCATCCATATTGATATCAATGATTTGCGCGCCGCTCTCCACCTGCTGACGTGCTACATCCAGCGCTTCGTTATATTTCTCTTCTTTGATCAGGCGTTTGAACTTAGCCGAGCCGGTGACGTTGGTACGTTCGCCCACGTTAACGAACAGCGAGTCGGCGTGAATGTTGAGCGGTTCCAGGCCCGCCAGGCGACAAGCCACCGGAATCTCCGGCAGCTGGCGTGGCGCAACACCTTCCACCGCTGCCGCCATCGCCGCGATGTGTTCCGGCGTGGTACCGCAGCAGCCACCGATAATATTGAGGAATCCGGCGCGTGCCCACTCACCAATCTGCTCGGCCATAACGGCGGCATCAAGATCGTATTCACCAAAGGCGTTGGGCAAACCGGCATTCGGGTGCGCGGTGACGTAGCCTTCGGCAATGCGCGACAGCTCCGCCACATATTGACGCAGTTCGTCCGGCCCCAGCGCACAGTTAAGACCAAATGACAGCGGCTCGGCGTGGCGCAGCGAGTTATAGAAACCTTCGGTGGTTTGACCGGAGAGCGTACGACCGGAGGCATCGGTGATGGTGCCGGAGATCATCAGCGGCAGCTTAACGCCCATTGCTTCCATCTCGGCCTGCACCGCATAAATCGCCGCTTTGGCATTCAGCGTATCGAACACCGTTTCGATCATGATCAGATCAGAACCGCCAGCGATCAGCGCATGTGTGGATTCGCGATAGGCTTCCACCAGCTGATTGAAGGTGACGTTACGATAAGCGGGATCGTTAACATCCGGTGAGATAGAACAGGTGCGGTTGGTCGGGCCCAACACGCCCGCCACGTAGCGTGGACGATGCGGTGTTTTTGCCGTCCAGGCATCGGCGCTGGCACGTGCCAGTTTGGCGGCTTCGAAGTTGATCTCCGCCGACAGCGCTTCCATCGCGTAATCCGCCATCGCAATGGTGGTGGAGTTAAAGGTATTGGTCTCCAGAATATCCGCGCCCGCGGCGAGATAGGCATCGTGGATTTCGCGAATCACATCCGGCCTGGTGAGCACCAACAGATCGTTGTTACCTTGCAAATCGGACGGCCAGTCGGCAAAGCGGCTGCCACGAAAATCCTGCTCGCTCAGTTTATAACTCTGGATCATGGTGCCCATGCCACCGTCCAGAATCATGATGCGTTGCGCCAGCTGCTGCTGCAGCATTTCTGTTTTGTTGCTCACTGTTGCCCCGTCCACGTCATTGCGTTGGCTAATATGCCAGCCAGACATACTGGCATATCTTTAAGATGAGCAAAAGTCAGCTCAGATGAGACATTTTCAGCCATGATGCCTGACAGATCCGACCAGAAAGCGAACGTTTGCATTCGCACCATTAAAAACGAAAATGGTTTCCATAATTAATGCGATTGTGGAGAAGTTATGGCAACCCCTGCGCCCGTAAAACGCGGCAAGAAACCGCGTGCCACCACCACGACCACCAGCGCGCCCGTTGGCGGGCAAGTTCAATCTCTTACGCGCGGCCTGCGTCTGCTGGAGTTGATTGCCGAATCCCACGGCAGCGTGGCGCTCACCGAACTGGCACAACAGGCCGGTTTACCCAACTCCACCACGCATCGCCTGCTCACCACCATGCAGCAACAAGGCTTTGTCCATCAGGTGGGCGACTTAGGGTTATGGACCATTGGTTCGCACGCCTTTGTGGTCGGCAGCAGCTTCCTGCAGAGCCGCAATCTGCTGGCGATTGTGCATCCGCTGTTGCGCAAGCTGATGGAAGATGCCGGTGAGACGGTGAATCTGGCGGTGCTGGATCTCAGCGATTATCAGGCGGTGATCATCGATCAGGTGCAGTGCACGCAGCTGATGCGGATGTCCGCACCCATTGGCGGCAAGCTGCCGATGCATGCCTCCGGCGCTGGCAAAGCATTTCTGGCACATCTGAGCGATGAGCAAGTAACAGCGCTGCTGCATCAAAAAGGTTTGCACCATTACACGCCGAAGACGCTGATGTCGCCGCACAGCCTGAAGGAAAATCTGGCGCTGATTCGTAAGATGGGCTTCTCCCACGATGACGAGGAGCACGCGCTGGGCCTGCGCTGTGTCGCTGCGCCGATCTATGACGAGCATGGCGAACCCTTCGCGGCAATCTCCATTTCCGGCCCGATTGCACGCATGACAGACGACCGCATCACCGAACTGGGTGCGCTGGTGATTCGCGCCGCCAAACAGGTGACGCAAACCTATTCTGGCCGTTAAGCGGCCACCGCAGCATAGCGCGCGCTGAAACGCTGGCTCGCGCGCCAGGCAATCACCTCTTCAATATGCCCTGCGCGGATGCGCGTTTGCAGCGCGCGCCACCAGTTGGGATCAAACAGTTGTGGATGCAGCGCCTGCAGTAATTTACCGGTCGCCGGTTCACTGCATAGCGCATAGCGGAAGGTTTCCGGGAACACGTCATCCGGGCCGACGCTGTACCAGGGTTCGGCCTGCAGTTCATCCTCTTCATAACGCGCCTGCGGTACATCGCGGAACACCAACTCACTCATCGGGCGAATCTCGTCGTAGTCGTAAAACACCACGCGGCCATGGCGCGTCATACCAAAGTTTTTGAACAGCATGTCGCCGGGGAAAATATTCGCCGCCGCCAGCTGGCGAATCGCATCGCCGTACTCGCCAATCGCATGCTGCCGCTGTTCCGGTGTCGCCTGTGCCAGCCACAGATTGAGCGGCTCCATGCGGCGCTCCAGCCACAAGTGGCGAATAATCACCACATCGTCACGTACTTCCAGCTTCTGCGGAATATCGCGCTCAAACTCCGCCATCAGCTCGGCAGGAATACGGGCACGCGGCAATGCAAAGTGTTCAAACTCTTGCGTATCCGCCATGCGTCCGACGCGATCGTGCTCTTTGACCATGCGATAGCAGTCACGCACCTGCGCATCAGTGACCTCCTTTTGCGGCGCGAAACGGTCCTTAATCACTTTAAATACGCGATCGAAACCCGGCAGCGTGAACACCATCATCACCATACCGCGAATGCCGGGCGCGACGGTGAAATCCTCCTCGCTGTGCGCCAGATAGTGCAGGTATTCACGATAACATTCGGTTTTACCGTGCTTCTGACAGCCAATCGCCATGTAGCGCTCAGCCACAGTTTTGCCCGGCAAAATCGGTTGCAGCCACGCTACCAGCGCAGCAGGCACCGGCGCGTAAACCATGAAGTAGGCGCGCGCAAAGCCAAACACGATGCTGGCATCATCGCTATCGGTCAGACAGGTATCGATCCACAAGCGTCCGGCATCATCACGCTGGATCGGCAACAAGCAGGGCACCATGCCATCATTGAGTTGCAGCCGCGCCACAATCCACGCGGTTTTGTTGCGATAAAACAGCTCGCTAGCGACATCCAGCGTCGCGTTTACCAGCTGCGCGGCGCCAAACTGCTCATGCAGATGACGCACAATCCAGCCGATATCGCGCGTTTGATCCTGCCACGTTAGGCGCAGCGGCATGTCATTCAGCACCTGACGCAATGTCTCCTGCCAATTCTGCTGCGGACGATACAGGCGCGACAGCGGGCGCTGTGCAACGGGTGCCGGCGCGTAAGGCTGCGACGGGAAGATAAACAAGCGTTCAGGCGACAAATGGCGGTGGCCCTGTAAGCGGCAATAGACCGAATTGAAGAAGCTCTCGGCAATTTCGTGGCGCGGATAGCCAGGCAGCAGGGTTTCATAATGACTTTTGACGCGCAGCCAGAAAGCTTCATCCCAGTCCGAAGTATCATTGAGAATGCGCAGCTGATTGGCAACCAAGCCAACGTGGTGATCGTAGAGATGAATACGCGCTTTCATCGCCTGCTGCACCGCGTGCCAGTCAGCCTGTTCAAAGCGCTGCTGTGCGCCAGCAGTGATATCCAGAAAGCGACCATACTGCGCGTCAAAACCCTGCAGAATGGTGTGGGCGATTAACGATTCTCTCGGTGTCATTGGCAACGCTCCGGGGGAAACGGTCGCCATAAATGGCGACCCTACAAAGGCAGTATCGGTGTGAGATTAGAACTGCGAGGCTTCGGTGGAACCGGTCAATGCAGTCACCGAGGATTGCCCGCCCTGAATCACATTAGTGATGCGATCGAAGTAGCCGGTCCCCACTTCCTGCTGATGTGACGAGAAGGTGTAGCCTTTGTCGCGCGCCGCAAACTCCGGCTGTTGCACTTTTTCCACGTAATGCCGCATGCCTTCGCCCTGCGCATAGGCGTGCGCAAGGTCGAACATGTTGAACCACATGCTGTGAATGCCGGCCAGCGTAATAAACTGGAAGCGATAGCCCATGTCGCTCAGCGCCTGCTGGAAACGTGCGATGGTGCGATCGTCGAGATTCTTCTTCCAGTTAAACGACGGCGAGCAGTTATAGGCCAGCAGTTTGCCGGGGTACTGCGCGTGAATTGCATCGGCAAAACGCTGCGCCAGCTCGAGATCCGGCGTCGAGGTTTCACACCACAGCACATCGGCATAAGGTGCATAGGACAGCCCGCGACTGATCGCCTGCTCAATACCTGCGTGCGTGCGGAAGAAGCCCTCGGCAGTGCGCTCACCGGTAATGAATGTCGCATCGCGCGGGTCGCAGTCGGACGTGATCAGATCGGCGGCATCGGCATCAGTGCGCGCAATTAATACCGTCGGCACGTTCATTACGTCAGCCGCCAGACGTGCCGCCACCAGTTTCTGAATCGCTTCCTGCGTCGGTACTAATACTTTGCCGCCCATGTGTCCGCACTTTTTCACTGCCGCTAGCTGGTCTTCAAAATGCACCGCACCGGCACCGGCCTGAATCATCGATTTCATCAGCTCGAAAGCATTGAGCACGCCGCCAAAACCGGCTTCCGCATCGGCCACAATCGGCAGGAAGTAATCGATGAAGTCCTCATCGTCTGGCGAGACGCCGCTGGCCCACTGAATCTGATCGGCGCGCTGGAAGCTTTGGTTGATACGTTCCACCACGTTTGGCACCGAATTCACCGGATACAGAGACTGATCGGGATACATCTGCCCGGCGAGGTTGGCATCGGCCGCCACCTGCCAGCCTGAGAGGTAAATCGCCTCAATGCCTGCTTTTGCTTGCTGCACCGCCTGACCGCCGGTCAGCGCACCGAGGCTATTGATGTAGCCTTTGCTGGATTCGCCATTAAGCAACGACCAGAGTTTGGTGGCGCCGCGTTCCGCCAGCGTGCAGGCTGGATTCACCGAGCCGCGCAGGTTGATAACGTCCTCTGCACTGTACGGACGAGTAATGCCTTCCCAGCGTGCATCGTTCCAGCTCGATTCCAGCAGTTTGATCTGTTGCGTACGATTCATAGCCATATCTCCGGGTTCAAGGCAGCAGGCGGTAGCCTGGCAGAGTGAGGAAAGAAACCAGTTGGTTATCGGTGGTGATTTGCGCCATCAGCGCGGCGGCATCCTCAAAACGTCCGTTGCGGCAACGTTCTGCGCCAAGGGTTTGCTGCAACGCAGCTAACTCTTCTTCCAGCAGGCGTTCGAAAAGCGCTACCGTTACCGGCTGACCATCGCTGAGAATCTGTTTGTGATGAATCCATTGCCAGATCGAAGTACGTGCGATTTCAGCAGTGGCGGCATCTTCCATCAGGCCATCAATCGGTACGCAGCCATTGCCGCTGATCCAGGCTTCCAGATATTGCAGCGCCACGCGAATATTAGCGCGCATGCCCGCTTCGGTGCGCTTGCCGCGACACGGTGCCAATAAACGTTCTGCGGTGATTGGCGCATCCTGCTCACGCGTAACATGCAGTTGATTGGGCTTATCGCCGAGCTGACGGTCAAATGCTTCCATCGCAATGTCTGCCAGACCGGGATGTGCCACCCAGGTGCCGTCGTGACCGTTGCCGGCTTCACGCGTTTTGTCTTCCTGCACCTTCTGCGTTACCCATAAATTGCGTTCCGTATCTTTGCTCGGAATCAACGCTGACATGCCGCCCATCGCCAGCGCGCCGCGACGATGACAGGTTTTGATCAGCAGGCGGGAATAGGCATCCAGGAATGGTTGGTCCATGCTGATTTGCTGGCGGTCCGGCAGGATGCGATCGGGATGTTGTCCGAGCGTTTTGATGTAGCTGAAGATGTAATCCCAGCGGCCACAGTTGAGGCCAACCACGTGATCGCGCAGTTCCCACAGGATCTCATCCATCTGAAATACCGCGGGCAGCGTTTCGATCAATACCGTGGCTTTGATCGTGCCGCGTGGCAGATCGAAGCGATCTTCACTGAAACGGAAGATCTCACGCCACCATGCCACTTCAGCCGCATGCTCGGTTTTCGGCAAATAGAACCATGGCGCATGGCCCTTCTCCCGCAGCGCTTCAACGTTGTGGAAAAAGTAGAGCGCGAAATCAAACAGCCCGCCGGGAATGGCTCGATCGCGCCACTCAACATGCTTTTCATTCAGATGCAGACCACGTACACGGCACATCAGCAGCGCCGGGTTGGCTCGCAGCTGGTAGATCTTGCCGGTTTCACTGGTAAAGCTCAGCGTGCCCTTAACCGCATAGCGTAGCGTTAATTGTCCATCAATCAGCTTCTGCCAGGTCGGTGCCAGCGAATCTTCAAAGTCGGCCATAAAGACGTTGACGTTCGCATTAAGCGCGTTGATCACCATTTTGCGATCCGGCGGACCGGTGATCTCCACACGACGATCTTGCAACAGCGGGGGGATTGGCCGTACCTGCCACTCATTTTCACGAATGGAAGTGGTTTCCGAATCAAATCCAGGTAGTTCGCCTTGGTCGTAGCGCTGCTGGCGTTGCTGGCGTGCTTTCAGCAGACGCTCACGCTCAGGTGCAAAACGCACCACCAGTGAATGGATAAAATCGATCGCTTCCGGGGTAAGCAGCTGCTTTTCCGCGTGGGTAAAGGGCTGGCTAAAGGTTAGCGTATTGCTGATAACCGAGTCTGTCATGCGGGCTGCCTCCTGAGTTGATCCATCGTCTAACGATAGGATCCGGATGTAGGGTGTTTTTTAACCTGCAAGATCAGAGCATAATGGTTTTTATTTTATTTTCAAAAACTATTTCCATTTTTATATTAAATGGCATTTATGACATTGATATTTATATAATTTAATTCATCGAATTAAAGGCAATAGGTTCCATTATATACAGAAGGCAAAAAAAACCGCGATAGCTTTCGACTATCGCGGCAGGATAAAACGAGGCGTTGGATTTATTCGAGCGTGGGATTCATACGACGCAGATCGAACGGCGTGATCTGATAAACGTAGTAGTTGAGCCAATTCGAGAACAGCAGATTACCATGGCTGCGCCAGGTGGCGCGCGGTGGCAGTTCAGGATTGTCCTGCGGGAAGTAGTTGAACGGCACTTCCGGATGTAAGCCCGCATCATAATCACGATGATATTCGCCAGAAAGCGTCAGCGCATCATACTCAGGATGGCCGGTAACAAATGCTAAACGCTTGTCTTTACTCGCCATCAGGTAGGCGCCGGTAGATTCCGCTTCGGCGAACAGCTCGAGATCGGTGTAGTCACGAATTAACTGGCTGGGGAAATCCGCATAGCGTGAATGTGGCGCCAGGAAAGTGTCGTCAAAACCACGCGTTAGCAGTGCATGCGGATGCAGGATCTGATGCTCATAAACACCGGATAATTTGTTCTGTCGCGTCTGCTTAGGAATGCCATACAGAATGTTTAATGCCGCCTGTACCGCCCAACAAACAAACAGCGTCGATGTGACATGTTCGTTTGCCCAGTGCAGCACACGCTGAATCTGCGGCCAGTAGGCTACATCATTGAAATCAACCAGTCCCAGCGGGGCACCGGTGACAATTAGCCCATCGAAATTATCGTTTTGGATGTCTTCAAAGTTGCAGTAGAAGTTGTTCAGATGCTCGGTCGGGGTGTTGCGTGACTCGCGGCTATCAATACGCAGCAGCTGCACGTCAATCTGCAGCGGCGAGTTTGATAACAGCCGCAGGAACTGGTTTTCGGTCTCGATCTTCTTTGGCATCAGGTTAAGAATCAGCACTTTAAGTGGACGAATTTCCTGAACACTGGCGCGCGATGACGTCATGACAAAGACATTTTCATCACGTAAAAAATTCACTGCCGGTAATTCGTCGGGAATTCTGATTGGCATAACCTGCTCACCTCTTTCTTACAACCGTATAAACGTTTAGACATCCAGATGCCCGACATTAGCCTGGTATGCTGTGAATGTCGAGTCTTCATGCGGTTTATGAAAATGTTTCAGCTTTAGGTGGGAATTGGGACGAAGAGCAGCAAGATTATTAATATTTGATGAGTTATTGGGGGAATCTGATCTGGTTTTTGACTATTTAGCTGTAATTTTCGCTGAAAATTGCACTAAAACACTGCATCTTTATAGAGATATAGACGTAAAAAAGCCCTGAACTTCCGTTCAGGGCTTCTTCACCTAACTGATGCCTGGCAGTTCCCTACTCTCGCATGGGGAGACCCCACACTACCATCGGCGCTACGGCGTTTCACTTCTGAGTTCGGCATGGGGTCAGGTGGGACCACCGCGCTAAAGCCGCCAGGCAAATTCTGTTTCGTTCGCGAAGCCCTCACAGGCGCCGCAAACCAGTCCGTGAACAAGCTGAAAATCCGGTCTCTCAGACCAAAACGCCTCTGGCGTTGTAAGGTTAAGCCTCACGGGTCATTAGTACCGGTTAGCTCAACGCATCGCTGCGCTTACACACCCGGCCTATCAACGTCGTAGTCTTCAACGTCCCTTCAGGACCCTCAAGGAGTCAGGGAGAACTCATCTCGGGGCAAGTTTCGTGCTTAGATGCTTTCAGCACTTATCTTTTCCGCACTTAGCTACCGGGCAGTGCCATTGGCATGACAACCCGAACACCAGTGGTGCGTTCACTCCGGTCCTCTCGTACTAGGAGCAACCCCCCTCAATTCTCCAGCGCCCACGGCAGATAGGGACCGAACTGTCTCAC
Source organism: Pantoea nemavictus (assembly GCF_037479095.1). Lineage (NCBI taxonomy): Bacteria > Pseudomonadati > Pseudomonadota > Gammaproteobacteria > Enterobacterales > Erwiniaceae > Pantoea > Pantoea nemavictus. The sequence goes on along the minus strand of NZ_JBBGZW010000001.1, from coordinate 2,379,587 downwards.
GACGTTCTAAACCCAGCTCGCGTACCACTTTAAACGGCGAACAGCCGTACCCTTGGGACCTACTTCAGCCCCAGGATGTGATGAGCCGACATCGAGGTGCCAAACACCGCCGTCGATATGAACTCTTGGGCGGTATCAGCCTGTTATCCCCGGAGTACCTTTTATCCGTTGAGCGATGGCCCTTCCATTCAGAACCACCGGATCACTATGACCTGCTTTCGCACCTGCTCGAGCCGTCACTCTCGCAGTCAAGCTGGCTTATGCCATTGCACTAACCTCCTGATGTCCGACCAGGATTAGCCAACCTTCGTGCTCCTCCGTTACTCTTTGGGAGGAGACCGCCCCAGTCAAACTACCCACCAGACACTGTCCGCAGCCCGGATCACGGGCCTACGTTAGAACATCAAACATTAAAGGGTGGTATTTCAAGGTTGGCTCCACGCAGACTGGCGTCCACGCTTCAAAGCCTCCCACCTATCCTACACATCAAGGCTCAATGTTCAGTGTCAAGCTATAGTAAAGGTTCACGGGGTCTTTCCGTCTTGCCGCGGGTACACTGCATCTTCACAGCGATTTCAATTTCACTGAGTCTCGGGTGGAGACAGCCTGGCCATCATTACGCCATTCGTGCAGGTCGGAACTTACCCGACAAGGAATTTCGCTACCTTAGGACCGTTATAGTTACGGCCGCCGTTTACCGGGGCTTCGATCAAGAGCTTCTCCTTGCGGATAACCCCATCAATTAACCTTCCGGCACCGGGCAGGCGTCACACCGTATACGTCCACTTTCGTGTTTGCACAGTGCTGTGTTTTTAATAAACAGTTGCAGCCAGCTGGTATCTTCGACTGGCTTCGGCTCGGGGAGCAAGTCCCTTCACCTACGCGCCAGCGTGCCTTCTCCCGAAGTTACGGCACCATTTTGCCTAGTTCCTTCACCCGAGTTCTCTCAAGCGCCTTGGTATTCTCTACCTGACCACCTGTGTCGGTTTGGGGTACGATTTCGTGTTACCTGGAGCTTAGAGGCTTTTCCTGGAAGCAGGGCATCAGTTACTTCACCACCGTGGTGGCTCGTCGTCACGCCTCAGCCTTAAGACACCCCGGATTTACCAAAGGTGTCAGCCTACACGCTTAAACCGGGACAACCGTCGCCCGGATAACCTAGCCTTCTCCGTCCCCCCTTCGCAGTAACACCAAGTGCAGGAATATTAACCTGCTTCCCATCGACTACGCTTTTCAGCCTCGCCTTAGGGGTCGACTCACCCTGCTCCGATTAACGTTGAACAGGAACCCTTGGTCTTCCGGCGAGCGGGCTTTTCACCCGCTTTATCGTTACTTATGTCAGCATTCGCACTTCTGATACCTCCAGCATGCCTCACAGCACACCTTCGACGGCTTACAGAACGCTCCCCTACCCAACAACGCATACGCGTCGCTGCCGCAGCTTCGGTGCATGGTTTAGCCCCGTTACATCTTCCGCGCAGGCCGACTCGACCAGTGAGCTATTACGCTTTCTTTAAATGATGGCTGCTTCTAAGCCAACATCCTGGCTGTCTGTGCCTTCCCACATCGTTTCCCACTTAACCATGACTTTGGGACCTTAGCTGGCGGTCTGGGTTGTTTCCCTCTTCACGACGGACGTTAGCACCCGCCGTGTGTCTCCCGTGATAACATTCTCCGGTATTCGCAGTTTGCATCGGGTTGGTAAGCCGGGATGGCCCCCTAGCCGAAACAGTGCTCTACCCCCGGAGATGAGTTCACGAGGCGCTACCTAAATAGCTTTCGGGGAGAACCAGCTATCTCCCGGTTTGATTGGCCTTTCACCCCCAGCCACAAGTCATCCGCTAATTTTTCAACATTAGTCGGTTCGGTCCTCCAGTTAGTGTTACCCAACCTTCAACCTGCCCATGGCTAGATCACCGGGTTTCGGGTCTATACCCTGCAACTTAACGCCCAGTTAAGACTCGGTTTCCCTGCGGCTCCCCTATACGGTTAACCTTGCTACAGAATATAAGTCGCTGACCCATTATACAAAAGGTACGCAGTCACCCCATAAATGAGGCTCCCACTGCTTGTACGTACACGGTTTCAGGTTCTGTTTCACTCCCCTCGCCGGGGTTCTTTTCGCCTTTCCCTCACGGTACTGGTTCACTATCGGTCAGTCAGGAGTATTTAGCCTTGGAGGATGGTCCCCCCATATTCAGACAGGATACCACGTGTCCCGCCCTACTCTTCGAACTCACAATCTGTGCACTTTCGTGTACGGGACTATCACCCGGTGTCGTGCGACTTTCCAGACGCTTCCACTAACGCACAAACTGATTCAGGTTCTGGGCTGTTCCCCGTTCGCTCGCCGCTACTGGGGGAATCTCGGTTGATTTCTTTTCCTCTGGGTACTTAGATGTTTCAGTTCCCCAGGTTCGCCTCGCAACACTATGTATTCATGTTGCGATGATGCACTGAGTGCACCGGGTTTCCCCATTCGGACATCGTCGGCCGTAGCCGGTCATTGCCCCTTACCGACGCTTTACGCAGATTAGCACGTCCTTCATCGCCTCTGACTGCCAGGGCAGCCACCGTGTACGCTTAGTCGCTTAACCTCACAACCCACAGGCGTTTTGCAACGCTCGGGACTGTAAGCATTTGAGAGACTCGAACGCATCGTGATTTCATTCCTATTACGGAGAATGAAAACAACACGTCGTTTCAATTTTCAGCTTGTTCCGGATTGTTAAAGAGCAGTATCTCAAACATGACGGTTACGTCAGTTTTGAGATACGTCGTGGAGACACCTTTCACCTGTCACCAAGCAAGTGGCGTCCCCTAGGGGATTCGAACCCCTGTTGCCGCCGTGAAAGGGCGGAGTCCTAACCGCTAGACGAAGGGGACACGATAGTGTCACGACTTCGCAGCCGTCTTGCTCATTACTTTCTATCAGACAATCTGTGTGAGCACTTCGCGGGAAGGTATCTTCAGGTAAGGAGGTGATCCAACCGCAGGTTCCCCTACGGTTACCTTGTTACGACTTCACCCCAGTCATGAATCACAAAGTGGTAAGCGCCCTCCCGAAGGTTAAGCTACCTACTTCTTTTGCAACCCACTCCCATGGTGTGACGGGCGGTGTGTACAAGGCCCGGGAACGTATTCACCGTAGCATTCTGATCTACGATTACTAGCGATTCCGACTTCACGGAGTCGAGTTGCAGACTCCGATCCGGACTACGACGCACTTTATGAGGTCCGCTTGCTCTCGCGAGGTCGCTTCTCTTTGTATGCGCCATTGTAGCACGTGTGTAGCCCTACTCGTAAGGGCCATGATGACTTGACGTCATCCCCACCTTCCTCCAGTTTATCACTGGCAGTCTCCTTTGAGTTCCCGGCCGGACCGCTGGCAACAAAGGATAAGGGTTGCGCTCGTTGCGGGACTTAACCCAACATTTCACAACACGAGCTGACGACAGCCATGCAGCACCTGTCTCACGGTTCCCGAAGGCACCAGGGCATCTCTGCCAAGTTCCGTGGATGTCAAGAGTAGGTAAGGTTCTTCGCGTTGCATCGAATTAAACCACATGCTCCACCGCTTGTGCGGGCCCCCGTCAATTCATTTGAGTTTTAACCTTGCGGCCGTACTCCCCAGGCGGTCGACTTAACGCGTTAGCTCCGGAAGCCACTCCTCAAGGGAACAACCTCCAAGTCGACATCGTTTACGGCGTGGACTACCAGGGTATCTAATCCTGTTTGCTCCCCACGCTTTCGCACCTGAGCGTCAGTCTTCGTCCAGGGGGCCGCCTTCGCCACCGGTATTCCTCCAGATCTCTACGCATTTCACCGCTACACCTGGAATTCTACCCCCCTCTACGAGACTCTAGCCTGCCAGTTTCGAATGCAGTTCCCAGGTTAAGCCCGGGGATTTCACATCCGACTTGACTGACCGCCTGCGTGCGCTTGACGCCCAGTAATTCCGATTAACGCTTGCAACCTCCGTATCACCGCGGGCGCTGGCGGGGCGTTAGCCGGGGGTTCTCCCGCTGGTAACGTCTATTGGTGGGGTTATTAACCTCACCGCCTTCCTCCCCGCTGAAAGTACTTTACAACCCGAAGGCCTTCTTCATACACGCGGCATGGCTGCATCAGGCTTGCGCCCATTGTGCAATATTCCCCACTGCTGCCTCCCGTAGGAGTCTGGACCGTGTCTCAGTTCCAGTGTGGCTGGTCATCCTCTCAGACCAGCTAGGGATCGTCGCCTAGGTGAGCCATTACCCCACCTACTAGCTAATCCCATCTGGGCACATCCGATGGTGTGAGGCCCGAAGGTCCCCCACTTTGGTCTTGCGACGTTATGCGGTATTAGCTACCGTTTCCAGTAGTTATCCCCCTCCATCGGGCAGTTTCCCAGACATTACTCACCCGTCCGCCACTCGTCACCCAAGAGCAAGCTCTCTGTGCTACCGTCCGACTTGCATGTGTTAGGCCTGCCGCCAGCGTTCAATCTGAGCCATGATCAAACTCTTCAATTTAAGTTTGATTTGCTGCAACGAGTGCAGCGATGCTCATCTGTAAAACGTCATAATGAATTTCATTATGTGTTCACTCGTGAGACTTGATATTTTTTGCGTCCGGAGACGCTGATATCAATCCTGCGAGTGCCCACACAGATTGTCTGATAAATTGTTAAAGAGCGTTGCGAACAGCGGGTTAACCGCCTGTCGCGAGGTGGCGTATATTACGCTTTCCTCCTTCAGAGTCAAACACTTTTTTCAGCGCTTTCATCCGGCGGAAGTTCTTTCGAAGCTTCCTCACCAACACCACATTTCGTAAGCCGTTGTGCCGTGTTGATGGATGCGCATTATAGGGAGTTGTTCTCAGCACGCAACCGCTAAATTCAACAAAAACAACCGTTCGCTGCATTCCACAGCAAAACCCCGCCTTATACGCAGTTACGCACATAGTTATCCACACACAAGCGCACAAATGAATTTAGGCGAGCATCACGCAAACGTTTTCGCTACAATGCCCGGCGACGTCAAGGATGCCCCTTTTGGGGCGTTACATGAGGCAAGTGCTTCCTTCTATATAGAAGAAAGACACTAAGCTTGATGTAACGCTCTTTTTTACGCGAAACAAAGCCAAGGGATAAAACCACCATGCAACAACGTCGTCCTGTACGCCGCGCTCTGCTCAGTGTCTCTGATAAAGCCGGTATCCTCGAATTTGCTCAGGCACTCTCCAGTCGTGGTGTTGAGCTGCTCTCCACAGGCGGTACTGCACGTCTGCTGGCAGATGCGGGCCTGCCCGTCACCGAAGTTTCTGACTACACCGGTTTCCCGGAAATGATGGATGGACGCGTCAAAACGCTGCACCCGAAAGTGCACGGTGGCATTTTAGGCCGTCGCGGCCAGGATGATGCGATCATGGCACAACACGCCATCAACCCAATCGACATGGTGGTTGTGAACCTTTATCCCTTCGCCCAAACCGTTGCCAAACCTGATTGCTCGTTAGCTGACGCAGTAGAGAACATCGATATTGGTGGTCCAACTATGGTTCGCTCCGCAGCCAAGAACCATAAAGACGTCGCGATTGTGGTGAAGAGCAGCGATTACGAGGCGATCATTGCCGAGCTGGATGCTAATGAAAACTCACTTACGCTGGAAACGCGTTTCGATCTGGCCATAAAAGCCTTCGAACACACTGCCGCCTACGACAGCATGATTGCCAACTACTTCGGTAGCCTGGTTCCGGCTTATCACGGCGACAGCAAAGAACCTGCCGGCCGCTTCCCACGTACGCTGAATCTCAACTTCATCAAGAAGCAGGATATGCGTTACGGCGAGAACAGCCATCAGGATGCTGCCTTCTATATAGAAGAGAATGTGGCGGAAGCTTCCGTTGCTACTGCGCAGCAGGTTCAGGGTAAAGCGCTCTCCTACAACAATATCGCCGATACCGATGCTGCACTTGAGTGCGTGAAAGAGTTTGACGAAGCGGCGTGTGTCATCGTCAAACACGCAAACCCATGTGGTGTCGCGGTTGGCGGTTCGATTCTCGACGCTTACGAACGTGCCTACAAAACTGACCCGACTTCCGCGTTCGGCGGCATCATTGCCTTCAACCGCGAACTCGACGAAGCCACCGCGCAGGCCATCATCAGCCGCCAGTTTGTGGAAGTGATCATTGCTCCGTCCGCCAGTGAAGCAGCATTGAAAGTGACCGCCGCTAAACAGAACGTGCGCGTTCTGGTATGCGGCCAGTGGCAAGGCCGCGTTGCGGCGCTGGATTTCAAACGCGTAAACGGCGGCGTGCTGGTGCAGGATCGTGATTTAGGTATGGTGGAAGCCAGCCAACTGCGCGTTGTTAGCAAGCGCCAGCCAACTGAGCAGGAACTGCGTGATGCGCTGTTCTGCTGGAAAGTGGCGAAATTCGTTAAATCCAATGCCATTGTTTATGCGCGCGACAATATGACTATCGGCATTGGCGCCGGTCAGATGAGCCGTGTCTATTCAGCCAAAATCGCTGGCATTAAAGCGGGTGATGAAGGCCTGGAAGTGAAAGGTTCGGCGATGGCGTCTGACGCATTCTTCCCGTTCCGTGACGGTATCGACGCCGCAGCAGCGGTCGGCATCAGCTGTGTGATTCAACCGGGTGGTTCAATCCGTGATGATGAAGTGATTGCCGCAGCTGATGAGCACGGTATCGCGATGATCTTCACCGACATGCGTCATTTCCGCCATTAATTGTTGGGAGCAGTACAGATGAAAATTTTAGTGATTGGTAACGGCGGACGTGAACACGCGCTGGCGTGGAAAGCAGCACAGTCGCCGCTGGCGGAAACCGTGTTTGTCGCACCAGGCAATGCTGGCACCGCACTCGAGCCAGCGCTGCAAAACGTGGCCATCAGCGCTACCGACGTTCCCGCACTGTTAGCTTTTGCGCAGCAGGAAAAGATCGATCTGACTATCGTCGGTCCGGAAGCGCCGCTGGTCATTGGCGTGGTTGACGCATTCCGTGCCGCAGGTCTGAAGATCTTTGGCCCAACGCAGGCCGCTGCTCAGCTGGAAGGCTCAAAGGCCTTCACCAAAGATTTCCTCGCGCGTCAGCAGATCCCAACCGCCGAGTACCAGAATTTCACCGAAGTGGAACCTGCGCTGGCGTATCTGCGTGAGAAAGGCGCACCGATCGTCATCAAAGCTGACGGTCTGGCTGCAGGTAAAGGCGTGATCGTGGCGATGGAACTGGCTGAAGCAGAAGCCGCAGTGCAAGACATGCTGGCCGGCAATGCGTTCGGCGATGCAGGTCACCGCATTGTGATTGAAGAGTTCCTTGATGGCGAAGAAGCCAGCTTTATCGTCATGGTTGACGGCAACAATGTGCTGCCGATGGCCACCAGCCAGGATCACAAACGTGTCGGCGATGGCGATACCGGCCCAAATACCGGTGGCATGGGCGCTTATTCTCCGGCACCCGTGGTAACCGATGAGATCCACCAGCGCGTGATGGATCAGATCATCTGGCCAACCGTTAACGGCATGAAGGCAGAAGGCAACATCTATACCGGTTTCCTGTATGCCGGTTTGATGATCGATAAAGCCGGCCAGCCAAAAGTGATCGAATTCAACTGCCGCTTTGGCGATCCAGAAACCCAACCGATCATGCTGCGTCTGCAGTCGGATCTGGTTGAGCTGTGCCTGGCAGCTACCGACGGCAAACTGGATCAGCAAACCTCACAGTGGGATCCGCGTCCATCACTGGGGGTGGTATTAGCGGCGGGCGGCTATCCGGGCGATTACCGCACCGGCGATCAGATTCACGGTCTGCCGCTGGAAGAAGTGCCGGACGGCAAAGTCTTCCATGCCGGTACCACTATGAAAGACGATTTGGTGGTCACCAACGGTGGCCGTGTGCTGTGCGTAACCGCGCTGGGCGACGATGTCGCCGCTGCGCAGCAGAATGCTTATGCACTGGCGCAACATATCTCGTGGGATGGCAGCTTCTGTCGCCGCGATATCGGTTACCGCGCAATTAACCGCAAATAAATACGCGAAGGGGCACTGCACGTGCCCCTTCTGTTATTCACCCGTCAGAAATCGCTCTCTTGCGGCTGCCAGCTACATTCGTCATCCGGCGTCGTGCGTAGTAACTGCACCCCTTCCGGCGCTTCCAGCCACGACACCATTAATGGCGCGGCATGGCCTTGCTGCTGGCGCGCGAGCGTATACAGCGTGTCACGATCGAAGGCCGCGTTCACCACTTTATCGTCGCATTCTCGCACCTGATTATCACCCAGCCAATGGCCCTGCCGCAGCAATACCCGCCCTTCCAGCAAGGCATTACTTTGGTCCAACATGCGCTGCGCATCGAAGCGATACAACTCTACGCTATCGGCACTGACCGCTTCACGTCGACCTGCCAGCTGGCGCTGCATGAAATTGAGATTGCCTTGATGATCGAAGCGTAAGGTCACGTCGTCCGGCTGTGCGCCAGCAACACGCCGCTCTACGCTAATCAGCTTCTGCTGCTGCCAGTTGTAATCGGTGGTCTCCATCGCATCACCATTGAACGGCGTAAAGACGGTTCGGAGATGGACAGCCTGATGGTCACTATTCTTGCGCCAGATGCGCACGGTGCCGCGATCGGCCAGATAGCCGCTCGCCGTAAAGGCAGGAAGATCGGGAGTGGAGCTACAGCCCGTAAGCAGCGCACCAAATAACAGGGCGCAGACGCGCTGAGAAATTGGATTCAGCATGGCAGGTCCCGGCAACAAAAAGGGGCGCTAACGCCCCCTCTTTTAAAGCTAAACCGCAATGCGGAAACTTACTTAACAGCGTCTTTCAGAGCTTTGCCTGAAACGAACGCAGGTACGTTTGCCGCAGCGATTTTGATCTCTTTGCCAGTCTGCGGGTTGCGACCGGTACGCTCAGCGCGGTGGTTCACTTTAAAAGTACCAAAACCAACCAGTTGTACAGCATCACCTTCTTTCAGAGACTCAGTGATCGCAGCCAGGGTAGATTCCAGCGCAGTCTTAGCCTGGGTTTTAGACAGGTCAGCTTTCTCTGCGATCACATCAATCAGTTGAGTCTTGTTCATAAGTTATCCTTAAAGTGTATTTATCGCTTGCTAAGCAACGAGTGCGAGGGAAAAGCCATTCTCAGGCCTTGTTCAGCCGGCACGCACCGATAGCCACAATTTTCAGCCCCCCAAATGTAGACCAGACAGGGGGCCGATGTGAAGCCTCCAGGCGCGGTAATTCGGGCCTGAAGTCACGTTTTCTTGCCTTATTGCTGAAAAAGTATACCGATGTTACTGATTCCCGCTTCGCGCAGGTCTGCACGCAGACCTTTAATCAATTCCAGGTCGCGTTCCTCGCACTCTGACAGCAGGCGGAAAATCTCCCACTGCAGGTCCCATTCATCGATGACAGCCTGATTTTCACGCAGCTCTTCGTCGGTCATTTCGCGACCGGCCTGGGTCATTTCCAGAATCGCCACGGTGGTGATCGAAGTGCGGCTGACTTCAACCGCGTGCTCCAGCGTTTCACCGCTGAGCTGCGCATGCAGTAATTCACTTAATGCCACGCACGCATCGATTGCCGGGTGCACGCCGTAAACGTCAAAATCGTCACCGTCAGGGATCGCGCCTTCAAATTTCTCCAGCTGACCGTCGAAATTGATTTTGGCGTCTTTGACCGTCAGGCTTTCCCAGATCAGATCAAGGATACGGCGATAGAGTTGCGGATCGGCGAATTCGGTCTGCTGGCAGAAAGCCCAATAGTTGGGGAACATGCGCTCGCAGAGACAGGCCATGAAAGTCATATGCTGCCAGCTTTCCAGCTTCGCCAGACGCAAATGGACGGGGTTCTGTAACATCAAACTTACTCTCAATAGGTTAGCTGGCGGCAGTGTACCGCAAAAGCCGGGTGCAAACAGCGTTAACGCGCATTTTGCCAACGCAGGAAAGCCGGGCGTCCCGAGGCGACAGCATCCGCCCAGCGCGTCGGTTCCGGCAGGCGATAGCCCGAGGTACAGACTTCCACCCAATGCAAAGCGCTGTCCAGGCTAACGCGATGGCCGGTGGAGATAAACAGCGGATTACAGCGCGCTTTACTGCGCCACACCCAGCCAATCTGCTCACCTTTGTCGATCAACGGCTGACGGTTGCCTGGCTCGGCATCCAGTTCGGCAAAACGTCCGCACAGACGCTTCTTCGCTACGCCAATGGTTGGCACATCCACCAGCGAACCGAAATGCGCCGCCACGCCGAGCCGACGTGGATGGGAAATACCATGACCATCAACAAACAGCAGATCGGGCCGCTGCGAGAGCTGCTGCCATGCTTCCAGCAGCGCCGGCATTTCGCGAAAGGATAAGAAGCCCGGAATATACGGCATGGTGGTAGCAATGCGTGCAATGCGATGTTCCACCAGCGTTAAAGAAGGATACTCAAGGATCACCAGGGCGGCGCGCGTAATCTCGCCACCCTGCTCAAAACCAACGTCAGCGCCACCAATAAAGCGTGGCGGCAGCACGTCAAAATCATCCTGCCGCACCACATCAGCAGCGCGTTGTATCTGTTCCTGGCGTAGTGCGGCTAAATCCACGATTAACCCTGATGATAAGGACGTGACAGACGATGTACCGCTTCCACAAACGCACCAGCATGTTCTGGCGGCACGTCAGGATGGATACCGTGACCCAGGTTAAACACATGGCCTTCACCCGTGCCAAACCCTTCAAGGATCCCTGCCACTTCCTGCTCGATACGCGCTGGCGATGCATACAGCATGGAGGGATCCATGTTGCCCTGCAGTGCCACTTTATCGCCCACGCGACGACGCGCATCAGCAATATCGGTTGTCCAGTCCAGTCCCAGCGCATCACAGCCGGTTGCGGCGATCGCTTCCAGCCACTGGCCGCCACCTTTGGTGAACAGCGTAATCGGTACGCGGCGACCTTCGTTCTCGTGCAGCACGCTATCAACGATTTTGTGCATGTAGTACAGCGAGAATTCACGATAATCGCGTCCGGTCAGCACGCCGCCCCAGGTATCGAAGACCATGACTGACTGCGCGCCCGCTTTAATCTGCGCATTGAGGTAGAGAATGACGCTGTCCGCCAGCTTATCCAGCAGCAGGTGGAGAGTTTGCGGCTCGGCGTACATCATCTTTTTAATTTTCGTGAAGGCTTTACTGCTGCCGCCTTCCACCATGTAGGTCGCCAGCGTCCACGGACTGCCTGAGAAGCCAATCAGCGGCACTTCGCCCTTAAGGTTGTGACGAATAGTCCGCACCGCGTTCATCACATAGCCGAGCTCTTGCTCGGGATCCGGTACCGGCAGCTTGTCGACATCCGCGCGGCAGGTGATCGGATTGGAGAAACGCGGGCCTTCACCGGTTTCAAAGTAGAGCCCAAGTCCCATTGCATCCGGAATGGTGAGGATATCGCTGAAGAGGATCGCCGCGTCCAGCGCATAGCGACGCAGCGGCTGCAGCGTAACTTCACATGCCAGCTCGGCATTTTTACACAGCGACATAAAATCACCGGCTTCAGCGCGCGTGGCTTTGTACTCCGGCAAATAACGCCCGGCTTGTCGCATCATCCATACCGGCGTGACATCTACCGGTTGACGTAACAGGGCGCGCAGATAACGATCGTTCTTCAGTTCACTCATAATGGGCTCTCTCATGCTAAGGCCGGCAGTGTAGCATTTTCACGTCGCGCTGGCGCGACACAGGGCAACGGTATCTTCAATCAGGCGACGCGCAACGGTGCCGGGCGGCGGCAGAAGCGGTAAATCGTCATAGCGATACCAACCGGCATCCAGCAACTCTTTGCCATCGTGTTGCAGATCACCGCCGTCATATTCCGCCATATACGCCATCATCAGTGAATGTGGGAACGGCCAGGGTTGCGAAGTAACGTAGCGCACGTTTTTCACCCGCACGTTGCTCTCCTCCATCACTTCGCGCGCCACCGCTTGTTCTAAGGTTTCACCCACTTCGACAAAGCCCGCCAGCACGGTGTAAATGTTGTTACGATGACGCGCATGATTGGCGAGCAGGATCTCATCACCACGGCGGATGGCCACGATGATGCACGGTGCAATTTGCGGGTAATACCGCTCGCGGCAGTGATTGCACAGACAAGCAAATTCGCGCTTGCTGATGTGCATTTCATGGCCGCAATAGCCGCACCAGCGATGCGACCGATAGAACTCCGCCAGTTGCACGCCGCGCCCGGCGATTTGGAACAGGCCGACATCTTCATCAATCAGTTGGCGCACTGAGCCCATGCTATCCGGCCGCGCTTCCCGCACCAGCCAGACATTTTCGCCCTGCCATTCGCCAATCAAAATCGCGTGGCTGCCACTAAGTCCAAACTCGGTGGATAAGCCATGCGGCAGCTCGCCTTGCGGCAACCAAAGTTTTTGCTCATGGCTGACAATCCACCATCCAGCGTCTAAGCTTGAGATCTCACGTTGCATCTTAATCGTTGTCCTTAGCGTCAAACCACACGCTGAAACTCTAATATTAAGTGTGTAATAAACAACTATAACCTACCTGGAGCCCCATATGCTTAACCAGTTAGATGACCTGACAGAGCGTGTAGGCGGCGGAAATGAATTGGTTGATTCATGGTTGCATGCCCGCCGACAGTTGCTCGTCACGTACTATGAGCTTATTGGCATGAAGCCACAAAAAGATGCGTTAACCACGCTGGATGAACAGGCACTCGATGCCTTTTGCCACAATCTGGTGGACTACCTTTCAACCGGTCATTTCAGCGTGTATGAACACATTATTAGTGAGATGCAGGGTGATAACCCGCTGATGGTTGCCGCGCAGATCTATCCGGCATTAGAGGCGAATACAGACCACATGATGCAGCTCTACGACAGCCACCTGCAGCAGGCTATCAACGACGATAATTGCGTGGATTTTCAAACGGCGCTCTCTGAAGTCGGCGAAGTGCTGGAATCACGTTTCACGCTGGAAGATAAGCTGGTACAACTTGCCTGGGATAATCAGCTGGCGCATCTACCGGTTGCCAATGACAGCATCATCGCCCGCCCGGCTTGAATGCCCGCTGTTGTAAAAAACTTGTTATTCGAAAAAAGCCCTCTTATGCTAAATGGGCTTTTTTATTGTCCTCTTTAACGACAATCAAGAGCCAAATTTTGCGATATAAGCGTAGCGTGCGCAGCGAGTTCACGCTCGGACAGCGCGCAGGGACCGGAGCGTACACGTAGTACGTGACGGTCACGAGCACTGCCCAGGCGTGAAATAGCAAGCAAAGTAGCTTATATCGTAAAACACCAACTTGTCGGAGTGCCCAGTGGGGCTGAGACCGTTAATTCGGGATCCGCGGAACCTGATCAGGTTAGTACCTGCGAAGGGAACAAGAGTAGACATCATCAGCACGATGCACGTTGGCGCCCAGCATCGTTTCTGTTACTCCTTCCGAACTCTGGACAAGCAACTTCCAACATTCACAGGAAACTTGCTATGTCTGCTGTTAAAACTTCTCGTCGTGAACAACGTGCTCAGGCACAGGAATTTATCGATTCCCTGCAGGGAACCGCTTTCCCTCATTCAAAACGCATCTGGATCATCGGCAGCCGCGCGGATATTCGCGTACCGATGCGCGAGATACAGCTGAGCCCGACGCACATCGGCGGCAGCAAAGATCATCCGCAGTTTGAGCAGAATGAAGCGGTGCCGGTATATGACACTGCCGGCGCTTATGGTGATCCAGAAGCCACTATTGATGTCCATCAAGGGCTCGCCAGGCTACGCGCAGAGTGGATCGCCGAACGTGGTGACAGTGAAACTATCCACCAGCTGAGTTCCCGTTACACCCAACAGCGTCTGGCGGATGAAGGCTTGGATCATTTGCGTTTTGAGCATCTGCCGCAACCGCGTCGTGCCAAAGCGGGACGCTGCGTTACCCAACTGCACTATGCACGCCAAGGCATCATCACACCGGAGATGGAGTTCATCGCACTGCGTGAAAACATGGGCCGCGAGCGTATTCGCAGTGAAGTACTGCTACAACAGCATCCCGGACACAGCTTTGGTGCCAATCTGCCGGAAAATATCACCGCTGAATTTGTCCGCCAGGAAGTGGCCAGCGGTCGCGCCATTATTCCTTCCAACATCAACCACCCCGAATCCGAACCGATGATTATTGGCCGCAACTTCCTGGTGAAGGTGAATGCCAATATCGGCAATTCGGCGGTAAGTTCATCGATTGAAGAAGAAGTGGAGAAACTGGTGTGGTCAACGCGATGGGGCGCAGACACTGTGATGGATCTCTCAACCGGCCGCTACATCCATGAAACGCGTGAATGGATTCTGCGTAACAGCCCGGTGCCGATTGGTACGGTGCCAATTTATCAGGCGCTGGAAAAGGTGAATGGAATTGCGGAAGACCTCAACTGGGACATTTTCCGCGATACGCTGTTAGAACAAGCGGAGCAAGGCGTCGATTACTTCACCATCCACGCTGGTGTGCTGCTGCGCTATGTGCCAATGACGGCTAAACGTCTCACCGGCATTGTGTCTCGCGGCGGATCGATTATGGCGAAATGGTGTTTGTCACATCACACTGAAAGCTTTCTCTATCTGCACTTCCGCGAGATTTGTGAAATCTGCGCCGCCTACGATGTGGCCCTGTCGCTCGGCGATGGCCTGCGTCCCGGCTCAATTCAGGATGCCAATGATGCAGCCCAGTTTGCCGAGCTGCATACGCTGGGTGAACTGACCAAAATCGCCTGGGAATACGATGTGCAGGTGATGATTGAAGGCCCCGGGCACGTACCGATGCAGATGATTCGCCGCAACATGACCGAACAGCTGGAACACTGCCACGAAGCGCCATTTTACACGCTCGGCCCGCTCACCACCGACATCGCACCGGGTTACGACCACTTCACTTCCGGCATCGGTGCCGCGATGATTGGCTGGTTTGGCTGCGCCATGCTGTGTTACGTGACGCCGAAAGAGCACCTCGGCTTACCGAACAAAGAGGATGTGAAGCAGGGACTGATCACCTACAAGATCGCTGCGCACGCGGCGGATCTGGCGAAAGGCCACCCGGGCGCGCAGATCCGCGACAATGCGATGTCGAAAGCGCGCTTTGAATTCCGTTGGGAAGATCAGTTCAATCTGGCGCTCGATCCGCACACTGCGCGCGCCTATCACGATGAAACCTTGCCGCAGGAATCGGGAAAAGTGGCACACTTTTGTTCAATGTGCGGCCCAAAATTCTGCTCAATGAAAATCACCCAGGAAGTACGCGAGTTTGCTGCACGCCAACAGGCTGAAGCTCAGCCAATTGAAATGGGCATGGCGCAAATGGCGGATACTTTCCGCAATCGTGGCGGCGAGATCTATCACGCTGCCGATACCCTTAAAGAGGAAAATGTATGACCGACGCCTTTCCTGCCACGGCCCCGAAACTGGGGCTGTATCCGGTTGTTGATAGCGTGGAATGGATCGCGCGCCTGCTAGAAGCCGGGGTGCGCACCCTCCAGCTACGCATCAAAGATTGCGAGGATCATGAAGTTGAAGATGCGGTGCGCGAGGCAATTGTGCTCGGCAAGCAGTATCGTGCACGCCTGTTTATCAATGATTACTGGCGCTTAGCCATCAAATACCATGCTTATGGTGTGCACCTTGGCCAGGAAGACCTCGATGTTGCCGATCTGGCGGCGATTCGTGAGGCAGGATTGCGCCTGGGTTTATCGACGCATGATGATGCCGAACTGGACCGCGCGCTCGCGCTGCGCCCTTCTTACATTGCACTTGGCCACATTTATCCCACGCAAACTAAAGACATGCCATCAGCTCCGCAGGGCGTGGTGGAATTGAAACGTCATCTGGCGCGGTTGCAGGGTGTGCCAACCGTGGCGATTGGTGGTATTTCACTAGCACGCGTACCTGAAGTTCTGGCAACAGGCGTTGGCAGCATTGCGGTGGTAAGTGCGATTACTCAGGCAGCAGACTGGCGCGCGGCAACGCAGGAGCTGCTGACGCTGGTTGAAAACGGAATTGAACCCGCAGAGGCGATGTAACGCGCTGTAAGTTTTGATGAAATGCTTGAATCTGCCGCGCAGCAGTAGGATGTGACGGCTAGCATCCTGTCCTGACAAGGCTAAAGTGTGCCTGCCCGCTGTCGCTTGCAGCGGGCCAGGGCTGGTCTTAACCTCTCCCAGCCCTGCCTTTCTCTATTACGTCAGGGAGGCGGTATGCACAGTTTCAACACCACAGGCCAGCATGGCACGTTCTACTGCTGCACCGAGTTGGGCTATCGCTTGCTCTGTATGCTCATTCATTGGCAAACCGTAATTCAGACGCAGGCAGTTACGATATTTGCCCGAGGCCGAAAACAGCGACCCCACCGCGACCTGCATGTTCAGCTCACGCAACTCGTTATTCAGTCTTACCGCGTCAAACGCCTCTGGCAACTCAATCCACATCAGGAAGCTGCCCTGCGGACGCGACACGCATATTCCGCACGGGAAATAGTGGCGCACCCAGCAGCTAAAGGTTTCATAGTTACGTTGATACACCTGACGCATGCGCCGCAGGTGCGGCAGATAGTGACCAAGGCGAATAAATTCGGCGACCGCATGCTGAGGCTGTGTTGCCGTCGAACCGGTGCTGATGTACTTCATATGCAGTACGCGATCGCGATAGCGCCCCGGCGCCACCCAACCCACGCGCAATCCCGGCGCCAGCGTCTTGGAGAACGAACTGCACAGCAACACGCGGCCATCCTGATCCAGCGATTTGATGGTAACGGGGCGCGGATATTCCCACGCCAGTTCGCCATACACATCGTCTTCAATAATCGCGGCATCGAAACGCTGCGCCAGCGTTACCAGCGCACGTTTGCGAGATTCGGGCATGATAAAGCCCAGCGGGTTATTGCAATTCGGCACCACCACCACCGCTTTGATCGGCCACTGCTCGAAGGCGAGTTCCAGCGCTTCCAGACTGATACCCGTCACCGAATCGGTGGGAATCTCAATGGCGCGAATGCCGAAGCCACGCAAGGTTTGCATGGTGCCATGAAAAGTGGGCGATTCGACAGCAATGATGTCTCCCGCCTGGCATATTGCACGAATGGAGATCGACAACGCTTCATGGCAGCCGGTGGTGATCACGATATCTTCAGCAGTAAGCTGGCAACCACTGTCGATCGTCAGTCGTGCGACCTGTTCGCGCAACGCTGCAACGCCCAGCAAGCTGTCATAGTTGAGTTGATCAACATCCTGTTTCTGCGCCATGCGGCTTTGAATTTTCCACAGCGGTTTCAGTGTTGGCTGAGTCAAATCGGGCATGCCGCTTCCGAGTTGCAGTACATCGCTATTAGTCCGGCTGCTGAGCAGCTCCAGTACCGATTCCCACTGGGTAATCTCCACCGGACGCTGTGCAGGTCGGGTTAAGGCGGGTACGGGCGGCGTAGCTTTACGCGTTGCAACGAAATAACCGGAACGCGGCTGCGGCACGATCAGCTGTTTCTCTTCCAACAGATGATACGCCTGCTGCACCGTGCTGATGCTCACACCGTGTTCCAGGCTGAGCGTGCGTACCGATGGTAAACGTTCGCCGCTGCGGTACAGCCCTTGCTCTATCCGATCGGAGAGCAGACATGCTAAATGTTGGTAACGCGTCATCGTATGCCTCAACCAGCGAGTAATCACATAAAACCAGTACAGATACCCAGCATTATTACCATTCAGATCTATTGAATGGCAATCTGTATGTTAAAGATAAGTGTTTTTTGCGTCTGTATCATAATGCGTAGGAATTGGACAATGCATCTCAGGCAACCTACTGAGGGCAAGAATAATGGAATTCGATCAAAACCGCGCAGCTAAACCTTTTGATGTAACTTTACTGGATATTTTCCGCGGTGCAGTGCGCATGGTGAAAAACTGGAAAGCACGGCGTGACACTCATCGTATCCTGTCAAAATTGAGTGATAACCAGCTTCGAGATATCGGACTCACACGTGACGACGTCTGCCGTAAGTTCTGACAAAATTGCGGCGAAAAAAAACCCTGCCGAGGCAGGGTTTTTTATTGGTCAGCTTTAGCAGACGAATTACTCGTCGTCGCTTCCGCCCAGACCGGCGTTCAGCAATTCTGCCAGGCTAGCAGAGGCTTCATCCGCAGTAACCTGCGGTGCAACCGGTGCTTCACCCGCAGAGCGGCGACGCATACGATCCTGGTGATAAGCATAACCGGTACCGGCTGGGATCAGACGACCCACGATCACGTTCTCTTTCAGGCCGCGCAGTTCGTCGCGCTTGCCTGCTACTGCTGCTTCGGTCAGGACACGTGTGGTCTCCTGGAACGATGCTGCAGAGATGAACGATTCAGTTGCCAGTGACGCTTTGGTGATACCCAGCAGATCGCGCATGAACGTCGCGCCGATTTTGCCATTCGCTTCAAGTTCACGGTTAGAGATCTTGATGCGAGAGTATTCAGCCTGCTCACCTTCCAGGAAGTCGGTGCTTCCCACGCTCGAGATAGTTGCTTTACGCAGCATCTGACGAACGATGACTTCAATGTGTTTATCGTTAATCTTAACGCCTTGCAGACGGTAAACTTCCTGCACTTCGTTAGTGATGTAACGGGTCACAGCATGGACGCCACGCAGACGCAGGATGTCGTGCGGAGACTCTGGGCCGTCAGATACGACGTCACCACGTTCTACGCGCTCACCTTCGAATACGTTAAGCTGACGCCATTTTGGAATCATCTCTTCGTACGGATCGCTACCATCAACCGGCGTAATCACCAGACGACGCTTACCTTTGGTCTCTTTACCGAAGGAGATGATACCGCTGATCTCCGCCAGGATTGCTGGCTCTTTCGGACGACGCGCTTCGAACAAGTCAGCAACGCGCGGCAGACCACCGGTAATATCCTTGGTACCGCCAGATTCCTGCGGAACACGCGACAGCGTGTCACCGGCACTGATCTTAACGCCATCTTCCAGCTGAACAATCGCTTTGCCCGGCAGGAAGTACTGAGCTGGCATATCGGTACCTGGGATCAGCACATCATTTCCGTTGGCATCAATAATTTTCAGCGCAGGACGCAGATCTTTACCACCCGCAGTACGTTCTGCAGAGTCCAGAACCACCAGCGATGACAGACCGGTTAAGTCGTCAGTCTGACGGGTAATGGTCTGGCCGTCGATCATGTCAGTGAAGCGAATGAAACCGCCCACTTCAGTAATGACCGGCATGGTATGCGGATCCCAGTTTGCTACGGTCTCGCCCGCTGCAACCTGCTCACCGTCACCTTTCGCCATGACCGCACCGTAAGGCACTTTATAGCTCTCTTTGGTACGACCGAACTCGTCGATCATTTTCAGCTCAACGTTACGTGAAACGATAACCAGTTTCCCTGAGGAGTTGGTTACTGACTTCGCGTTGGTCAGCTTGATAGTACCTTTGTTCTTCACCTGGATGCTGGATTCAGCAGCCGCACGAGATGCCGCACCACCGATGTGGAACGTACGCATCGTCAGCTGAGTACCCGGCTCACCGATGGACTGTGCTGCGATAACGCCGATGGCCTCACCTTTATTGATGATGTGACCACGTGCCAGATCGCGACCGTAGCAGTGTGCACATACACCGAAGTCGGTTTCACAACCAACAACCGAGCGCACTTTGATGGCATCGACTGAATTCAGTTCGATCACATCACACCAGTGCTCATCGATCAGGGTGTTACGCGGAATCAGGATATCTGCAGTGCCCGGCTTCAGAACGTCTTCAGCCGTTACACGACCCAGTACACGCTCACGCAGTGGCTCTTTAACGTCGCCACCTTCGATGACCGGAGTCATCATGATGCCTTCGAACGTGCCGCAGTCATCTTCGGTAACCACGAGATCCTGCGCTACGTCTACCAGACGACGCGTCAGATAACCGGAGTTAGCAGTTTTCAGTGCGGTATCCGCAAGACCTTTACGCGCACCGTGCGTGGAGATGAAGTACTGGAGTACGTTCAGACCTTCACGGAAGTTCGCGGTGATCGGCGTTTCGATGATTGAGCCATCTGGCTTAGCCATCAGACCACGCATACCGGCCAGCTGACGAATCTGTGCAGCAGAACCACGCGCACCGGAGTCGGCCATCATGTAGATGCTGTTGAACGATACCTGCTGCTCTTCTTCGCCGTGACGGTTAATCACAGTTTCAGTTTGCAGGTTATCCATCATCGCTTTGGAAACGCGTTCGTTAGCGGCGGCCCAAATATCGATAACTTTGTTGTAACGTTCGCCAGCAGTTACCAGACCAGACTGGAACTGTTCCTGAATCTCAGCAACTTCCGCTTCCGCTTCCGCTACGATTTCCGCTTTCTTCGCTGGGATCACCATGTCGTCGATACCGACAGAGGCACCTGAACGGGCTGCATAAGCAAAACCGGTGTACATGGTTTGGTCAGCAAAGATAACGGTCGGCTTCAGGCCCAGGATGCGGTAACAGGTGTTCAGCATCTTGGAAATCGCTTTCTTACCCAACGCCTGGTTGACGATGGAGTAAGGCAGGCCTTTCGGTACGATCATCCACAGAATCGCACGACCAATGGTGGTGTCGATAATGCTGGTTTTCGCAACGAACTCTTCCTGCTCGTTCTTGGTGTATTCAGTGATACGCACTTTAACGCGTGCATGCAGCTCAGCCAGGCCAGCGCGATAAACACGCTCAGCTTCTTTCGGGCCAGTCAGCACCATGCCTTCGCCTTTGGCGTTCACTTTGTCGCGGGTCATGTAGTACAGACCCAGAACAACGTCCTGTGAAGGAACGATGATTGGCTCGCCGTTCGCTGGTGACAGAATATTGTTGGTCGACATCATCAGCGCACGCGCTTCCAGCTGGGCTTCCAGCGTCAGCGGTACGTGAACAGCCATCTGGTCACCATCGAAGTCGGCGTTATAGGCCGCACAAACCAGCGGGTGCAGCTGAATTGCTTTACCTTCGATCAGAACCGGTTCAAACGCCTGGATACCCAAACGGTGCAGAGTTGGTGCACGGTTCAGCAGTACCGGGTGTTCGCGGATCACTTCGTCCAGGATATCCCAAACGACAGCTTCTTCGCGCTCAACCATTTTCTTCGCGGCTTTGATGGTGGTGGCGAGGCCACGCAGTTCCAGCTTGCCGTAAATGAACGGTTTGAACAGCTCAAGAGCCATTTTCTTCGGCAGACCGCACTGATGCAGACGCAGGTATGGACCAACGGTGATGACTGAACGTCCAGAGTAGTCAACACGTTTACCCAACAGGTTCTGACGGAAACGACCCTGTTTACCTTTGATCATGTCTGCCAGAGATTTCAACGGACGCTTGTTCGAGCCAGTGATGGCGCGACCGCGACGGCCGTTATCCAGCAGTGCATCAACCGCTTCCTGCAGCATACGTTTTTCGTTACGTACGATGATGTCTGGCGCAGCCAGATCCAGCAGACGTTTCAGACGGTTGTTACGGTTGATCACGCGACGATAAAGATCGTTCAGATCCGACGTAGCGAAACGACCACCATCCAGCGGTACCAGCGGACGCAGATCTGGCGGCAGAACCGGCAGAACGGTCAGGATCATCCACTCTGGCTTGTTACCAGATTGAACGAACGCTTCCAGCAGCTTGATACGCTTGGTCAGCTTCTTACGTTTGGTCTCGGAGTTGGTTTCGTTCAGCTCTTCGCGCAGCTGCTCGCACTCTTGCTCCAGATCCATATTTTTCAGCAGCGCCTGGATAGCTTCCGCACCCATCTTCGCATCGAATTCGTCACCGAACTCTTCCAGCGCGTCAAGATACTGCTCTTCCGTCAGAATCTGACGTTTTTCCAGGTTGGTCATGCCACCTTCGATAACCACATAAGATTCGAAGTACAGCACGCGCTCAATATCACGCAGTGGCATATCCAGCAGCAAGCCGATACGCGAAGGCAGTGATTTCAGGAACCAAATGTGCGCAGTAGGTGAAGCCAACTCAATGTGGCCCATGCGCTCACGACGTACTTTGGTCTGTGTAACTTCAACGCCACACTTCTCACAGATCACGCCGCGATGTTTTAAACGCTTGTACTTACCGCACAGGCATTCGTAATCTTTTACAGGTCCGAAAATACGGGCACAGAAAAGGCCGTCACGCTCTGGCTTAAAGGTACGATAGTTAATGGTTTCCGGCTTTTTAACTTCACCAAAAGACCATGAACGGATCATGTCTGGCGAGGCCAGAGCAATTTTGATCGCATCAAACTCTTCGGTCTTAGTTTGCGCTTTCAGAAACTTAAGTAAGTCTTTCACGGATTAGCTCCCGTCGGAGTGGAACTCTCAGGGACGCGCACCCGAAGTGCACGTCCCGTAACCAGTACTTGCGAGTACTTACTCGTCTTCCAGCTCGATGTTGATACCCAGCGAGCGAATCTCTTTCAACAGTACGTTGAAGGATTCAGGCATGCCCGGTTCCATCTGATGGTTACCGTCGACGATGTTTTTATACATCTTCGTACGGCCGTTAACGTCATCAGATTTAACGGTAAGCATTTCCTGCAGGGTATACGCGGCACCGTATGCTTCCAGTGCCCACACTTCCATCTCACCGAAGCGCTGTCCACCGAACTGCGCTTTACCACCCAGCGGCTGCTGAGTAACCAAGCTGTAAGAACCGGTAGAACGTGCGTGCATCTTGTCGTCGACCAAGTGGTTCAGTTTCAGCATGTACATGTAACCTACGGTTACCTGACGCTCAAACTGTTCACCGGTACGGCCGTCGAACAGGGTGATCTGACCGGAAGAAGGCAGACCGCCGAGCTGCAGCAGCTCTTTGATTTCGCTCTCTTTCGCACCGTCAAACACCGGAGTCGCGATTGGCATACCCTTCTTCAGGTTTTCTGCCAGACGCAGCACTTCGTCGTCGGTAAAGGTGTTCAGGTCAACTTTCTGACGCACATCGGTGCCCAGATCGTAAGCACGCTGGATAAACTCACGCAGTTTGGAGACTTCTTCCTGCTTCTTCAGCATCGCATTGATTTTTTCACCAATGCCTTTCGCCGCCATACCAAGGTGAGTTTCCAGAATCTGACCGATGTTCATACGCGATGGTACGCCCAGCGGGTTCAGTACGATGTCGACCGGCGTACCGTTCTCATCGTAAGGCATGTCTTCGATAGGGTTGATCTTAGAGATAACACCCTTGTTACCGTGACGACCTGCCATCTTGTCACCAGGCTGGATCTGACGTTTAACGGCCAGATACACCTTAACGATTTTCAGCACGCCTGGTGCCAGATCATCGCCTTGAGTGATTTTGCGACGCTTAGCTTCAAGTTTCTTCTCAAACTCGTGCTTCAGCTCGTCGTACTGCTCAGCCAGCTGCTCCAGAGAGTTCTGCTTCTCTTCGTCAGTCAGGCCCAGCTCCAACCAGCGCTCACGTGGCAATTTGTCCAGCTTGTCAGCTTCAACGCCACCCGAGATCAGTACTGCCTGGATACGGCCGAACAGGCCAGCTTCAAAGATCTGCAGTTCTTCAGACAGGTCTTTCTTAACCTGCTTCAGCTGCATCTCTTCGATTTCCAGTGCGCGCTTGTCTTTTTCCACGCCATCGCGGGTGAAGACCTGCACGTCGATGACAGTACCGGATACGCCGTTCGGAACGCGCAGTGACGAATCTTTCACGTCAGAGGCTTTTTCACCGAAGATCGCACGCAGCAGTTTTTCTTCTGGCGTCAGCTGGGTTTCACCTTTCGGCGTCACCTTACCAACCAGAATATCGCCACCAGTCACTTCCGCACCGATATACACGATGCCGGATTCATCCAGCTTAGAAAGCGCCGCTTCACCCACGTTCGGGATATCAGCGGTGATCTCTTCTGGCCCCAGCTTGGTGTCACGAGACACACATGCCAGTTCCTGAATGTGAATGGTAGTGAAACGGTCTTCCTGAACCACACGCTCGGATACGAGGATGGAGTCTTCGAAGTTGTAACCGTTCCATGGCATAAACGCCACGCGCATGTTCTGACCCAGCGCCAGTTCACCGAGATCGGTAGACGGGCCATCTGCCAGCACGTCGCCACGCTCAATCGGCTCACCCAGATTCACGCATGGCATCTGGTTGATGCAGGTGTTCTGGTTAGAACGGGTGTACTTAGTCAGGTTGTAGATATCGATGCCCGCTTCGCCCGGATACATCTCTTCTTCGTTAACTTTAATAACGATACGAGACGCATCAACGTACTGAACGGTACCACCACGTTTCGCGACGGCAGTTACACCGGAGTCAACCGCAACTGCACGCTCCATACCGGTACCAACCAGCGGCTTATCAGCACGCAGAGTTGGAACCGCCTGACGTTGCATGTTCGCACCCATCAAGGCGCGGTTAGCATCATCGTGCTCCAGGAACGGAATCAGTGACGCACCGACAGAAACCACCTGCTGGGTGGAAACATCCATGTAGTCAACTTGATCGCGACTGAACAGGCTTGATTCACCCTTGCTACGGCAGGTAACGAGATCGTCAACAAAGCTGCCATCGTCTGCAAGGTTGGTGTTTGCCTGAGCGATAACGTAGTTACCCTCTTCGATTGCAGAGAGGTAATGAATTTCGTCACTCACTTTGCCGTCAACAACACGACGATACGGGGTTTCAAGGAAACCGTATTCGTTAGTCTGCGCGTAAACAGAAAGTGAGTTGATCAGACCGATGTTCGGGCCTTCCGGGGTTTCGATAGGACATACACGACCGTAGTGAGTTGGGTGTACGTCACGTACTTCGAAGCCGGCGCGCTCACGAGTCAGACCGCCTGGGCCCAGAGCAGAGATACGACGTTTGTGCGTAATCTCAGACAACGGGTTGTTCTGATCCATAAACTGTGACAGCTGGCTTGAACCGAAGAACTCTTTCACCGCCGCCGAAATCGGCTTAGCGTTGATCATGTCCTGCGGCATCAACGTATCGAGGTCGCCAAGAGACAGACGCTCTTTAACTGCACGCTCAACACGCACCAGACCTACACGGAACTGGTTTTCAGCCATTTCACCGACTGAACGAATACGACGGTTACCGAGGTGATCGATATCATCCACTTCACCGATACCGTTACGGATACCAATAAGTTTCTTCATCACTTCGATGATGTCGTCTTTGCTCAGGATGCCTGAACCTTCGATCTCATCACGCAGCAGAGAACGGTTGAACTTCATGCGGCCTACCGCAGAAAGATCGTAACGATCTTCAGAGAAGAACAGGTTCTCAAACAGGTTTTCAGCGGCTTCACGCGTCGGTGGCTCACCAGGACGCATCATGCGGTAGATCTCAACCAGCGCGCTTAAGCGATCGTTGGTTGGGTCAACACGCAAGGTCTCGGAGATGTACGCACCGTGATCCAGGTCGTTGGTGAACAGCGTTTCAATGCGCTTGTGGCCTGACTGGCTCAGTTTCGCCAGCAGATCCAGTGACAATTCCATGTTAGCAGGAACGATCAGTTCGCCGGTGTTCAGATCGACGTAGTCTTTAGCAACCACTTTGCCAGCAATGTATTCAACTGGCACTTCGATGTGCTGAATGTTGTCTTTTTCCAGCTGACGGATGTGGCGCGCAGTGATGCGACGACCTTTCTCAACGTAGACCGTGCCGTTGGCTTCGATATCGAAGGAGGCGGTTTCACCACGCAGGCGCTCAGGCACCAGTTCCATCTGCAGTTTGTTATCGCGGATTTCATAAACAACTTTGTCAAAGAACAGATCGAGGATTTGTTCTGAGGTGAAGTTTAACGCGCGCAGAATGATACTGGCCGGCAGCTTACGACGACGGTCAATACGGACGAAGAGGTTGTCTTTCGGGTCAAACTCGAAGTCGAGCCATGAACCGCGGTAAGGGATGATACGTGCGTTATACAGCACTTTACCGGAAGAGTGCGTTTTACCCTTATCGCTGTCAAAGAACACGCCTGGACTACGATGCAGCTGAGAAACGATAACACGCTCAGTACCATTGATGACAAAGGTACCGTTGTCAGTCATGAGTGGAATTTCACCCATGTAGACTTCTTGTTCTTTAATGTCTTTTACGGTGCCTTCCGGCGCTTCGCGCTCGTAGATCACCAGACGCAGTTTGACGCGCAGCGGTGCCGAATAGGTCACGCCACGGATCTG
The DNA here is from genome assembly GCF_037479095.1 of Pantoea nemavictus. Lineage (NCBI taxonomy): Bacteria > Pseudomonadati > Pseudomonadota > Gammaproteobacteria > Enterobacterales > Erwiniaceae > Pantoea > Pantoea nemavictus. The sequence continues at coordinate 2,353,408 of NZ_JBBGZW010000001.1, read as the reverse complement.
ACATTCAGTTACGTCAAAGACAGGCTCACCCAAACGGTAGCTTACATACTGCAACTCAGAGTTGCCGCTGTAGCTAGAGATCGGGAATACGGAGCGGAAGGCTGCTTCCAGACCGTACTGGCCTTCTGGATCTTGCTCGATAAACTTCTGGAACGAGTCAAGCTGGATAGAAAGGAGATATGGAATGTCCAAAACTTGTGGACGTTTACCAAAATCCTTACGAATACGTTTTTTCTCGGTATAGGAGTAAACCATGGGGTTCCTCAGCTAGCTGACATGTCGAACCACGCTGTCCGTCCTGAAAAGGACAGTTCATGCAACACTATTTTTTGTTTTTCATGCGATGCGCAGCACCCCATGCAATACATCTTTCTATCACTCTTAAATCATTTCATCGCCGTTGTTCAGGCAGGGAACCTTCACAGGAGAGCGATATATTAAGGCGTCGATAGAAAAAGATATTGAAGAGGAATGACGGACAAACAGTGCGAAACGCCATCATTCCCCTGTAGCGCAAAAAGGCTGGTGACCTGAACAGTCACCAGCCATCAGCCTAATGTTACTCAGGCTGCAACCCGAGGGTTGTCTTACTTAACTTCAACTTCAGCGCCAGCTTCTTTCAGAGCAGCTTCAAGAGCGGCTGCGTCATCTTTGCTGATGCCTTCTTTGATAGTACCAGTAGCTTCAACCAGGTCTTTAGCTTCTTTCAAGCCCAGGCCAGTTGCAGTACGTACTGCTTTGATTACTGCGACTTTGTTAGCGCCAACAGCTTTCAGAACTACGTCGAATTCAGTTTTCTCTTCAACAGCTTCAGCTGGGCCAGCAGCAACAGCTACAGCGGCAGCAGCAGAAACGCCGAATTTTTCTTCCATAGCAGAAACCAGCTCAACTACTTCCATTACGGACATAGCGGCAACAGCTTCCAGAATTTGGTCTTTAGTGATAGACATATCGATTGTTCCTAAAAATCAGAAAAAGTTTATACGGTAGCAAGCACGAAGGAAAAGAATTTGGCCTTAAGCCGCTTCTTTTGCATCGCGCACAGCAGCCAGAGTACGAACCAGTTTGCCAGCAGCGGCTTCTTTCATGGTCGACATCAGACGTGCCAGTGCTTCTTCGTAAGTCGGCAGAGTTGCCAGACGGTCAATATTGGCCGCCGTGATCAGCTCACCTTCAAAGGCTGCAGCTTTGACCTCAAATTTTGCATTCGCTTTCGCGAAATCTTTGAACAGACGAGCAGCAGCGCCCGGGTGTTCCAAAGAGTATGCAATCAGGGTCGGACCAACAAACGTGTCTTTCAGGCACTCGAATGGAGTACCTTCAACGACGCGGCGCAGCAGGGTGTTACGAACAACACGCATGTAAACGCCAGCTTCACGACCTGCTTTACGCAGTTCGGTCATTTTATCAACGGTCACGCCACGGGAATCCGCAACAACCGCTGAAAGCGCGCCTTTGGCTACTTCGCTAACTTCAGCAACAATCGCTTGTTTGCCTTGAAGATTTAATGCCATTAGCTTTTGCTCCTGGATTGACCGGGAATAATTTCCCGGAACTCACTTCACTTATTCACCCGAGGGCGATAAGCGCTATTACACGGTGAGCAGAATCCAGTGAAGAAAAAATTCTTTTTGGTTCTGTCACCGTCTACGCAGGGTATTAAGCAAGATATCCGAAAATATTCTGCTCCTGCGGTCTTGGACGGAGGCCAGGATAAGGCCTGGCTCCAACCTAAGCGACTGAACTGCTAGGTGTTTAGACTTAGCTGATCATTCACTTTGAATCTGGGTTCTGGATTGAATTTTTAACCAGAACAACGGGCGTAAGATTCTAGATGAATTTTTCGCCCGTTACAAGCAGCAATTAGTTTGCTGATGCGCTCAGACCAGCCTGGTCAACGGCAACGCCGGCGCCCATGGTGGTAGAGATGCTGACTTTCTTGATGTACACGCCTTTCGCCTGTGAAGGTTTCGCTTTTTTCAGCGCAACCAGCAGAGATTCCAGGTTTTCTTTCAATTTGTCAGTGTCAAAATCCACTTTACCAATGGTGGTGTGGATGATGCCGTTTTTGTCGTTACGATAACGAACCTGACCTGCTTTAGCATTTTTAACTGCTTCAGCAACGTTAGGAGTTACAGTACCAACTTTCGGGTTAGGCATCAGACCGCGTGGGCCCAGAACCTGGCCCAACTGGCCAACAACGCGCATTGCATCTGGAGATGCGATAACAACGTCAAAGTTCATTTCGCCTTTCTTAATCTGCTCAGCCAGATCTTCCATACCTACCAGCTCTGCGCCAGCTGCTTTAGCAGCTTCAGCATTTGCGCCTTGGGTGAAGACAGCAACACGTACTGAACGACCAGTACCGTGCGGCAGAACGGTCGCGCCGCGCACGTTCTGATCAGATTTACGTGCATCGATGCCGAGGTTAACAGCAACGTCAACGCTTTCTACGAACTTAGCAGTAGCCAGTTCTTTCAGCAGAGCAACAGCTTCGTTGATGTCGTACTGCTTAGTAGCATCAACTTTGTCACGGATTACGCTCATGCGCTTGGTCAGCTTAGCCATTTATTAATCCTCTACTACCAGGCCCATGGAACGTGCAGTACCTTCGATAGAGCGAGTCATCGCTTCTACGTCAGAACCAGTCATGTCCGCAGCTTTAGTTTCTGCGATTTCACGTACCTGAGCACGGGAAACTTTACCGACTTTATCTTTGTTCGGCTTACCAGAACCAGACTTGATGCCCGCTGCTTTTTTCAGCAGTACGGCAGCCGGAGGGGTTTTGGTAACGAAGGTGAAAGAACGGTCGCTGTATACGGTGATAACAACAGGAGTAGGCAGGCCTTTCTCCAGGGATTCAGTCTTAGCGTTGAACGCTTTGCAGAATTCCATGATGTTAACACCCTGCTGACCCAGAGCTGGACCAACAGGTGGGCTTGGGTTAGCCATACCAGCTGCAACCTGCAGCTTAACGTAGGCTTGTACTTTCTTGGCCATGATAATTCCTCAATTGGGTTATAACGCCTGAAAAACAGGCTCCCCGTGATAACGATTTATACGCCGTTGCCGGCACATAAAAACAAAAGGCGCGAAATTATAGGTAAATTTCGCGCCTTTCGCAAGAGCTAAAAAGTGAACAAAAGGGTTAACCTTTCTCCACCTGAGCAAAGTCGAGTTCCACTGGCGTTGCGCGGCCAAAGATGGAAACAGACACTTTCAAGCGGCTCTTCTCGTAGTCCACTTCTTCGACCACACCGTTGAAGTCGGCAAACGGACCATCGCTGACGCGAACCATCTCGCCTGGCTCGAACAGTGTTTTTGGACGCGGTTTATCACCAACCTGCTGCAGACGGTTCATGATCGCGTCAACTTCTTTGTCACTGATTGGCGCTGGACGGTCAGAAGTACCACCAATAAAGCCCATTACACGCGGTACGCTACGCACTAAGTGCCAGCTGGCGTCATTCATCACCATCTGAACCAATACGTAGCCAGGGAAGAATTTACGTTCGCTTTTGCGGCGCTGGCCGCCACGGATTTCAACGACTTCTTCAGTCGGCACCATGACTTCGCCAAAAAGCTCTTCCATGTTGTGCAGTTTGATATGCTCGTGCAGCGACTTTGCTACACGTGCTTCAAAACCGGAGAACGCCTGAACGACGTACCAGCGTTTTTTTGGAGCTTCAGACATCTCAGAACCTCAGGCCAGTGATAAACGATACCAGGCGGACCAGAATGCCATCCAGCCCCCACAAAATCAGTGACATCACGGCAGTTACCGCGGCAACGATTAACGTGGTGTGCAATGTTTCCTGGCGAGTTGGCCAAATGACCTTACGCATTTCGGTTTTTGCTTCACGAGCAAATGCCACGGTCGCTTTACCTTTGATTGTCAGCAATGCAATGCCGCCTGCGGCAGCAATCAGCACAACTACAGCCAGCGCGCGCAGAGGCAATGTTACATCGCGATAAATATAGTTGCCGACGATTGCTACCAGGAGCAAGGCGACCACAACTACCCATTTCATCGCTTCAAGGCCGCGCCCGCTTCCTTGAGCTTCGGTATTCGCACTCATAAACCAACCTGCCACAATAATTCAGAAACTATTCTGCCCCGCAGAGCGAGGCATCCAAACCGAATGAGCTGTTGAGCGTAACTCGGTATCCAACGCCGTGAAACAGAGCCTGTCTCAACAATGATTATGATTGAAAATCACTGATGAGCCAGGTTCTATGTAACAGCGTGCAAAAAGGGCATCAAATGATGCCCTTTCCTTGTGCATTGCGTCAAATGTTATCGCAATTAAGCGATAATTGTAGCAACAACACCCGCACCAACAGTACGGCCGCCTTCACGGATAGCGAAGCGCAAGCCTTCATCCATCGCGATTGGGTGGATCAGCTCAACGGTCATCTGAACGTTGTCGCCTGGCATTACCATCTCAACGCCTTCTGGCAGCTCAACGTTGCCGGTCACGTCAGTGGTACGGAAGTAGAACTGTGGACGGTAGCCTTTGAAGAACGGAGTATGACGGCCGCCTTCATCTTTAGACAGAACGTACACTTCTGAAGTGAACTTGGTATGCGGCTTGATTGAAGCCGGCTTAGCCAGAACCTGACCACGCTGGATATCTTCACGCTTAATACCACGCAGCAGAACGCCACAGTTCTCGCCAGCCTGACCCTGGTCCAGCAGTTTGCGGAACATTTCAACGCCGGTACAGGTAGACTTAACAGTCGCCTTGATACCCACGATTTCAACTTCGTCGCCCACTTTAACGATACCGCGCTCAACACGACCGGTAACAACAGTACCACGGCCTGAGATTGAGAATACGTCTTCGATTGGCAGCAGGAACGGCAGGTCGATTGCACGTACTGGCTCTGGGATGTAGGTATCCAGATGCTCAGCCAGTTCAATGATCTTAGCTTCCCACTCAGCTTCGCCTTCCAGCGCTTTCAGAGCAGAACCGCGTACGATTGGAGTGTCGTCGCCTGGGAAGTCATATGCTGACAGCAGGTCACGTACTTCCATCTCAACCAGTTCCAGCAGCTCTTCATCATCAACCATGTCGCACTTGTTCAGGAACACGATGATGTAAGGAACGCCAACCTGACGACCCAGCAGGATGTGCTCACGGGTCTGAGGCATTGGGCCGTCAGTCGCAGCAACAACCAGGATCGCGCCGTCCATCTGCGCAGCACCGGTGATCATGTTTTTCACATAGTCGGCGTGGCCTGGGCAGTCAACGTGCGCATAGTGGCGAGTCGGGGTTTCATATTCAACGTGAGAAGTGTTGATGGTGATACCACGCGCTTTCTCTTCTGGCGCTTTATCGATCTCATCGAACTTGCTTGCTTTACCACCGTAGGTTTTAGCCAGAACGGTAGTGATTGCTGCAGTCAGGGTGGTTTTACCGTGGTCGACGTGACCGATGGTGCCCACGTTTACGTGCAGTTTGTTACGCTGAAATTGCTCTTTAGCCATCGCTAGTCCCTCTAAGACACGGATATATCGAAGATATCGTCATATCAACCAGGCAATGCCTGACTGTTTGGTTTACAGAGAGAGAATCAGGAGAGAGATAAAGGAAGTGGTGCTGATACCCAGAGTCGAACTGGGGACCTCACCCTTACCAAGGGTGCGCTCTACCAACTGAGCCATATCAGCACATCTGGAGCGGGCAGCGGGAATCGAACCCGCATCATCAGCTTGGAAGGCTGAGGTAATAGCCATTATACGATGCCCGCATCCTGGAACTCGGCTACCTGTTCTTTCTGTAGCTTATGAATAATAAAAGAAGACCTTCTATCATTCGAGCCAGTCAGAGTTTCTGACCGACGTTGATTGTGCTAACGCACAATCTGAAATTCGAAGGTGAGAGATGAAGAACTCACCCATCAGATAAGGACTTTATCTGATGCTCAACCAGGAGGTTGAGATGGTGGTGGGAGAAGGATTCGAACCTTCGAAGTCTGTGACGGCAGATTTACAGTCTGCTCCCTTTGGCCGCTCGGGAATCCCACCTACTTGATGGTGCCGGCTACCGGAATCGAACTGGTGACCTACTGATTACAAGTCAGTTGCTCTACCAACTGAGCTAAGCCGGCATCAAGTGGAGCGCATTCTAGGAAGACCCGAAGAAGGATGCAACAAAAAAATCGCTAAAATTGTTCTTTAGCTTACTATTTGTGCAAATCATCGCAAATCACTGCTCAACTGAAGCAAAACCATCCAAAATGCGTGCATTTTTACAGCACAAGGATAACTGGATAATTTAACACCCTCACCATCAACTGCGCTCATTTTTGGGGCACGTTGCCTATTTGCAGTGCAAATTATGAAAATAATTTTGATATGCATCCATTCAGCGGCATTTTTCTACTGGCCCGTAATTTGCTTAGTTCTTTAATCAAATCAGTTGAGGGAGGATATCGCATGAATATTGTTCAGCTCACTGCAGAAAATTTGCCTCAATATCGTTACGCGCTGGCCGCACTGATGATTGACGCAATAAAGAACAATATGACAACTGCATTTCAAAATTCGCGGGGAATGCAACGGCATCAGGATGCTGAGCGCTATTTTCATAGCTTGCGCGACCAAATGGCACGTCATGATTTGCTGATGTGGATTGCTATCATTGATTCGTCTCTGGTGGGGAGTGTGCAAATGGGTATTTGCCAGCGCCCAGATGGGCAAAATCGTGCAGAAGTTTTGCAGCTGCTGGTGCATTCTGGCGTTCAGCATGAAAAAATTGGACAGCGGTTAATGCAAGCGCTTGAGCAAAAGGCGGAAAGCCATCAGCGTGGACTCCTTTATTTGGATGTTATAGCGGGTTCATCAGCAGAAGAATTCTATCGGTCGCATGGCTACCATTATTTGGGAGAATTGCCTGACTATGCCTTATGCTCGGATGGACATTCTCATCCCAGCGCAATTTACTATAAACGGCTGCGTACCGGCTCAGCAGAAAATGTAGTTTCAAGCTACTGACCGACAAGAAAAATGTGGGCGCGCTTACGAAAGCGTGCTCATGTTTATCATTTTACTTCTTTTTAAAGTCATACTGGTGTTACCCTCCTGCCCATTGTTCTCGTTAATTACCCCTGTGACGTGCAATTGAGTTTGATACATCGTTGTATGCTCGATGCTACAAGGTGTTGATGAATCAGTATTTGCACTCAAATGCATGCTTATGAGTAAAAAAACGACACCTCTTACTACGCCCTATTTACAGTTCAATCGTCAACAATGGGCTGCACTACGCGATTCCGTACCAATGACACTGGCTGAAGGTGAAATCGAGCGGTTGCGTGGTATTAATGAAGATCTTTCATTAGAAGAAGTGGCTGAGATCTATCTGCCGCTATCGCGCCTGCTTAATTTCTATATCAGCTCTAATCTTCGTCGTCAGGCGGTGCTGGAACAATTTCTTGGCACGAATGGGCAGAAAATCCCTTATATCATTAGTATTGCCGGCAGTGTTGCTGTAGGTAAAAGCACCACGGCTCGCGTGCTTCAGGCATTACTTAGTCGCTGGCCAGAACATCGTAAGGTTGAACTCATTACTACTGATGGCTTTTTGCATCCCAATGCGGTGCTTAAAGAACGCGGTCTGATGAAGAAAAAAGGCTTCCCACAATCTTATGATATGCATCGCCTGGTGAACTTCGTTTCTGATTTGAAATCGGGAGCCAGTCAGGTGACAGCGCCAGTCTATTCACATCTGATTTATGATGTCATTCCTGATGGTGACAAAGTAGTACAACAACCGGACATTCTCATTCTTGAAGGATTGAATGTACTACAAAGTGGCATGGACTATCCTCACGATCCCCACCATGTATTTGTCTCAGATTTTGTAGATTTCTCTATTTATGTTGATGCACCTGAGTCCTTACTTGAAAATTGGTATGTAAATAGATTCTTAAAATTCCGTGAAGGTGCATTTAGCGACCCAGACTCATATTTCCATCACTATTCGCAGTTACCTGAAGAGGATGCGCTCAATATTGCGCGCGGACTTTGGAAAGAGATTAACTGGCTTAATTTAAAGGAAAATATTCTGCCGACGCGTGAAAGGGCCAGTTTGATTATGACTAAGTCTGCTGATCATGCGGTACAAAGCGTTCGTTTAAGAAAATAATATTTTGAATGAAACGCCCGCCATCATAAACGGGCGCTTTTTTATTATCAGAGATAAAGAATTAATTGTCAGGACGAAGGGAGATTTCGCCTCCAACCCAGGATTTAACTTCTCCATCCTGCTCCAATAATAAACCTCCTTGCTTATCGATACCCCGCGCAATACCGTATACTTCACGGTCACCAATAAGAAGTTTTACTGGACGATTAATGAAGTTATCGAGCGCTTCCCAACGTTTCACAAATGGCGCCAAACCATCACGTTCAAAAATTGGCAGAGCTTCACGAAGGCTATTAAGTAATTTTGCAGCTAATACATTTCGGTCAATATCAATTCCGGCTTCCTGCAAATTAATCCAACCTTGATTAATTTCCGTTGCGCCTTCAGACCTCATCAGTAAATTCACGCCCGCCCCTATGACAATCTGGGCGGCATCACCGGTTTTGCCCGTTAATTCAACTAAAATCCCTGCGAGTTTTCGGTCATTGAGATAAAGGTCATTTGGCCATTTAACGCGTACTTCAGGCGCGCCCAGCGATTGAATCACCTCCGCCATGATAATACCAATCACCAAACTTAATCCCATAGCCGCAGCTGGCCCCTCCTCCAGACGCCAATACATTGACATATAGAGGTTAGAACCAAAGGGAGAAAACCACTTACGACCACGACGTCCACGCCCTGCTTGCTGATACTCCGCAATGCATGCATAGCCAGAAGGTAATTGATCCATTCGATCCAACAAATATTGGTTCGTTGAATCAATAACAGGGATAACAGCCAGATTGGGTTGATGAAGATGTGACAAGATGATGTCTTCATCCAGTAACTGAATGGGGCCTGCCAAGCTGTATCCTTTCCCCGTTACCGTATATACATCCAGCCCCCAACTTTTTAATGTCTGTATATGTTTATTGATTGCTGCACGGCTCATGCCCAGAGCTTCACCCAGTTGTTCACCAGAGTGAAATTCGCCATCCGCCACCAATGCCACTAACTTTAGTGGCACGCTATTATCTTTCATGAAATCACCTCAACGGCGTTACGTTCGCCACGAGCACCGATAAAGCGCACTTCTGGCTCCAGCCAAACATCGAATTTTTTACCGACTTTATTTCTGACATGGTGCGCTAGATCGACAATATCCTGCGGTGTAGCATGATCTTCATTAATCAGTACCAGTGCCTGCTGGCGGTGAACGGCGGCGCCGCCCATGCGATAGCCTTTAAGGCCGCACTGATCTATCAACCATCCTGCCGCTAATTTAACTTCACCGTTTGGCTGTGAATAATGAGGAATGGTTGGCCACTCCTTAATTAGCGCAACTGCCAGCTCACCTGTGATGAGCGGATTTTTGAAGAAACTGCCCACATTACCTGTAATTTTTGGGTCAGGCAGTTTGCTTTGACGCATATGACAAATAGCATTGAATACATCCCAGGCACAGACTGTAGCAGGGTTTAATTTAGTCAGATCGCCATAGCTCAGAACAGGCTGCCACTGTTTTGCCAAACGTAATCCCACGCTTGTAATGACATAGTCGTTCTTCATCGCATGTTTGAAAATACTATCACGATAACCAAATTGGCACTCTTCCCGATGTAATCGGACAATTTTTTGTGACGGTAAATGCAAAGCCTCTACGTAATGACAAATATCTTTAAATTCGACTCCGTATGCACCAATATTTTGGATTGGTGCTGAACCGGCCTTACCGGGGATTAATGCCAGGTTCTCTAATCCTGTAATGCCTTTCTTCAGAGTTTGCTCGACTAAATTATGCCAATTCTCACCTGCGCCAACATGCAAATGCCATGCTTCGTCATGGTCATCGATGGTTATCCCTTTAATTGCGTTGACCACAACAGTGCCGCCGAAATCCTCAAGAAAGAGCATGTTGCTGCCCTCTCCCAATACAAGAAAAGGCAGATTTGATCGCTGACTATTCTGCCAGGCTGTGGTTATGGCGTCCGGAGTATCGGCGATGATCAGCGTGTGTGCGCTGACCGCAAGACCAAGGGTGTTGAAAGCTTTTAGGGATGTGCTGGGGCTGGACATTTCACGGCCTTTACTAATTAATCTGGCCGTAGTTTACCTGATCGCTATGATGCGAGTTTGATGTTTTCTGAGTTTACTTTGGAAAATTGGCGTTGTTTAGACGTAAAAAAGCCCTGAACTTCCGTTCAGGGCTTCTTCACCTAATTAATGCCTGGCAGTTCCCTACTCTCGCATGGGGAGACCCCACACTACCATCGGCGCTACGGCGTTTCACTTCTGAGTTCGGCATGGGGTCAGGTGGGACCACCGCGCTAAAGCCGCCAGGCAAATTCTGTTTCGTTCGCGAAGCCCTCACAGGCGCCGCAAACCAGTCCGTGAACAAGCTGAAAATCCGGTCTCTCAGACCAAAACGCCTCTGGCGTTGTAAGGTTAAGCCTCACGGGTCATTAGTACCGGTTAGCTCAACGCATCGCTGCGCTTACACACCCGGCCTATCAACGTCGTAGTCTTCAACGTCCCTTCAGGACTCTCAAGGAGTCAGGGAGAACTCATCTCGGGGCAAGTTTCGTGCTTAGATGCTTTCAGCACTTATCTTTTCCGCACTTAGCTACCGGGCAGTGCCATTGGCATGACAACCCGAACACCAGTGGTGCGTTCCCTCCGGTCCTCTCGTACTAGGAGCAACCCCCCTCAATTCTCCAGCGCCCACGGCAGATAGGGACCGAACTGTCTCACGACGTTCTAAACCCAGCTCGCGTACCACTTTAAACGGCGAACAGCCGTACCCTTGGGACCTACTTCAGCCCCAGGATGTGATGAGCCGACATCGAGGTGCCAAACACCGCCGTCGATATGAACTCTTGGGCGGTATCAGCCTGTTATCCCCGGAGTACCTTTTATCCGTTGAGCGATGGCCCTTCCATTCAGAACCACCGGATCACTATGACCTGCTTTCGCACCTGCTCGAGCCGTCACTCTCGCAGTCAAGCTGGCTTATGCCATTGCACTAACCTCCTGATGTCCGACCAGGATTAGCCAACCTTCGTGCTCCTCCGTTACTCTTTGGGAGGAGACCGCCCCAGTCAAACTACCCACCAGACACTGTCCGCAGCCCGGATTACGGGCCTACGTTAGAACATCAAACATTAAAGGGTGGTATTTCAAGGTTGGCTCCACGCAGACTGGCGTCCACGCTTCAAAGCCTCCCACCTATCCTACACATCAAGGCTCAATGTTCAGTGTCAAGCTATAGTAAAGGTTCACGGGGTCTTTCCGTCTTGCCGCGGGTACACTGCATCTTCACAGCGATTTCAATTTCACTGAGTCTCGGGTGGAGACAGCCTGGCCATCATTACGCCATTCGTGCAGGTCGGAACTTACCCGACAAGGAATTTCGCTACCTTAGGACCGTTATAGTTACGGCCGCCGTTTACCGGGGCTTCGATCAAGAGCTTCTCCTTGCGGATAACCCCATCAATTAACCTTCCGGCACCGGGCAGGCGTCACACCGTATACGTCCACTTTCGTGTTTGCACAGTGCTGTGTTTTTAATAAACAGTTGCAGCCAGCTGGTATCTTCGACTGGCTTCGGCTCGGGGAGCAAGTCCCTCTACCTACGCGCCAGCGTGCCTTCTCCCGAAGTTACGGCACCATTTTGCCTAGTTCCTTCACCCGAGTTCTCTCAAGCGCCTTGGTATTCTCTACCTGACCACCTGTGTCGGTTTGGGGTACGATTTCGTGTTACCTGGAGCTTAGAGGCTTTTCCTGGAAGCAGGGCATCAGTTACTTCACCACCGTGGTGGCTCGTCGTCACGCCTCAGCCTTAAGACACCCCGGATTTACCAAAGGTGTCAGCCTACACGCTTAAACCGGGACAACCGTCGCCCGGATAACCTAGCCTTCTCCGTCCCCCCTTCGCAGTAACACCAAGTGCAGGAATATTAACCTGCTTCCCATCGACTACGCTTTTCAGCCTCGCCTTAGGGGTCGACTCACCCTGCTCCGATTAACGTTGAACAGGAACCCTTGGTCTTCCGGCGAGCGGGCTTTTCACCCGCTTTATCGTTACTTATGTCAGCATTCGCACTTCTGATACCTCCAGCATGCCTCACAGCACACCTTCGACGGCTTACAGAACGCTCCCCTACCCAACAACGCATACGCGTCGCTGCCGCAGCTTCGGTGCATGGTTTAGCCCCGTTACATCTTCCGCGCAGGCCGACTCGACCAGTGAGCTATTACGCTTTCTTTAAATGATGGCTGCTTCTAAGCCAACATCCTGGCTGTCTGTGCCTTCCCACATCGTTTCCCACTTAACCATGACTTTGGGACCTTAGCTGGCGGTCTGGGTTGTTTCCCTCTTCACGACGGACGTTAGCACCCGCCGTGTGTCTCCCGTGATAACATTCTCCGGTATTCGCAGTTTGCATCGGGTTGGTAAGCCGGGATGGCCCCCTAGCCGAAACAGTGCTCTACCCCCGGAGATGAGTTCACGAGGCGCTACCTAAATAGCTTTCGGGGAGAACCAGCTATCTCCCGGTTTGATTGGCCTTTCACCCCCAGCCACAAGTCATCCGCTAATTTTTCAACATTAGTCGGTTCGGTCCTCCAGTTAGTGTTACCCAACCTTCAACCTGCCCATGGCTAGATCACCGGGTTTCGGGTCTATACCCTGCAACTTAACGCCCAGTTAAGACTCGGTTTCCCTGCGGCTCCCCTATACGGTTAACCTTGCTACAGAATATAAGTCGCTGACCCATTATACAAAAGGTACGCAGTCACCCCATAAATGAGGCTCCCACTGCTTGTACGTACACGGTTTCAGGTTCTGTTTCACTCCCCTCGCCGGGGTTCTTTTCGCCTTTCCCTCACGGTACTGGTTCACTATCGGTCAGTCAGGAGTATTTAGCCTTGGAGGATGGTCCCCCCATATTCAGACAGGATACCACGTGTCCCGCCCTACTCTTCGAACTCACAATCTGTGCACTTTCGTGTACGGGACTATCACCCGGTATCGTGCGACTTTCCAGACGCTTCCACTAACGCACAAACTGATTCAGGTTCTGGGCTGTTCCCCGTTCGCTCGCCGCTACTGGGGGAATCTCGGTTGATTTCTTTTCCTCTGGGTACTTAGATGTTTCAGTTCCCCAGGTTCGCCTCGCAACACTATGTATTCATGTTGCGATGATGCACTGAGTGCACCGGGTTTCCCCATTCGGACATCGTCGGCTGTAGCGGTTCATATCACCTTACCGACGCTTTACGCAGATTAGCACGTCCTTCATCGCCTCTGACTGCCAGGGCATCCACCGTGTACGCTTAGTCGCTTAACCTCACAACCCACAGGCGTTTTGCAACGCTCGGGACTGTAAGCATTTGAGAGACTCGAACGCATCGTGATTTCATTCCTATTACGGAGAATGAAAACAACACGTCGTTTCAATTTTCAGCTTGTTCCGGATTGTTAAAGAGCAGTATCTCAAACATGACGGTTACGTCAGTTTTGAGATACGTCGTGGAGACACCTTTCACCTGTCACCAAGCAAGTGGCGTCCCCTAGGGGATTCGAACCCCTGTTGCCGCCGTGAAAGGGCGGAGTCCTAACCGCTAGACGAAGGGGACACGATAGTGTCACGACTTCGCAGCCGTCTTGCTCATTACTTTCTATCAGACAATCTGTGTGAGCACTTCGCGGGAAGGTATCTTCAGGTAAGGAGGTGATCCAACCGCAGGTTCCCCTACGGTTACCTTGTTACGACTTCACCCCAGTCATGAATCACAAAGTGGTAAGCGCCCTCCCGAAGGTTAAGCTACCTACTTCTTTTGCAACCCACTCCCATGGTGTGACGGGCGGTGTGTACAAGGCCCGGGAACGTATTCACCGTAGCATTCTGATCTACGATTACTAGCGATTCCGACTTCACGGAGTCGAGTTGCAGACTCCGATCCGGACTACGACGCACTTTATGAGGTCCGCTTGCTCTCGCGAGGTCGCTTCTCTTTGTATGCGCCATTGTAGCACGTGTGTAGCCCTACTCGTAAGGGCCATGATGACTTGACGTCATCCCCACCTTCCTCCAGTTTATCACTGGCAGTCTCCTTTGAGTTCCCGGCCGGACCGCTGGCAACAAAGGATAAGGGTTGCGCTCGTTGCGGGACTTAACCCAACATTTCACAACACGAGCTGACGACAGCCATGCAGCACCTGTCTCACGGTTCCCGAAGGCACCAGGGCATCTCTGCCAAGTTCCGTGGATGTCAAGAGTAGGTAAGGTTCTTCGCGTTGCATCGAATTAAACCACATGCTCCACCGCTTGTGCGGGCCCCCGTCAATTCATTTGAGTTTTAACCTTGCGGCCGTACTCCCCAGGCGGTCGACTTAACGCGTTAGCTCCGGAAGCCACTCCTCAAGGGAACAACCTCCAAGTCGACATCGTTTACGGCGTGGACTACCAGGGTATCTAATCCTGTTTGCTCCCCACGCTTTCGCACCTGAGCGTCAGTCTTCGTCCAGGGGGCCGCCTTCGCCACCGGTATTCCTCCAGATCTCTACGCATTTCACCGCTACACCTGGAATTCTACCCCCCTCTACGAGACTCTAGCCTGCCAGTTTCGAATGCAGTTCCCAGGTTAAGCCCGGGGATTTCACATCCGACTTGACAGACCGCCTGCGTGCGCTTTACGCCCAGTAATTCCGATTAACGCTTGCACCCTCCGTATTACCGCGGCTGCTGGCACGGAGTTAGCCGGTGCTTCTTCTGCGGGTAACGTCAATCGGTGAGGTTATTAACCTCACCGCCTTCCTCCCCGCTGAAAGTACTTTACAACCCGAAGGCCTTCTTCATACACGCGGCATGGCTGCATCAGGCTTGCGCCCATTGTGCAATATTCCCCACTGCTGCCTCCCGTAGGAGTCTGGACCGTGTCTCAGTTCCAGTGTGGCTGGTCATCCTCTCAGACCAGCTAGGGATCGTCGCCTAGGTGAGCCATTACCCCACCTACTAGCTAATCCCATCTGGGCACATCCGATGGTGTGAGGCCCGAAGGTCCCCCACTTTGGTCTTGCGACGTTATGCGGTATTAGCTACCGTTTCCAGTAGTTATCCCCCTCCATCGGGCAGTTTCCCAGACATTACTCACCCGTCCGCCACTCGTCACCCAAGGAGCAAGCTCCTCTGTGCTACCGTCCGACTTGCATGTGTTAGGCCTGCCGCCAGCGTTCAATCTGAGCCATGATCAAACTCTTCAATTTAAGTTTGATTTGCTTAAACAAGTTAAGCGGTGCTCATCTGTAAAACGTCATAATGAATTTCATTATGTGTTCACTCGTGAGACTTGATATTTTTTTGCGTCCGGAGACGCTGATATCAATCCTGCGAGTGCCCACACAGATTGTCTGATAAATTGTTAAAGAGCGTTGCGAACAGCGGGTTAACCGCCTGTCGCGAGGTGGCGTATATTACGCTTTCCTCCTTCAGAGTCAAACACTTTTTTCAGCGCTTTCATCCGGCGGGATGAATTTCTTCACTCCCTGCTGAGCCGCCTGCGTTGCCGCTTTGCCGTCTCAGTGGTGGCGCATTATAGGGAGTTATTCGGAGGTGACAAGGGTTTATTGCAAAAAAATGATCGTTCGACCTAAATTTCGCCACAACGCTGTATTTCACAACGATTTGCCTGGTAACTGTGCAAAATCCTGGGCAAAAAGCGTCACTTTATTCCAATCGGTGTATTCCACTTCTTTTGATGTATCCGTTTCTCCACCTGTCATCCGCATAATGAATTGAATCATGATCCGATCAAACCAGCGATAACGCGGATAACGCAGTGCACCGGCAAAAACCGCACAGCAATCTGGCTGCCAGGGTGACTGCTCCAGAAACTTGCGCGTATAAGCATTGGTTGCTGGCGTGCACTTGTCGGCTTTACGCGCCGTCAGGTTGACACTAAAGAAGCCGCTTACGCGCTGGTGCAGCTGTGCCTTATGCTGCGTGACAAATTTCATCAGCGCAGGATTGAAATGCCCGTAGCGGATCGATGCCCCAATCAGCACGCGATCGTACTGAGACCAATCCACCTTCTGCGCCTCAGCTAAATCAAGCACGTCGCACAGCTGATGCGGAACTAACGTCTGCGCAATGCGCGCGGCAATTTCACGGGTTTGCCCATCGCGGCTGGAATAAAGAATTAACGCTTTCATTACACAATCCTATTTTATTATTCGCGCCAGAAGGTCGGTGTGAACAACACCAGCAGCGTGAACACTTCGAGGCGCCCAAACAGCATGGTCAAAATCAAGATCCACTTCGCCACATCATTCATCGAAGTGAAGTTGTCGGCCACCACGCCCAAACCGGGGCCAAGATTATTCAAGGTCGCCGCCACGGCGGCAAACGCGGAGAAGTCATCCACACCAGTCGCGATGATTGCCAGCATGCTGAGCAGGAACACCAGCGCATAGGCTGAGAAGAATCCCCACACCGCTTCAAGAATACGTTCAGGTAGTGCGCGGTTACCCAATTTAATGGTGTAAACCGCATTCGGATGCACCAGGCGTTTCAATTCACGCGAACCCTGTTTAAACAGCAGCAGAATACGAATCACTTTCAAACCGCCGCCGGTCGAACCCGCCATTCCGCCGATAAAGGCCGAACACAATAGCAATACCGGTAGAAACAGGGGCCAGCGCGCAATGCTGTCGGTGGTAAATCCAGCCGTGGTTGCCATCGAGACCACCTGGAAAAACGCCTGGTTGAGCGTTTGCCAGCCGCTGGCGTACACATTGTGAAAATACAACACCACCGTACAGATCAGCACTAATGTGAGTTGTACGCCAATAAACATGCGGAATTCGGGATCGCGCCAATACACTTTCAGGTTGCGGCCGCTTAATAGAGAAAAATGCAGGCCGTAGTTACATCCCGAGATCAGCAAAAACACTGCGACGATAGTGTTGATGGTTGGGCTATTAAAGTAACCGATGCTGGCATCATGCGTGGAGAAGCCACCAATGGCGATAGTTGAGAAACTATGGCCGATGGCATCAAACATTGGCATGCCCGCCAACCACAGCGCCACCGCACAGGCTACGGTGAGCAAAACATAGATCAGCCACAGCGTTTTCGCCGTTTCTGCGATACGCGGGCGCATCTTGTTATCTTTTAGCGGTCCTGGCATCTCCGCGCGATATAGCTGCATGCCACCCACGCCCAGAATTGGCAAAATCGCTACCGCCAGCACAATGATTCCCATCCCGCCGAGCCACTGCAACATCTGACGATAGAACAGAATCGCTTTCGGAAGCGTATCAAGTCCCACCAGCGTGGTAGCGCCCGTTGTGGTAAGGCCGGAGAAAGATTCAAAGAATGCATCGGTAATCGAAAGATGGGGCTGCTCGGCGAAAATAAACGGCATCGCACCCACGCTGCCCAGCACGGTCCAGAACAGCACCACGATGAGGAAACCTTCACGCGGCTTAAGTTCCGATTTTTGTTTGCGGTTTGGCCACCACAGCAGCGAACCAATGACGATCGCCATCATAAAGGTTTGACTAAACGCGCGCCCGGCACCGTCCCGGTAAATTAAGGCGACGAGGCCGGGTAAGATCATGGTCACCGAGAACAGAATCACCAGCAGGCCCACAATGCGGGTAATGGCGCGAAAATGCATTCAGCCGTTTCCTTTAAACAGATGCTTTTAGTTTGTCAGCGGGATGAGCGTCAGCGCGCCCCGGCTGTAATCAGAGAGGTTTTGGCGAAAGCCATCAATCTGCGCATGCGGCAATGCTAAACGCAGCGCAATACGATCCAGATAATGGCTCTCTTCTATAATGCCGTCAAAACGCTGCAGCAAGCGCTCAATGTCGCTGAGTTGGGCATAATCACATTGCAGGCTGAAGGATTCCATCGGCACTTTACGCTGACGGGCTAATTGCTTCAGCCCCTGCTGCACGCCGCCGCCGTAAGCTTTTACCAGCCCTCCGGTACCGAGCATGATGCCGCCGTAATAACGCACCACCACCGCAGTCACTTCACCCACGCCACTGCCCATCAACTGGGCCAGCATGGGTTTGCCCGCCGTGCCGGACGGTTCGCCATCATCAGAGAAACCCAACTGCTGTGAATCATCCGGCGCACCGGCCACCCACGCCCAGCAGTGATGGCGGGCGGTGGGATGCTCCTGCTTCACCTGCTGAACAAACGCGCGCGCCGCTTCCACGCCCGCAGTATGCGCCAGCAGAGTAATGAAACGACTTTTCTTGATAGTTTCCTCGCTGAGACTCACAGCCTCAGCGGGAATGTCGTAAGCATTCATCAGGCAAGGTGCAGATCGCGCGTCATGTTTTCAACGCGATTAGCGTGAATCACCACGTTATCCTCGATACGAATGCCGCCGTACGGTTTCAGTGCATCAATTGCCGCCCAGTCGAAATACTGGCTGAACTTGCCGCCGCGCAGCTTCGCCAGCAGCGAATCGATGATATAGAAGCCGGGTTCGATAGTCAGCACCATGCCAGGTTCCAGCACGCGCGTGCAACGCAGATACGGATATTGCGACGGCGCAGCCAGATGCGTGCCGCTATCGTCCTGCATAAAGCCGGCAACATCGTGCACCTGCAGGCCCAGCGGATGTCCCAGCCCGTGCGGCATAAACGGACCGGTTAAATCTTCCGCCACCAGCGTCTCTTCGGTCAGACCTTTCACCAGCTCAAACTTCAGCAGCAGCCGCGCAATGCGCTGATGCATCTGCAGATGATAATCGGTATAGCGCACGCCGGCTTTCAAGGTGGCGATCAGCGCCAGCTCTTCCTTGTTCATCGCGGCTACCATTTCGGCATAGCGCGATTTACTCTGCGCCGCATAGCTGCGCGTCAGGTCAGCGGCATAACCGAGATACTCCGCCCCGGCATCAATCAGGAAGCTGTGCCGTTTCGCCGGCGGCTGATGGTCCAGTTTGGTGTAGTGCAGCACCGCGGCATGTTCATTAAGCGCGATAATATTGCCGTATGGCACATCGGTATCGCGATGGCCGGTCGCAGTCAGGTAAGCGATGTTGATATCGAACTCGCTCATACCCGATTCGAATGCCTCTTTGGCTGCGCGATGCCCCGCCACCGCCAGCTTCTGCGCTTCGCGCATACAGGCCAGCTCGTAATCGGTTTTGATGCTGCGATGATAATGCAGGTAATCGATCACGCCCTTAGGGTTCACCTGCTCGCCGTTAATGCCGAGCTGGGAAGCGCGTAACGGTACCGGACCAATATACGCCACGTTATCGCGTTGTGCAGGCAGCAACTGCGCGATGTCATCGGCACTCTTTAGGCCAATCACGTCAACATCGTTGGTCCAGAAGCTGTTTGGCAGTGGCTCGACGTTATGCCAGTAATCCACCGGCGAGTAGAACCACAGCTTGGGTTTATTCACACCATCAATCCATAACCAGCAGTTTGGCACCTGCGTCACCGGCACCCACGCTTTGAACTGAGGATTCACCTTAAACGGATAGTCGTGATCGTCGAGAAAAACGGTCAGCAGCTCGCCGGAATGAATCAGCATGGCATCAAGCTTAAAGCGAGCCAGCACCTGCTGCGCTCGCTGCTGCAGCGTATTGATGTGCGCGTGATACAGGGTTTTCAGTGAATCCATGGACTTGTCTCCAATGTCGCGAAAGTGGCCGCAGTGTAGCACAGCCGTGTTGGCGATGCCGTGCTGCACGCGCTGTGATCGTTGTATCAAATTATCAAACTCTCGTTTGCAAATAATTAACATCACACTCACACTCCAAATCATCTGGTATGACCAGATCACCTTTCGCGGTTTCAGGAGACGGACATGCTCTACCAAGGCGATACCCTTTCAGTGCACTGGCTTGACGATGGCATCGCCGAGCTGGTATTCGATGCGCCCGGTTCGGTGAATAAACTCGATACCAAAACCGTCGCCTCCCTGGGCGAGGCGCTAAGCGTCTTAGAACAGCAACCCGCTCTGCGCGGCCTGCTGCTCTCTTCGGCCAAACCGGCATTTATTGTCGGCGCCGACATTACAGAATTCCTGTCGCTGTTTGACGCGCCAGAAGAGAAGTTGAGTCAGTGGCTGGCATTTGCTAACAGCATCTTCAATCGTCTGGAAGATTTGCCGGTGCCAACCGTAGCCGCCATCGATGGTTATGCGCTGGGTGGCGGCTGCGAATGCGTGCTGGCAGTTGACTTCCGCATTGCTACGCCCACCGCGCGTATCGGCTTGCCGGAAACCAAACTGGGCATCATGCCGGGCTTTGGCGGCAGCGTACGTCTGCCGCGGCTGCTCGGCGCTGACAGTGCGATGGAAATCATCGCCGCGGGTAAAGATCTCGATGGCAATAGCGCCCTGAAACTCGGTTTAGTGGATGCAGTGGTCAACAGCGACAAACTGCGCGCCGCAGCGCTGACGGTATTACAGGACGCCATCGCGCAGGGCAACTGGCAGGTCCGCCGGGCGCCGAAGCTGGCGCCGCTTAAACTCAGCCCGATCGAAGCCGCCATGAGCTTTACCATCGCCAAAAGCATGGTGCTGCAGACCGCCAGCAAACACTATCCGGCCCCCGTTACCGCGATAAAAACCATTGAGGCTGCCGCCACCTTGGGGCGCGATGATGCGCTGAAGCTGGAGACCGCCGCTTTTGTGCCGCTGGCGCAAAGTGATGTAGCCCGCGCGCTGGTCGGCATCTTCCTTAACGATCAATACGTCAAAGGCTTGGCGAAGAAACATAGCAGTGCGGCCGGTGCACCGCAGCAAGCTGCGGTATTAGGTGCCGGCATTATGGGCGGCGGCATCGCCTATCAATCTGCCTGGAAAGGCGTGCCGGTAATGATGAAAGATATCAATCCACAAGCGCTGACGCTTGGCATGACCGAAGCCAGCAAGCTGCTTAACAAGCAGCTGGAGCGCGGCAAAATTACTGGCGCGAAGCTGGCCAGCGTGCTCACCACCATTCAGCCCACGCTGGATTACGCGGGATTTGAACGCACCGATGTGGTAGTGGAAGCCGTGGTTGAGAATCCGCAGATCAAAGCCAAAGTGCTGGCAGAAACCGAGCAGCACCTGCGCGAAGATGCCATTCTCGCCTCCAACACCTCAACCATTCCGATCAGCCAGCTGGCGAAAGCCTTAAAACGCCCGGAAAACTTCTGTGGCATGCACTTCTTCAATCCGGTGCCGCGTATGCCGCTGGTTGAGGTGATTCGCGGTGAGCAAACCTCAGAGGCCACCATCAGCAAAGTGGTGGCCTGGGCCAGCAAAATGGGCAAAACGCCGATTGTGGTGAATGATTGCCCCGGCTTCTTTGTCAATCGCGTGCTGTTCCCCTACTTCGCCGCCTTCAGCCTGCTGCTGCGCGACGGCGCGGATTTCCGCCAGGTCGACAAAGTGATGGAAAAACAGTTCGGCTGGCCGATGGGCCCGGCCTGGCTGCTGGATGTAGTCGGCATTGATACCGCGCATCATGCCCAACAGGTGATGGCGCAAGGTTTCCCGTCACGCATGCAGAAAGATTATCGCGACGCCATCGACGTGCTGTTTGACGCTAAACGTTACGGCCAGAAAAACGGCCAGGGTTTTTACCGCTGGGAGTTGGACAACAAAGGCAAAGCGCAGAAAAAAGCCGATGCCGCAGTGGATGCACTGCTGGAGCCAATCAACCAACCGAAGCGCGTGTTCAGCGATGAAGAGATTCTTAACCGCATGATGCTGCCGATGCTCAATGAAGTGGTGCGCTGCCTCGAAGAGCAGATCATCGCTTCACCGGCCGAAGCCGACATGGCGCTGGTCTACGGCTTAGGCTTCCCGCCGTTCCGCGGCGGCGCGTTCCGCTACATGGATATGCTCGGCACCAGCAACGTGGTCGATCAGGCCAAACGTTACACCGCGCTGGGCCCGCTGTATGCGCTGCCGGCGCTGCTGTTGCAAAAAGCCCAACAGCATCAGAGCTGGTATCCCGCGGTGCAACCGATTGACGAAGCGGCGCTGCAAAGTGCCTGAGGTAATGAAAATGGAAAAAGTAGTCATTGTTGATGCCGTCCGCACGCCGATGGGCCGCTCCAAGGGCGGTGCGTTTCGTCAGGTTCGTGCGGAAGATCTTTCGGCGCATTTGATGCGCGAGCTGCTAAGCCGTAATCCATCGGTCGATCCCGCTACGCTGGACGACATTATCTGGGGCTGCGTACAGCAGACGCTGGAACAAGGCTTTAACATTGCACGTAATGCCGCGCTGCTGGCGGAGATCCCGCATCGCGTGCCTGCCAGCACCGTCAATCGCCTGTGCGGTTCGTCGATGCAGGCGCTGCACGATGCGGCACGCGCGATTATGGTGGGCGATGCGCACGCTTGCCTGATTGGTGGCGTAGAGCATATGGGCCACGTGCCAATGAGCCACGGTGTCGATTTTCATCCAGGACTTGGGCGTACGGTAGCGAAAGCCGCCGGCATGATGGGCTTAACCGCCGAAATGCTGGCGCGCATGCATCACATCACGCGCGAGCAGCAGGATGCCTTTGCCCTGCGTTCACATCAGCGCGCATGGGCAGCTACCCAGCGTGGCGACTTTAAGCGTGAGATTGTTGCAACTTATGGCCACGACGCCGATGGCGTGTTGAAACGCTACGAAAGCGATGAAGTGATTCGCGAAGAGACCAGCCTCGAAGGATTGGCCGCGCTGCGTCCGGCGTTCGATCCGGTCAACGGCACCGTCACCGCGGGAACGTCTTCTGCGCTCTCCGATGGCGCGGCGGCGATGTTGATCATGAGCGAAAGCCGCGCGCGCGAACTGGGTCTGACGCCGCGTGCGCGCATTCGCAGCATGGCGGTGGTTGGCTGCGATCCGTCGATTATGGGTTATGGCCCGGTTCCCGCCAGCAAGCTAGCGCTAAAACGCGCCGGCTTAAGCGTGCAGGATATCGACTTATTCGAGTTCAACGAGGCCTTTGCCGCGCAGGCGCTGCCGTGCATCAAGGACATGGGCTTGCTGGAACAGTTGGATGAGAAAGTGAATTTGAATGGCGGCGCGATTGCGCTTGGGCACCCGCTGGGCTGTTCCGGCGCGCGTATCAGTACCACGCTGCTGAATCTAATGGAACGTCGCGATGCGCAATTTGGTCTGGCGACCATGTGCATTGGCTTGGGCCAGGGTATCGCCACGGTGTTCGAACGGGTTTAATACGTTAACCACTGCACGAGTTCCCGCCCTTTCGGGCGGGCTTTTTATCTGTCAGATAAACGCAAACGCATCGCCGTACATCTGCGCTTCCAGCGCACCGCGCTCGGCGCAGAAACGCTCACGTGCAATCTTCGCCATCTCAAAACGACCAGCAATATAGATGTCGTGTTCACTGAGTGAAGCGTAATCCTGCATCACCGCCGTCAGCACCGTGCCGCTGCGTCCGGTCCAGTCATCTGCCGGTTGCTCAACCACCGGAATCACTTTCAGGTTCGGGTGCTTCACCGCC
Organism: Pantoea nemavictus; assembly: GCF_037479095.1. Classification (NCBI taxonomy): domain Bacteria; kingdom Pseudomonadati; phylum Pseudomonadota; class Gammaproteobacteria; order Enterobacterales; family Erwiniaceae; genus Pantoea; species Pantoea nemavictus. The sequence continues at coordinate 2,329,783 of NZ_JBBGZW010000001.1, read as the reverse complement.
AGCGCATTCAACTCATCTAAATCGTACAGATGCATCAGCTCACGGCCGCCCCAGTAAATCGCAATTTCGCGATCGGGTTTCTGTGCCAGCGCGGTCAGCAGAATGGAACGCGCATAGGAGAAACCGGTGCCGCCGGCAATCAGAATGATCGGACGATCGCTCTCTTCGCGTAGCCAGGCATCGCCATGCGGCATATCTACCGTAATCTGACGATCGTTTTTGATGCGGTCCATCACCGCCATCGCGTAAAGATTAAGATCCGAGGCGCCAATGTGCAGTTCAATGATGTCCTTTTCCATTGGCGTGGACGCCAGCGAGAATGGGCGCTTATCACGCTCATCCATCACCACCATCAAATACTGTCCCGCGCGGAAGTTAAAATCCGCGGCCGGAATCAAACGGACGCGGTAAACCGTATCCGTAATCGCTTCAACCGAAGTCACTTTGCAGCTTAACGTTGTCATGCGTTCCCTTTTTCTTCGGGTCTGGTTGGTCTGCCGCTTTTAGCGCTGCGGCGGCTCGGCAAAGATTGCTAATTCATCCCAAATGGCGTCAATGCGCGCCGTAACGGCCGGATCTTTGACAATCGGCGTGCCCCATTCGCGCGTGGTTTCGCCCGGCCACTTATTGGTGGCATCAAGTCCCATCTTCGAACCTAAGCCGGAAACCGGCGAGGCAAAGTCGAGATAATCGATTGGCGTGTTCTCAACCAGCACCGTATCGCGTGCTGGATCCATGCGCGTAGTAATCGCCCAAATCACATCATTCCAGTCACGCGCGTTGACGTCGTCGTCACATACAATCACAAACTTGGTGTACATGAACTGACGCAGGAACGACCACACGCCAAACATCACGCGCTTGGCGTGACCGGCATACTGTTTCTTAATCGTCACCACCGCGAGGCGATAAGAACAGCCTTCCGGCGGCAGATAGAAATCAACAATCTCCGGGAACTGCTTGATCAGGATCGGCACCAGCACTTCATTCAGCGCCACGCCCAACACGGCCGGTTCATCCGGTGGACGCCCAGTATAGGTTGAATGATAAATCGGATTGCGACGTTGCGTTACGTGCGTCACGGTAAACACCGGGAAACTGTCTACTTCATTGTAGTATCCCGTGTGATCGCCGTATGGCCCTTCCGGTGCCACATCGCCCGGCTCAATGTAACCTTCCAGCACAATCTCTGCGCTCGCCGGCACTTCAAGCTCGTTAGAGATGCACTTTACCACTTCGGTTTTGTTGCCACGCAGCAAACCGGCGAAGGCATATTCAGAGAGCGTGTCGGGCACCGGCGTCACCGCGCCGAGAATGGTCGCCGGGTCGGCCCCGAGCGCGACAGATACCGGAAAACGTTCGCCCGGATGCGCTTTGCACCACTCCTGGAAATCGAGCGCGCCGCCGCGATGCGACAGCCAACGCATAATCAGGCGATTTTTGCCGATCACCTGCTGGCGATAGATGCCGAGATTCTGGCGCTCTTTATGCGGGCCACGCGTGACGGTTAATCCCCAGGTGATCAGCGGCGCGGCATCGCCTGGCCAGCATTTCATCACCGGGATGCGTGACAGATCGACGTCATCGCCGCTAAAAATCTCTTCCTGGCAAGGCGCATTGCGCAAGCGCTTGGTTGGCATATTCAGCACTTGCTTGAACTGCGGCATTTTATCAAACAGATCGCGGAAGCCTTTCGGCGGCTCCGGTTCCTTCAAAAATGCCAGCAGTTTGCCCACTTCGCGCAGCGCACTCACCTCTTCCTGGCCCATGCCCATCGCCACGCGTTTTGGCGTGCCGAACAGATTACACAGCACCGGCATGTCGTACCCTTTCGGGTTTTCAAACAGCAGCGCTGGGCCGCCGGCACGCAGCGTGCGATCGGCAATTTCGGTCATCTCCAGCTCAGGATCGATCTCCTGAGTGATGCGCTTTAACTCTCCACGCTGTTCGAGTAACGCGAGGAAGTCTCGTAAATCCTGATATTTCATGCGGCTTTAGCTTTCCGGCCAGAGTGAAGCGCCATTATAGGTGCGTTTCACGCTAGCATGTTGAGGTTTCTGAGTCAGGCTGGCTGACAGGAAAACGGCACCAGCGACTGAATCGCCAGCACATCGTGATACGCCGCAATCGGCTCGCCGTGGCGGAACACTTTAAAGTCTTCGCCGCGGGCGCTGTAGTAGCGCAGGCGATTTTCACTCACGTGTAGGAAACTGGCTTCGCGTAACGCAATCACCGATTCATGCGGGTTAACGGCGCAAAACTCAGCCAGGCGCTCATCGCGCGTTTCGCCCATATGGCCGCTGACGTGCGCATCAAGATAATGCGGATTGATCTGCACCGGGAACAAGCCCAGCGCAGGCAACACCACGCTGCTGCGCACCGGCATGTCATTGGTGGTGCGGATAGAAGGCGTTGCCACGTTGCAACCGGCGCTCCAGCCGACGTAAGGCACATCACGCTCGCGCACCGCGCGTTGAATCGCGACGATCAAGCCATGTTCATGCAGCATTTGATTGAGGAACCAGGTATTTCCGCCGCTCACCAGAATCAGCTCGGCTTGCTCAATCGCCGCGACGGGGGAGGTAAACTCATGCACCGTGCGCACTTCAATGCCTAATGAATCTGACAAATCTTGCGCGCGTTGCGCATGATCGCCACGAATAATCGCGTAGGGCACCAGCACCGCCGACGTAATGCCGCGCTGGGCGATCATCGCGTGTAGCTGCGGGTGGGCGTAACTCAACAGCGGCGCATCCTCGGCCACTTTGCCGTTACTTAACAGGAACAGTTCCATCGGCCACTCCTTTTCAATCGAAAGATGGGGATGGAGTCTGATACAGATGGTCGCCAGCCGTCAATTTTCTTGCACGAAAGCGTTAATTAGCCGCATCAATCAGAAAATTCGCAGTGAATTTTTTTCAGCACAGGGTTTCCCTCCGCCGATGCGCTATAACTCTGTCAGCAGGTTTGATATTCTTAGCGTCCATTCTTTGGGAGCAGTTATGGAATCCTGGTACTTACTCTATTGCAAACGTGGACAACTGTTGCGCGCGAAAGAGCATCTTGAGCGGCAAGCGGTGAATTGCCTGAGCCCAATGATCGCTTTGGAGAAGATTGTGCGCGGTAAACGCACCACCGTGAGTGAGCCGCTGTTCCCCAATTATTTGTTTATCGAGTTCGATCCCGAAGCGATTCACACCACCACCATCAGCAGCACGCGCGGCGTCAGCCACTTCGTGCGCTTCGGCGCCATGCCGGCTACCGTATCGCACGATGTGATCGAAGCGCTACAAACCGACGCGCCGCAGATCGTGTTAGATCCGGAAACGCCGCAGAGCGGTGATGAAGTGATCATCACCGATGGCACCTTCGAAGGACTGCGCGCGATTTTTGCCGAGCCGGATGGTGAAACGCGCTCCGTTCTGCTGCTGAACATGCTGAACAAACAGGTGATGCGCAGCGTGGATAACAAGCAGTTCCGCAAGCTTTAGGCCAGCTTAAAAAGTTGACGCGCGTTGCGATTGACCTGCGCGCCCAGCGCTTCCGCCTCTTCTCCACGCCAGTTCGCCACTTGCTGCACAATGTGCGGCAGGAAGCACGGCTCATTGCGGCGCGAAGTGGGACGTGGATGCATATCGCGCGGCAGTAAATAGGGTGCGTCGGTTTCCAGTAACAGACGCTCAGCCGGAATCAACGGCAGCAATTCGCGCAGTTCCATACCGCGACGTTCGTCGCACACCCAACCGGTAATGCCTACTGACAACCCGAGTGCCAGGCACGCTTGCAGCTCATCACGCGTACCGGTAAAGCAGTGCACCACCGCGCCCACCAGTTTTGGCAGCCACGGCTCAAGCACCGCCACAAAACGATCGTGCGCTTCACGACAATGAAGAAATACCGGCAGCTGCAGTTCTGCAGCCAGTGCGAGCTGCGCATCAAAGGCGTACTCCTGTTGATCGTGGGCCGAAAGATTGCGGTTAAAATCCAGGCCGCATTCGCCGATGGCGACAACCTGGGCGCTTTCCGCGAGACGACGCAAGGTATTCGCCGTTTCCACCGACCATTCACTGGCATGATGCGGATGAACGCCCGCCGTCGACCAGCAGTAGCCGGCGTGTAATGCCGCCAGCTGACGTGCCTGCTGGCTCTCCAGCGCGTTAGTGCCGGTAATTAACAGGCCGGTGACGCCTGCTTCGCGCGCACGTTTCACAACCTGCTCGCGATCTTTTGCGAATTGCGTGCTGGTCAGGTTTACACCGATATCAAACATGTTTTCTCCCCAATAAAAAACCGCCCGGTTAGGCGGTTTAGATTCATTCTCTTCCCGCTTGCTGGCGGGTGCCCTGCTTAAAAGACATCAGGATTCGGTATTCTGTTCCTCATCCGAAGACTGACGCCCTTTACCCACATAGTAGCGGGAGAAGAATACGCCGACTTCAAACAGGCAGTACATCGGAATAGCGAGCAAAGTTTGGGAGAAAACATCCGGCGGTGTGAGCAACATCCCAACGACGAAGGCGCCAACCAGCATATACGGACGTTTCTTTCTCAGATCGTCAGGTGAAGTAATGCCTGTCCAGCACAGCAGCACAATGGCAATCGGCACCTCAAACGCCACGCCAAAGGCCATGAAAATGGTCATGACGAAGTCGAGATAATTGGTGATATCCGTGGCGATGGTCACGCCTTGCGGTGCCGTTTTGGCGAAGAAACCAAACGCCAGCGGGAACACGATGAAATACGCAAACGCCACGCCGACGTAGAACAGCAGCGTACTGGAGAACAGCAGCGGCATTACCAGTTTACGCTCGTGACGATAGAGCGCTGGCGCGACAAACGCCCACACCTGATACAAAATCACCGGCACGGCAAGAAACACCGAGACAATAATGGTGAGCTTAATTGGCGTGAAGAAGGGTGATGCTACGTCGGTGGCGATCATGCTCGCACCAGCCGGCATCTGGCTAATCAATGGTGACGCTACCAGATGGTAAATGTCATTGGCGAAGTAGACCAGACACAGAAAGATGACTAAAACAGCGATGATGCAATTCAACAAACGCTTACGCAGCTCAATCAGATGGCTAATGAGCGGTTGGGTATCTTCAACGGCCATGTTTATCGTTCATCTTTTACGAGAGAAATCTTCGCAGTGCTTTGCGGGGCACTGGCGACGGGAGGATTATCCACTGCAGAAGTTACGTCAACTGGCTGCGGAACCTGTGCTGCGGCACTGGTTTGATGTTCTGCAGCAGCAGGCGTGACCGCAGGGGAAGTAGCCGGCTGCGCTACTGCTGGCGGAGTCTGATGAATGGTGTTGGCTTCATCTTCCTCTTTTTCGAGATCGATACTCTGCTGCACGGAGCGCTTCATTGAGTCGGCGGTTTTACGCAGTTCTTCCATCGACTCTTTCAGCTCCGGTGACAGCGTGCCACGACCCGCCTCTTCCACCTTTTTCAGGCTGTCCTGCAATTCCTGCAGTTTCAGCTCCTGTGCCAGTTCGTTTTGTACATTCGCGGCCAGCGAGCGAATGGCTCTGATCCAGCCGACGACGGTTTTCACCGCAACCGGTAATCGCTGCGGGCCAAGCACAATCAGCCCGATCACGAACACCAATACCAGTTCACTAAAACCAATGTCGAACACAGTTATACCTGCTTGTCGTTCCGGGCGTCGTCTTTAGTCGCCGAGGTTTGCTGTTTGTCTGCCAGAGTTTTGGCGTTGAAGTCAGCGTCCTGCTCTTTCGGTTGATCCTTTTTATCGTCTTCATCGCCCATGGCTTTTTTGAAGCCGCGGATAGAAGAACCCAAATCCGAACCCAGGTTGCGAAGTTTGTTGGTACCGAACAGAAGAACAACAATGACGGCAATGATTAACAATTGCCAAATACTGATACCGCCCATGAGATATGCCTCTAATATTCTGTGAAAAACTGTTGACTGTAACGCACAGAAAGCCCGTATGATTTCGGGCTTTAGCTTGCGACATTACGCGATTTGAACCAGGCAGACAATCAGTTTGTCTTGCGCCAGCCAATAAGCCAGGTGACGATGCCGGCAGCCATTAAAAGCGCCGGGAAGAAATCCCAATCCGGTCGACTTAACAGTACGGCGGTGCCACTTAATAACAGTGTAGCTCCTACGCCAAACAGATAGCGCGCCTGATGATTTCGTGTGCGCTGTACGTTTAAATCGGTGACGAGTTTATCGACGCTGTGCTTCAATAATTTGTGCTGGCGCATACTGTCGTAAAATAGCTCCGGCAACTCCGGCAGTTTTTCCGCCCAGTACGGCGCTTTCTCTTTCACCGCACGCATTATTGCCGGGATACCAATCTGATCTTTGATCCAATCTTCCAGGAACGGCTTGGCGGTTTTCCACAAGTCGAGCTGAGGATAGAGCTGGCGACCAATCCCTTCGACATACAGCAACGTCTTCTGCAGCAGCACCAGCTGCGGCTGCACTTCCATATTGAAGCGACGCGCGGTATTAAACAGATTCAGTAACACGTGACCGAAGGAGATCTCAGCCAGCGGTTTTTCGAAAATCGGCTCACACACGGTACGAATGGCAAACTCAAAATCTTCAACGTTAGTATCCAGCGGCACCCAGCCTGAATCCACATGCAGCTCAGCCACTTTGCGGTAATCGCGATTAAAGAAGGCGATAAAGTTTTCCGCCAGATAGCGCTTATCTTCTTTATTCAGTGAACCGACAATACCGCAGTCGATGCCGATGTACTGTGGATCTTCTGGGTGATCGTAGCTGACGAAGATATTGCCAGGATGCATGTCGGCATGGAAGAAGCTGTCGCGGAACACCTGGGTGAAGAACACCTGCACGCCGCGCTCTGCCAGTAACTTCATATTGACGCCGTGCTGCTCCAGCGTGGCGATATCCGAGATCGGAATGCCGTAAATGCGCTCCATTACCATCATTGATTCACTGCAGTAATCAGAGAACACTTCGGGTACGTAAAGCATGCGGCTTTGGTCGAAGTTACGACGCAGCTGGATGGCGTTGGCCGCTTCACGCAGCAGATTCAGCTCATCAATCAGGGTTTTTTCGTAATCGCGTACCACTTCCAGCGGACGCAGACGACGTCCATCCGGCAGCAAACGCGGCACCCAACGCGCCAGACGATAAATCAACCGCATGTCCGCTTTGATCACCGGCAGGATATCGGGACGAATCACTTTGATCACCACGGCGCGGCCGTTGGACTTCAACGTGGCGGTGTGCACCTGTGCAATAGATGCAGAGGCCAGCGGTTTAATGTCGAAGTCTTCAAACCAGGTTTCCACCGGGCCGCCAATCGACTGTTCAATCTGCTGCTTCGCTTTGACGCCATCAAACGGCGCCACGCGGTCCTGCAGCACGGCAAGCTCATCGGCAATCGCTGGCGGGAACAGATCGCGTCGCGTGGAGAGCATTTGACCGAACTTGATCCACACCGGACCAAGCTGCTCCATGGCTAAACGGATGCGCACGCCAGGCGAGGCGTCTTTGTGTTGGTTAGGGATCCAGAAGATGCAGCGCCGCCACAGGCGTAACAGCAGCGTGAAGCGCATGCGGGGAATCAGTTCATCAAGGCCATAAGTGAGAAAGATCTTGATGATGAAATATAAGCGCCGAATTTCTCCCAGCGTCATTTCGCCTCCAGCTGTGCCAAACGCGTTTCATATGCATTGAGCGAACGTTCCATCGCTTCCACTTCCTCGCAGAACCATGCCAGTTCCAGAGCACCCGGCGCGACGCGCCACTCTTCCGTCAGCGCCTGGCCAAGATAATCCTGGCGGCGCATAACCTGCTGCTGCACGAATCTCAGCGCCTGCTGTGCGGCCTGGCTTACCCCTTGCGCGGCGATGTCGCCAATCCACGGCGCGAGATATTCGGCCGGATCAAGCTCGGCGAGATCCATCAGCGCAGAGAATTGCTGTACCACCTGCAAATCTCCGTCCACCTCCAGTTCACCGCTTCTGATCAAGCTGGTGAGCTGCTGGCGATCGCGCAGTTTCGGCAAGGTGCTGACACGCAAACTCACTGTGCAGTCGCTGCTATCCTGCCAATCACTCAGTACATCAAGTTGTGATTCGCTAAACACCAGCACTAAAGGAAAATCGAGCTCTTGCAGACGCAGCAGCAACACCTTGCCCGCCAGACGCTGGCGCGCGGCTTTCAGGCTGCGATCGCGATAGAGAACACGGTTCAGGGCGGTCTCAAGACCGCCGGTGATGAGAGGAGTTAAAGTCATGATGGATTAAAATTTAAATCCGCGATGCAGCGCGACAATACCGCCAGTCATATTGAAGTAGGTGGTATTTTCAAAGCCGGCATCATTCATCATCGCTTTCAGGGTTTCCTGATCGGGATGCATACGAATCGACTCTGCCAGATAACGATAGCTTTCAGCATCTTGCGCCACCAGCTGGCCAATACGCGGCAGAATATGGAATGAATAGGTGTCGTAAGCCTTGCTCAGCGGCTCCAGCAGCGGCTTGGAGAATTCCAGCACCAGCAGGCGTCCGCCCGGCTTCAGCACGCGGAACATCGACGCCAGCGCTTTCTCTTTTTCGGTGACGTTACGCAAACCGAACGAGATGGTGATGCAATCGAAATAGTTATCCGGGAACGGCAGCGCTTCGGCGTTCGCCTGAACATAGCTGACATTACCCGACACGCCGAGATTACGCAGCTTTTCGCGGCCCATCTTCAGCATTGAGCTGTTGATATCAGCCAACACAACCTGGCCGGTTTCGCCCACCAGACGAGAGAATTTAGCCGTCAGATCGCCGGTACCACCCGCCAGATCCAACACGCGCTGACCGCGGCGCACACCGCTGCTGTCAATGGTAAAACGCTTCCAGACACGATGGATGCCAAACGACATCAAATCGTTCATCAGGTCATATTTTGCCGCGACGGAGTGAAACACGTCCGCGACTTTATCGGCCTTTTCGCTTTTCGCGACGGTCTGGAAGCCAAAATGGGTAGTTTCCTGCTGTGATTCATCTGCCATCGGTTTTACCTGTTCCACAAACAATTCTTGCCGAAGTGTATCAGAGTCGCGCTACACGAGCACGCGACCACCGTGCTATTCGTTGATGCGGCGCAGCGAGTCCGTTGTCGAATCTGAAACGCTTTCATCAACGTTGGGATCGTCTGCCCAATCTTCATCCGCCTCTTCCGGCTGCGCCTGTTCCACCAACTGCGGATTGATCGGCCGTTTGATCTCCACACCAAGCGAGCGGAAAGCTTCACTTTGCGCAATCAGATTGCCGCGTCCTTCAGACAGCTTTTTCATCGCCTGATGATAGCTTTGCTGCGCCTTATCAAGATTGTGACCGATACCGCTCATGTCATCGACGAACAGCCGCATTTTGTCATACAGCCGCGTTGCCCGATCGGCGATGCGCTGTGCGTTGCGGCTTTGATGTTCATAACGCCAGAGATTGTTGATGGTGCGCAGCGCCACCAGCAGCGTAGTTGGGCTGACCAGCATGATGTTCTGCTGCAGCGCTTCGCTGATCAGCTCTGGCTGACGATCGATCGCGAGCAGAAATGCCGGTTCCACCGGGATAAACATCAACACATAATCCAGAGAGCGTAAACCGGGCAATTGTTGGTAATCTTTTCGGCTTAGCAAGCGAATGTGTCCACGCATGGCGTTGACGTGCTCCTGAATGGCCTGCTCGCGCGTGGCTTCATCATCGGCGTTGAAATAGCGCTCGTAAGCGACCAACGTCATCTTCGCGTCGATCACCACATCTTTGCCCTGCGGCAAACGGACAATCACATCTGGTTGCATCCTGCCCTGCTGCTCCAGCTGAACGCTTACCTGCGTTTGGTATTCATAGCCTTCACGCAGTCCAGAGGCTTCCAGCACGCGGCTTAGCACCACTTCGCCCCAGTTGCCCTGGATTTTATTGTCACCTTTTAGCGCTTTGGTGAGATTGACCGCTTCCTGCGCCATCTGCGCGTTGAGCTGCTGCAGCTGGCGAATTTCATGCGTCAGCGTGTGGCGTTCACGCGCTTCCAGCCCAAAGCTGTCAGTCACCTGACGGCGGAAACCATCCAGCTGTTCACGCAGCGGGCCAATCAGACTGTTCAGGCTTTGACGGTTTTGTTCATCGACGCGGCGCCCGCTGTTTTCAAAGATGCGGTTGGCCAGATTTTCAAACTGCGCGCTGAGTCGCTGTTCGCTGTTGGTGAGCAGGCGCTGTTTCTCTTCAGCGCCGTAGCGTGTCTCTTCAAGACGGATGGTCACTTCGCGCAACTCCGCTTCCTGCGCGCTATTAACTTCCAGCTGATTACGCAATTCACGACTGAGCTGTTCGCTCTCGCCGCGCCAGTAATCGAGCTGCTGCAAACGTTCCTGCGCACCGCTGAGCGCGCCGTGCAATTGGCGCATCTCCTGCTCACGTTGCTGGATTTGCTGTTGTAAATGTTCGATCTGCTGATGTTGGCGCTGCTGCGCCTCTTCCAACAGACGACGCTCGGTCGTGAAGCTGGCATGCTGATGACCGGCGCGCAGCTGGGCAATGATCCAGCCAATGCCTAAACCGGCCAGCGCCAGCGCGCCGCTAATGATAAGTTGCTGATCCATAATCCCCCCGCGGATCGTCTCGCTGAGGGAAAAGGTAGAGGGGTACTGTATGAATGTCCAGATTTTATTTACAGGGCTTTTACGGTCAAATCGCCGGCTTTCCACGCGTCAATCAGGAAGAACGGCATCGGAAGTAACCATTCGGTTTCATCCTTGATTTTTGCTGGATAGGTCCAACTTTGGCCGCCGTAGGTGATCTCAACCTGCTGGCAACCGTTTTCCGCATTTTCAACTTTACCGGCCATGCTAGCAAAACCGGCGTTGCTGCCGACGTGGAAGCTATCGGTTTGCCAGCGAATCGGTTGATGCGCTGGCCAGGGCTGCGCCTGATGGAAGTGAAAAATATCGTCGTGACTCAGCAAGCTTTCACGCACCGTTGGCCACAACGCCACTTTAAGAAAATACTGGTCGGTAAAGCGTTCGCTGCCTTGGTACTGGGCGATAAAGTCACGCATCTGCTGTTCAACATTGTGGAACACGCCATGACAACCGCCCCACATACCCGCTAGCAGCAGTTCGGTATGCGAGAAGTAATCGCGCATGTGATGGAACCAGAATGGGGAGTCCAGCCAGGCTTCAACCGCAACCACTTCACGCTCGGAGAGTAATGAATCGGCGTCACGCACGATGTAACGTTTAACGCTGGGATCGTCCATCACTAAAAAGCGCCACAGCGTGGGGAAGATAGCTTTTTCCTGGGACATATCCACCAGCTGGGTGTTCGGCTGCGTCAGACGCTGCCACACGTGCTGCGGGACGCTATCGTCAAGATAGATGCGGCAGATCCAGTCAGGATAGAACTCGCGCGCCACTTCGATGTTCTTAATCAGCGTTTCGCAGTAGCGTGGCTGGCCACCGTAGAGGCTGAAGGAGATGATGTTTTCTGTCGGGTTATGGCGATTGATCGGTGGCGGTACGTCTGAGGGATACGCCACTTTCTGGCCTTTACTGAAGATCACATCGGATTTCTGCAGCGATTCGAGGCCGTAACGCGCCACTTCATCCTGCTTATCAAGCCAACCGCAGACTTCGGTCAATCCATCCAGCCAGGTTTCCGACGCCTGCGCGCGCTGCGCGGCCGGGGCCTGATAGATCTTCTGGTAAATCTTGTAGGATTTCTTGTGCTCGCCCACGCGCATTAAGGTTAACGCGTAGTCGCTGAGCACCTGCATGTGATTTGGCAACACGCGCAGCACTTCTTCACAGCACTGACGAGCGAGGGGATAGTTATGAGCCGCCATGGCCTGACGAAATCTCGCTGCTGCGCCCTCAACGCGTGATTGCGCAGTAGCGGGATTATTCATGAAATTAGGACGTGAGACAGAAACCATTTTGCGCATAAGAAATTTCTCAGTAGCTGCTGAAATTGCGCGCATTCTAATCAGGCAATTGCTGAGCTCCCTATAAGCCTGGTCTCGAATTCATCCCTTGAATGGCGCACTAAATTAAGCGACGCGCGGCTTCTACCACAATTTTCACCGCATCACTTTCGGTCTGCTTCATGGTCACCGCATCCGGAATCTCTTTTTGCGTACGGTTCACGATGACGCCAGCCACCATGCCGGCACGCAGTCCCTGACTGGCGCACATGGTTAACAGTGTAGCGGATTCCATCTCATAGTTAAGGACGCCCATTTGCTGCCACTCATCCATTGAGCCCTGGAAGCGCTTCACCACGCGACCAGAGAAGGTGTCATAGCGTTCCTGCCCCGGATAGAAGGTGTCAGAGGACGCGGTAATGCCAATGTGCGTTTTGGCACCGCAGGCTTCCGCTGCGGCAACCAGCGCGGTGGTGCAGGTGAAATCGGCCACGGCCGGGAACTCCATCGGTGCGAAGTGCAGGCTGGCACCGTCAAGGCGGACAGACGCCGTGGTGACCAGCACATCACCGACATTAATATGCGGCTGAATGGCGCCGGTGGTGCCAACGCGCAGGAAGGTGCGCACACCGAGTTGCGCCAGCTCTTCTACCGCAATCGAGGTTGAAGGTCCGCCGATACCGGTTGAACACACCACCACCGGTTTACCATCGACTTCCGCCAGATAGGTGGTGAATTCACGATGCGAAGCCAGATGCTGTGGATTCTCCATCAGCGCGGCGATTTTCTTCACGCGCTCAGGATCGCCGGGAACGATGGCCAGCGTGGCTCCTTTTAGGGAAGCTTTGGTGATGCCAAGATGGAAAACGTCAGACTGGGCCATATCAGACTCCTGATAAATAGGGGATGTGCGCGCCACTCTACGTGAGCAGGAAACATAATTATGTGACTAATTTCACTATCAATAATGAAACTTACATTATCATAAAAATATTTTGTGATTTACATCACACATTAGTGCGCTGCAATTCTGAATTGCTACAAGCGGTGCTGTGTAAGTACTGATGGCAATGTTAATAGAGAAGCAGCACACGTGAAAAAAATCCCTCTGCACCCTACGTCAGCCTTGCTTGACCAGCCAGGCTATAGTTACGTGATTGCGCATTTGCTAGCACGGAGAGAACCATGAAAACCGAAGACAATATGGCACAAAAAACGGCACCCGGCGGCTTTGCACCGGCCGTTCAGCCCACCGCAAGCAGCACGATTATTACCGCCAGCGACGCGATTCATGCTGGCGAGACCTCGGTTCCAAGCCAGGGCGAAAATTTGCCCGCCTACTATGCCCGGCCAAAAGAGTACCAAGGCACATTGCCAGTGGTGTTAGTCGTGCAGGAGATTTTCGGTGTGCATGAGCATATCCGCGATGTTTGCCGGCGTTTGGCGCTGGAAGGCTATCTGGCGATCGCCCCTGAGCTCTATTTCCGCGAAGGCGATCCCAACGATTACAACGACATTCCCACGCTGTTTAAAGAGTTGGTGAGCAAGGTTCCGGATACGCAGGTACTGTCCGACCTCGATCATGTGGCTAACTGGGCGGCAAGTCATGGTGGCGATGCGCGTCGCCTGGCAATTACCGGCTTCTGCTGGGGCGGACGCATTAGCTGGCTGTTTGCCGCGCACAATCCTCAAGTGCGAGCCGCTGTGGCGTGGTATGGCCGCTTAGAGGGTGAGAAGACGCTGAAGCAGCAGAAACATCCGATCGATATTGCGGTGGACCTGAATGCGCCCGTGCTGGGCCTTTATGGCGGTCAGGATGACAGCATTCCACTGGAGAGCATTGATAAGATGCGTCAGGCGCTGCATGCCGCCAATGCCAAAGCGGAGATCGTGGTGTATCCGGATGCCGGCCACGCTTTCAACGCGGATTACCGTGCGAGCTATCACGCCGATTCCGCCAAAGATGGCTGGCAACGTATGCTGGCGTGGTTCGCGCAGTATGGCGTGGCACCGAACGCGTAATAAAAAGGGGCGCGTATGCGCCCCAATCACATTTGCGGCTACTAAGCCGTTTCACCCCGCAGGTTCTGCGCCGCTTTGACCATGTTTGCCAGTGCCTGACGGGTTTCCGTCCAGCCACGCGTTTTCAGGCCACAATCCGGGTTAACCCACAGACGTTCTTCCGGGATGCTTTGCGCCGCTTTGCGCAGCAACGCTTCCATCCACTCCACGCTCGGTACGTTCGGTGAGTGGATATCGTAAACGCCCGGACCAATCTCATTGGGATAGTCGAACTCTTTAAACGTATCCAGCAGATCCATATCGGAACGTGAGGTTTCGATGGTGATAACGTCGGCATCCAGTGCGGCGATGGAGTCCATGATGTCATTGAACTCGCAGTAACACATATGAGTGTGAATTTGCGTGTCGTCTTGCGCCACCGCGGCATTCAGACGGAAAGCATCAACTGCCCATGTCAGATACGCCGCCCAATCGGACTGATGCAGCGGCAGACCTTCGCGCAGCGCGGGTTCATCAATCTGAATGATGCCGATGCCGGCTTTTTCCAGATCTGCCACTTCGTCACGCAGCGCCAGCGCAATCTGTTTCGCAATGGTTTCACGGCTCACATCTTCACGTGGGAACGACCAGCAGAGAATGGTTACCGGACCGGTCAGCATGCCTTTAACCGGTTTGTCGGTCAGTGATTGCGCGTATTTGGCCCACTCAACGGTGATCGCGGCAGGACGGCTGACGTCGCCGATGATAACTGGCGGTTTTACGCAGCGAGAACCGTAGCTCTGCACCCAGCCGTTCTGGGTGAATACGAAGCCGGCGAGATTTTCGCCAAAGTATTCCACCATGTCGTTACGTTCAGCTTCACCGTGCACCAGCACGTCCAGCCCCAACCGTTCCTGCTCAACGATAGCCTGTTTGATATGTTCTGCGATGCCGGTGCGGTAGTTGCCGCCATCAATGTTGCCTTTTTTGAACTCGAGGCGCAGGCCGCGAATTTCCGTCGTCTGCGGGAATGAACCAATCGTAGTGGTTGGCCACGCCGGCAGATTAAAGCGGTTACGCTGCGCTTTCGCACGCTCGGTATAGTTGCTGGCGCGCTCGATGTCTTTGGCCTGGATTCTCGCCAGACGCTCGCCGACCACGGGATTGTGAACGCGTGTTGAGTTGGCACGCGCACGAATCGGCGCGCTCCACTCCACCAGTGAAGCAGCATCATGGTTATTTAGCGCCTTGCTCAACAGCGACAGCTCAGTGCATTTCTGCAGGGCAAAGGCGAACCAGCTTTTCACCTCTTCATCCAGCCGCGTTTCCACGCTCAGATCGATTGGGCTATGCAGTAGTGAGCAGGACGAACCGATCCACAGCTGTTTACGCTGGCCAACCAACGGCTGCAGCCGTTCAAACCAGCTGCTGAGATCCGCACGCCAGACGTTGCGACCGTTGATAACACCCACCGAAAGCAGCCAATCTGCCGGGATCTGCTGGTTCAGCTGCTGGATATCATCTTTACCGTGAACCAGGTCGACGTGCAGACCTTGCACCGGCAGCGCTTTAATCACGTCAAGGTTCTGGCCGATGCTGTCGAAGTAGGTCGTCAGCAGCAGTTTGCTTTCACCTTGCAGCGCCTCGTAAGCCGGTTTGAAGGCATCGCGCCACGTTGCTGGCAGCTCCAGCGCCAGTGCTGGCTCATCGATTTGTACCCATGCGATATCGCGTTTATTCAGTTCAGCCAATACCTGTTGGTAAACGGGCAGAATATCTTTCAGCAGTGACAGACGATCAAACTGCTCGCCCTTCACTTTACCTAGCCACAGATAGGTTACCGGGCCGAGCAGCACCGGTTTAACCTTGTGGCCGAGCGCCAACGCTTCATCAACCTCATCCAGCAGCTGGGTCCAGGTCAGTTTGAACCGCTGGCCGAGGGTGAATTCCGGCACCATGTAGTGATAATTGGTGTTAAACCATTTGGTCATTTCCGCCGCCGCAGCGGGTTCACCGCTAGGTGCACGGCCACGGCCAAGGCGGAAGAGCGTATCGAGATCGACGGATCCATCATGGTTTTGATGGCGTGCTGGCACATTACCCAGCATCAGGCTGGTGGTCAGAACATGATCGTACCAGGCGAAATCGCCAACCGGCAGCAGATCCACTCCCGCGTCTTGCTGCTGTTGCCAGTGACGAGCACGCAGTTCGCGACCCACGGCCAGCAGCTCTTCCTATGAGCTTTTATCTGCCCAATAGCTTTCCTGTGCTTTTTTCAGTTCACGACGCAGACCGACGCGCGGGAAACCGAGTGTATGGTTGAGAATGGTCATTTGCTGTTCTCCAGATATTCTTTTAGGTACAACCGATTTACGTTCATCCAGCGAAAGAAGAGGTCATTCGCTGAGCTGTATGGCTGGACAAAGGTAAAGTGGCCGCGACGCTTGCTTGAGATGTTTAGCCGTCCAGATGTTTACACCGCCATAATCTGCGGGTACTGTATGTTCCTCAAGCGCAATTTGTTCAATCTCGATGTGAAGGATTCTCATGATCGAACTCAAACACCTGCGGACGCTGCAGGCGTTACGGAATACCGGCTCGTTAGCCGCCGCCGCCTCACAGCTTCATCAGACGCAATCGGCGTTGTCCCACCAGTTCAGCGATCTGGAACAGCGGCTGGGATTCCGTCTGTTTGTGCGTAAAAGCCAGCCGCTGCGTTTTACGCCGCAGGGAGAGATTTTGTTGCAGCTGGCCGAGCAGGTTTTGCCGCAGATTCAGCAAGCCTTGCAGGCGTGCCATGAGCCGCATCAGACCACATTGCGTATCGCCATCGAGTGTCACAGCTGCATTCAGTGGCTGACGCCTGCGCTGAATAATTTTCGTCAGAGCTGGCCGCAGGTGGTGATGGATTTCAAATCTGGCGTGACTTTTGACCCCCAACCGGCGTTGCAGCAGGGCGAGCTGGATGTGGTGTTGACCTCCGACATTTTGCCGCGCAGCGGGTTGTTCTATTCACCGATGTTCGATTTTGAAGTGCGTTTAGTGATGGCGCCGGATCATCCTTTGGCGCAGCTTGATCATATTTCCCCGGAAGATATGGCTGAAGAGGTGCTGATGATTTATCCGGTGCAGCGCCAGCGTTTGGATGTGTGGCGACATTTCCTGCAGCCGGCGGGCGTGAGTCCAGCCTTGAAGAGCGTAGATAATACGCTGTTGCTGATTCAGATGGTGTCGGCAGGCATGGGCATCGCCGCGCTACCGCATTGGGTGGTAGAGAATTTTGAGCAGCAGGGTTTGGTGGTCACCAAGACGCTGGGCGATGGGCTGTGGAGCCGCCTGTATGCCGCGGTCCGCGAAGGTGAGCAGCGTCAGCCGGTGTTGGAAGCTTTCGTACGTTTTGCCCGCCAACACGCCTGTGAACATCTGCCGTTCGTGCGCGATGCCGCACGTCCTGGCGCATTGCAGAGCACCTCTTCCTGATGCTACTGGGCGGCGAAAGTCGCCCGCGCTGTTATCCCTGCCCCGCCTGCTCTATAATGCGCCGCCTCAACCCGCGACCAAGAGAGTTTCACCATGATGAGTAACGATGTTCTGCGCAGCGTGCGCTATATGCTTGATTTGAGCGATAGCAAAGTGGTGGAGATTTTTGCCTTAGCGGGAAGTGAAGTGCCGCTGGAAGATGTGCAGGCGTGGATGAAGAAGGATGACGATGCCGCGTTTCGCAAGCTGCCGGATGTGTTGATGGGGTACTTCCTCAACGGTCTGATTTTTTATCGTCGCGGTAAGAGTGAAGATGCACCCGCACCGTCGATTGAGCGCCGCATGAATAATAATATTTTCATGAAGAAGCTGCGTATCGCCTTTGCACTGAAGACCACCGATATTCCGGATGTGTTGCTAAAAGCGAACTTTAAGATTTCGCAGGCTGAGGTGGGCGCAATTTTCCGTAACCCGGAACACAAGAACTTCCGCGAATGCGGCGACCAGATTCTGCGTAATTTCCTGAAAGGTTTGACGATGATCCATCGTCCGGGACCGGTTAAGAAGGCTTAATCGCTTCATGGTTCTAGCCGGGTCAGGGATAGCGCGGCAGATCGCAAAGGGAAACCACTTCCCTGTGGATCAGCCTCGCGAGTACTCACCCCATCCATGGGGTTCGGCCGCAAGCGGCCAACGCTTCGCATTGTGCAAAAACGCTCCCGGCGTTTTTGTCCATGGCTCGGATGCTTTGCTCCTCTGCCGCGCTATCCCTTCCCTTTTAACTTAGGCGCCGCTTTTCTTGCCCAACACCCAGCGTTTATGCACATAAAGCGAGGCGAAGATTACGGCAGCACCGGCGATAAAACTCGGCCAATGCGGTGTTTCCTGCCAAATCGCCAGGTTCACCAGTAAACCCGCCGGCACATGCATATTGTTCATAATGCCCAAGGTGCCCGCATCCACCTGCGTTGCGCCGTAGTTCCACATGAAGTAGCCCAAACCTGAAGCCGCAACCCCCAACCACACCAGAATGCCCCACTGCAGCGACGTAGTAGGCAGTTTGTTGGGATTGCCCCACAGGCTCCAGGCAATGACCGCGATGATCACCGCACCGAGATAGAACCATGAAAACGCGGTGTGCTGCGGCATTGGGCGGGTTTCCTGCAGACGTTTGTAGCCCACCATACCAATGGCAAAACAGATATTCGCCGCCTGCACCAACAGTAAGCCAAACCAGAAATGATCGCTGACTTTGTCGTAACGAATAATCGCCGCGCCAATCACTGCCAACATAGCGCTGAAGGCATAGCCGATACGCAGCGGACGTCGGCTGAGCAAATCGTAAATCAGCGTGACATACAGCGGCGTCATGACGGTGAACAGCAGAAACTCCGTGACGCTCAGATACAGGTAAGCCTCAAAGCTCAGCAGATACATGATGCCGAGTTGCAGCATGCCCACCAGCATATACAGCAGGATGGTTGAGGCACGATAGCCACGCCAGCGCAGGAATGGCAGGAAGACGATAGCGGCGAGCGCTAAGCGCATCAGCACGGAGAACCAGGAGTCCACCTGCCCAGCCAAATATTCCCCGATTAAACTGAAGGAAAAAGCCCACAGAATGGTGGTAACGATCAGTAACAGCACGGTAACGATCCCAAAATGAACAGTGGCGCTAGTGTAAACAAACTGTCGCTATTGAGCTGAACTATCTGGTTTACAATAGCGCAAAATTGCGTCAATTAATGCTCATCGCTTCGCTTTTTAACCACACTAAAATGCGCGAAATACAACATTTACTGGTTTTTATCGCTCTTTACCGTCATCAAACTGTAACAAATGTGTCACACATCACAGTAACCGTGCGTGACCATCACTATTCTTTGCGCGAAATGGAAATATCACCTTTCCGTTTATAACGTTGCCGTAATTGCCCCAACCTGCTGGGAACTCATAACTATATCGCGCCCTGGAGGGCCACACTCATGTTGAGTATCTTCAAACCTGCACCGCATCGGCCCCAGGTGGCAGATGATCGTGTCGATCCGCTCTATCGTCGTCTGCGCTGGCAAATTTTCCTGGGAATTTTCTTCGGCTATGCGGCTTACTATTTAGTGCGCAAGAACTTTGCGTTAGCCATGCCGTATCTGGTTGAGCAGGGTTTTTCACGCGGCGATCTCGGTTTTGCGTTGTCGGGTATTTCCATCGCGTATGGCTTTTCGAAATTCATTATGGGTTCAGTGTCGGACCGCTCGAATCCACGCGTGTTTTTGCCCGCCGGATTGATCCTCGCTGCGGCGGTGATGTTGTTTATGGGCTTCGTGCCGTGGGCGACATCGAGCATCATGGTGATGTTCGTGCTGCTGTTCCTGTGCGGCTGGTTCCAGGGCATGGGTTGGCCGCCTTGCGGACGCACCATGGTGCACTGGTGGTCGCAGAAGGAGCGCGGCGGCATTGTCTCGGTGTGGAACTGCGCGCATAACGTCGGCGGCGGCATTCCACCGTTGCTGTTCCTGCTCGGTATGGCGTGGTTCAACGACTGGAAAGCAGCGCTGTATATGCCGGCGTTTGGCGCCATCATCATCGCGATCTTTGCTTTCGCCCTGATGCGTGATACGCCGCAATCCTGCGGATTACCGCCGATTGAAGCCTGGAAGAACGATTATCCGCCGGATTACAACGAGAACCACGAGCAGGAGCTGACGGCGAAGCAGATTTTCATGCAGTACATTCTGCCTAATAAGCTGCTGTGGTACATCGCGCTGGCCAACGTGTTTGTTTACCTGCTGCGCTACGGCATTCTCGACTGGTCGCCCACCTACCTGAAAGAGGTGAAGCACTTCACGCTGGATAAGTCCTCGTGGGCCTACTTCTTCTACGAATATGCCGGCATCCCCGGCACGCTGCTGTGCGGCTGGATGTCCGACAAAGTGTTCCGAGGCAATCGTGGCGCCACTGGCGTGTTCTTTATGACGCTGGTGACCATCGCCACCGTGGTCTATTGGCTCAACCCGCCGGGCAATCCCGGCATCGATATGCTGTGCATGATTGTGATCGGCTTCCTGATTTACGGGCCGGTGATGTTGATTGGCTTGCACGCGCTGGAGCTAGCACCGAAAAAAGCGGCGGGAACCGCGGCGGGCTTTACCGGACTGTTTGGCTATCTTGGCGGATCGGTGGCGGCGAGTGCGATTGTCGGCTACACCGTCGATTACTTCGGCTGGGATGGCGGCTTCATCGTGATGATTGGCGGATCGGTGCTGGCGGTGATTCTGCTGCTGCTCACCATGGTGAGCGAGCATAAGCACAAAAAACAGATGGCATAACGAGTATGGGCCGGTGATCGCCGGCCCATTTTTTTACGCGAGGAACAGCTTGCGCAGCGTATGCGGCACCGCATCTTCCGCATTGCTACCAATCACTTCCAGCGTTGGCAAGGTGTCTTTCAGACGCTGCTGGCCATTACGCATGATGCAGCCTTTGCCTGACATGCTCAGCATCTCCACATCATTCATGCCGTCGCCGAAGGCGATGCACTCTTTCAGCGAGTGACCCAGCTGCTTAGACACAGCTTCCAGCGCATGACCTTTCGAAACGCCGCCCGCCATCACTTCCAGACAGGTCGGCAGTGAGAAGC
The DNA here is from genome assembly GCF_037479095.1 of Pantoea nemavictus. Lineage (NCBI taxonomy): Bacteria > Pseudomonadati > Pseudomonadota > Gammaproteobacteria > Enterobacterales > Erwiniaceae > Pantoea > Pantoea nemavictus. The sequence goes on along the minus strand of NZ_JBBGZW010000001.1, from coordinate 2,308,741 downwards.
TGACATTCACACGATCGCCCCAGCGCGCTTCAATCGCCTGTTCCAGCGGAATCAAACGCTGCGGATCTTCACAGGTGAAGAACACTTTACTGATGCCATCGGTCGGCAGCATCCCTGGCTGGTAAACCTGATAGTTGAAGTCAGATTCGCGGAAATAGTCCTGTTCATCCGGACGATGACGGCTCATGAACCATTCGTCGTCGCGATAGACGTGCGTCAGGATGTGTTCATCATGATATTGCAGGCCATACAGATCGCTGGCGATATCGGCATCAAGGTTATGGCTGAACACCAGTTCGCCAGCAGCGTTGTGTACGCGCGCGCCGTTGGACGTGATCATGTAAGCCGGAATGGCGAGCTTATCGCGCATCTGCCCGACGTCGATATAGTGACGGCCGGTGGCAAAAACAAAGTGAATGTCACGCGCCACCAGCTCCTGCAGCGTAGTACGCGCGAACGGGGTTAAACGGTGTTCCGGAGAGAGCAGCGTGCCATCCAGGTCGGATGCGACGATGTGATACATGTAAACCTCGGGTGTTGATATCGGAAAATAAAATTGATTAAGCGTGATGCTCGAAGAAATCCACCACTGCGTTCAGCGCTTCGGCGCGCATCGCGTCTTTTTCGAACAAGATCTCATGACGCGCTCCTGTTATCACATACGGCGCGTTGCCCGCGCAGGGATGCCCCGCTTCGGCCATCGCCGTACAAAAGAGATCCTGTGAGCGGTTATCTACCACATCATCTTCGCTGGCCTGCAGCAGCAAGGTTGGTGTAGTGATGTTCGCTATCTGACTAAAAATGTTGCGCCCGGCCTGTACGCCTTCACGCACCCAATGATAGGTCGGTCCACCCACGCGAATGGCCGGGTCATCGGCGTAGAAACGCAGGTTGCGGCGATAGCGTTCGCGACTATGCGTCAGGCGGTTAATGCCAAAAGGATTCGCGCGCCAGCGGCCGGTGCCCAGCGCGTAACCTTCACGCAGCGCAGGCAGTTTTTCTGTCCAGTCGAGAATGCGGTGCGCCATCCAGTCTGGCAGCGGCAGCACAATACCAAACATCGGTGCGGAAAATACCGCGGCGTGAAACGCCTGCGGCTGACGCGCCAGAAACAGTGCCAAAATCGCCCCACCCATTGAGTGGGCCAGCACGTAGCGCTGCTGATAATGTGAGCTGATGATCTCTTTCAGATACAGTGTTTCCAGATCGTCAACATAGTCGCTAAATTCCACCACATGACCGCGATGCGAATCTTCGAGCAGACGTTCGGATCGTCCCTGACCACGATGATCGAGAATCACCACATCGTAGCCGCAATGGAAAAGGTCATAAGCCAGTTCGGGATACTTGATATAGCTTTCAATGCGGCCAGGCACGACCAGAATGACACGGCGATGTTGCGGTGAGGTGAAACGGACGTAGCGGATCTTCAGGTTGCCGACGCCGGTGAATTCACACTCTTCACGGCGACGCCAGAAGTCGAGCAGCGGACCGGTGGCAAAGGCCGAAAAGCCTCGCTCACGCCCGAGCCAACTCTGTTTATGATGCTGCATCCGTCCCCCTGAAAAAAACGTGATTGGCACACAAGTGCTGCGTAGCGTGCCGCGATTTTCTGTCGTATTGTGTCACACTTCGCTAACTTCAGGGAATGTCACACATGACCATTGAATGGTGGTTAACCTACTTGCTGACCACAACCATCCTTAGCCTTTCGCCCGGTTCCGGCGCGATTAACACCATGAGCACCGGCATTAGTCACGGCTATCGCGGCGCGGTGGCATCGATTACCGGTTTGCAGCTGGGCCTGGCCATTCATATCGTGCTGGTCGGCGCCGGTTTGGGCGCGCTGTTTTCCCAATCGCTGCTGGCCTTTGAAGTGCTGAAGTGGGCCGGTGCAGCCTATCTGGTGTGGCTAGGGATTCAGCAATGGCGTTCCGCGGGCGGTATCGATCTTGATGCCGTAGCCAAAGCGATGCCGCGTCGTCGCCTGTTTAAGCGTGCGGTGCTGGTGAATCTCACCAACCCGAAAAGCATCGTGTTTCTCGCCGCGCTGTTCCCGCAGTTTATTCAGCCGCACCAGCCGCAGCTCATGCAGTATTTGGTACTTGGCGTCACCACCATCGTGGTCGATATCATCGTGATGATTGGTTACGCCACGCTGGCTACACGCATCGCCGGTTGGATTAAAGGACCGAAGCAGATGAAGCTGCTGAACCGTACCTTTGGTGGATTATTTATGGCGGTAGGCGCGCTGTTAGCCAGCGCCCGCAAAATGGCTTAGAGGAAATCGCCACCGATCTCAAAGCCGTCGGTGGCGCAGCCAGTTCGGTGCCGGCCAGCGCGCAGACCCCGCAGCGTACACGTAGTACGTGAGGAGGGCGAGCACTGCCCGGTGCCGAAATGGCAAGTAAACCAGGCTTTATCGCGAAATAATCAGATGAATACCAAACCCGGCAAACAATACACCCGCCATGCCATCCACCCACTTCGCCATCCGCTGATACTTATCACGCATCCACGGCATGGCGAAAATCGCCGCCACCAGCGTAAACCACGCGAACGTCTCACCAATAATCAGCAGGAATAAGCCCCAGCGCTCCATCGCGCCCACGTCGTTGCCGACGAACAGCGAGAACACGCTACCGAAGTAGATGATCGCTTTAGGGTTAGACAAGTTCGTCAGAAAACCTTTCAGGAAGCTCATGCCGCGTTTCGGCAGCTCAACCACTGGCGCTTCCGTTTGCGGCTGCTTATGACGCTGACGCGCCGAGCGCATCAGCTGCCAGCCCATCCACAGCAGATATAATCCGCCACCAACCATAATAATCTCGTGCAGCCAGGCCATTTTTTCGAGGATCAGATGCAGGCCCATCAGCGCGACGCCAGCCCAAATCACAATGCCTAACGTAATGCCCAGTACACCCATCATCGCCTCTTTACGCGATCGGCTCGCGGCCGTTTGCGACACAAAGAAGAAGTCCGGGCCAGGACTCATCAGCGCAACCAGATGCACCAGCGCGACGGTAGCGAATAACATCAGCATGAATTTTTTCCTTTAACCTTCATCAACATGTTCTTTGATCATCACCAGGAACGGTTTACCAAAACGTTCCAGTTTGCGATGACCGACGCCGTTCACGCTGAGCATTTCTGACGCGCTAATCGGCATTTGTTCTGCCATTTCAATCAGCGTGGCATCGTTAAATACCACGTAAGGCGGAATGTTCTCTTCGTCGGCAATGGCTTTGCGCAGCTTACGCAGCTTGGCAAACAGTTGACGATCGTAATTGCCGCTGTGCACTTTCGGCGAGCTGCTGCCACGTGTTTTCACCGTAACGATGCGCGGCACTGCCAGCATCAGCGGTACCTCGGCACGCAGTATCGGACGCGCCGCTTCAGTCAACTGCAATGCCGAGTGCATGGCGATGTTTTGCGTCACCATGCCGAGATGGATTAACTGACGCAGCACGCTGATCCAGTGTTCATGGCTGTGTTCGCGGCCTAAACCGTACACTGGCAATTTATCGTGGCCGTTGTCGCGGATACGCTGATTACTGGCACCGCGCAAAACTTCAACAATATAGCCCATCCCAAAGCGCTGACCGGTACGATAGATGCTCGACAGCGCCTTTTGCGCTTCCAGCAAGCCGTCGTAGCGACGTGGCGGATCGAGGCAGATATCGCAGTTGTCGCACTGCTGCTGGCGACCTTCGCCGAAATAGTTCAGCAGCACCAGACGACGGCAGGTTTGCGCTTCCGCAAATGCACCCATCGCGTTGAGCTTGTGGCGTTCAATATCCTGCAGCGGGCCGGGCACTTTCTCTTCCAGACATTTACGCAGCCACGCCATATCCGCCGGATCGTAGAGCATCATCGCTTCGGCAGGCAGGCCATCTCGTCCGGCGCGGCCGGTTTCCTGATAATAGGATTCGATGTTGCGCGGGATATCGAAGTGCACCACAAAACGCACGTTGGGTTTGTTGATGCCCATACCGAACGCCACGGTGGCGACCACAATTTGCAAGTCATCACGCTGAAACGCTTCCTGCACGCTGGCGCGCTGCGCGCTATCGATGCCGGCGTGATAGGCGCCAACACTCAAGCCGCGACTTTGCAGCCGCGCGGCAGTGTCTTCCACTTTGGCACGGCTGTTACAGTAAATAATGCCGCTTTTGCCGCGCTGATCCTGCACATAACGCAGTAACTGTTCGGTGGGTTTGAATTTCTCCACCAGCGTGTAGCGAATATTCGGACGGTCAAAGCTGCTGATTTGAATCAGCGGATCGTCCATCTGCAGCAGATGGGCGATATCGTTACGCGTGGTTTCATCGGCGGTGGCGGTTAACGCCATTACCGGCAGATGCGGGAAGTGCTGACGCAGCTGGCCGATCGAGCCATATTCCGGACGGAAATCGTGGCCCCATTGCGAAATACAGTGCGCTTCATCCACCGCCAGCATCACCGGATTCCACTGGTGCAGGCTGTCGAGGAAGTTGTCCATCATCAGGCGTTCAGGCGCGATATACAGCAACTTCAGCTTGCCGCTGCGGCAATCCGCAAACACCTGCTGTTGCTGCTCACGCGTCTGCGTCGAGTTAAGGCACGCCGCAGCGACGCCGTTGGCCAGCAGCTGATCAACCTGATCTTTCATCAGTGAAATCAGCGGTGAAACCACCAGCGTCAGCCCTTCACGCACCAGCGCCGGGATTTGATAGCACAGCGATTTGCCGCCGCCGGTTGGCATCACTACCAGACAATCACGCCCTGCAAGCGCAGTTTCAATGATGTTTTGCTGACCGGGACGGAACTGCTGATAGCCGAAGGTATCTTGTAATACCTGCTGCGCCAGCATTTCCTGATTGAGCACTGCCGATGTTGCCACGGTAATCCTGTATTTTTTTACGGGTTAGAACAGATCGTTGAGCGTTACGCCCACGCCGAAACGCGTCTGGCGATGGTTATAGTCGATCAAAGATTCACCATAACCGCTGAAGACCTGCGTGTAAAAGCGCACGTGTTCAGAGATTGGGTAGCTCCAGGCGAAGGTTGCACCGCCGAAGCCGCTGTTCCAGTTGTAGTTACCTTCCACGCTGAAAATGCTGTCGCCCATCATGTAGCCAAGCTTAGCGCGGTAGTAACCCATGTATTTGGTGATGTCCGGGTTATCGTCATTGCTTTCACTTTCTGGCAGACGATACCAGGGTTTGATCTCCGCGAGAAGGTTGCCGTTTTCTGCCATTAAGCGGGCATAAACACGGTTCCAGCTGCGTGAGGTCGGTTCGCTGCGACCGTTCGACTGATGGACAAGGCCGGTTTCCACATCGCGTAACGTCCAGCCGGCGAAGGTGTAATCGGTCGCCCAGCCGAGGAAAATCTGCGGCTCATAATCGGTTTCACGGAACGGCGATGAAGCGCCACGGTTTGAGAGCTGCCACCACGAACGCTGAGTATAGGATGCGGCCAGCACTGAGTTATCGCCTAAAATGCCGCGCCACAGCGGAAATGCCAGGCTGAGCTGGAATTTTACTTCATCATTTTTCGCTTTGTCTGCCCAGTTGTACGAAGAGATCGCCTCTTTGTTCATATCTGTGGTGTAGGTATAAAGCAGGTAGTTATTTTCGTAAGGATAAAGCACGAACGGGTTATCGTGTTTCTCCAGCAGGTTAGCGATAATGCTGCCCCTCACTGCCGGTGCATCATGAACCTCTTTTATCGTGGCTTCGTCGGCCTGCGCCAGGGCAGGAAGGATCAGTGCCGCTGCCAGCAAGGCGTAATGCTTACGCATAGAATTCTCCAGAGAACTGCGTGTCGTAATCGTCAAAGGACGGTTCAAAAAGCAGGCCATTCTACACGCAAATTCAGCGGTTGATCAGCGCCGATTTCCGAAACTGGAAAGCGGCTCGAACGCGGCATAATATACACAACTCGTTAACATTTTAAGGCAGGAATTATGTCATCCCCGTTGCTGACACAGCAGGAAGCGCGCCGTCTGATTGGCGAAATTTTTGTTTATCACATGCCCTTCAATCAGGCGCTCGGATTAGAGCTGGATCGACTGGAAGCGGATTATGCCGAACTGGGCTTTGCCAATAAAACCATGCTGGTGGGCAATGCGGCGCAGCAAATTTTGCACGGCGGCGTGATTGCCTCGGTGCTGGATGTAGCCGCCGGGCTGGTGTGCGTCAGCTATGCGCTGACGCGCCAGGAGAGTATTACCGAAGAAGAGCTGCGCCAGCGCCTTTCACGCATGGGCACCATTGATATGCGGGTGGATTATCTGCGTCCCGGCCGCGGTGAGCGCTTTATCGCCACCAGCAGCCTACTGCGCGGCGGCAATAAAGTCGCCGTAGCGCGCGTGGAATTACATAACCAGCAAGGCGATTACATCGCTACCGCTACCGCGACTTATATGATTGGCTGATTGCCACCTTTTGGATGTGATGATGGATACGCAACAAACTCGCCAGGGTATCGGCTACGCGCTTGGCGCTTACTTCATTTGGGGCATCGCACCGGCTTACTTCAAACTGGTTAAAGAAGTTCCTGCCACCGAAATCATGACGCATCGCGTGATTTGGTCAGCGCTGTTTATGCTGCTGCTGATCACCTTAAGCCGCAGCTGGACGCAGGTGCGCAGCGTGCTGGCTCAGCCGAAAAAAGTGCTGCTACTGGCGCTGACCGCTGTAACCATTGGCGGCAACTGGCTGCTGTTTATCTGGGCGGTAAACAATCAGCATATGCTGGAGGCGAGTCTTGGATACTTTATCAACCCGCTGATTAACGTGGTGTTTGGCATGCTGTTTCTGCGCGAGCGCTTCCGTCGTTTGCAGTGGCTGGCGGTGTTGCTGGCGACAACCGGCGTGTTGGTGCAGCTGTGGCAATTCGGTTCGCTGCCGATTATCGGTCTTGGCCTGGCATTTAGCTTTGCCTTGTACGGCTTGGTACGCAAAAAGATTCAGGTGGATGCGCAGAGCGGCATGCTGATCGAGACGCTGTGGCTGTTTCCGCTGGCGGCAATTTATCTGTTTGGCTTCGCCGACAGCGCCACCAGCCATCTCAGTGCTAACGCCATGAGCCTCAATCTCAAGCTGATCGCAGCGGGAATCATTACCACCATTCCGCTGATGCTGTTTGCGGCAGCCTGCGCGCGTCTGCGCTTATCGACCGTGGGTTTCTTCCAGTACCTTGGCCCGACGCTGATGTTCCTGCTGGCGGTGATCTTCTACGGCGAGAGCCTGACACCCGACAAGATGGTGACCTTCGGCTTCATCTGGCTGGCACTCGCCGTGTTTATTATTGATGCGGTGGCGTTTTCAGCTCGCTCGCGGGTGCGCATAGCGTGAAATAAAACGCGCCAGCGCCGGGCCGGTTAGCAAGATGGTGAACAGACGCAGTGTCTGTAGCGCCATGACAAAAGCGATATCGACCCGGCTGCCGGCAGCGATTATCGCGACGGTATCCAGCCCACCCGGGCTGGTTGCCAGATATGCGGTCATCAGATCAACATGCAGCACGCGCGTCAGCATCCAGGCTAATCCGCCGCACAACAGCATCAAGCCAAATATCGACACCAGCATTTGTGGCAAGGTGCGCAGCGCCAGCAGGAAGATCGGGCGGGTAAAACGCAATCCTACGCTCCAGCCAATCAGCGCATAGGCCAGCGCCAGCAGCCATTCCGGCACCTGCAAGGTCGCCACATCGGTGCCGTGCAGCACCGCGCCAATCAGCGCCGGTAGCAGCAATGCACCCGAAGGAATGCGTAACCGTTGCCCGAGCCAGGCACCGGCAAACATCACCACCAGCGTTAACAGGAAGCTACTTTGCAGTGTGGGAAACCACACCAGATCCGCCGCGCCACCGCTGGAGTCGAGGCCAATGCGCGCCACCACCGCCGCAGCCGTCGCGACAAACAGCACGCGCAAATACTGCATAAACGCGACCAGCCGCACATCCGCACCGAAATCACCGGCCATCGCCACCATCGCTGAGGCGCCGCCGGGCGACGATCCCCATGCGCCGGTGGGTCCCGGCAAATTACTGAAGCGCACCAGCAGAAAACCCGACAGGCCGCTGGCCGCTAACGTCAACACCAGCACCGCCAGCACCACCGGCCAATCCTGGATTAGCGGCGTGAGAATCCCTGGCGATAAGCTTTGGCCGATCATGCAGCCAAGCACTGCCTGTGCCAGCACAAAGAAACGTTTATCAATGCGAACGGTAGCGCCGCACAAGCCCATAACGGTACCGACGATCATCGGACCAAGCAGCAAGGCCGCAGGAAGGTGGAACAGCTGGAGAATGATCCCCAGTACTAACGATGCAATCAGCAGAATGGTCCACTGAAGTCGCAGGGAGAAGCGCGCCATAGGGTGGAATCAGAAAGAAAACAGAACCAACAGGTTACGCAGAAATGGGGAACAGCGCTAGTTTATGGGCTACTGCTAAGCGCTTTCCGGTCGCCATAAATGGCGACCCTACGTTTTCAGGAGCGATTTTGTAGGGTCGTCATTCATGACGACCAAGGCGTGCAGCAGGTTACAACCAGTTTTTGCGCTTGAAATAGAGGTACGGCGCCAGCCCGGCGAGGATCATCAGGCTGATTGCGCCCGGATAACCAAAGCTCCATTTCAGTTCAGGCATAAACTCGAAGTTCATACCGTAGCTTGATGCCACCAGCGTTGGCGGCAGGAACACCACCGAAACCACCGAGAAGATCTTGATGATGCGGTTCTGCTCGATGTTGATGAAGCCCATCGCCGCCTGCATCAGGAAGTTAACCTTCTGGAACAGCGATTCGTTATGCGGTAGCAGTGATTCGATATCGCGCAGGATTTCACGCGCCTGCTCCAGCTGATTGCTCGGCAGACGTGCCTTGCGCACCAGGAAGTTGAGCGCACGTTGCGTATCCATCAGACACAAACGCACCTTCCAGCCGATATCTTCCAGCTCCGCCAAACGCGACAGCGCCTGGTCGTACTCTTCGCCCTGCTGGCCTTCCATGATCACCCGGCTGAGTTTCTCCAGCGCGCTATAGATGTTCTCGATCTCATCCGCCAGCTGTTCGATTTTTGTTTCGAACAGATCGAGCAGCAGTTCATAGGCGTTACCATCGGTCAGCGTCTGGTTGCGCGCACGCATGCGATAGAGGCGGAACGCCGGCAGTTCACGTTCACGCAGCGTGTACAGGCGATCTTCGCGAATGGTAAATGCCACGGTGGAGTTGCCGGCATGATCTTCGGCATCTTCAAAGAAGAAGAAGGAGTGAATGTGCAGGCCGTCTTCGTCTTCGAAGAAGCGCGCCGAGGCTTCGATGTCTTCCAGTTCCGGACGCGTCGCCAGACTCTGGCCGAGTTCACACTGCACGCGATCGCGTTCGCTGTCGTCGGGTTCGATCAGATCGACCCACACCGAGGTGTTGAGTTTGTCGTTATCTTCTTCCAGCTCGATGCGCGTCAGACGATTACGATCGAGTTTAAATGCGCTCAGCATAGCAATAACTCCCCATTTTTTTGGAATGGGACAAGGCGGTGAACCACTTTTTTATAGCGGGCACGGCGAAGCCTGAACACGGAAACTTTCGCTTCAAGGGTAAATCAGTGCTAACTCATGCGACGAGAGTAAAAAGGGAGGTCGCTGATAACCGCTAAGGCTACCAGCTAAAAGAGGTGACCTTAGGAGTTCCTGTTAAACAGGTGATTGAGCCAGCATCGACTGGGCGCGTCCAAGGCATTGTCCTCTCATGATAATAGTGCGCGCATGTTACGCTGAGACGAAAAAGTCGTCAAGGTAGCGCAACCGCGCTACACCGTTTCCAGACGGGCGTAAGCCGCCACCAGCCACTTGATTCCCTGACCCTGAAACGCTACCTGCAGACGGCTGTGTTCACCGCTGCCTTCCAGGTTAATAATGGTGCCTTCGCCGAACTTGGCATGTCGCACACGCTGACCGAGCGTGAAGCCACTGTCATTTTGCGCGATCGGCGTGCCCATGCGCTGATGACTCACCGGACGACTGACGCTGGCGCGCAAACGGACCTCTTCCACACACTCTTCCGGCAGCTCGCCGATGAAGCGTGAGGGGCGGTGATACACTTCCTTACCATAAAGGCGGCGAGTTTCGGCGTAGGTCAGCGTCAGTTTGACCATCGCGCGCGTCACGCCAACGTAGGCCAGACGGCGCTCCTCTTCCAGACGCCCGCCTTCATCCAGCGACATCTGGCTTGGGAACATGCCCTCTTCCATGCCAACGATAAATACCTGACTGAACTCCAGCCCTTTTGCCGAGTGCATGGTCATCAATTGCACCGCATCCTGCCACTTGTCGGCCTGGCCTTCGCCCGCTTCCAACGCCGCATGTGACAGGAAGGCCTGCAGCGGCATGAGATCTTCGTCTTCATCCTGATAGCTGAACTGGCGCGTTGCCGTTACCAGTTCCTCAAGGTTTTCGATACGCGCCTGGCCTTTCTCGCCCTTCTCCTGCTCATACATGATCCATAAACCGGAGTCTTTAATCACGCGATCGGTTTGCACATGCAGCGGCATTTCGGCGGTTTCTGTGGCCAGTGAATCCACCAGTTCGCAGAAGCGTTGCAGTGCCGATGCGGCGCGTCCGGCCAAGGCTTTATTCTGTAATAGCTCGCGCGTTGCCTGCCACATTGTCAGTTGCTGTTCGCGCGCGGTCTGGCGTACCACGTCTAGCGTGCGATCGCCCACGCCGCGCACCGGCGTATTCACGACTCGCTCGAACGCCGCATCATCATTGCGATTGGCCATCAAACGCAGATAGGCCAGCGCATCTTTGATCTCCTGACGCTCGAAGAAGCGCATGCCGCCATAAATACGATACGGCATGCTGCCTTGCAGCAGCGCCTCTTCCAGCACGCGTGATTGGGCGTTGCTGCGGTAGAGAATGGCGCAATCCTGCAGCGCGTTGCCGTTCTCATGCCAGCTTTTGATGCGATTCACCACAAAGCGCGCTTCGTCCAGTTCATTGAACGCGCAGTAGAGCGAAATCTTTTCGCCGTCGCTACCGTCGGTCCACAGCTCTTTACCGAGGCGGCCATTGTTGTTGGCGATCAGCGTGTTAGCGGCTTTCAGAATGTTATTGGTCGAGCGATAGTTCTGCTCCAAACGAATGGTTTCTGCGCCTGGGAAGTCCTGCAGGAAGCGCTGGATGTTCTCCACCTGCGCACCGCGCCAGCCGTAAATCGACTGATCGTCATCGCCGACAATGATCACGCGGCCGGTATCGCCTGCCAGCATACGAATCCACGCGTACTGAATGTTGTTGGTATCCTGGAATTCATCCACCAGCACGTTGCTGAAACGCTCGCGGTAATGGTTCAGGATATGCGGCTTATTGAGCCACAGTTCATGGGCGCGCAGCAGCAGCTCGGCGAAATCGACTAATCCGGCACGATCGCAGGCTTCCTGATACGCCTGATAGATGCGCAGCCAGGTTTGCTCCACCGGATTGCCGTAGCTTTCGATATGTTTGGGACGCAGGCCTTCATCTTTTTTGCCGTTGATGTACCACATGCCCTGACGCGCAGGCCACTGTTTCTCATCAAGGTTCATCGCTTTGATCAGGCGTTTGAGCAGACGTAACTGATCGTCGCTATCGAGAATCTGGAAATCCTGCGGCAGACCGGCATCAAGGTGATGCGCGCGCAGTAAACGGTGCGCCAGGCCGTGGAAGGTACCAATCCACATGCCGCCCTGGCTGGTGCCGATCAGCTGATCGATACGGTGGCGCATCTCCGCCGCTGCTTTGTTGGTAAAGGTCACCGCCATAATCGAATAGGGCGAGCAGTTCTCTACCGACAACAGCCAGGCGATACGATGCACCAGCACGCGGGTTTTGCCACTGCCTGCTCCGGCCAGCACCAGCAGATTGCTACGCGGTGCGGCGACCGCCTCGCGCTGTTTGTCATTCAAGCCGTCAAGCAGTTCAGAAACGTCCATAAGCACCGTTTTAAGAATTAAGATACGTATCCAAAATCATTCAGCTTGCCGCAAGGCGGCAAGTGTGTGAATCCCCGGGAGCTTACATAAGTAAGTGACCGGGGTGAGCACGCGCAGCCAACGCAGCGCCAACTTGAATGATGATGGATACGACTGGATAAATTTACAGCTATTATAGCAGCGAGGTTAAAGATGCCAACCGATCAATTTCCACGTGCGGCAGCAGACGCGCATCGCCAATTTTCATTAGATTGCCTTCACGCAGATTGATCCAGCAGGCTTGCATGCCCGCACGTAGCGAACCGGCAACATCGGTGGTGAGATCGTCGCCAACGTGCAGAATGTGCTCGGGCGCGATGTTTAAACGCTCAGCGGCAAGGTGATACATATCCTGCCACGGCTTGGCGCGGCCGTGCGGACCGGCTCGCAGCGCGAACTGGAAGTAGTGATCGATGCCGAGCTTTTCCGGGCAGGCATTGCCGTTAGTGATCGCCACCAGCGGTACGCGCTCGCCCAGCCACGTCAGCGTTTGATGCGTCTCATCTGGCATCGTGACTTCGCTGCGCCACTGATGGAATACACTCATCACGTCGCTGGCACCGGCGCTAGCCTCTGCTGCGGATAAGCCGACATTGAGCAGCGCCAGCTCGACCGAGCGGCGGCGCCATTCGGACACGTCGTGATAAATTTCCGGCTCGCGCGCCAGCAACTCATTACGCAACGCCTGATAATCCGCCGGCGTGAATTCACGTAGCGCCGGGTGATAAGCCTGCAGTGCAGCATGCGATTCGGCAGTGGTTTTGCGGATGACGGGATGGTTGTCATACAGCGTGTCGTCGAGATCAAAGGTGATCGCCTTGATCGGGCCGAGCGGACGATAAAACTTCATTAAGACTTTCCTCGTTTGGCACGCGGATGGGCCGCATCATAAACCGTCGCCAGATGCTGGAAATCCAGATGGGTGTAGATTTGCGTGGTCGCCAGGTTAGCGTGGCCGAGCAGTTCCTGCACCGCGCGCAGATCGCCGCTCGATTCCAGCAAATGCGTGGCAAACGAGTGGCGCAGTTTATGCGGATGAATATGGCTGGCAACGCCCTGCTTAATGCCCCATTCGGCAAAGCGCTTCTGCACATTGCGCGTTGAAATCCGGCTGCCGCGGCTGGAGACAAACACCGCATCGTCCTGCGGCGCGAAGCTATCGCGCAGCGGTAACCAGTGCTGAATCCACGTCACCGCCGTGCCGCCAATCGGTACGCGGCGCTCTTTGCTGCCTTTACCCAGCACCCGCACTTCGCCCGCTTCCAAATCTATATGGCGGCAATCCATATTGACCAGCTCGGAGAGACGCAATCCGCCACCGTACATGGTTTCCAGCATCGCACGGTCGCGCACCGCCAGCGGATCGTTAAGGTCGATCTCCAGCAGTTGGTTAACTTCGTCGACATCCATGTTTTTCGGCAGGTGGCGCGCATTGCGCGGCGTGGAAATCCCTTTGGCGGGATTGGCGCTCAGCATGCCCTGATGGACTTGCCAGTCAAGAAAACTGCGCAGCGCCGACATGCGCAATGCCAGGCTGCTGGCGCCCAAACCGCCGCGACGGCTGCGCGCTGCCAGCGTGCGCACTTGCGCCGGCTCCAGCTGCGCCCAACTCGCCAGTTTCATTTCATCGGCCATTGCCATAATCGCCTGCAATTGCCGTTGGTAATTCTTTTGCGTCAGCGGGCTGAGCTGGCGTTCAACCTTCAGATATCGCAGAAAGTCATCCACAGCAGGCAGCAGCGTACTGACGCTACTCATGCGCGCTCTACCCAGCGTGACAGCAGATCCGGCAACATTTGCGCCAGATGCTGCAGCAGCAGCGTGCCCATGCCCGCCTGATAATGCTGATTATCGCGGCTGGTGAACATCAATATGCCCAGCTCGCCGCGCTCGCCCATCAACGACATCGCCACCGAACCAATCGCTTTAGCCTGCGGTAACAACAGCAACAATTCCGGGCCATTCAGACTGCCAAGATAGTGATGCTCATCGCCAAAGCGCTGAATACGCAGCGGTTCGAATGCCTGACGAGACAAGCCGAGTTGGGTGAAATCAGAGGGTGCGCCGATGTGCCATTTATCGTTGAACAGGCGCACATGCGCACCTGCCAAACCGAGTTCGCGCGCCCAGCGATGCAGACGCGTCAGCATCTCCTGCAGGCTGTCAGCGGCGGCGAGATGGCCTTGCAACGCCAGCAGGCGATCAAACAGCTGATGGTTGGCGGTGGCCTGCTCCATCAGCAGCGTGATCTCCTCTTCCAGCTGCTGGATGTGGTTGCGCTGACGCGCCATATGCCACTCCACCAGCGAAACGCTGCCGCGTACCGGATGCGGCACCATCATCTGTTCGACCTGGCGCGCGTTACGAATAAAGAAATCGGGATTTTGACGCAGAAATGCGCTTACCGATTGATCGTCCAGCAAAACCTCACTTGCGGTTTGCTCTTCGACATTTTTCATAGATGAATAAACCCATCGTAAACGTGTGTGGCTGGGCCGGTCATAAACAGCGGCTGCCCTTCCCCTTTCCAGGTGATATGCAGCGTTCCGCCGGGAAGATCGACGCGCACATTCTCCGCCAAAATGCCCTGCTGAACGCCGCAGGCAACCGCCGCACACGCGCCGCTACCGCAAGCCTGCGTTTCACCCGCGCCACGTTCGTACACGCGCAGGCGGATATGCTCACGATTAACCACTTCCATAAAACCGACATTTACGCGCTCCGGGAAGCGCTCGTGGCTTTCCAGTTCTGGACCCAGCGTTTCAACCGGCGCGGTTTTCACGCTTTCCACCTGAATTACGCAATGGGGATTGCCCATCGAAACTGCGCCAAACATTACGGTTTGCTCGGCAACGCGCTGCAAATAAAGGTTCTCGGCTTTATTGGCCCGCAGCGGTACGCTTTGCGGTTCGAAGTTGGGCTGGCCCATATTGACGCGCACCAGCTCATCATTGGTGACGCTGAGCACCATGCGGCCAGTTTGGGTACTGACGCGAATGTCGTTTTTGTTGGTCAATCCTTTCAGGCGCACGAAACGTGCGAAACAGCGCGCACCATTGCCGCACTGCGCGACTTCGCTGCCATCGGCGTTGAAAATGCGGTAGTGAAAATCGAGATCCGGATCGTAAGGCGGTTCGACGATCAGCAGCTGATCAAAACCGATCCCCAGATTTCTGTCCGCCAGGCGGCGAATCAGTTCCGGCGAAAAAAAGACGTTTTGTGTCACAGCATCCACAACCATAAAGTCGTTGCCGAGACCGTGCATTTTTGAGAACTGCATTTTCTGCTCCGCCGGATTACTCATAGAGTTTAGTTCGCCTGCGAACCAGGCTGGCTGGTGACCAAACCGCCGACATCAGCATCCTGAGCGGCTTTCTGCTGCTGCTCGGTAACCTGCTGATTAGGCTTGTTAGGCTGATCTTTCGGCGGGAAATATAGCGGTCCTTTTAGGCCACAGCCTACCAGGCTGACCAGTGCCAGCGCCATACCCAGCTGACTTATCACTCGTATCATTCTGTCTGCTCTTCTGTCCTTAAGCCATGGTTGCTTATCATCGCAGTTGACGATGTAAAAGCAACAGGAAATAGCCGCAAATCCAGCAGCAGGTCAGAGTTACAGCGTATCCCGCCGCGCGAACGCGGGCAGGATCAATGCATTTGGTAGCGCGGCTGGAAGTCGCCGTTGTCGTTATCAGGCTGCGTGGCGCAGAGCTGCGTCAGCGTTTGGCTGCGGAATGGAATCACCTGGAAACGCTCGCCTGTATTCACAATCTGGTAGAACTGCGGCAGGTTGAAATTGATAAAGCTGGAGCCGTAGGTAAAGCGATCGTGTGACGATGAGTAGAAACGACTCACATCACGTACCAGCTCTTCTTTACTGCCTTCGCAATGGTGATAAACCTCAACGCGGTTGGTTTCATCGAGGATATAGATGTTGAAGCCGCGATCGTCATTGGTGTCTTCAAAGAAGAACTGAATGATGCCTTCGCTGGCATAACCGTTAACCACCGGCGGCAGCGGCGTTTGGTTCGACTCCACTTTGATCGACAAGCCGTGCAGCTTGTTATTGGAAATCGCGCCATAGAATTCGACGGCGTTTTCCAGCTTCTGCACCGACACGCTCATGCGCTCGAAGAATAAGCCCCAGGTTTGGCCCGCCATACGTAACGCTTTGAAGCGGCCCGGTTCCTGACGCGTGCTCGACAGACGCAGCTCAATACACTCCGAAACCAGCTGCTGCACGCGCGTACGGATCAACCCGCGCAGATGCTGGCTGTAGCAAAACACTTCCACCGTATCCGGCGGTGCAGCATCCTGATGCATTTTGCCGAGAATGGTTTTCAGCGCTTCAATCATCGCCTGCTCACCGTTGAAGTGCAGCGTACGCACTTCATTCCAGGAGTTGCGATACAGCAGATCGATACTGCCAATCAGGCATTGCTGCTGCTGACCGAAACTGAACACATCCAGCTTACGGAAATCAAAATGCACCACCTGATTGCGGAATGCCGAGGTGGGATCGTGTTCCAGATTGACGATAATCGCCAGATGACGTATTTCGCACGGGCTATACAGCGCTTTTGGCGTTGGAGCCGGTACGCGCAACGGGAAGTGGCTCGATACATCGTTGACCAGTTCCTGCAGACGCGGTAGGTCGCACAGATCGTTGCCTTTCATGTGCAGGCGCGTTTTGCTGGTCAGCAAACCGTTAAACCACGCCCACGCCACCAGCTTGTTCAGATAGCGGTTATATTCCAGCGGCTGATGGCTGATGATTGAACTCATGTCCGGCGATTGGTTGTACAGATACCAGCCGGCGCGATTAGCGCGGCCCGCCGGGACGTGAATAAAGGTGAGATTCTCTTCCGAGAGATCGGGTGAAATTTGCGGGTTAACCAGCGTGACTTTACCTGGCAGCGCCTCAAACGCGGCATACAGTTTACGCGTCAGCACGCCGATATCTTGCGGGCTGGCGCTGACGCTTAAATTGTTGCGACGCGCAAAGCGGATCAGGTTGCGATAACTCTGCATCATCGCATCCAGCAGCTCATTGTGCGCTTCGCGTACCCGTTCTATTTTCCACTGCGATCGGTTATCCAGTACCGCCAGCTTCTCTTCATCCCAGCCCCACTCTTTGACCAGCTGCGAAAGAATCTCGCGACGCCAGCCAGTACGCTGATGATGGTGATCTTCGCTGGAGAGCTTTTCACACACTTTTAAGTAGAAACATCGACGCACTAAATCGAGGCGCGCCATGTCATCAACGCTGGTGAGATAGCGCGTCACGCGTTCCAGCATCATGCAGTAGGGATCGAGTCCGAAGCAGACAATTTCGCCATCATGCAGGCGCTGCTTGATATCCATCGACAGGAGCTGCGTATTGGGATATTCCCAGCTGTAGGCTTCCAGCAGCAGGGTTTTCAGCACCGCTTTGTACGGAGAATCGATACTTTTATACAGCTGCCACAAACTGGCGCCGAAGTACTCCTCCGCCGACAGCGTGCCAAGGCCGCCAAGGTCGAGCCACTCATTTGGCGTCAACACGCCCTGGGAATAGAGTGACATGACGTAATCGTCGTAATGGTGCTCTTCTTCGCCAGGCACCATGTTCCACAGGATGCGTTTACCCGCCATACGCACGGCGGTACGGTAAAACTCATCCAGCAGCAGAATATGTTGGGTAGAGCCGCAATCTTCACCGCCGAGGCTGCCGCTTTCATTGTGGCGGAAACGGTTCTCGTCAATCAGGAAGAAGCTGACTTCCACACCCATCGACACACACCATTTCTGCAGAAGCGTACACTTGCGCTGCAGATTGAGGCGCTCTTCATTATCCAGCCAGGATTGATGGCACACCCAGATGTCGAGATCGGAGATGCTGTTTTGCCCAACGGACGAGGTACTGCCCATGGAATAAATACCGGTAATTGGGCGTTCGCCAGCAACGGCATTGCTAAGATCGAGCGGCTGACCGCTTGTTAAGCTCTGCAGCAGCTGCTGTTGATTTTCATCGGGCGTGAAGAGGCAAACGCCATGCGGAACGCTACCTTCGAGGTAGCCCGGCATCAGCGGATGGTGGTAGTGCAAAAATGTTGGCAGCAGACTGTAGACTTGCTGGAAAGCAGGCCCCATAGCAGCCAGTGCGCGATCGACGCGCAGCTGGTTAATCGCATCCAGTCTCTGTTTCAGTGTCTCAATGTAGAGGTACAAGACGTTTCGCCTGATTGTCCCAGTGTTAAGCACCCTGTTTCCGCCATTTGCCGCTTAATAATAAAGATATTGGGCAAATTATTGCTGGAAACGTGATCAATCTAACACCTGGAGGATTGACCGTAAAGAAAGTTGCGCTACTTAACAGTTTAGCATGTTCCGAACGTAGCCCTGCTTTTTTCAGACTTCGACTTCAGACTGAGATCCTGATTATTTCAGGCTGAGTCTGACATCGCGGCCTTTTCAATCCGTTGAAACTGACAGCATTCCCCTATCAATGATAGGATATTCGATGAACGATCAAAATGGTTAACAGCATGTTAAACAAAATTTTCAGAATTGCTACCAGACAAAGTCCTCTCGCTCTGTGGCAGGCACAATATGTCCAACAGCGCCTGATGGCAGCCCATCCGGGGCTACAGGTAGAGCTGCTGCCGATGGTCACGAAAGGTGATGTCATCCTTGATACGCCGCTGGCCAAAGTGGGCGGCAAAGGGCTTTTTGTCAAAGAGCTTGAGTTGGCAATGCTGGAAGACCGTGCCGATCTTGCCGTGCACTCGATGAAGGATGTGCCGATCGATTTTCCGCAAGGGCTCGGTCTGGTGACCATTTGCGAGCGTGAAGATCCACGCGATGCTTTTGTCTCTAATCGTTACCACAGCATTGATGAACTGCCGCAGGGCGCGGTGGTCGGTACCTCCAGCCTGCGTCGCCAGTGCCAGATTAGCGCGCGTCGTCCAGATTTAGTCATCCGTTCGCTGCGCGGCAACGTTGGAACCCGTCTCGGTAAACTCGATGCCGGGGAATACGACGCCATCATTCTTGCTGCGGCAGGACTGAAGCGTTTAGGCCTGGAAGATCGCATCCGCCAGGCGATGCCCGCAGAGATCTCATTGCCTGCCGTTGGCCAGGGCGCTGTCGGCATCGAATGCCGTGTTGATGATGCGCAATTGATTACGCTGCTGCAGGCGCTGAATCACGATGATACCGCCGTGTGCGTGCGCGCTGAACGCGCGATGAACACGCGGCTGGAAGGCGGTTGTCAGGTGCCGATCGGTAGCTTCGCGGTACTGGAAGACGATCAGTTATGGCTGCGTGGTTTAGTCGGTTCACCTGACGGCAATCAGATGGTGGTAGGCGAGCGTCGTGGTCCACGCGATCAGGCCGAACAAATGGGCATTTCGTTAGCTGAAGAGCTGCTTGATGGTGGCGCGCGCGACATTTTGCGTGAAGTTTATCAGGGACAACCTCCCGCATGACCATCCTCGTGACCCGTCCGGAACCGGCTGCTACCGAACTGGTTTCGCGCTTGCGAAACCTGGGGAAGCTGGCATGGAGTTTTCCGCTCATTGAATTCACGCCGGGTCGCGATCTTCAACATCTGCCGCATCAACTTGCCGCACTGCAGCCGGGCGATCTGGTATTTTTGCTATCGCAGCAGGTCGTGACCTTCGCCCAACCCGCTTTACAGCACCACACCACAGCATGGCCCGAAGCACTCAACTATTATGCTATCGGTCGCAGCACCGCGTTGGCGTTACACACCGTCAGTAATCTGAAAGTAGACTATCCTCATGCGCGGGAGACCAGTGAAGAACTGGTGCGTCTGAATCGTTTGCAGCAGGTAAACGGCAAACGCGCGTTAATTCTGCGGGGCAGCCCAGGCCGCGAATTACTGGCAGAAACGCTGATTGAACGCGGTGCTGAAGTGCAGTATTGCGAGTGTTATCAGCGCTGTGAAAAACACTATAACGGCGCGATTGAAGGCCGCCGCTGGCGCGATCGCGGGATTACAACGCTGGTGGTCACCAGCGGTGAAATGTTACAACAACTCTTTTCTCTGTTTCCGCCGATTGATCGACGGGAATGGTTACTGCACT
The DNA here is from genome assembly GCF_037479095.1 of Pantoea nemavictus. NCBI lineage: Bacteria > Pseudomonadati > Pseudomonadota > Gammaproteobacteria > Enterobacterales > Erwiniaceae > Pantoea > Pantoea nemavictus. The sequence continues at coordinate 2,288,650 of NZ_JBBGZW010000001.1, read as the reverse complement.
GTCGGCTTGTAGTCGTCAGTGAACGTTTGGCTACGCAAGCCGCTGAATTAGGCTGGCAGGACATTGATGTAGCCGATGGTGCCGATAACGATGCGCTGCTGCGCGCGTTACGCTGAACTTAACAATGGGATGAGCCATAATGACGGAACAAAAAGCCTCCTCCGCCATGGTTGAAGAAACCACCCCAGCGGACAATTCTCCCTCTCCAGCAACCAAGCCTCCTCGCGATAAAAAGAGCGATGGCAAGGTGCTGAGTGCGGTGGCGATTGTCATTGCGCTGGCGATTGGGGCGGGACTTTACCTCAATGGGAAACACCAGGCCGATTTACAGGCTCAAACTAATCAGAATCTGACTGAGCAGCTGAGCGCCTTGCAGCAGCAACTAGGCAGCGATAAACAGCAGCTGACGCAACAACTGGAGAGCGCCAACAGCGCCTTACAAGAGACGCGCACGCAGCAGGACAACAGTGCTAAAGAGCTGGAAACCCTGCGTGATAAAGTCGCCACCATTTCGGGTAACGATACCCGCACCTGGCTGCTGGCTCAGGCGGATTACCTCGTCAAACTGGCGGGCCGCAAACTGTGGAGCGATCAGGATGTCACTACCGCAGCAGCGTTACTGAAAAGTGCCGATACCAGCCTGGCGGATATGAACGATCCAAGTGTGATGAACGTGCGTCGTGCGTTGACGCAGGATATCAGCTCGCTCTCCGCAGTCAGCCAGGTTGATTATGACGGCACTATTCTCAAGCTCAATCAGCTGTCGAACGGCGTTGATAATCTGCGCCTGGCCGATAACGACAGCGATGATTCACCGATGGATGCCGATGGCGGTGAGCTCTCTAGCTCACTGCACGAGTGGCGACAAAACCTGGTGAAAAGCTGGCATAACTTTATGGATGATTTCATCACCATCCGTCGTCGCGATAACACCGCACAGCCGCTGCTGGCACCCAATCAGGACGTTTACCTGCGTGAAAACATCCGTTCGCGTCTGCTCATTGCTGCTCAGGCTGTACCGCGTCATCAGGACGAAATTTATAAACAGTCTATTGATGCCGTCTCAACCTGGGTACGCGCCTGGTACGACACCAATGATGCCGCCACCAAAGCCTTCCTCGCTCAGTTAGATGAACTGAGCCAGCAAAGCATTTCGATGGATGTGCCGGACACGCTGGAAAGTCAGCCGCTGCTGGAAAAACTGATGCAAACCCGTGTGCGTAATTTGCTGGCTCAGCCATCGGTTGCCGCTGACCAGCAGGGAGGCTAACCATGCTTAAAGTATTGGTGCTTTTCCTGCTGCTGATTGCGGGCATTGTAATCGGGCCGATAGTTGCTGGCCATCAAGGCTATGTGCTGATTCAGACCGACAACTGGAACATCGAAACCAGTGTGACGGGACTGGCGATTATCTTGATCCTCAGCCTGCTGGTAATTTTGTTAGTCGAGTGGATTCTGCGTCGCCTGTTCCGCACTGGCGCACGCACGCGCGGCTGGTTTACGGGCCGCAAGCGTCGTAGCGCGCAGCGTCACACGCAAAGCGCGCTGATGAAGCTAGCAGAGGGCGATTTCAAGCAGGCAGAAAAACTGCTGTCGAAAAATGCCGATCACGCCGATCAGCCGGTCGCAAACTACTTGCTGGCTGCGGAAGCGGCACAGCAACGTGGTGATGAAATTCGCGCTAATCAGCATCTGGAGCGTGCCGCCGAGTTGTCGGTGAACGATACCATTCCGGTTGAAATCACCCGCGTGCGTCTGCAATTAGCGCGTAATGAAGATCATGCTGCTCGTCACGGCGTCGACCGCCTGCTGGAAGTGGCGCCTCGCCATCCGGAAGTGCTTCGTCTGGCAGAACAAGCCTATGTACGTACCGGCGCGTGGGGTGCACTGCTCGATATCTTGCCTGCAATGCAAAAAGTGCAAATCAACGATGAAGCACAGCGCGACGCATTGCAGCAGCAAGCCTGGCTGGGCCTGATGAATCAGGCGATGGCCGATCAGGGTAGCGACGGCTTGAAAAAGTGGTGGCAGGACCAGAGTCGTAAAACGCGTCAGGAAACCGCACTGCAAGTGGCGATGGCGGAACATCTGATTGAGTGTGACGACCCGGATACGGCGCAAAGCATCGTGCTGGACGGCCTGAAACGCCAGTATGACGATCGTCTGGTGCTGCTGATGCCGCGTATTAAAAGCGGCGATCCGCAATCGCTAGAGAAAGCACTGCGCCAGCAGATTAAACAGCACGGCGCTACGCCACTGTTGCACAGTACGCTGGGTCAGATGCTGATGCGTCATGGTGAATGGCAGCAGGCGGCAGAGGCATTCCAGCAAGCGTTAGCGCAGCGACCGGATGCCTTTGATTATGCCTGGTTGGCGGATGTTTACGATCGTCTGCATCGCCCGGAAGACGCCGCGAAAATGCGTCGGGAAGGCTTGTTACTCACGCTGAAGACCAATCCCAGCACCTGATTATACGATTGTTACTTTTGTGCACGCCGGGCTTGTCCCGGCTTTTTTTTCGCCTGTGGCAAACGTAGATAAAAAAACACCTGCCATAAGCAGGTGTAAGATCAGGTCATTAAGACAACTGATGGCATCCGACTCAACGTAATGTCCTTCTTACTGCAGTAAAGCGTGCGCAAATACTGCCAGGCTGGACAACGGATGCCGTAAGGGGCTCTGCATCATTCCCAGGTTTATGTAGCATCAGCAAACATAAGAGGTGGAATGAGCATCTACAGGAATAGTATTGCACAAGCTGTGCCAAAACTGCAGATTACATAATAAGTTATTTTATATCAGTAAGATAAACCGATGGTGTACGCATAACTGTCGGCAAATCACGACGAAAGCGTTAAAAGCTGTCTCTGCAGAGAGACAAGCAATGCAAGGAATTGTCATGCTATTAAAAATCAAAGGGTTAGATGTTGCTTAATAGCGACAAAGCGCAGAATGGTGCGTTCGGGGAGCGTTAATTACGAAGTGAGGCGCGTTTGGCGGGAAGAAACGAAAAAAGCCTGCTTTCTCAAGCAGGCTTTTCGAATATGGTCGGCGAGAGAGGATTCGAACCTCCGACCCACTGGTCCCAAACCAGTTGCGCTACCAAGCTGCGCTACTCGCCGATTTTTTACTTCTTACCGCTACTGCGTAATTTTGCCTGGTGCGAAGGGAGGGACTTGAACCCTCACGTCCGTAAGAACACTAACACCTGAAGCTAGCGCGTCTACCAATTCCGCCACCATCGCGTGACCGAGCAAAATCTGGGGTGGCTAATGGGACTCGAACCCACGACAACTGGAATCACAATCCAGGGCTCTACCAACTGAGCTATAGCCACCATAAATCTGGTGCGTAAACGTGTCACGCTTACGTAAATTCACTGCATAACGCGGTTAAACCAACCACCGAAGCTCTTGCGCACAAACTAAATGGCGCGCCCGACAGGATTCGAACCTGAGACCTCTGCCTCCGGAGGGCAGCGCTCTATCCAGCTGAGCTACGGGCGCGTAGCGCCGTTGCGGATGGGCATACTACGGGCTTGACCTCATGCTGTCCAGCCCTTTTTTATAAAAAAAACGCGTTTGATTACGCTTTGTGCATTCCATCGATAATTACTGCAGTTTGAGGCGCTTACCCTGTCAACTCTGCTGGAAAAATCAGCAATTTCAGAGATCGCCGCGCCAATGGTAGCGTAAATATTTCAGCAGCTTTAATTGGCGACGCCAGCGTGAAGGTTGACGAATGAGACGATAAAGCCATTCCAACCCGGATTTTTGCCACCAGATTGGCGCGCGCTGAACGTGCCCAGTGAAAACATCATAAGTGCCACCCACGCCCATATAGAGCGCATGCGGCCAATATGCGCGGCAATCACGCATCAGCAACTCCTGACGCGGCGAACCCTGCGCTACCGTAACAATCTGCGCGCCGCTTGCCGCAATACGGGCAAACAGCGCCTCGCGATCTTCAGGGGCAAAGTAACCATCCTGACTGCCAACGATATTCACATTCCACTGCCGACGCAGCTTGTCGCAGGTTTCCTGCAACACTGCCTGACGTCCACCAATCAGAAAGACTGGAATGCCGCTGCGCCCAGCATGCTCCATCAGCGCTTCCCAAAGATCCGCGCCCGCGATGCGATTGACCTGCAGTTGGGGATATTTTTTGCGCAGCGAGCGGACGATGCTGATGCCGTCCGGATATTTGAATTCTGCCTCAGCAATCAACGAGCGTAACTGCGCATCCTCTTCCAGCGTCAGCATTTTCTCAGCATTTATCGCCACCAATGTGCCGCTGCGCGGCTTACCATCAGGCAAAAGAAAGCGCAGAAAGCTCGCCATATCGTTGAAGGCGTGAAGATCGACTCCGCGCAGGCTATAGCGCGGCTTATCGGTTTCCATGGTATGAATTTCCCGTTGTGCCCAGAAGTTAAGAGGGGCTGTGTAAAACCGGCTCGCTGCGCGGACGAATTAGCCCCGCGCGCGCCAACAGCCAGTACAACAATTTAGCCACCCACATGCAGGCAGCAAAAATCAGACAAAAGAACACCACGCGCGAGCCAAAAGCATCCAGCCCTTCACGTGCCAGCACGATCATGTTAAATACCGCGCCGAAGCAAAAACTCTGCAAAATCGCCCCGCTATATCGGTTACTGGTATCGCGACCATACAGATAAAGGTTATCAAAGCCCTTCATGAGCAGGCCCACGGCAACCGCGCCGATCGGGATAAACCACACGCCCCCCATCACCAGCAGCGAACCAAGCAGCGTAGGTGAAATAGCTAAGCCAGAATGGTTGTTTAACACTTCCCAGGTAAAGTAATTGGCGCTGTTCAAAATCATTGATGGACGCCCTGGCCACATCCAGCTGGGAATGAACACGTAGAAATCACGCCAAATCGGCGCCAATCCTTGAAAATCGATTTTGTCGTAGTTTTGCAGTAACAGTGCCAGATTTTCCCAAGGCGAGAAGGTATCGCGCGTCAGATAAAGGAAGGTGTAAAACGCCTCATCACCCACCACATCAAGGTTGTAGCGACGCAACGCCAGCCAAAACATGCCGCCAATCGCCATCACGCCGGCGCCGACCAGCATCCACAAGGTGATCCAGCCACGCGTAATACCGATAAACAGAAACAGCGCAAAAGCGATAATAATATTGGCGCGCGTGCCGCCCACCAGCGCGTAGGTCAGTAATCCAAATGCGACCGATACCAGCAAAAACCACAGCCACTGGCGCTGCGTTGGCTTGAGGAAGTAACGAATCAACATCGCCGGAATAAAGAAATAGAAGAAGCGCTTGAGCGCCACGCCGGACACTTCACTGGAGAAAATCTGGTTGTACGCCGACAGCCTGAACAACAGCAAGCCATTGTGCATAAAGAACACTGTTACGGTGCCAATGGCCACCAGCGCCAGCAGCAGGCAGGTTAGATGGGTTTCAACCCGGTTCATTTCCAGCCAGGGTTTGCGCGCTGGCGCATTAGCCGGCCGCAGCCGTACCTTGTAGCTGACGTAATAGATGGCATAAAAACTGGTGGCGGCCAGCAGCGCCTGCAGCAGATATTCCGCTGGCACCACCGCGACGTTAAAGCGGAACACCAGCACGCTGGTCAGCGGGAAGCCAAAATAGAAGGTCAGTAAAAAGAGAATGGTAAAGAACAGGTGGAAATTGAAGCGCACCCGTTTAAATTCTCGCCAGGTTAAAGTCAGAATGAAACCCAGCGAAAACAGATAAACCACCAGCAGACCACTAAACTGCATCAGGCTCATGTTCATTTCCTTTCACTCAGGGTTAACGCATCGCGCCAGCCTGCCAGATAACCCGGGGCAAAGAAGGCAATCGATGATTTATCACACTGCTTCAGTTGCCGCTGAGCTTCAGCGATACTGGCCGCATCCAGCGCATCTTCACTAAACAATACCGGCAAGCCTTGTTCACTGAGATCGCGCCAGAACGGATTTTTGCGGTTCAGCACGAAGGGAATATCAGCCTGAATCAGCAGACAAAGTGTGCCAATGCCTTGCTGACGTTCGAACATAAAATAGCCGAGCTGGCAGCGGCTAAGCAATGTCAGATAGGCACCAAAGTCGATCTTGTCGCGCAGCAAAGTGACCTGCCCCGCCGGAAACAAGCGCTGTGCGGCCGCAGCAATTTCGTCAATGTAGCCATGATTGTTTTCCGGATAGCCGAGCGGCACCACAATTTTTACCCGTTCGCCAAACTGCGCACGAATCGCCTCCAGACCGGCAATGTGGTGATTACTGCGATCGCCAGAGTTACCAAGCAGGATGGTGAAATCACAGGTTTCCAGCGACGCGGGGATTGCCATATCTGGCATGCGCGTCGGGAAATAGAGCAGTGAAGCCGGAACGCGCGGATGTCGTTGCTGGTAATGGTGCAAATCACCTCGCGTAGCAAATACTTGCGCTACGCGCCCCTGTGCCAGGCGGCGCAGCAGATAAAACAGCTGATACTTGAGCCCGCGTCCTTCTTCATAGAGATCCGCGCCCCACACATGCCAGAACGCCTGCTGACGGCGCAGTTTGCCGCTCAGTAACGCCAGCCAAATGCCCGGATTGAACTGGCCATGAAAGAAGAAGCGCTGCGAACGATCGGCTGCGCGCGCCACCACCGCCTGCGCCAATGCACGCTTACTGGTGAAGGTTTCAATCTGCAGTGACGAATAGGCATGCAGCGTTTCTGGCGCGCTGGCAACCACCATAAATTGACGCGGCGTATCGCCAGGCATCTCGGCGCTCATCACGTCATTAAAGAAACGCAGCACCGTATGATTGTGATGCGGGATATCCGATCCCAACACGTGAAATAAAGTCATTTTTTCCGGCAATAAATCAAGAAGGTGCCACAGCAAAGGGCGAAATAGAGTACGTAGGTGGCCATATAAGCCTGCGCGGCTCCAGCGGTACCGTGCAGCGGAATCAGCCAATGGGAGAAGCCGGTTAGCAGCGCAAACTGGCTAATTTCAGTCAGAATATAAAAGCGCAGCGACGCTTTGGCGATCACCAGATATCCGAAAACATAGGCGCCGACTTTAAAGACGTCACCACACAACTGCCAGACAAAAAGGTCACGCATGGCGCTGAACTGCGGCGAAAACAGCAGCCAGATAGCTACATCGCGTAGCAGCCACACGCAGAAACTGGCAGCGGCGACGGCTGGCAAAACAAAGCGCAGCGCACGGCCAATTTCACGCGCTATCTGCGGCTTAGTTTCCAGACGCGCCAGCGTAGGCAGCAACCAGACGCTAAAGGTGGCGGTGATAAACTGCAAATAGGCATCGGAGATGCTGGTAACGCCCTGCCATAAGCCGACCTGCGCCCAACCTTGCTGTTCTGCCAGCAAATTTCGCATCATCACCCACGCTACCGGCAAGGTGAATGAGGTAATCAGCGCCATCAGCGTAAACTTCGCCAAATTACGCGCCAGCTCGGGCTGCCATGTGGGCTTAAGCCAGCTCAGCGGTAATACGTCGCGATGGCGTCGCAGCATGATCAGGGCAGGAAAGACGACCAGCGCCGGTACCAGCGCCAAACCGACCAGCGCACCGGCGTAACCGCCCAGCCACCAGCACAATACATAACCAAGCACGCCAATCAGGCTTCCAGCGATAAGCGCCAGCGCATTACCGCGCGCATCGCGAAAACCTTTTAGCAGCGCCAGGGTCAGGTTAGCCCAGGCAATGCCGAGCTGGAGAAAGGCGACAATGCGCACCACATTTTCGTATTCAGCATGACCAAATAGCGCCGCGCTAATGGGCCGTGCCGCCAGTAAAAAAACCAGCGCCAACAGCGTAGAAAAGCCCAGCACCATCGCCGACGCCGTGCCGGTGACCGCACGTAATTGTTGCGGCTGTTGCTGATGCTGCGCCACCAGAGTGGTGACGCCGTTGAAGATACCCGCGCCTGCCAGCACGCCGAGTACGGTGATTAACTGGCGGAAGTTACCCGCCTGCCCGATACCTTCCGGTCCAAAACTGACCGCTAGCAGCTTCACCACCAACAAGCCGGCAACGATTTTTATCAGCGTGGAGGAGGCGGTCCAGACTGAGGCTTTGGCTAACGACATCAGGCAAAGAAACTCAACAGCGAACTGATCACCGTGCGCTGGTTATTATCTGAGAGGTTATAGAACAAGGGCAGACGCAGCAGGCGCTCACTTTCAGCGGTGGTAAACACATCCTCACCGTGGAAGCGGCCAAAGCGTTCACCCGCCGGCGATGAGTGCAGCGGGATGTAGTGAAACACCGTGAGGATTTCCGCTTCTTTCATCCAGTTGATCAGTGCCTGACGATCGTTGCTGTCGCGCAGTTTGATGTAGAACATGTGCGCATTGTGTTGGCAATGCTCCGGCACCACCGGCAGTTCAATACGACCGGCTGCTGCCAGCGGTTGCAGCGCATCATAATAGCGCTGCCATAGGCGCAAGCGCTGCTGATTAATATGCTCCGCCGCTTCCAGCTGCGCCCACAAATAGGCCGCTTGCAGATCCGCCATCAAATAGCTGGAGCCGATATCGCGCCAGGTATATTTATCCACCTGACCACGGAAAAACTGGCTGCGGTTGGTGCCCTTTTCGCGAATGATCTCAGCACGCTCTACCAGCTGCGCCTCATTGATCAGCGTCGCCCCGCCTTCACCGCCCGCGGTGTAGTTTTTGGTTTCGTGGAAGCTGAAGCAGCCAATATGACCGATGGTGCCGAGCGCGCGTCCTTTGTACTGCGACATCACACCCTGCGCGGCATCTTCGATCACATAGAGTTTATGCTTCGCTGCCAGTGCCATGATGCTGTCCATTTCGCAGGCCACGCCCGCGTAATGTACCGGCACGATAGCGCGGGTTTTCGGCGTGATCGCTGCTTCAATCAAGGTTTCGTCGATATTCATCGTATCGGGACGCACATCGACAAACACAATGGTCGCGCCGCGCAGCACAAAGGCATTGGCGGTGGAGACGAAGGTGTAGCTCGGCATGATCACTTCATCGCCGGGCTGCAGATCGATCAGCAGCCCGGCCATCTCCAGCGACGCGGTGCACGACGGCGTCAGCAACACTTTTTTGCTGCCAAAATGTTGCTCCATCCACTGCTGACAGCGACGAGTAAAGCCGCCGTCACCGCACAGTTTGCCGCTGGCCATCGCCGACTGCATGTATTCAACTTCGCTGCCGACAATCGGCGGTGCATTAAAGGGGATCATGTGGCTTTCCTGTAGAACCAGTAAGCGGTGCTTTCCAGCCGCGCACCGCTGCGTAAATAGAGGCGCATCGCCGCGAGATTGCTGAGCTGGGTGGCTACGCGCAGATGCGCAAGCTGGCGCACGCGGCCCCAGTCAGCGGCAGCGAGCAGTAAACGCTGGCCCACGCCACAACCTTGCGCGTCGGGCAATACCGCTAGCAGACCAATACGCATATCGCCGTCGAGTTCGCGCATTGAAACGAAACCCTGCAGCGCGCCCTGCTCATTGCAGGCTACCAGGCATTGGTTATCGAAGGTGCCGCGCACGGCGTTCTCAATCCACTGCGCATAGAAACGCCCGCTGTCAGCCGCATCAAACCACGGCGCGCGAAAGCGGCTTTGGCTAAACGCCTGCGCTGCGGCGGCTCGCAATGCTGGGATTTGCGCTTCCCGCGCGATGCGCACCCCGGTTTGCCGCTCGGTAAGTTTGATACCGATGGCGAGGTCGGCTTCACCTTCAACCAACTGAAAGCCGTGTTGGCTCAACGCATCGATCACCTCAACACGCTCAGCAGGCACTTTGGTTTGCCACAGCGCATACGGCTGTTCAAGCGCTTCCGCCAGCGGCAGATCGCCATCCAGCGTTAAACGAGCGCTGTTCTGGCCGAAGAAGTCATTTTCCCACGTAAGGGGATTAATATTGACGCGGACGGGCATGATGAACATCCAGCAGGTACTGGCCGTAGCCGGTTTTGGTGAGCGCCTGTGCTGCTGCCAGCAACTGTGCGTCGCTTAGCCAGCCGTTGCGCCATGCAATCTCTTCCAGGCAGGCAATTTTAAACCCCTGGCGTTTTTCAACCGTCTGCACAAACATGCTCGCCTCAATCAGGCTGTCATGTGTTCCGGTATCCAGCCAGGCAAAACCACGGCCCAATAGCTCAACAGATAGCTCACCCTGATCGAGGTACATCTGGTTGATAGCGGTAATTTCCAGCTCACCCCGCGCGGAAGGTTTAACCTGTTTAGCAAACTCCACCACGCGATTATCGTAAAAATAGAGGCCCGTTACCGCCCAGCGCGATTTCGGCTGCTGCGGCTTTTCCTCAATTGAGAGCGCGTTGAAGTCATCATCAAACTCCACCACGCCAAAACGCTCGGGATCCATCACCTGATATGCGAACACGGTAGCGCCGCGGCTGCGTGCGGCCACCTTCTTCAGTTTGGGGCTGAAGCCCTGACCGAAATAAAGATTGTCTCCCAGCACCAGGCAGCACGGGTCGTCACCGATAAAGGATTCACCAATGATAAATGCCTGCGCCAGCCCGTCCGGGCTAGGTTGTTCGGCATACGCCAGCTGGATGCCAAATTCGCTGCCATCGCCCAGCAAGCGTTCAAAGTGAGCGCGATCTTCCGGCGTGGTAATGATCAGAATTTCGCGAATTCCGGCCAACATCAGCACAGACAGCGGATAGTAAATCATCGGCTTGTCGTATACCGGCAACAACTGCTTCGAGATGGCGCGAGTAATCGGATGCAAACGCGTACCCGAACCTCCGGCTAAAATGATGCCTTTCATCGCTGCTCCTTCTGAATGGATAGTTTAGCGCGGTGCGGCCAGGCCCAGTCGCTCACCGCGATAGCTGCCATTAAGAATCGCCTGCCACCATTGTGGATTCGCCAGGTACCACTGCACCGTTTTGCGAATGCCACTTTCAAACGTTTCCTGCGGCGTCCAGCCAAGCTCACGTGCAATTTTGCTGGCGTCGATGGCGTAACGTAAGTCGTGTCCGGGACGATCGCTGACAAAGGTAATTAAGTCACGATAACGAGCGAGATGTGGTGCTCGCTGCTGGGAGGCCAGTTCATCCAGCAAATCACACAGCGTTTCCACCACCTCAAGATTGCGTCGCTCATTATGGCCGCCGATATTGTAGGTTTCACCTACTTTGCCGCTGCTGACAACGCGATAAAGCGCTCGCGCATGGTCTTCCACATACAGCCAGTCGCGAATCTGGCTGCCATTGCCATATACCGGCAACGGTTTACCGGCCAGCGCATGGATGATGGTGAGTGGGATCAGCTTCTCCGGGAAATGATACGGACCATAATTGTTAGAGCAGTTGGTGATGATCACCGGCAAACCATAAGTGCGCAGCCAGGCACGCACCAGATGATCGCTGCTGGCCTTAGTGGCTGAATAAGGGCTACTTGGCGCATATGGCGTCGTTTCGGTAAAGAAATCGTCACGGCCGTGCAGGTCGCCAAACACTTCGTCGGTAGAGATGTGATGCAGAATAAAGCCTTTTTTGCGCTCATCCGCCATGCCATTCCAGTAATGACGCGCCGCTTCCAGCAGTTGATAGGTGCCAACGATATTGGTTTCGACGAAGGCAATTGGGCCGTCAATTGAACGATCGACATGACTTTCCGCCGCCAGGTGCATGATGCAATCCGGCTGGTACTGCGTCATCACGCGATCCAGTTCGGCACGATCGCAAATATCCACCTGCTCGAAGGCGAAACGCGCATCCTGCTGTACCGGCGCCAGCGAGGCCAGATTGCCTGCGTAACTCAGCTTATCGACCACCACAACGCGATGGTCAGTGTTTTCAATCAGAAAACGTACCAGCGCCGAACCGATAAATCCTGCACCACCGGTAACCAAATACTGTTTCATCGCCAGACACCTTTAGTATCGACGATCCATGGCTGCGCAATCTGTGTAGCTTCAACCGCGCGGAACTGCGCGTGATCGACCAACATCACCAGAATATCCGCCTGTTGCAGCGCCTCTTCGGTTGCGACTAACGTGGCTTCGTGCGCCAGACGCTGCGGGATGGCCGTTACGTGCGGTTCAACCACCCAGGTTTGACCGCTGTGCCATTCGGCAATCAGATGAGCCACCGTCATCGCCGGACTTTCGCGCAGATCATCAATATTCGGTTTGAAGGCCAGCCCAAAGCAGGCAATGGTGACGTCGCTGGCGCGTTTGCCGCTGGCGGTAAGGCACTCCGCCAGCGCCTGTTTTACCTGATCCAGCACCCAGCCGGGCTTGGCATCATTCACTTCACGCGCGGTACGAATCAGTCGCGCCTGCTCGGGATTTTGCGCCACGATAAACCAGGGATCGACGGCAATACAGTGACCGCCCACGCCCGGCCCAGGCTGCAGAATATTGACGCGTGGATGGCGATTCGCCAACGCAATCAGCTCCCACACGTTGATGCCTTGCTCTGCACAAATCAGCGACAGCTCATTGGCAAACGCGATATTCACATCGCGAAAGCTATTTTCTGTCAGTTTGCACATCTCGGCGGTGCGCGCATGGGTTTCCACGCATTCGCCGCGCAGGAAAATGCGGTACAGCTCACTGGCCCGTGCGGAACAGGCTGGCGTCATACCACCAATCACGCGATCGTTTTCCAGCAGCTCGACCATCACTTTGCCGGGCAATACGCGCTCCGGACAGTAAGCGATAAACACGTCGCATGCATCACCGTGCTGCGGAAAGCGCAGGTCCGGACGCGCCGCCGCCAGCCACTCAGCCATTTGCTCAGTTGCGCCGACTGGCGACGTCGATTCGAGAATCACCAGATCGCCCGCCTTTAATACCGGCGCAATGGACAACGCGGCGGCCTGCACATAACTGAGATCCGGTTGATGGTCGCCGATAAACGGCGTGGGTACCGCAATCAGAAAAGCATCGGCGGCTTCTGCCTGCGTAGTGGCGCGCAGATATCCGTCTCGCACCGCGTCGCGCACCACATCACCCAGCTCAGGTTCAACGATATGGATATCGCCGCGATTAATGGTTTCGACAGCGCGGCTATTAATATCCACGCCAACGACTTTTTTTCCCCGTGAGGCAAAAACGGCCGCCGTTGGCAGCCCAATATAGCCCAGTCCGATAACGGAAATGGTTTCAAAACGCATGGTTATACTCTGTGTTGTTTTAGGGCCTGCAAGATGCGCGCGCAGGCATGACCATCGCCATACGGGTTGTGCGCGCGGCTCATTGCCTGCCAGGCTTCATCATCCTGTAATAGCAGGCTGACTTCCGCGACAATCTTACTGATATTAGTGCCCACCAGCTTCACCGTGCCGGCTGCAACGGCTTCTGGCCGCTCGGTGGTATCGCGCATCACCAGCACGGGCTTGCCGAGCGATGGCGCTTCTTCCTGTATGCCGCCAGAATCAGTGAGAATCAGCCATGAGCGGTTCATCAGCCAGACAAACGGCAGATACTCCTGCGGTTCAATCAGGATGATATTATCAATGCCGCTCAGAATGCGGTTTACCGGCTCGCTGACGTTAGGGTTGAGATGTACCGGATAAACGATTTGCACCTCTGGATGTTGGCGCGCTATCTGCGCCAGCGCGCTGCAAATACGTTCGAATCCGTCGCCAAAGCTTTCGCGGCGGTGGCCGGTGACCAGAATCAGCTTTTTGTCCTGGTCGAGGAACGGATAGCGCGCCGCAAGGCGAGCGTTAAGATCGGCATCATCAAGCACGCGATCGCGAACCCACAGCAGCGCATCAATCACCGTGTTGCCGGTAACGAAGATACGCGCATCGGGCAGATTTTCGCGTAACAGGTTCTGCCGCGAATTTTCCGTCGGCGTGAAGTGGTAGCTCGCCAGATGTCCGGTAAGCGTACGATTGGCCTCTTCTGGCCACGGCGACAGCAGATTACCCGTGCGCAGGCCCGCTTCTACATGACCAACGGGTATTTGGTGATAAAACGCCGCCAGGCTGGCAGCAAACGTGGTGGTGGTGTCACCGTGCACTAACACCACATCTGGCTGAAAATCAGCTAATACGGTTTTCATGCCCTGCAAAATGCGGCTGGTGATCTCCGTCAGCCCTTGCTCGGGGCGCATGATATTCAGATCATAATCGGGCTGAAGCTGAAACAGACGCAGCACCTGATCGAGCATTTCACGATGTTGAGCGGTGACGCACAAGCGCGACTCGAACGCAGCATCCTGCGCCAGCGCCTGCACCAGCGGAGCCATTTTGATCGCTTCAGGACGCGTGCCAAATACGGTCAGAACTTTCACATGACTTCTCTTAGTGGCTCGTTGGTAACGTTAAACGCGGACGACGCACCAGCGCCACTCCCGCACCGACCAGCGCGCCAATGACGCCCCACATGATCATCATAAACAGACGACGCGGACTGTCGCGCGATACCGGCTCTTCCGGCGTGCGCAGATAGCGATAAGTCTGGAATTGTTTATCCAGTCGCGGTCCGGTCTGCAGCGTACTCAGCATCGCTCTATTTTGATCATAGCTTAAATCGTAAGCAGGTCCGCTGGCTTGTAGGGTATCGAGTTGTGCCTGCAGCATTTGCTGCCCTAACAGGAAACGATCGCTGTCTGGTAATGCTTCACCCGTTGCCGGTGCGCGATTCTCTTTAATGCCCTGCTCGCTCGCCACTTTCAATGCCTGCTCAATACGCTGGCGTTGACGCGCAAACACCGCCTGCGCCACTTCTTGCTGACGATTAACCTGCGACTGCAGCTGCACGCTGCGTGCCTGCCAGGCACCTTTCAGCTCCGCGTTCAGATGACGCGCCGCACGCTCGCTGGCGTACGCAATATATTGACGCAGCAGATTGTTAGCATCACCGGCGGTTTCGGCGACCAGCTTGATGTTGTCCAGGATATTGCGCGCCGGATCGGCCGCCGTGAACTGGATGTTGGTGATCAAGTCATCGAGCAACGCCGCATCATTGTGCGCATTGCCGCTTTTACGACTTTTGAAGTATTCAGTCTGCTGCCAGAAATCCCGACGCGTATCCCATGATGCCAGTTGCATGGTGAACTCTTGATAAACCTCATCCATTACGGTCGGCGCGGGTGAACTGAGATTGAGCGTATTGGTGCGGACATCCAGATTATTGAGGAATTGCTGCTGAACAAAGAAATCACCCAGCATATTCACCGTTGGACGATCGGTGACCGCAGTGGTGCTCCACGCCTGCTTCATCAACATGGAAGCCAGCCATGCCAGCAGTGCAAACAGCACGGCCAGGCCAACAATCCAGCGCTTGCCACGCCACAGCGTACAAGCGAGGCCACGCATATCCAGTTCGTTCTCCACAATGGCAGAGTTCATAAAAAATCCTTATTTGGGCGCTTACCGGGAGTAATTTTTACCCGAAGTGGCTTTGTTCCAACGACGTTTAATACGACGCAATCGACGAGCCATACGCCAGGCGTGCTTAATGCAGTAGCCATAAAGAAGAAATGCCATTAAGAACAAGACGAGCATCACCCATTCAGGAATGAACGCCAGATATTCACCTAATACGCCAATCCCGGCTAATAATGCAGCAGCGACAGTAATCAGCAAAAAAGCTTGTCGGGATGAAAATCCAGCTCGCATGATGAGATGATGAATGTGTTGTCTATCTGCAGAAAAAGGGCTCATGCCTTTGCGTAAACGACGGTACATGATCGCAATCATGTCCATTAAAGGTATCGCGATCAGCCAAAGTGCGGTGACAGGGGTAATTGGATGGCTCAGTCCCTGGGTCGTCTCTAACAATATCCAGATAATCGTAAAACCGATCATGGTACTGCCAGCATCCCCCATGAAGACTTTGTAACGCCGTCCCAGGAATCCCAGATTAAGCAGGATATAAGGAATGGTGGCGGCAATCATGGCGAAGCACCACATCGCAAGACTAACCATTCCATCAAAATAAAGAATGATCCCCATGGCACCAAAGGTGACGCATGATAATCCACCGAGTAAACCGTCGATGCCGTCAACCATGTTGAATGCATTTATAGCGGCCCAGACGGCAAAAAGCGTGAGGACGTACCCAAATGGGCCAACGATGAATTCCACTGGGCCAACGATAAATCCGAGGCTCAGCAGATACAGCTTGGCGCCAAACATCATCACAACAGCAATAACCGCCTGCACAAAAGCGCGAAACTTGACGCTAATATCGAAACGATCATCCAGAGCGCCCACCAGCACCAAAATTCCTGCGCAGATCAGGTAGAGAAATCCATTTGGCATATATGATTTGGTAATCAAAAAGGCAAAACAGACACCTGCATAAACAGAAATCCCGCCAACTAATGGAATAACACCTTGATGTCTTTTCCTTAAATTAGGCTTATCCACCAACCCAATCTTTTTCGCCACTTTGCGAGCAATAAAGATAAAGGCTAAAGAGAAAAGAAAAGTTAGGCCAAGCTCTGTACTCATAGTGAGTAAATTCACGTTAATGCTCTCAGCTAAAATCGTGGACAACAATATGCAAAATGCCAGCTATTGCCGTTCATCCCTATTCCGAATTTTGCTGCAGAAAAATCCGACAGCTTAAAAAATCAGCAAATTTCTGCCGCAGTCATTATAAATGCTTCCTGCTGGGCTAATCCTAATGCCCATAAATAAAAAACGCCACGTTAAGACGTGGCGTTAGCAATAATTCCTGGCAAATTGTGCGAAGAGCCGCTTGGCTTAGCGGCTCTACACATGCAACTTATGAACGCTTCATCATATCGAAGAATTCGTCGTTGGTTTTGGTCATAGCCAGTTTATTGATGAGGAACTCCATTGCGTCGATTTCACCCATAGGATGGATGATTTTGCGCAGGATCCACATCTTCTGCAGCTCTTCCTGAGTGGTGAGCAGCTCTTCTTTACGGGTACCGGAACGATTGTAATCAATCGCTGGGAACACACGCTTCTCAGCGATTTTACGCGAGAGGTGCAATTCCATGTTACCTGTACCTTTAAACTCTTCGTAAATCACTTCGTCCATCTTCGAACCGGTATCAACCAGTGCGGTGGCGATAATGGTTAGGCTACCGCCCTCTTCCACGTTACGTGCCGCGCCGAAGAAACGCTTTGGACGATGCAGGGCGTTGGCATCCACACCACCGGTCAGGACTTTGCCTGATGCAGGTACCACGGTGTTATAGGCACGCGCTAAACGGGTGATGGAGTCGAGCAGGATGATGACATCTTTTTTGTGCTCAACCAGACGCTTGGCCTTCTCAATCACCATCTCAGCAACCTGCACGTGACGTGAAGCTGGCTCATCAAAGGTAGAAGCGATGACTTCACCTTTAACCAGACGCTGCATCTCGGTCACTTCTTCCGGACGTTCGTCAATCAGCAGCACCATCAGCAGGCAATCTGGATAATTGTAGGCAATGCTCTGCGCAATGTTCTGCAGCAGCATGGTTTTACCCGCTTTCGGCGGCGCCACGATCAGACCACGTTGACCACGACCAATCGGCGAAGCCAGATCCAGCACGCGTGCTGTCAGGTCTTCAGTCGAGCCATTACCGCGCTCCATACGCATGCGTTTGCTGGCATGCAACGGCGTGAGGTTTTCGAACAGAATCTTGTTGCGCGCGTTTTCCGGCTTGTCGTAGTTAACTTCGTTAACTTTCAACAGCGCAAAGTAGCGTTCACCCTCTTTTGGCGGACGAATCTTGCCAGAAATGGTGTCACCAGTGCGGAGGTTGAAGCGGCGGATTTGGCTAGGAGAGACGTAGATATCATCGGGACCGGCGAGGTAGGAGCTGTCTCCAGAACGGAGGAAACCAAATCCGTCCTGCAGTATCTCCAGCACACCATCACCAAAGATGTCTTCGCCGCTTTTTGCGTGCTGTTTCAGGATAGAGAAAATAATATCCTGCTTGCGCATACGCGCCTGGTTTTCCAGCCCCATATTTTCGCCGAGGGTAATCAGCTCAGAAACCGGCGTATTCTTTAATTCGGTAAGATTCATAGTGATGGGTTCTTAAACTCGGGGTAATTCTCGAAATGATTGTCGTGAGTGGTATGGCAAAAATTCCATGCCTGTTAATGGCTCTTTTTCAACTCAGCTCGACGATTATCGTCAGATGTGGCGATAGGAAACGAGGAGACGGTCGAAAGATGATGCCGAATGTGCTAGTCATCAGATTGCCAAACCACGATAACGTTCATTGCGAGTAGGGTCTGACAAGGGAAAACTTAGATGCAAACTACAAGGTAAGAGCGTAATGCAGTGAACTCAACTTAACACGCTTAAAGTGAGACGTCCAGCAGTGGCGAAAAAATTCACCACTGCGGAACAAACACCGCGCCGGGCTTAGGCCAGGTTGGCGTTCAGGAACTCTTTTAACTGGCCTTTAGACAGCGCGCCAACCTTGGTTGCCGCCACTTCGCCGTTCTTGAACAGCAGCAGAGTTGGGATACCACGGATGCCATATTTAGGCGCAGTACCCGGGTTGTCATCAATGTTCAACTTAGCGATGGTAAGCTTACCTTCGTACTCTTCGGCGACTTCGTCGAGGATTGGGGCGATCATTTTGCAAGGACCACACCATTCAGCCCAGAAATCTACCAGAGTGACACCGTCTGCTTTCAGTACGTCTGTGTCGAAACTGTCATCGGTCAAGTGAACGATCTTATCGCTGCTCATGTTTAACTCCAAAAGATTGTGC
The DNA here is from genome assembly GCF_037479095.1 of Pantoea nemavictus. NCBI lineage: Bacteria > Pseudomonadati > Pseudomonadota > Gammaproteobacteria > Enterobacterales > Erwiniaceae > Pantoea > Pantoea nemavictus. The sequence goes on along the minus strand of NZ_JBBGZW010000001.1, from coordinate 2,269,989 downwards.
CTGGCGAATTGGCGTAAATTATACCAACGTAGGTTGACTTTATTTCATCGGATACGCTTTCGTAAAGCGCTAGTAAGCTGATATTCTACCACACTATGAGCAAAACACACTTAACTGAACAGAAGTTTTCCGACTTCGCCCTGCACCCTCAGGTGGTAGAAGCCCTTGATACCAAAGGCTTTTCTAACTGCACGCCTATCCAGGCGCTCGCGTTGCCTTTTACGCTTTCAGGGCGTGATGTCGCGGGTCAGGCGCAAACCGGTACCGGCAAAACGATGGCGTTCCTGACGTCAACGTTTCATTATCTTCTTTCTCATCCTGCCGCAGAAGGTCGCCAGATCAATCAGCCACGTGCGCTGATCATGGCCCCAACGCGTGAGCTCGCCGTACAAATTCATGCCGATGCTGAACCGTTAGCGAAGGTAACTGGCTTAAAGCTGGGCCTGGCTTATGGTGGCGACGGCTACGATAAACAACTGAAAGTGCTGGCAGATGGCGTCGACATCCTGGTGGGCACCACCGGACGTCTGATCGACTATGCCAAGCAGAATCATGTCAACCTTGGCGCCATTCAGGTTGTTGTGCTGGATGAAGCCGATCGTATGTTCGATCTCGGCTTTATTAAAGACATTCGTTGGCTGTTCCGCCGCATGCCGCCGGCCACCCAACGCCTAAGTATGCTGTTCTCTGCCACCTTGTCTTACCGCGTGCGTGAATTGGCGTTTGAGCACATGAACAACGCCGAATACGTGGAAGTGGAACCCGAGCAGAAAACCGGCCATCGCATTAAAGAAGAGCTTTTCTACCCTTCTAACGAAGAGAAAATGCGCTTGCTGCAAACGCTGGTTGAAGAAGAGTGGCCCGATCGCGCCATTATTTTCGCCAACACCAAACATCGCTGTGAAGACATTTGGGGCCATTTGGCTGCCGATGGTCATCGCGTCGGTCTGCTGACCGGTGATGTTGCACAGAAAAAACGTTTGCGCATCCTCGACGATTTCACCAAAGGTGATGTCGATATCCTGGTCGCTACCGACGTCGCCGCACGTGGTCTGCACATTCCTGCGGTAACGCATGTGTTCAACTACGATCTGCCAGACGATCGCGAAGACTACGTACACCGCATTGGCCGTACGGGCCGCGCGGGAGCAAGCGGTCACTCCATCAGCCTGGCGTGTGAAGAGTACGCGCTAAACCTGCCGGCGATTGAAGAGTACATTGGCCACGGTATTCCGGTCAGCAAGTACAACAGCGATGCATTGCTAAACGAACTGCCACCACCGAAGCGCCTGCAACGCAGCCGCACAGGAAACGGTCCACGCCGTGGCGGTAACAACAGTAACCGTCGCAGCGGCGCGCCGCGCAATAGCAACCGTAAGCGTTCAGGTTAAGCACACCATGCTAAGCGCATCGTCACTTTATGCAGCGATTGATTTAGGTTCTAACAGCTTTCATATGTTGGTGGTGCGCGAGGTGTCTGGCAGTATTCAGACCGTCGCGCGGATAAAACGCAAAGTGCGTCTGGCAGCCGGTCTCGACAAAGCGAATCATCTCTCTGCAGAGGCGATGCAACGCGGCTGGCAGTGTCTGAAGTTGTTCTCCGAACAGCTGCAGGATATTCCCCCGGAACAGATCCGCGTGGTGGCAACCGCCACGCTGCGCATTGCAGAAAATGCGCAGGATTTTCTCGTTACCGCTGAACAAATTCTTGGCTGCCCGGTGAATGTCATCAGCGGCGAAGAGGAAGCGCGCTTGATATATCAAGGTGTTGCGCATACCACTGGCGGTTCCGATCAGCGTTTAGTGGTTGATATCGGCGGCGGAAGCACAGAACTGGTGACCGGCGAAGGCTCGCACGCCACCACGCTCTTTAGCTTATCGATGGGCTGCGTAACCTGGCTCGAACGCTATTTTAGCGATCGTCATCTGGCGAAAGAGAATTTCGAGCAGGCTGAAACGGCGGCGCGTGAGATGATCCGCCCAGTAGCCGCTGCGCTACGCGAGAAAGGCTGGCAAATCTGTGTGGGTGCATCCGGTACCGTGCAGGCGCTGCAGGAAATTATGATGGCGCAGGGCATGGATGAGCGCATCACCCTGAGCAAGCTGCAGCAGTTGAAACAGCGCGCGATTCAATGTGGCAAGCTGGAAGAGCTGGAAATTGAAGGACTGACGCTAGAGCGCGCATTAGTCTTTCCCAGCGGATTATCAATCCTCATCGCCATCTTCCAGGAACTCAGCATTGAAGGGATGACGCTGGCTGGCGGCGCACTGCGCGAAGGTTTAGTGTATGGCATGCTGCATCTGCCGGTTGATCGCGATATCCGCAGCCGCACGCTGCAAAATGTGCAACGTCGTTTTGCCATTGATATTGAGCAGGCTGGTCGCGTACGTCAGCTAGCAGAGAGTTTCTTCCGTCAGGTGAGCAGCAGCTGGAAGCTGGATAACCGATGTCGTGACCTGTTGCTGAGCGCCTGCTCAATCCACGAAATTGGCCTGAGCGTCGATTTCCGTCAGGCACCGCAGCACGCCGCCTATCTGATTCGTCATCTTGATCTTCCTGGTTTCACTCCCGCACAGAAAAAAATGCTGGCTTGCCTATTGCAGAATCAAAGCGGCAGCATCGATCTCGCGTTACTAACGCAGCAAAATGCCGTTCCACCACGTATGGCGGAGCGATTAAGTCGTCTGCTGCGTTTAGCGATTATTTTCTCGAGTCGTCGCCGTGATGACACTTTACCGGCCGTGCGTTTGCAGGCGGACGATGATGCGTTGCATCTGACACTGCCAGTAGGGTGGCGCGAAGTGCATCCGCTGCGTTCCGAGCTGCTGGAGCAGGAGAGCCATTATCAGTCATATGTGCACTGGTTACTGACCATCTCCTGATTTGGTATGTGCTGGCTGTCTCCCTAACAGGTGCTCGCTGTCCCCCTCCTCGGTCCTCCCCCATAAATGGGGGAGGAAGATGCTGCCATATATGAGTTGGGAAGTAGCATGTGGCAGCGTCTCCTTCCCCCGCTGGCGGGGGAAGGCCGGGATGGGGGACAGCAAGCTGCATCAACCCTTCTTCGCGTTCTCAAGCATCGCCCTTAACCCGGCAACGCGCGTCTGTCCGGTCTTCACACGCTCTTCTGCACTCACCACTTTTTTCTCGCGCTCCCACACCACATCGTCCTGCGGGAGTTCCAGCAGGAAGCGGCTCGGCTCCGGGCGCATCAGTTCACCGTACTGGCGGCGTTCGCGGCACAGCGTAAAGGTCAGCTCTTTCTGCGCGCGCGTAATGCCTACATACGCCAGACGACGCTCCTCTTCGATATTGTTCTCATCGATGCTGCTCTGATGCGGCAATAACCCCTCTTCCATGCCGACCAGATAGACATACGGAAACTCCAGCCCTTTTGACGCGTGCAACGTCATCAGCTGCACCTGATCGAGCTCCTCGTCGCTCTCACCGCGCTCCATCATGTCGCGCAGCGTAAAGCGCGTCACCACCTGCGCCAGCGTCATCGGTTCGTTCAGTTCGTCCCCTTCCAGCATCTCGGTCATCCACTGAAATAGCAGGTTGACGTTCTTCATGCGCATCTCAGCCGCTTTCGGGCTGGGAGAGGTTTCAAACAGCCAGCTTTCGTAATCAATGCCGCGAATCAGGTCGCGCACCGCATTAACCGGCTCGCGTTCCGTCAGCTGGATAATCTCATTCAGCCAGTGCGTGAAGCGCTGCAGATGTTCCAATCCGCGCCCGCTCAGCGTTTGCTCCAGGCCCATATCAAAGCTGGCGAGATACAAGCTTTTATTGCGCAGATTGGCCCATTCGCCCAGCTTTTGTAGCGTTGCCGGACCAATCTCCCGACGCGGCGTATTCACGATGCGCAGAAACGCACTGTCATCTTCCTGATTGGTCAGCACGCGCAGATAAGCCAGTAAATCCTTGATTTCCGGACGCGAGAAAAACGAGGTGCCGCCGGAGATGCGATAAGGAATACGGTTCTGCATCAACTGCTTCTCAAACACGCGCGACTGATGGTTGCCGCGATAGAGAATGGCGTAATCTTTGTAGGCGGTTTTGTTGATGAAGTGATGCGCAATCAGTTCGCCGGCCACGCGTTCCGCTTCATGATCTTCATTATTGGCACTGAGCACCTTCAGCTCGCTGCCCTGCCCCAGTTCTGAGAACAGGCGCTTCTCAAACACGTGCGGGTTGTTGGCGATAAGGATGTTGGCCGATTTTAGGATGCGCTGCGTCGAGCGGTAATTCTGCTCCAGCTTCACCACTTCCAGCGCCGGGAAATCCTCTTGCAGCAGCACCAGGTTTTGCGGTCGCGCACCACGCCACGAGTAGATTGACTGATCGTCATCGCCCACGACGGTAAAGCGCGCCCGCGCGCCGACCAGCAGCTTCACCAATTCATACTGGCTGGTGTTGGTATCCTGATATTCGTCCACCAGCAGATAGCGAATACGCTGCTGCCAGCGTTCACGCACTTCCTGATTGCGCTGCAGCAGCAGCGTCGGCAGCGCGATTAAATCGTCGAAATCCAGCACGTTGCAGGATTTCAGATGTTGGTCATACAGCTGATAACAGTGGGCAAAAATCTGGTCGCGCTGCGATTTGGCCAAACCCGCTGCGCCCTGGGGATCGACCAGATCGTTCTTCCAGTTGGAGATAGTAGAAATCAGCTGCTGCAACAGCGTCTTATCTTCTTCCAGCCACTGTTTAGTCAGGTCTTTCAGCAGCGCCAGCTGATCCTGATCGTCGAATAGCGAGAAGCTGGATTTCATTCCCAGCGCTTTGTACTCGCGCTTGATGATCTCAAGTCCCAGCGTGTGAAACGTTGAAATCATCAGGCCGCGCGCCTCTTTGCGCCCCAGCGTTTGCGCCACACGCTCTTTCATCTCGCGCGACGCTTTATTGGTGAAGGTCACGGCGGCGATATGGCGCGCCTGATAGCCACACTCGCGGATCAGATGGGCGATTTTATTGGTGATCACGCGGGTTTTACCTGAACCCGCACCGGCCAGCACCAGACAAGGACCGGTGACAAATTCGACAGCGCGTTGTTGGCCGGGGTTTAGACGCATAACGGAATTCGCTCAGTTGATTCGAAAGAAAGGTGGGTATAATGCTCGCGCGACGATTATACACAACGAGACAAAATGATGGCGAAAACCGCGGCGGCTTTACATATCCTGGTGAAAGAGGAAGCGCAGGCAAAATCCTTGCTGGCCCAGCTGGAGAAAGGCGCAAACTTTCAGCAACTGGCGAAAAAGCACTCTACCTGCCCGTCTGGCCGCAACGGCGGCGACTTAGGTGAATTTCGCAAAGGGCAAATGGTGCCGGCATTTGATAAGGCGGTCTTCACCTGTCCGCTGCTGCAACCTTACGGACCGGTGAAAACCGCCTTTGGTTACCACATCATCAAAGTGCTGTGGCGTAACTGATCACTTCTGATTCTTCATCTGCTGCAGCACCTTACTGCACTGGTTGTCGTCCGTATCGCTTGGCGAAATCAGCGCAACCAATGCTGCGGCCGGTGCGACTACGGCACCCAGCGCAATCGCTGCGGCACCGCGCGCAATCAGCGGCCCGGCTTTCACCCCGGCATCCGGATTTTTGAAGGTGCCGCGCACATATAACGGCGAACGTAGCGTGATGATGCGAATCCCTTTACTCTCCGGATTAATCGACAAGTCCATACGTTCGTTGGCGAAGTTGACGTTGCCGGTCACGTTGATCACCGCATTCTCGGTATCCAGCAGGAACAGCTTCGGCGTTGCCAGGCCCTGACGAATGTTCAGATCGGTCGCCGCGCAGTTAATCTTCACCTCATCATCGCCAAACAGTTTCCCCACCACATAATTCCCAACGTTCAGGCCCGCAATCTCCATCAGGCTGCGGCTGATCAAGCCATCATTCATCAGCAGTTTCATTTCGCCATTGCTGGTACCCAACAGATCCGCCACCGAGTTGCCGGTGCCGCTCAGCGTGGCATCGCCATTCAGCTGACCCAAACTGTTTTGCATCGCGGTGACATCCGGGAACAGCTGACGCAGACGCAGTTTACGCGCATGCAGATCGGCGCGTCCGCGCATCGGGCTGCGATCGCCTTCCAGATGAATGGTGGAGTTAATGCTGCCGCCCGCCATACCGAAGCGCAGCGGATCGAGCAGCAGGTCGCCATTCTTTAGCTGTACATGCGTGTAAAGATCGCTCAACGGCAGCTTGCTGCTGTGTTCGATGCGCTTGCCGCTGAACTTCACGTCCGCATCCATCACGTCCCAGCTTTTGGTATCGAACTTGTCATGCGGCAACACGCGGTCGGCGGGCTGCGCTGCAGCTTCACCGCGCTGCGCTTTCGCCTGCTGCGTCTTCTCGCTGCCTTTACCTGAATCGACGCCAATCAGCGGCCCCAAATCCGCCATGCGCAGCTGGTTCGAAGTGAGTTCACCGGTTAAGGTTGGACGCGGTTTGCCCTGACGATAGCTGAGCGAACCGTGAATATCGCTGTCGCCGATGTGGCCGTTAAACTTCTCGTAGCGGAACAGCGGCCCTTTCTCCTCGTTGAAACGCGCAATCAAATGACCGTCGGTTTCATACGGCGGCGTATCGGGCAGCAGTACGCCCGTCAGGCCATACAGGTTCGCCAGCGTGTCACCGGAGAAGCGAAGGCGCACATCCAGCCCGCCGAGATTGAGCGGATCTTGCAAGGTGCCGTCAATGCGCACGCGCGTGCTGCCATTACGCACATCCGCCTGCAGCGGGAACGGCGTGGTTTTACTGCGCAGCGATAACATGCCGCCAATTTTGCCGTCACCCTCCAGCTTCTCATTGTTGTAGGTGCCGTTCGCCTGCCAGCCAAAGACAAAATCACCCGCGCCTTTTTGCTGGTCGTTACCGCCCGCCACCTGTGCATACGGTACCGGTTTGCCCAGTGGGTTGATGGTGACCGTGACATCGGCTTTATTGATGGCATCGCGATAACGTACCTGCCCTTTATCGAACAGAATGTTGTCGAGGCGGAAGGACCAGGCAGACGGCGCGGCATTCGCCTCGCTGTTATCGCTGCTGGCTAAATCGAAGGTCCAGTTGTTCTTTTTGTCCGCGGTTTGCACCAGCCGCGCGTCGGGCTGCTGCATCTTTATCCACGGCAGGTAGATCTGCTTATGCAGCAACGCCAACGGCGCGATCGTCGCTTCTACCCGCTGTAAATGCACCATGGTGACTTCAGGAACCGTCGGCGGATTGCCCAGCATCACATCATCGGCATGTACCTGCGGCCACGGCACCCAACTGCGCCAGCCGGGCTCCTCGCGATTGCGCACCCAAGCCACGCCAAGATCGCCGCGAATAGCGAAAGGACGATTGAGTTCAGCAGAAACTTTCTGATTTATCGTTGGTTTTAGGCGGTTCCAGTCAAAGGTGGCGATGATCACCACAATCACTACAACCAATAATAAAAAAATCCCGACCACCCAGCTCAGGATCTTTCGGGTACGTGACATATTGCTTCCTCCTTGCCCTTCCACGTCTCGACTAAGGATAGTCGAGACGCTGCAGAACGGGATCAGGGAAGCTCAAGTGCCATACGTTCCAGCTCGCTAAACGGCACCGGACGCGAGAAGAAATAGCCCTGCGCCGCCATTGCCGGCGAGCTGCGCACCTGTTGCCACTCCTCTTCAGTTTCCACGCCCTCCACGATAACGCCGTTGCAGTAGCGATTAATTAGCGCCAATAGCATAGAGAACATGGAGCGGCCTTCATCGCTGGCGCGCAGCAGCATAAACAGCTCGCGCGACAGTTTGATGTAGTCATAACGCAGTTCGGTCAACGCGGAGAAGTTCGCCATGCCAGAGCCAAAATCATCCAGCCACAGCGGGCCGAGTTCCGGCATCTTCGCCACCATCTCTTCCTGCGGCAGAGCATGATGTTCGGTGAGTTCAAAGCGCACCCACGGCAACTGCGCGATCAGCGCGCGAATCGACTCATGCTGCTCAATTTCCATCAGCGTTGGACCATCGATATTCACCGAAGCCACCAGCTGACGCTGATGGAAAAAGGGTGACCATGTTATCAGCAGCTCCAGCTGCTCCTGGACGACACCGAGCCGCTGCGCGATAGTCAGGGCTTCAAAATAGTCTTCGGGCGACAGCCTTTTTTCTGGCGCGGAGGGATGCGCTACCGCCGTCAATAATTCAATGGCCAGCAAGCGGCCTGAGACCTGATAAATCGGCTGGAAAGTATAGAATCGTTGGCACTGCTGCCAGAAGAGACGCGTTTCCTGTTGTTGCTCCAGTTCATTTGAAACAGGCAGCCGATGACTCAAATTCTTCATCACCATGGTTTTTTCCTGGTTGGTGTCGAGTGCCTGCAAATAGCATCTCAGCGGCAAGTATCGGCGATCGCAGGGATAACTTTATCGATCTCATTAGTCCCATGAATAGATGAGTGTAACAGCGTGCTTCGCGCTTAATCGGCAAAATAAAACGCGCTTTGGCCGTTAAATCGCCGTAGCACCGGCAGTTCACTGCCTTAAGTTAAATTAAAACATCGTTTTAAAAACCATTGACGACTGCCATACCAGACGCGAGACTAAGGCAGAATTCACTATAGGCCGAAGACCATGACGCAGAAAAAAATCGCCATTATTGGCGAATGCATGATTGAACTGTCCGAAAAAGGTGAGAACATCAAACGCGGTTTTGGCGGCGATACGCTGAACACAGCGGTATATCTGGCCCGGCTGTCAGATAACCAGCAGCTGCGCGTGGATTATGTTACCGCACTGGGTACCGACAGCTTTAGCGATCAGATGATCGCTGCCTGGCAGCAAGAGCAGGTGCAAACCCAACTGATTCAGCGCCTCGACAATAAAATGCCCGGTTTGTACTTCATCGAAACCGATGAACATGGCGAGCGTACCTTCTGGTACTGGCGCAACGACGCGGCCGCCCGCTTCTGGCTGGATAGCGCGCAGGCGGATGACATCTGCCAGCAGCTGGCACACTACGATTATCTCTATCTGAGCGGCATTAGCCTGGCGATTCTGCCGGAAGCCAGTCGCAACAAACTTATGGCGCTGCTCAGCGCCTGTCGTCAGAACGGCGGCAAGGTGATTTTCGACAATAACTACCGTCCGCGTTTGTGGGCCGACAAAGCCAGCGCGCAGCAGGCGTATGCCGAGATGCTGCGCCACACCGATATGGCCTTCCTCACGCTCGACGATGAAGATCTTCTATGGGGCGAGCAGCCGCTGGAAACGGTGATTGCCCGAACGCGCGCCGCCGGCGTGCAGGAGATTGCGATTAAGCGCGGTGCCGACTCCTGTCTGGTGGCCGTCGGAGACGAACCGCTGCGGGAAGTTGCCGCGATCAAGCTGGCGAAAGAGAAAGTGGTCGATACCACCGCCGCAGGCGACTCCTTCAGCGCCGGTTATCTGGCGGTGCGTTTAGCCGGTGGCAGCGCCGAAGATGCCGCGGCGCGCGGTCATCTCACCGCCAGCACGGTGATCCAGCATCGCGGCGCTATTATTCCGCTGAGCGCGATGCCTCGTTAATCCAGGTGCGCATGAATGCGCACCCTACGCAGATTGTAAGGTCGTCATTTATGACGACCAAATTCATAAATATCGCTAACAACCTCGCCCCCAAAGTTTGCCTTAACGCAGTATTTTTCCCTGCTAATTTCCACTAATCACTTAGCTCATCCACTTCTGTAACATTACCCGCTGCACCGCTTCAAATACGCTTATCAGAGTGATTTAAATTCAATGTGTTATGCCACGAAAACCGGCCGCCAGGCATAGTCTGAAACTGGTGAAATCGCCGGTTTTCGGCTGGACGTCAGCCGCAAAAGAGACCATGTTTTAATCAATAACAGCAGGACGCTGTGACTCCGGCCGCGAAAAGAATAACGACAACATGACTCGCTCAGGACTGACTTATGCACACAGAAATTATCAATATCTGGCCACACGGTGATGCGCCAGGCGCGAGCGATTCGCGCGCTCAGCCGCAGATCGTCGATCTCGCCAAAGAGTACGAACCTTATGACCGCGCCGCCACCGGCGTGCGTTGCCCGGAAATTGCCCTCTGGCATCCGGAAACCTCGAACGGTATCACGCTGTTAGTCGCGCCAGGCGGCGGTTATCAGCGCGTGCTAATTGACCGTGAAGGCAGCGCGCTCGCAACCTTCTTCACCTCAATGGGCTACACGCTGGCGGTGATGACCTACCGCCTGCCGTACGATGGACATCATGAAGGCCCAGACGCGCCGCTGGCCGACGCGCAGCGTGCGGTGCGCGTGCTACGTGAACGTGCACAGCGCGGCATGAACGGTAAATACATCGTGATGATGGGCTTTTCGGCTGGCGGACACGTTGCCGCCAGTCTCGGCACACGCTTCGGCGATAAACTCTATCCGGTGCAGGATCAGGCCGACAGCTTCTCGCCGCGCCCGGATGCGATGGTGCTGCTCTATCCGGTGATCAGCATGCGTGAAGGTCTGGCCCACGAAGGCGCGCGCACCCGCTTGCTCGGCGCGTGGCCGGATCAAAAGATGATAGAGGCGTATTCCCTGGAAACGCGTGTGCATGCACAAACGCCACCGACGCTGCTGATTCACGCCTCCGACGATGAGTCGGTGTCGGTGAATAACAGCATGGTGTTTTTCAGCGCGCTAAGGGAGCACAAGGTGCCGGTGGAGATTCACTTCTACCAGAAAGGCGGCCACGGATTTGGTATTCGTGGCGTGGCGGACCTTCCGCTCGCCAGCTGGCCGATGCTGGTGACAGAGTGGCTTAGAGCCAAAACGTAATCCCAACCATCATTCGAGCATTGCTCGTCAGTTAAGGGATAAAACCAACATCACAGCGCGCACAAATCGTAGCGGCGCAATTTATTGCGCGATAAATCGCGCCGCTACAGAAAGTGCGATTTGTTCGCTATGCGTAACAAGTTGGCATTACGGAATAATTCGAGCCGCAGCTGCGGCTCGAATTATTTTGGGGATGTCACGAGGAAGGTGGAGATTGTTCCGACGCGCCGGCGCTGTTGTCTGGTTTTACTTCTTCCGGGCTAGCGGGTGCCGCTGGCGCATCTGGCAGCTTCATCACTTTATCCCAGCTTTCCTGCAGCATCTTCACATTGGTCTCGGCTTCACCCTGTGGCTGAATCAGTACCATGGTCAGCTCCTGCGACAGTTGCTGGCGCAGTTCCTGATTTAACTGGTCACGCGTCATTTCGCTGAGGAACGTCTGGCGCAGTTTCTGATACTGCTCTGGCGCAATATCCACCACCGCATTTTGCTGCGAGCGCAGACGCTGTCCCATCAGAATATCGGTATCGGTGCGTGCGTAAGTGGCGAACAGCTTGTTGAGCTCCAGCAGCTTTTGCGCCATCAGCGCATCAAACTCCTCCTGCGGCAATCCTTTATCACGCACCGCCGCCAGCTCTTTCGCCACCTGATTCATATTCTGTGGCAACGAGGCATTCGGGCTGTCCATGTTGATCGAGCACTGCGCACGCTGATACAGCACACGGCAGTCAAAGCCAACCTGTACGCTTTGCGCTTTGCTGTCCGCCAGAGCGCGCTGCACGTGCCAGAACAGCGCTTCACGCGCCAAATCGCTCTGCCAGTAGCGCTGCAAATTCTGCGAATCACGGATGGGTTGCCACGCCGTATCCCATACCAGCGACAGGCGATCCTGACTCATCCCGCCATTCACCAGATTAACCGGCTGATGCGGCAGCGGTGAGAGCGTCGGTAACGCAGCAGGCGCCACGCGCTTGCCTTTCAGCGGCGAGAAGGCTTTATTGATCTGCTCCGCCATGCTGCGGCTGTCAACATTGCCGACCACATACAGCGTCATGCCATCGGGCGTATACCACTGCTGATAGAAACTGTTGAGCTGGGCGATATCCACCGGCGCGCGCGGCTGCTCGCCGGGATCGTGCGCCAGCATCGCCGAACCTTTCAGGCGATAGCGCCACCACACATCCTGAGTATTCGTGGGCCAGGTCGCGATCGGATCGGTCGCCGTCAGCGCGGTTGACACCACTTGCTCATTAATCGTCATTTTACCGGCGGTTGCCGCCAGCCAGTTGAGTGCTTCTTTCAACAGATCCGGACGGTTGTTTGGCAAGCTGAGATTGTATTGGGTGTAATCGTACGAAGAGATGGCAGGCGGCAGCGGACGTTGCGGATCCATGGCCTGTTGCCATAGCGCGCGTTGCTGATTGGTGTCCAGCGTGGCGTTATGCACCATCGCCAAACGCGATAAAAGATGGCTGTAGCCGGTTTGTTGTGCGCTCTCCACCAGTGAACCGGTGTTAACAATCAGGCGCAGTTCAATGCGATCGCTGGGACGTTGCGGTGTGGTTAGCAGCTGCCAGCTAAAACCATTGTCCAGTTTACCTTCCTGCCAGGCGGGATCGGGTTGGAGCGTCTCGGCTTGCACGCCAAAACCGGATGCTGCCAGTAGCAATCCGCCAACCAAAAGCCGAATTCTGGTGCCCTGCATGTGAACCCCTACTCAAACAGATCAACGCTCGTTAGCGCGGCATGTTCGGCCACATCTGGGGTGACCGGTGCGGCAGTTTGCCGCCACGTTTATTTAATAACAGACTCTTTGACCACGAGAAGGTCAGGATGTCGCGCAACGAGGCAAAAAATCGGGAAAAAAATCAATGGGGTTTATTATGCAAATGCCCGCTGTCAGGGCAAGCGACAGCGGGCATTTCTCGGCAAATTAACGCAAATAGCCTTTTACGCAGCGGTTTCTGATGCGTTTTTCACCTTTTTCGCTGAAGAAAGCGCCGCGTTCATTTGCTTCTCATCCAGCTGGCCAACCCACTTGGCTACCACAATGGTCGCCACGCCGTTACCGACCAAATTGGTCAGCGCACGCGCTTCCGACATAAAGCGGTCGATACCCAGAATCAGCGCCAAACCGGCTACCGGCAGATGTCCCACTGCCGACAAGGTTGCCGCCAGCACGATAAAGCCACTGCCGGTGACACCCGCTGCGCCTTTAGAGGAGAGCAGCAGCACCACTAACAGCGTGATTTGATGGAACACATCCATATGCGCATTGGTCGCCTGCGCAATAAACACCGCCGCCATGGTGAGATAAATCGAGGTGCCATCAAGGTTGAAGGAGTAACCCGTAGGGATAACCAAGCCCACCACCGATTTCTTACATCCCAGCCTCTCCATCTTATCCAGCATACGCGGCAGCGCAGACTCGGAAGACGACGTGCCGAGTACGATCAGCAGCTCTTCTTTGATGTAGGCGACAAATTTAAAGATGTTGAAGCCGGCGAAGCGGGCAATCAGCCCCAGCACCACCACCACGAAAAGCACGCAGGTGATATAGAAGCAGATGATCAGCTGGCCCAACTGCACCAACGATCCCACACCATATTTCCCGATGGTAAAGGCCATGGCACCAAAGGCTCCGATTGGCGCGAGACGCATAATCATGTTGATAACGCCGAAGATCACTTTCGAGAAGCTTTCGATAACGTTAAACATCACCGTGCCGGCGCTGCCCAGACGATGCAGCGCAAAGCCGAACAGAATAGCGAACAGCAATACCTGCAGAATGTTGCCGCTGGCGAAGGCGCCGACCACGCTATTCGGGATCACATCCAGTAAGAAGGCGACAATGCCCTGCTGCTCCGCCTGCTGGGCGTAAACCGCGACCGCTTTGGCATCCAGCGTGGCCGGATCAACGTTCATGCCCGCACCCGGCTGCACCACGTTGACCACCACCAAACCGATGATCAGCGCGATGGTGCTGACCACTTCAAAGTACAGCAGCGCGACCGCGCCAGTACGTCCAACGGCTTTCATGCTCTCCATGCCGGCAATACCGGTCACCACCGTACAGAAAATAACGGGGGCGATGATCATCTTGATCAGCTTAACGAAACCATCTCCGAGCGGCTTCATTTGTGCGCCTAACTCAGGATAGAAGTGGCCCAACAGGACGCCGATGCCAATGGCAACTATGACCTGCAAGTAGAGGCTTTTTAAGATTTTCATAACAGGTGTCCAGTAAGACGGTTTGCACCGCCATTGTTGTGGAGTAACGCATGCGGCAAGCCGCCAGAAGCGTAAAACCTTACCGATGGCGAGGAAAATAACACCCTGTTAACAAGATTAATATCCCCTAACATTCCTTACAAAAGTTACAAAACTCTAACTATGAACTGAAACGCTTCAGCTTAGCGCTTCGCTGTAATTTTATAAGGAAAATCAATAACCAAGGTGATTATTCAGGGAGTTGCGGGGTCTGGAGCCAGCGTTGATTAAAGACGTTGAGCGGCAGCGCTTCAGCATATAAGTAGCCCTGCCCTATAGTAATTCCGCGCGCCAGCAGCCAGTCACGCTGTTCGGCGGTTTCCACACCTTCAGCGATCACATCAAGGTGAATGATGTCGGCAATCGCCGCCACGATGCGTACCATGGTGTCATCATCGGGCAGTGCCGCGACGAAGCTGCGATCCATTTTCAGCTTGTTCACCGGCAGCGCTTTAAACTGATGCAGGTAGTTAAGATTGGAGTAACCCATGCCGAAATCATCAAGCGCGACGGCCACGCCGGTTTGTTGCAGTGAGCGCAGCAGCGCAATCGCCTGTTCGGCATCACCAATCTGTGCGGTTTCGGTAATTTCCAGCACGAAGTTGCCCGGCGCAATGCGATGGCGCTCCAGTAAGCCCTGCAAATGACTCACCATGCTGGCATCGCGCAGCTGCACCGCCGAGATGTTAACGCTGAGCGGGATGTTAATGCCCTGCTTCTGCCAGCCGGCAAGAATGCGGCAGGCCTCTTCAAACACCCAGCGACCAATCGCCGAAATCACGCCAATCTCTTCAGCGCTGGCAATAAACTCTTCCGATAAGCCATAGCTGCCATCCGGCATGCGCATGCGCAGCAGCGCTTCGGCACCGGCCAATTCACCGGTTTCCATATTGATTTGCGGCTGCAGATAGAGGGAGAACTGATCCTCCTGCAAACCTTGCAGAATGTCATGTTCCTGCGTTAAGCGCTTTTGCGCGCGCTCGGTGAGTGCCGGGTCGAAGAACAGAATCTGGTTTTTGCCTTGATGGCGCGCCGACATCATCGCCGATGTAGCGCGATCCAGCTGCTCGCTGGCCGAAATGCTGTTCTCTTCGTGCAGCGCCAGACCAATGCTGGCATTAGGCCGCAGCTGCAGCTGTTGCAGGTTCACCGGCTGATTGATGCGAATCATCAGATTGCGCGCCAGGCGCATGGCGCGGAACGGATTGTGCGCGCGCTTCATCAGCAAGGCGAAGTCGCTCGGCCCGGTTTGCGCCAGCAGCACGTGATCGTCCACGGTGCTGCGAATCTTCTCCACTAGCGTCAACATCAGCGTATCGCGCTGCTCATCGCTCAAAACGCCGTTGGCTTCCTGCAGCGTCTCGATACGAATCACCATCAGTCCCCACGCCTGGCGGTTACGTTGATGGCTCATGTGTTGTTCGAGCAGCGCAAGGAACAGCGCGCGATTAGGCAGATCCGTCACGGCGAAATGGGTAGTCATACGGCTCATTTCGTCGTGAATCGACTCCAGCACCTGCTGATTGCGATTGTAGCTGCGAATCAGCATGCCGATTTCATCATCGCGATGGTTATGCGGCAGCGTCATTTTGTGCGTCAAAATCGCCTGCGGCGGCAGCTCCTGCAAATCACGCGAGATATCGCGCAGCGGATGCACAATCAAGCGGTTGATGCACCAGCTGATGGAGATCGAAAGGATCAGCGCCAGCAGCAGATAGGTGGTGATCATGGTGGATAACGTGCTGAGCAGGAACTGATAGACGCGCGACGAATCGGCCTGCAGCACCAGATACGCAATCGGCTTTGGCAAGCCAGAGCGCTCAACCGAATAGAGCGGCAGCGTGATTTGCACCGGCAGCTCAAACAGGCGCGCCACCCAGCGCGGCACCGGTTTTTCCGGCGCGAAATCGGCGTGCAGCGCCTGGAACGCGTTCGGCAGCACCACATCAGCGCGCGATAAAATACCGGCGGGTTTCAAAGTATTAAGAATGCGCTCGGCCTGGGGAATATCGGCTTTCAACACGGCATCTGAGAGCGGCTGACGCACGGTATGCGCCACATTTTCCATTTGTTGGGCGTAGTCAATCCTGCGCTGCTGCACAAAGTGAAAGAGCTGGATGACAATAAAAATGCAGATGGTCACCATCGCCACGGCGGAAACCGTCGCCATCTGCTTTATCGTTAGAGAACGACTGACGCGCAACAAAACTTCTCCAGGCCATCAAAGGCGAGTCATGAGATGAAATTCGCAGCGAGTATATCCCAGTTCATGCGTTTTTTTCGCCGGGATATCGGCGAAAAGTAAGCAAGTTGGGTTATTTATGAAGTGATTCGGAATTAGGCAGGTGTTATTGCAAATGAATGCCCATCTTGAAGGGTCGCCATTCATGGCGTAATGCCGATCAGTTAAGCGCTGAGCGACTTTCGTTCGCCATCGGCTGAGGCAGTTTCAGCGATGCCGTGCGGCGACCGAGCGCAGAGTGACGGCCAGGATGAGCCGATACGACGTCGGCGAAAGCGCGGCATGAGCCAGGGATGGCGAATCCGCGCGGTCTGTCAGGCCGGAGTGATAAGCGAGGGAACAGCGAGGACGGCGCAGGCGCGGATTGCTAAGGTCCGCGCCTTCGGACCTTAGCCCGGCCGCCTGCTTCACACATTCTGAAACTGCCATACGCTTAGCGGGCGGAACCCCTGCGATGCCAGTACGCTGCTTAACTGACGAGCATTACGCCATTCATGGCGACCTCACTAATGCCCGCGCCGAACTACTGCGGATACGCCACCCAATCGCCGCCGTTCAGGCGGATCCACGGCTTGCCCTGATACATCATCACCACCGCATTATCGTTCTCCGACACCACCGGCGTCTGCGGCAGATTATCGGTCAGCAGCGACATATTGACGTTCGGCGCGTTAAATAGCTGGCCATCCACCACGCGCGACACGATTTCAGAGATCGCCATCAGGCTGGTTGGCGTCTCAACGCTGAGTGGCTGGCCTTGATGCGCTGCCTTCATGCCGACAAACTTAATGCCAACCGGCACATGGGTGATATCCGGGCTGGGGATATCACGCAATCCCGACATCTGCATTTTGTCGCCCTGCAGCGCCGCGCCGTGTTCCGGCACCACCAGCACCATCACGCGACGGCCGGACTTCTCCAGATTAGCCAGGAAGGCATCGAGCTGGTCGAACAGCACTTTGGCACGCGGCTGCCAGTCGGCGCTGCGCGTGCTGCCCAGTTCGCGCGTGCCATCGTGCAGCGGAATCAGGTTATAGAACGTCGCGCTGCGCGCATCGCTGCTCTTACTGCGATCGTCGAGCCAGCGCTGCATCAGCTGCGCATCATTAAACACCGGCGAGCCGTCAAACGAGGTCACTTCTGGCGCTATACCCGCCTGCGACATCAATGGCGCCTGCAGATTGCCCTCTTCGCGCAGCTCTTTGAGATAGTTACCAAACACGCCGGTGTGATCCATCATCAGCTGCTGCTTAAAGCCCAGCTTCGCCAGATTATCAAACAGATAGCAGCGCTGATCGGTGGCTTTATACAGATCGCTGTGCGAGCTTTGCCCGCAGCTGGCGCGCAGCAGACGAATCCCCGCCGGGCCGCTGTAGCCGGTGGCCGAGTTGTAGTTATTGAGCAGAATATCGAAGTGCTGCCACAGCGGATGATCGCGTAGCTGCGTCACCTGCAAATCAGACCACGACAGCGAGCAGATGTTGATGACCAGAATATCGAACGGCTGCGAATCGGCAGGTAGCGCTTCCGGGAAGTGCGTCGCACGCTGGCGCTCACTCTCGTAAAAGCGGTTCAGCCATGCGGTTAAATTGGCGCTGGTCGGCGGCGCGGATTGATCGAGGCCATCCGGCGCTTTCGCCGCTGGCGCATTTTCGAGCTTCACGGTGGGCGTTGCCGCGCGGCTCGGCAGTAAATTCACTGCTGGTCCGGCGATGGTCAGCACATTCAGCCAGATCAGCATCAGCGTCACCAGCACGGTGACGCGAATCCACTGCGCGATAAACAGATACAGCACCAGCAGTACCAAGCCCGCGCCAATCATCTCCCAGTTGATAAAGCGGTTGAGCAGGTCCAGCAGGTAACCTGGCGAAAAGCTGGCGAGCTGGCTTCCCTGACTCATGATCGAATTGAGTCCCGGCAGCCAGGTATCGTGCCAGAAGAGCGCCACGCCAATCGGCAGCGAAATCCACTGGCGCAGGCGATGCAGACGCAAACCCGGCAGCGGCAACAGCAGCCATGCCAGAAAGGCCAGATTACTCAGCGCGTGGAAATTGAGATAGCCGTACCACAGCAGGGCAAATTTGATCAGAAAGTAAAAATTCCAGCCACCAAGGCCGCGCCACGTCAATCTGTTATCCATGTTTATCCGTTTTCTTCGCTTTGCGTTGCCACTGGCCTTCTGATTTCAGCGCGCGGGTGGGCAACCATCGCATCAGCGGGTTGATGCTGCGGCGCGCGACTCCGCGCCCAAACAGTGATTTCAGCAACAGTAAAATCAGTAACAGCAGGATCGCCACCTGCACCCAATCCATCAGCATCATCGGCGCTCTGCTCCATCAAGATTGAGCGTGATCGGCTGCGGCGTTTGTGCGGCGCGCGCGGCGGCTGCTGCAGGGGCACTGACCGGCGCGACGGCTAGCGGCTGCTCGGTGACATCGCGCAGCGCCACCGGCGTCAGCTGCCGAATTTTCTGCGCCTCCGATAAAATCTGATTGTCTTCAAACCACACCATGCGGTTGCTAAACAGCTCATCGTGCGGCAGCGAGAAGATCGATTTCAGCGCAATATCCAGGTCATTGAATCGGCATGAAGAGAGGAACAGATAGATGCGATCGTTAATCAGCGTGACCAAATCGCCGAAGCGCCGGGGTTTGCACAGCGTCAGAATCTGCTCGGGTTTCAGCTGCGGCACCGGACGCAATGCCACCATCAAGCCTTTATCGTTCTCGGGAAGCAGCGTGTTGCTCATTAGCTGCTGCACCGCCGCACAAAACGCCTCGAGCGGCAGATAGCCTTTTTGCTGCAACGGCTGCAGCGCCTGCATCAGTGCGCTGAGATTAGCGGGCACATGTCGTGAGAATTGCTGTCCCTGAATACCTTCCAGCGTGGTCAGAAAGCGCGACAAACTGGCGGCGTTCGGCACGATGGCATTCACACCGCAGGCCAGCAACAAACGTTCATCGCTATAGCGCAGCGTGGTACTGATTTCACGCACCACAATCTTCAGCGCACTGCCGCGCGATCGGCGCAAACTATGGACCATATTCGCTAGCGTATTGATGTCCTGGTTATGGACCAGGCTAAAGATGACCGTGGCGGCGTTCGCCTGCTGGGCACGCGAAAACACGCGGTCATTATCGCTAAACAGCTGCCACTGCACCGAGAGCGGCGGCGCCCCTTCCAGCACACCTTCCTGCGCCAGAAATTGGTTTTCATCGTTGCGGCTTAAGGGAATATTTTGTTCCGCTTCATTAACGGCAATAAATTGATTGTCGACATAACTCAAACGGATAGCGCGGTCGGCCAGTAATTTGTCGGCGGCGTACCACCAGTTAATTCGATATTGCCAACTGTCCTGCTGAAACTCTAAATGTGCGAGACCATCAAGCTGGCGAAAATAACCTTGCAGATGATTACGTAAGTGAATTATTGAAGCACCGGAGGTGATCATTAACAGCGTGATTTGTTTTTTACTTAACAAACGACGCATGCGCTTAAGCCAAATAGTCAGCTCATCCTGCGATAATTTACGCCACAAGGCGGCATTACTATAAAACAGCACGATGCCACTGCGATTATTCAGCACGCGGGAAAGATCGCTCTCAAACTGCTGCAGGCTGGTTTTATTGGCGGGCAGGGAAAATAATGGCATTCGCGCCGGACCGCCAATCGGATCGGGCGTTAACAGCGCCTGCGGCTTCTCATCTGCGCTGATAAGCGTGGCGGCATCTTGCTGGCTAATGACCTGACGCAGCAACAGCCGGGCATCCTCCTGACGCTGGCTGGTAATCCAATAAAACCCTGGCGTCTGCAGGGTATTTAATTCCTGCTGAATCTGTTGCAGGCCAAGCGCATAGTGATTTTTCATATTTTATTCGCGATCGCTACCCTCGCAGCGAGTTTAATCTAGACGGCAACGATTGGAACTGGTGAAATAAAAAATAACCGCATCGCTGCACAGTTCGTCGCAATATTCTGGTTTAGACTTTACAAAAAATAGAATCACAATTCATCCGTTGTCGATTTTGGGTGGCAAAAAAGTAATGACAATAGAAAATGCTTTTTCGCTGAGCGCGTCTGGCAGCGAAGATCATGATGACATTAATGCCTTAAGCGCGGCCTTTTCTCTTAAGGCATTTCGCTACATTGATATTGCCCGTGAAGCGCGCCTGAATAGCATTATGGCGCGCTGGCCGCTGCTGCGTGAAATAAGCGCCGCCCAGGAGCCCGATCGTTAATGCCGATGATTGCACTGCAAGGTATACGTGGCGGCTGCGGCGCCACCTCGCTCAGCGCGGCATTAGGCTGGGCGCTCAATGCGCTGGGGGAATCGGTGCTGATCATCGATTTTTCACCGGTCAATCAGCTGGCCGCCCACTTTAATCTGCCCATCAACACCGCGCAGGGCTGGGCGCCCGCGCTGCTTGAACAGCAAGCGTGGCAGCAATGCGCCCAGCGCTATCAAAGCGGGCTGGATTTTCTGCCGTTTGGCGCACTGACGCCGCCACAAAGTGCACAGCTCAGCGCGGCCGATGGCGATTTTGCCGCGCCGCTGCTGCAGGCACTGCCGGCCCTGAAAACACATTATCAATGGATTGTGCTCGATATCCCGGCGGATCTGTTGCCGTGGCAGCGATCGTTTATCGCCGCCGCCGATCGTCTGCTGCAGGTACTGACGCTGGATGCCAACTGTCAGCTGCGCCTGCATCACGCGCGCATCTCCCCGCATACGCTGTTCCTTATTAACCAGTTCAACGCTAACAGCCAACTGCAGCAGGATCTGCATCAGCTGTGGATCAGTTCGCTGAAGAACCTGATTCCGCAAGTGATTCACCGTGATGAAGCGCTGGCGGAAGCGCTGATGATGAAACAGCCGGTGGGCGAATACCGGCCGCATGCGCTGGCGAGTGAAGAGATCAATACGCTGGCCAACTGGCTGTTGCTGAATGTGGCTGGAGGCGCAGCGTGAATCCGTTGCGCTGGCTGCTGATGC
The DNA here is from genome assembly GCF_037479095.1 of Pantoea nemavictus. NCBI lineage: Bacteria > Pseudomonadati > Pseudomonadota > Gammaproteobacteria > Enterobacterales > Erwiniaceae > Pantoea > Pantoea nemavictus. The sequence continues at coordinate 2,248,677 of NZ_JBBGZW010000001.1, read as the reverse complement.
CACCCGCGTGGCAGGCGTTACAGCGCCGCGCCACCGTGGCGCGTCAGCATGGTGCGGGCCGCTGCACCATCGCGCTGCATCTGCTGTGGTGCGTGCTCGGCTGGTCGCTGCTGCGGCTGGAAACGCCCGGCTGGCAGCATATCCTGCAACATCGTCAGCGTTACTATCCGCACATTTCGCCGCTGCGCCCGCGTCCGCTGGATGTGCTGCGCTATGCGATGCAGAGCCTGTGGCTGATGCTGGTGCGGCCACGCGAACACCGCACCCGTAAGGGTTTCAGCGCTGAGCCGCTGTTGCGCTGGCGTCAGCCGTTGTATCAATGGCTCGGCGCGCTGCCCGCCCGGCTGGAGCAAACGCGTCTCGCCCAGCGCAGTGAACAACGCATTCAGGCGCTGCCGCCACGGCTACGTCAGCTGCTGTTTATCGTGGCCGCGGTGGTTGCCAGCCTGCTGGCGCTGCTCTGTATCTCACAGCCTTTCGGCATCACTACGCAGTTTGTCTTCGTGCTGCTGCTGTGGGGATTAGCAATGCTGGTGCGGCGCGTGCCGGGGCGTTTGCCCACCATCATGCTGATCGTCTTGTCGCTCACCATCTCCTGCCGCTATCTTTGGTGGCGCTATACCGAAACCCTCAACTGGGACGATCCGCTCAGCCTGACGTTTGGCCTGCTGCTGATTGGCGCAGAAACCTATTCGTGGACGGTGTTGGTTCTGGGTTATTTCCAGACGCTGTGGCCGCTCAATCGCCAGCCGGTCTCGATGCCGCCAGAAATTACTGCCTGGCCGAGCGTCGATATCCTGGTGCCAACCTACAACGAGCCGCTCAGCGTGGTGAAGCCGACCATCTATGCGGCGATGGGCATCGACTGGCCGCAGGACAAGCTCAACATCTATCTGCTGGATGATGGCACGCGCGAAGAGTTCCGCGAGTTTGCCGCCAGCGTTGGCATTCATTACGTGGTGCGCGCCAGTCACGAACACGCCAAAGCCGGCAATATCAACCATGCGCTGAAAACAGTGTGTCGCAGCGATTACGTCGCTATTTTTGACTGCGACCATGTGCCGACCCGCTCGTTCCTGCAGCTGACCATGGGCTGGTTCCTGAAAGATCATCGGCTGGCGATGCTGCAAACGCCGCACCACTTCTTCTCGCCCGATCCGTTCGAGCGCAATTTGGGGCGCTTCCGCCAGACGCCGAATGAAGGGTCGCTGTTTTATGGTTTAGTGCAGGATGGCAACGATACCTGGGATGCGGCATTTTTCTGCGGCTCTTGCGCAGTGCTGCGCCGTAGCGCGCTGGATCAGATCGGCGGGATTGCGGTCGAAACCGTCACCGAAGATGCGCACACCTCGCTGCGCCTGCATCGCCAGGGTTACACCTCGGCCTATATTCGCATTCCACAGGCGGCGGGCCTGGCGACCGAGAGTTTATCCGCGCACATTGGCCAGCGTATCCGCTGGGCACGCGGCATGGTGCAGATTTTCCGCCTCGATAATCCGCTGTTCGGCAAAGGTTTAAAGCTGGTGCAGCGCCTGTGTTACGCCAACGCCATGCTGCACTTTCTCGCCGGTATTCCGCGCCTGATCTTCCTGCTGGCGCCGCTGGCGTTTCTGCTGTGCCACGCCTACATCATCTATGCGCCGGCGCTGGCGATTGCCATCTACGTTCTGCCGCATATGCTGCACACCAGCTTAACCAACTCACGCATTCAGGGGCGCTGGCGCCACTCGTTCTGGAGTGAAGTGTATGAAACCGTGCTGGCGTGGTACATCGCGCGCCCCACCACGGTGGCGCTGTTCAATCCGCATAAAGGCAAGTTCAACGTTACCGCTAAAGGCGGTTTAGTTGCCGAACGGCATCTCGATTGGGTGATCACCAAGCCGTACATGATGCTGGTGCTGCTGAATATCGCCGGTATCGCCATGGCCTTCTGGCGTATGGCCTACGGTCCGGCCAACGAGATGCTCACCATTTGGGTCAGCCTGGTATGGGTGCTGTACAACATGATTATCCTCGGTGGCGCGGTGGCGGTTTCGGTGGAAGCGCGTCAAATCCGCGAAGCGCATCGCGTCGAGATCGCCATGCCCGCGGCGATTGCACGTCAGGATGGGCACATGGTGCCGTGCACGCTGCGCGACTACTCCGACGGCGGCGTAGGCGTTGAGCTGCGAGAAGCCGATGCGCTGAAAGAGGATGAACCGGTGTGGTTGCTGCTGCGTCGGGGCCAGCAGGAGTTCAGCTTCCCGTGCCAGGTGCAGCGCGTGTTTGGCCGTCGCGCCGGCATTCGCCTGCATCAGCTCACCACGCGCCAACACATCGAATTCATTCAGTGCACCTTTGCGCGTGCCGATACCTGGGCGCTGTGGCAGGACGGCTTCCCGGAAGATAAACCGGTGCAAAGTCTGGCCGACATTATGCTGCTGGGTTTTAAAGGCTACCTGCGTCTGGCCGAGTATGGACCCGCGCCGCTGCGCCGTTTATTCCGTGGGCTCACCGCGCTGGTGAGCTGGCTGGCGACGCTGCTGCCGCAGCGTATTGAGCGCCAGCCTGCGTCGCTCAATACCGATTTCACTTAAGTTGATGATAAGACCATGATGAGAAAACTGAGTTGGTTTACCGCCCTGCTGCTGGGCTGCGTCTCACTGGCGCAGGCCGCGCCGCAGTCTGCTGCACCGTTTGCCGCAGGCAGTGCGGTGTCACCGCCGCTGTCGGAGGTGAATGTGCTGGTCGATGCCAACGCGCCGCTGCGCGATAGCCAACTGATGTTTAATCAGGTCGCGCCGCCGCCAGGCAGCATGACGCTACGCGGCACCGAACCCAGCAGCCAGATTGAGTTCGGCGTGCGCAGCGATGAAGTGGTGACACGCGCGCTGCTCAATCTCAGCTATCGTCCCTCGCCCGCGCTGATCCCCACGCTGTCGCAGCTCAAGGTCTATCTCAATGATGAGCTGGTCGGGTTGGTCACCGTGACCGCCGAGCAGCTTGGCAAAGAGAATCAAACGCAAATCTCCATCGATCCGCGTTTCATCAGCGATTTTAACCGCGTGCGTCTGGAGCTGGTCGGTCATTACGCCAACGTGTGTGAGAATCCGGCCAACAGCACTATTTGGCTGGATATTGGCAAAGCCAGCAAACTCGATCTGACGCTGCAGAAGTTACCGCTGAAGAACGATCTGTCGCATTTCCCGGAGCCGTTTTTTGATACGCGCGACAGCCGCCCATTGCAGCTGCCGATGGTTTTCAACGCCCAGCCAACTCTAGTGCAGCAGCGCGCCGCCGCTATTCTGGCTTCATGGTTTGGCAGCAAAGCCGCGTGGCGTGGTCAGTCATTCCCGGTGCTGTATAACCAGTTGCCGAATCAGCAGCACGCAGTGGTGTTTGCCACCAACGATCATCGTCCTGACTTCCTGAAAGATTTGCCGCCGGTAGAGAAACCAACGGTAGCGATGGTGAATCAGCCGGACAATCCGTACGAGAAGATGCTGCTGATTCTTGGGCGTGACGACAACGATCTGTTAACGGCGGTGGAAGGTATTGCCCAGGGCCAGCTGTTGCTGCGCGGTGAGACCGCGACCATTGACAGCGTGAAGCTGCTGGCGCCGCGTCAGGCCTATGACGCGCCTAACTGGGTGCGCACCGATCGCCGCACCACCTTTGCCGAGCTGACGCAATATCAAAACCAGCTACAGGGCGACGGCTTACAGCCTAACCCCATCAGCCTGACGCTGAATCTGCCGCCGGATCTGTTCCTGGTGCGCGCACGCGGCATCGATATGGATCTGCACTACCGCTACACCTCACCAATTCAGCAGGATGGTTCGCGGCTGGCGGTGCATCTCAACAATCAGTTCATGCAGGACTATCCGCTGACGGCGAAAGATAGCGCCGGTCAGCAGCTGATGCGTATTCCGCTGATGCAGGGTTTGCAGGACAGCAATCGCCAGTTAACCATACCGGCGCTGCGCCTCGGGGTGGTGAATCAGCTGCGCTTCAACTTTGATTACGCCAACACCTTTATTGGCGGCACCGCCGATGGCCGCTGCGAAACCGTCACTACGGTGGGACATCATGTGGTGATCGACGATACCTCCAGCATCGATTTTTCCGGCTATCGTCACTACATCGAAATGCCCTCGCTGGCGGCGTTCGCCAACGCCGGTTTCCCTTACAGCCGCTACGCCGATCTGGCGCAAACGCTGGTGCTGGTTCAGCCTAAGCCGAGCAACAATGAAGTCAGCACCCTGCTGAATGCGCTGGGCAGCATCGGCGCGCAAACCGGCTATCCCGCACTGCGCGTGCAGATGAGCGATGACTGGCGTAAAGCCCAACAGAGCGATGCCGATGTGTTGATGATCGGCGACATTCCGCCGGATCTGCAGGACGATGGCAAGATCAACCTGTTGGCCGACGCGGCGCGCAGCTGGATCAACATGCCCGCACGCGCCATGACGACACCAAGCCTGCCAATATCGGACAGCGATCGCACCGTGGAAAGCCAAACCACCATCAGCTCACGCGGACCGATGGGCGCGATTGTCGGCTTCCAGTCGCCGTTTAACGATCAACGCAGCGTGGTCGCGCTGCTGGCCGACAGCCCACGCGGCTGGGAGCTGCTGAATAACGCGCTGCTCGACAGCGGCAAACGCGCGGCGGTGTTCGGTTCCGCCACGGTGATCCGTGAATCGGGCGTGAACAGCCTGCGCGTCGGCGACACGTATTACGTTGGTCACCTGCCGTGGTGGGAGCGCTTATGGAATCTGCTCGCCACCCATCCGGTGTGGCTGGCGCTTTGCGCGGTCGTCGTCGTGGTGCTGTTTGCGCTGATGGCCTGGCGCTTGATGCGCATGGTGAGCCGTCGCCGTCTGGCCGAGCTGGATGACGATGAATAAACTGCGGCCTGGCGTGCTGATCGCCAGCGCGCTGGGTCTACTGGCAGGCGCGGGTGCGACTCCAGCTGGCCCGCAGGTGGCGCCGGTTGAGTGGTTGCTGGTGCAGATCCGCACCGGGGAATCGACCAACAAACTCGATTTGGTACAGCAATCGCTCTATCGGCTGGAGAAAATCGATCCCGACAATCCGCAGGTGCTGGCAGCGCAAATCCGTATGGCGCTGCGCCAGGGCGATCAGGCCAAAGCGCAAACCTTATTGGCGCAACTGCAGCGTGTGGCACCGAATGCCGCCGCCACACGTGAATCAGAAGCGGGCTTACGGCTGATCACCGCAGATGGCCGCCAGCAGCTGCAGCAGGCGCGCCTGCTCGCCACCGCCGGACACGTCGTGGAAGCCAAAGCCGCCTGGGATGCGCTCTTCCACGGCGTGTTTCCGGATGTGAATACCGAGCTGGAGTATTGGCGGCTGGTGGCGCGTCTACCCGGCCTGCAGCCGCAAGCGTATCAACAGCTGCAGGCGCTGGAGCAGCGCTATCCCGGCAACATCGGCGTGGAGCTGCAGCTGGCGCGCATGGCATTTGACAATAATCAGCCGGGCGCAGCTTTTACTCAGCTGCGCCGTCTTGCCAACCGCAACGGCGGGCGCGATGCCGCCTCCGAGCTGTGGCTGCAGCAAATCCAGAATCAGCCGGTGAGCCAACGCAGCGTCGCCAGCCTACAGCAATATCTGCAAACCTTCACCGAAGGCGATGCCCAGCAGCGCGGTGCGCAAGAGCTGGCACGCCAGCAAAAAATGCTCGCCGATCCGGCTTATCGCCAGCGCATGCGCGGACTGGCGCTGGTCGATGCCGGTGGCGGCGCGGGCGCGATTGCCGCCCTCAGTGCGGCGCTGCAAGCCAATCCGCACGATGCCGAACTGATGGGCGCGATGGGCCAGGCGCAGGCGCGGGCCAATCATCGCACGGCGGCAATTGGCTGGCTGGAGAAGGCGATTCAGGCTGGCCAGGCCAGCACGCAGATCGGCAAATGGCAGTCGCTGCTGCAAACCAACCGCTACTGGCTGGCGATCGACAGCGGCGATGCAGCGCTGAAAAAGGGCGAGATGGCGACAGCTGAGCAGTATTATCGCAGCGCGCAAGCGTTGGATAATCGCGATAGCTGGGCGTTGATTGGCCTTGGCGATGTGGCGCAGGCGCGCAAAAACACTGCTCAGGCAGAGAACTTCTGGCAGCAGGCGCTGCGCCTTGATCGCAGCAACAGCACGGCGAAAAGTCGGCTGCTACAGCTGCGTACGGATGCGCTGATGGCCGAAGCCGATGCGCTGGCGCAACAAGGCCAGTGGCATCAGGCGGCAGACAAATATCGCCAGGCGATGCAGGCAACCCCCGACGATATCTGGCTGGCTTATCGGCTGGCGGGCGCGCTACGCAATGGCGGCGGCGAAGCCCAGGGCGCGCAGGTGATGGAGACGATGGTGCAACAGCATCCACAGCAACCGGCGGCGCTGTATGCCGCAGCGCTGTGGCTGGCCTCTGGCGATCGCGATGACGCGGCGCTGGCCATGTTGCGTCGTCTGCCTGCTGGGCAATGGGACAGCAACATGCACGACCTGGCCGATCGTCTGCAGCAGAAGAAGGTGCTGGCGCGCGGCGAAGAAGCGCTGGGGCGCATCGAAGCCATGATCGCGCTGAAACAGACAACGGCAGCGCATCGCGCCTTGCAAACCTTGCCGGCAAGCGTGGCGCAGCAAAGCGTTTACAGCGGGCGGCGTGTGGCACTCGCCTGGCAAAACAGCGGCGATACGCAGCGTGCCCAACAGCTGTTCGATGAGCTGAAAATCCGCGCCGCGAAACTGGCCCCCTCACAGGAGAAAGCGCTAGCCTATCGCGATGCGGCGCGGCTGGAACGTCAGCAACAGCAGCCGCAACGAGCGCAAAAAGATTATCAGCTGGCGATGGCGGCACGCGGTATCAGCCCGGACGAGCCACAGGATAATGAGGGTTATACCGCCCTAACCCGCAATCAACCGCAGGATGAGTGGCTGAAACGCAGCATCCGCAGTGACGCCGCCGATCTCTATCGCCAGCAGGACACCACGTTCATGCTGGAGCAGGATTACTCGCGCAATAAAGGCAACGGTGGTACCTCCGATTTCACCGCGCACACCACGATGATGCAGGCGGAGACGCCGCTGGCCGACGGCCGTAGCTTTGTGCGCGTTGATCATGTGCTGGTTTCGGCGGGCACCTTCTCCAGTGCAAACGGCGGCCACAATGAGCCATTCGGCAGCTGTAACGATGCCAACGCCGGCGGATGCAGCCGCGATTTCACCCAGCGTGATGAAGGCACCGCGTTGGGCGTGGGCTGGCATAACCAGCGCTGGTCGGCCGATCTCGGCACTACGCCGATCGGCTTTGCGACCAGCAACTGGGTTGGCGGCGTCAGCTGGAAAACCGACGTCGATGACATTGGCCTCACGTTTAACGCCTCACGCCGACCGATCTCTAGCTCGCTGCTGGCGTATGCAGGCGCACGTGATCCAGCGACTCACGGCGGCAAAACCTGGGGCGGCGTGGTCGCGACCGGCGGCTCGCTCGGCCTGAGCTACGATACGGGCGATGCCCATGGCGTATGGGCCGATCTCAGCGCGCATCAATTGACGGGCGAAAACGTCGCGGATAATAGCCGCGAACGCCTGATGGCGGGCTATTACTACAAACTGGTCAATGAAGATAATCGCCGCGCCACTATTGGCCTGAACAGCATGCTGTGGCATTACCAGAAAGATCTCAGCGACTACACCTTCGGCCAGGGCGGCTATTACAGCCCGCAGCAATACTTCTCGTTGTCGGTGCCGGTGACGTATCGCCAGCGCACGGAAAACTGGTCGTTTGATCTCGGCGGCTCGGTTTCCTGGTCGCAGTCGCACACTGATGGGCAGCCGCGTTATCCGCTCAATCCCGGCTTTGCGCTGGCATCGAATCCCACTTCAGACAGCAGTTCGGGCACGGGTTTCGGTTATACCTTGCAGGCGCTGGTGGAGCGCCGCATAACGCCGCATTGGTCAGTGGGATTGGCGATGGATATTCAGCAGGCGAAGGATTACACCCCCAGCCACGGCTTGATTTTTATGCGCTACTCATTGTCTGGCTGGAACGGCGATATGGACATGCCTCCGCAGCCGCTCACGCCGTATGCGGATTTTAAATAGGTTAATTTAGGTAGTCGCCATAAATGGCGACCCTACAGGCGTTATCGCGATGGTTACTAAGAAATAAGCATTGATGCTGCAGCGCGGGTTTTGAGGCGACATCCCAACCCGCTGAACGAGTGAGGGATTCCAGGGCGAGCCGCAGGGATGCGGCGAGAGGCGGCGCTGAGCAGGAGCGAATCGCCGCCGGTCCGTCAGGAATCGTGAAGGAGTGAAGGCACCGCGAAGCGGCGGGATGGGCTGGCGCAGGGCCCGGAGTGAAGAGGGCGTGGCCAGACGCCCTCTTCTCGGTCGCCGCACGGCATAGCTGAAACTGCCTCAGCTAATGGCGAACGAAAGTCGCTCAGCGCTTAACTGATCGGCATTACGCCATTTATTGCGACCAGCTCGAAAATGAGACCTACCGCTTCTCCTGATACGCCATCCAGGTTAGCAGCTGCAGGCTGGCGGAGAAGTAGTTTTGATCCGCTGCCAGCTTGTCATTGAGATACTGGGTTTGGTTCAGGGTCAAATCACGAACCGCAATCAGACCGCCTTCCATATTGTATGGCGCGGGCGTATTTCCCAGCACATCATACCAGGCCGGCGTGGTCATGCGCGCCGAGCCCTGCCACACGCGCTGGAACGGCACCAGACGTAGGCTTTGCGGATCGTACCACCAGATATTCAGCGGAATACGAATGGCGTCATAGCTGAAGCGGTTGGAATAACCGATGGCAGGAGCCACCGAACCATCAGCATTCAGCGCCACCCAATCAAGCGGCAAGCCGGTTTTACCAAAATGCATGTCGCCTAACAGATCCATGCCGTCATCCATCAACTCATTCCAGATGCGCAGATGGCTGTGCTCGGCAAACTCACGCCATGCAGCGAACAGGAAATAAGAGGGATTGAGCACCACATAACTGGTTTTATTGAAACCCTGCGCGCCCGGCAGCATCACTTTATGCCCGCCATAACTGATCACATTGAGCTTCACTATCGCACGCTGAATGCGATCTGATGCCTGCTGGTAGTCGCCGCCCCACTTCTGCGCCGCACGTTGCAGAGCCCAGGCAATCAGCACATCGCCATCGGAAGCGTTATTTTTATCGGCGATCGGATCGGCGGCACCTGGCGTGTAGCGCCAGTAGAACAGATCGTTTTGCGGATTGCGCAGATGGCTGCGCGTCCACTGCCACAGCAGATCGAAAGTCGCGCGATCGTCATGCGCCACCGCCAACAACATGCCGTAGCCCTGGCCTTCGGTATGGCTCACGTTGTTGTTTGCCGTATCGCTGATACGGCCGTCGCTGCTCATAAAACGGCTTTTGTAAGTACTCCAGCCATCTGCGGCCGCCTGGGCGCTAAAAAACATCACCATGAAACACAGCATCCATTGACGCCAAAAGCGCATCACTCTCATCACAGCATCCTATTGATATCGATAGTGCAGCGTGCCGCCGTCGTTCTGCTCAAGCGTCAGCGGCACCGCCGCGCTGCCGCCCTGGGCTTGCAGCCACTGCGCATACAGGCCCGCCAGTACCGCGCTTAATGCCAGCTGCCAGCGTTCAACACCGACATTGCTGTCACCCTGCGGCAGCGCGTGGTGTTGAATCAGAATGGCATTTTCCTGCGGCTGTAACTGCACAAAACCCCAGTTAAAACGCGCCAGCTGTAGATTCATTTCGCGCTCCAGATCCTGCACGGTGCGCGCTTCAGGTAAAGGATAGCGGGTCGCCAGCGATGTGCCGACGCCGTTGAGGAAGCCTTCCGCCTCCTCGCCCGCGTTGTCCAGCATGCTTTCAATCATCGCGCTCACCAGATCGAACCAACCCGGCTGATGCGGATGGCTGACGCGCGCGCTCACTTGCTCACTCATTAGTAATCTCCGAACAGATAACGGAAGTACAGATTGGCGGTACTTTCGTTGTAATCACCAAAGGTGTCGTAGCCCAACTGACCGCCGACGGTGACATCTTTGTTGATCTTATAATCCGCACCGGCGTGAATGTTATAGCCAATACCGTTTTTGCTTCCGCCGCTGTAATAGGCTTCTTTTGCGAACCCATCCGTTACCATCTCATTCATGAAAGCTTGCCATTCAGGATTGTTAGGGAAGTAAGCACTTTTATCCTGACTGTAAGATTGATAACCCACTGATCCACCTATTTTCATGCTCAAATCATCATACTTTCGCGTAAAATCAACAGGTAAGGAAACGGATGCATAGTTTTGCGGGCTGAAGTATCCACCTTGGCCGTAGCTGAAGTAACTCAGGTTTTTAGAGAAATCCATCCATGACACACTCATCCCAGCTTTTAATTCGCGGTCATCAGAGTGGAGTGGTCGAATGTAGGCCCCAGCGTTAGCTTGAACACTCTTGTTACTCGCCACATTTTCACCAAGGTAGCTGTATGCTCCAGCGCCTGCATAGAAACCGGCATCCCCATTGTCATAACTTAGCAAAGCATTGCCACCATTTTTGGTGACTCGCCCCCAGGATTGCCCGGTGAAAGAATCTTTTGCACCGACGTAAGACAGCAAACTATCCGTTACTGCTCGGCGTTCGCCAGTAAGAATCAACGTCAAATAATCGGTGAGTTTTGGAGACCATTGAATGCCCCCGACCAGTGTGCTGAGATCCTGCCCCAGCGGGGTACTTCCAAGGTCAATTTTGTAGTGATCGCCTTTCAGCGCCATGCTTAATTCAACACCCGAAGCTGTCTGAGAATCCGTTGAGCTTGAACCGGCCTGAGACACACTTGGTTTTAAGGATGAGGCAATGAGGTAATTTTTTACATCCTGATGAGTATTAATCCAGTTGAGGTTACTCGCGCCCTGAGCCGTCAAAGGATTAAGATCGTCGAATTTTACCCCGGCCAAATCAGACGTGGTGGCACTGTATTTCGTGAGTAGGTTCTGCAAGGCGGAACTAGTCGTTGTTGCATTTCCTTCGTTGTTGATAGTCGTTAGCAAGTTTTGCACGGCATTCGACGCTGCATTGCTACCAAAACGACGCCATGAATCACCTCCAGCAGAACCGGCACTCAAAGAAACTGGCGTTACAGTAAACTCAAACCTTGAATCGCCAAATGGTGATGTTGTCCATGTTAAAGGTGCTTTCGCTTCCGTTAACTTGCTGAGACCGGACTCACCATCGCGCCCCCTGATCTGGATACCTCCGATAGCCCATGAACCGGTTTTCTCTTGCAGATCGTCCATCATGTTGTCGATTTGGCGCAGCGTCTGGCTCTGCTGCACGGCCGGCGTATTGCTCGCCAGCGTCACGCCTTCCGCGCTGCTGGTGGCGTCGGGCGCCGACTGCCACGGCATTACCGCGCCATAGCTGGATGGCGAGCGGCCAACCGGCGAGGTGCCGCGATTGATAAACGGATTGTCGGCCAGCGCCAGGCCGCCGACGCTCGGCACGTTGCCATTGGTGGCACCTTGCAGACCAATCAGCTGACCGCGTGCGTTACGCAGATAACTCATCGCCTGGCTGTGTTCGCCGTTGGCTTCGGCTACGCGGGCTAACAACAGCAGACGATCGGGTGACTGCTCATTATTCAGGCCGCGGGTCAAGGTGTTGGCTTTGTTGACGTCGTTCTGCGCCAGCGCCACGTTGATGGCGCCGGTACGCGCATCTTGCGTTGCGGTCTCCTGCGTCATCAGATAGTCGTAAACCACGCCGGCTTCTTTGTTCATCTTGCCGGACTGATACAGCCGCGCCATGGCAAACATCAGATCGCGGTTCTGCGGATCGTGCTGCAGCGCGCCCACCAGCTTGTCGTAAGCGGCGGCGTACTGTTTCTGCTCGCGCAGACGATCCACTTCGTTGATCACATAGCCATTACGAATACCTGCCAGCTGGGTTGGCGTGCTGCGCGCCTGCAGTTCCGGGCTGCTCAGGAAGCTCTGCGCTTCGGTGTTCAGACCGGCCTGATTCAGCACCGCAACCTGCGCGGCGTAATCACCGGCGTTGCCCTGGATGCCGCGCTGCATGTTGCTGCGCACCACGGAAACCGCCGTGGTGAGATCGCCCGCTTTCGCCAGTTTCTGCGCCAGATTACCGGCATCAACCGGATTAGCCGGCGGCATTGACGCCAGCGCACGCAAGGTGTTGGCTGCCGCCGCATTCGAACCCTGCGCCAGATACTGATCGGCGGTAGCCATCTGCAGGTTGAAGTTCACGCGCTGCGCCAGCTCGCGCATATCGCTGTTTTTGTTGCCGTTGGGAATGCGTGACAGCAGCATACTCGCCTGCTGCCAGGCACCGCTTTCGCTGGCGTTTAACGCGCCCGCATAGAGTTCGGTGGTGCTGGCACCGGTGCGCAGCGTGGGCTGCATGATATTGGCCGCCATCATGCTATTGCCCTGCGCGCGATAGATGCGTGCCAGATCGAGACGTAGCCAGCCATCGTTGGGATAGCGCTGAATGCCGCTGGTCAGGGTGGCGACAGCCGCGCTGTTGTTGCCTGCTGCCAGCTCACGTTTGGCCTGCGCACGAATCGGATCGGTGCTGCTGCCGCGCGGTGCCACGCTTTGACGTACGCTATCCGGCAGCGACCCCAGCAGCGTATTGGCTTCTGCGCCACGGTTCTGCTGGCGCAGCACGTAGAACAGGCCTTCTTTGGCATTACGGTTATTGGCATCACTTTGCAGGATGGCGCGATAGGTTTGCTCCGCCTGATCGAGCTGATTGCTGCGACGCTGCACATCCGCGCGGAACAGTTTGGCGGACACACCTTTCTCGCCGTCGGCCTGCGCCAGCGGTTCGCTCAGCGCCAACGCCTGTGCGCTATCGCCATTTTTTAACGCCTGCTGCGCGGTCGCCAGCTGGGCGTAGAAGCGCGCATCGGCGGCCTGTTTCTGGCGCGTGTCGCTTTGATCGCCGCCTAACTGCGCGGCGCGCGTCAGGTAATCCGCCGCTTCGGCGTAACGTCCGGCGCGCTGAGCGACGTAGCCCATACCCGCCAGCGCATCCGCATCTTGCGGGTTGGCTTGCAGCACTTTCTCAAAGTTGTTTTGCGCATTGCTGACGTCGCCGCTGTTCAGCGCGGTAAATCCCGCGCCTTTCTCCGCACCGCCGACATTTTTACGGTAGTAATCCAGCACCGCGTTATCCTGCGGATGACGCTGCTGCCAGGTTTGGTACAGCGAGGCATCAGAAGCCTGCGGGCCAAGCCACAGCAGCGCCTGACGCAGCGAGCGGTCGGCTTCTTTGTTGCCATCCGCCAGGCTGCCGAGCACATCAATACCCTGACGACGGGTCGCTTCCTGATAGGTTAGCGCTTTACCCAGCGCCAGTTTGGCGCCGGTATCCTGCGGATGATCGGCGGAGAACTGCCGCAGCGCTTCCACCGCCTGCGGCAGCAGCGAGCGATCGCCCGCCATCGTCAGGTAGTATTCTGCCGCCACGCTCGGCGGCGGCTCGTTACCGCTGAAGGTGTTACGCCAGGTTTGCAGCGAAGCCGCAATATTGCCGCTGCGCGCCTGCTGGCGCGCCAGTTGTAGCTGCGCCTGCGGAATGGTTTGCAGCTGACGTGCGTTATCCAGCTCGCTGAGATGCGGATCGTTTGGCGATGCCGCACTCAGGCGCGCACGCCACTGCGCCGCTTCCGCTGTACCGCCGCTCTGCTGCGAATAGAGCGCCAGCAAATAGAGCGCCTGAGTGTTGTTTGGCTCAACCATCAGCACTTTCTGCAGCGAGGCTTTCGCCAAATCGTCATGCGCTTTCTGATGCCAGTAAGCCGCTTGATCGAACAGCGCCTGTAACGCAGGATTGTTACTCTCCGCCGCCAGCAGCGGCTGCGAGAGCGTGAGCGCCCCGCCCAGAATCAGGGCATGACGAATGCCGGCACTTAACAGATGTTTTTTCATTATTTTTATCCTTACTTCTTGCCGGACTTGCTATCAACTTTTGGGTTGAGACGACGCCACGCATGACGTTTCAGCATCACCCAGGCCCCACTGCCGACCAGCGCTGAAAGCAGCAATGCCGCCAGCGCCATCAGCACCGAGTGCTGGTTGGCATACCACACCACCATCATGTACCACGGCATTTCACCGCTCGGGAATTGCGGACCCACGCGGAAACTGCGAATGCCGTTCTCATCGGTGATGATGGCGGTATCGCCGCGAATTCCAGCGTTGATGCGCGCCGAATTCAGGTCTTCATGCAGGCGCAGCAGTTGCTGATCACTGGTCGCCACCGTCATCACCACCAGGCGATCGCGGTTCCACGGCGAGCGATAGCTGACAAAGCCGCGCCATGCTTCGTTGGACGAGAAGTAACGATCGGCATCCAGCTGCTGGCGATACCAGTCGCCGGTCAGCCAGCCGCGCAGCTTGTCCCAGGTGTTCGGCTCTTTCACGCCCAGCGTGTTGCCGCTGGTTTCATACGGCGTGTTGACCAGCATTGCCTGGTTGAAGTCGTTGTTCTGCGTGGTGCTCACCGCTAACACATCGCTGCGCTGCAGGCGCGTCATGTTGGTGCCGCCGTTTGGCAGGCCAAACAGCACCTGGTTCTGCAGCAGCGGTACGCCAGTGGCGTTACCGGCACGTGATGCCATATCCAGCAGCGTAGCGATCTCCGCATCACTCGGCTGTTGCGGCAGCAGCAGCGTGGTCTGCGAGAAGTCCGCAAGACGCGAGAACGGGAACGAGGCACCAACAAAGTAAGAGAGGTTCGGCAGCATGGTGAAGTGGCGCGTGTGGCTCAGATCGATCCACGAATCCTCTTCAATGCGGCTCTTAATGTTGTTGTTCAGCAGCACGCCGCACGGTGCATCCGCTTTCGGCTTGATGTTGAAGTAGAGCGCCAGCTGGTTGTCACCGTAAATCAGGTATGGCTCGAGCTTCAGGGTGTAATGCTCCTGACGCGCGTCGCCACCCAGGCGATGCCAGGCGCTTTCCAGCAGGCCCACTTTGTTCACCGTCAGGTTGCGCAAGAAAGTGCCATTGATCATCACGTTAAGGAACGAGTTGTTCTCATCAATCCAGCTTTCGGACGGGAAGCGATAGTGCAGCTCCACTGGAATGGTATCGCCATCCCACATAAACAGATCCGGCGCGGCGCGGAAGTTGACGCTCAGCGCATCGTGCCAGATGCCGGTGGTGGTTAGGCTCTGATCTTTACGCAGCAGTTCGCTCAGGCGCACCGGACGCGTGGTGTTGATCCAGCGCGGAGCATCGTACGGTTTACGCATACCAATCGGCTGCGGTTGTACGTTCAGGCTGCTGGCATCGGTGGCCAGCGGCTGCGTGGTTAAACGGTTGGCGGCCTGACGCAACTGATCGTCATTGGCACCCACTACCAGCAGCAGTTTGTAGACCGGATTGTTGGGATTATCGATCACCTGCAGCAGCGGACCGCTGGTGGCGGGCAAGGTCACGGTGCCAATCTTATCGCCCGGATGTCCCACCAGAATGCCGTTGTGCTCAGGCAGATCGCCGCGCACCACCGGGAAACGAATCCCACGATAGTCCGACTGAATGCCCATCCACGATGCCACCAGCGCAGCGGCGCTGATGCTGTCCGGCGCGACATTGGCTGCAAAGCCAAAGGTGACGCTGGCTGGCGTCATGCGCTGCGCATCGATAAACGGACGCGGGAAGTTGCGCAGGCTGGTGCCAATATTCAGCTGCTGGCCTTCGAGGCTCAGCGTGGTTTTGGGCAGAATCGCTACCTGATACTGCTGCGCGCTCTCTTTCTCGCACAGCAGCTTGTCGGCATCGTTAATCTTGAAGCTGAGGTTATTACTGGAGACCACCATCGCTGCCGGAATATCCAGCTGGTAGTCGCTGACGTCGCTGTCGCTCGAACCGAGCGGCAGAGTGCCGAGCGGCTGACCGTTCAGCATCAGCTGCAACGACGTGTTGCGCGCCGCCAGTGCCGCCGAGACGCGCAGTGACAGATTGAGGCGCGCGTTGGTGATCACTTCATCGCTGGGCAGCGTGAAGACGATACCGGATTGCAGCTGACCGCCAGTGAGCGTAATGCCACGCGGCTGGCCCATCTGCGCGACGGAAACGGTGGTACTGATCGGCTGATTGAGCGTTACCGCTTCGTTATCCGCAATGGCCGCAGGTGCAGTAGGCGCAACCGTTGGCAGCACCATCTCGGGCGCGGGTGCGGTTTCGCCTGGCGCGGGCTCTGCGGGCGCGTCGTTTTCCGTCAGCGGTGCCGTTTCCGCTGGCGCGTACGGTGCCGCGCCTGCCGCCTGTTGCAGCTGCTGATCGGCCGCACTTTCCATGCCCTGCGGCGGTGGAACCTCAGACAGCGCACCGCTATCCTGAGTGACCGCCGGGGTTTCAGCCCACGCGGGCGCGAGCAGCAGCGCCGTTGCCAGCGAGCTTGCCAGCAACGTTTGCGTCAAATTCTTCATGCAGCGCTGTCCTCTTTTGCGGCGGGCTGGTTATCACGCTTACGCTTCTCACGGCGATCTTTCCAGGTCAGCCAGAACAGCTCAAATACGGTACGAATAATGGTGCCAAGCGAAACCAGCGGGTTGTCCTGCTTGTACTCGGGCTGGATCCACGCATCGGCGCGCGCCAGCACCACACGCACCAGTTCACGGCGGCGCGACAGCGGCATATCGCCAAAGCGCAGACGGATGCTCTCGTCATCACCGGAGATTTTGCTTACCGGAATGGTGATGGTGCCGGATTTCAACAGCAGATCGATCTCTTCGATTTCATCCTGCTCATGACGATTGTCCGGCGCATCGAGTTGCGCACCGCCCATCGACAAATCGCTGGTTTGCGTGCGTGACGAGATGCCGCTGGCATAGTGAATCACCGCCGGAATCTGTACTTCGATACGGATGGTTTTACGCACCTGTTTGGTTTCACGCGCCACGGCAATGGCCGCCATCAGGATGATCAGGCTGAACACCGCCCAGCCGACGTTGAGCGCGATAACGTAAGGATCAACGCCAAAGTAGTCATGCGCCACCGCACGCACCACGCCCGCGATGATGCCAATCGACAGCAGCAGCGCAACAATCACGTGTGGACGCACGATGTGGAAATCGAAGAAGCCTTGATCGAGCAAACCGCCTTTATCCGTTACGTTAAATTTCCCGCGCTTCGGTGCCAGCATGGTCACCAGCGTGGGGATAACGAGGTGGAAGCACATCACGGTTTCGTAGATTTCGCCCCAGAAGGTGTAGCGGAACTTGCCGTTCATGCGCGAGTTGACGTAGAGCGACATCACCAGATGCGGCAAGACGTAGGCAAAAATCAGCGATGCCGACGAGTGGATGATATTCAGGTTAAACAGCAGGTACGCCAGCGGTGCCGTCAGGAACGCCACGCGCGGCAAGCCGAACTGGAAGTGCAGCATGGCGTTGAGGTAGCACAGACGCTGCTGCCACTTTAAGCCCCGACCAAACAGCGGATTATCGACGCGGAAGATCTGCGTCATGCCGCGTGCCCAGCGGTTACGCTGCACCACGTGCAGACCCAGACGCTCGGTTGCCAGACCGGCCGCCAGCGGAATCGCCAGGAAGGCAGATCCCCAACCGAGGCGCTGCATTTTCAGCGCGGTGTGCGCATCTTCGGTGACGGTTTCTACCGCAAAACCACCAATCTCTTCCAGCGCGCTACGGCGGATCACCGCACAGGAGCCGCAGAAGAAGGTGGCGTTCCAGTTATCGTTACCCTGCTGGACCGGGCCGTAGAACAGCGAACCTTCGTTCGGGATGCTGCGCGCTGCGCGCAGGTTACGTTCGAACGGATCCGGCGAATAGAAGTAGTGCGGCGTCTGCAGCAGCGCCAGCTTTGGATCGTTCAGGAAGGGCCCCACCGTCGCCTGCAGGAAAGTGCGCGTGGCGACGTGGTCGCAGTCGAAGATGCAGATCAGCTCACCTTTGGTGATCTTCATCGCGTGGTTGAGGTTACCGGCTTTGGCGTGGCTGTTGTCGTCACGCGTGATGTAACCCACGCCAACGTCAGCCGCAAACACCGCAAACTCGCTGCGCTTACCATCATCCAGCAAATAGACCTTCAGCTTGTCGCGCGGATAATCAATACACTGCGCCGCCAGCACGGTATCACGCACTACATCCAGACTTTCGTTGTAGGTCGGTACATAGACGTCCACCGTCGGCCACAGGCTAATATCATCCGGCAGCGGCTCGATGGTGCGCTTTAATGGCCAGGTGGTTTGCAGGAAACCGAGAATTAAGATCAGCCAGACGTACAGTTCGGCCAGATATAAGCCGATACCCAGGATCGCTTCAATCTCTGAATTAAACTGCAGCGTCTCCGTGGTGCGCCACCAGATATATCGGGTCGACATCAGCGCGGAAAGGATAACCATCACAACGGTTATTTTGCGGCTTTTGCTGAAGCCCAGTAAAAACATCATCCCGATGCTGATCAAGCCAAAGATATATTGCTTTTGGCTGTCCATAGGCGTGATGACGATTACCGCTGCTACCGGTGCAAGCACCAGCAGTAGCAGGTAAAACCCGAGTTTACTCATGATTCACCCTGAAGAAGCTGTGTTGTTATTATGTGGCCGGATCCGGCCTCATTATTAATAGTGGCTGCGAATGGGGGCCTGAACTTCGCCGTTACCCACGGTGATATTCAGGATATTAGCCACGCGTTTCGCCACTAATTCGATATCAAACGCAGCTGCAGAAGCCGGGCTGAAATCATAAACGGATTGTTGCGAGGCATTGGCTTCCGCGACGCTTTCATCACGATGTACCACGCCTAATAAATTCTCACCTAAACGCTGCTGCATAAATTCCGTGACTTCACGGCTAATATTGCGGCGGTTATCGCTCTGGTTAAGCACAAAATAATGACCCCGTTTATTATTTAGGGGCTGACCAATCATGCGGTCATTTTCTATTTGCGGCAGTAGAGAGACCGATGCGGTATCTGCCAGCATCACCACTACATGCATATCGGCAAGCGCGGTCATGGCTTTAAGCGCAGGGCCCGGGCCCGGAGGAAAATCGGCAATGATGACCAATCCCGGATAGTTCAGTACCGTGTCCAGACCGCGCTGCAGGAAGTGCGGATCTTTTACCAGGTTCTCTTCAAAACGTTCGCGCTGCTCTTCGGTGACATCGCCATACGGCATAACGAAAATATTGCCGCCGGTGGTCAGAATGGATTGGCTCCAGTCGGCTTGATCTGCAGAACGCGCCACAAAACCGCGACCATCATTGAGCGGCACGCCGAAATGCAGGCGCAGGGCATTCTGAACATCAAAATCGATTGCCAATACCTTGCTGCCAGCGCGAGCCAGACTCCACGCAAGGTTGGCCGCCATGGTGGTTTTCCCTACTCCCCCTTTTGGCGAGCACACACAAACTAACGGCATAGCGCAATCTTCTCCAGTAGCGGTTTTAACGGTGTTTCTTTGGCAAGGTTAGCAGACTCAGCAGGACGCGAGCGGAACAGAGCACCAAAACGGGACGGTGCAGACGCGGCCGGACGTGCCGGTTCAACCGGTGCGGCAAAGGTAGATGCCGGTGCGACCGCGAGCGGTGCTGGCGCGACAGGCGCGGGAGCAATCAGTGCCGGTTCGGCGGCAGCGGCAGGCTGAACCGCAGGCGCTGCAGCAGGTTTAGCCGGCGGGAACAGTGAGGTGGCGGCCTGGCGCTCAACCAGCGTGGCTTTCGGCGCGAGCGGCATTGATGCTGGCGCGGATTTAGCTGGGGCGGGCGGGAACAGGGACGAACTGCTCGCCGCTGGGACCGCGGCAGACGCGCTCACACTATCGAGAATCGATCCGCGTGAGGTGGCCATTGATGCCGTCTGAACAGGCGCTGGCGGTGCACTGAATTCATCACCGCTAATGGGCTGAGGTTGCGGCATATCAATGCGCTGACCGCTGCCTAATTCTGGCTCTTGATCGGTAGCCAATTGGCGGAGTAACGCCCACTGGCTTTGATCGGCTTCCTGCGATTGGCCGGACATGTCCTTAAAAGCGATGTCAAGCGTCTGCGTTTTCTCTTTAAAACGCTGCAGATCGTCGTAATTCTTCATGATCAGAGCCTGTAAAAACGGGAGGGAATTTTCCGCGAATATATCACACACATTAAGAGACGGTGAGACAAATCTGATTATTAAAACGTCGCATTCAATAAAAGAATTCTATCTTTCTGATTGAAAAACTGGGAATGCAAAAAGCGTGCAATTGTTTATTGACGGGGATTAATTAGTATCAATTAACAGAAATAGTGACGCGCGGGATTTTAACCTAAGCTACTGAAAATACTCTACTGCACTGCAAGTTATGGATTTTATTCCAATGTGATGAAGCTCACGCAATCCTGACCAAAATAAGAATTTGCCTTTACGCTTTATATCCTGATCAGGACCAATTCATTACTGATTCATTCAGGTTATGCTTTTTAAAGCACCTTGATGATGCGGTTCTCAGCCGTTAATTTCCCTGATGTATTACCTTGCCAAAAAGAAAGGCTCCCGCGGGAGCCTTCAACCATCATTGGCGTTTATTTATAGCGTGCCCACCGGCTGATTTTCATCCTGATCAACCGCGAAGCAGGCAATTTGCTGATCGCCATACTGCTTCAGCTTTGGCTGCAGCTGAACACAGGTGCCAAAACGACGGCGGCAGCGCGCGTTAAACGCACAGCCCGGCGGCGGATTGAGCGGGCTCGGCAGTTCGCCTGTCAGCTTAATACGCTCGCGACGGTCGTCTGGATTAAGACGCGGTGTCGCCGACAGCAGCGCCTGAGTGTAAGGGTGGCGCGGATTGCTAAAGATCGCCTCTTTGCTGCCCTTCTCCACGCAGCGACCGAGATACATCACCATCACCTCATCAGCGATGTGCTCCACCACCGACAGGTCATGCGAGATGAAGACGTAGGACAGACCTAAATCCTGCTGCAAATCCATCATCAGATTGAGCACCTGCGCGCGCACCGAAACGTCGAGTGCAGAGACCGGTTCATCGGCAATCAGCACATCCGGATCGAGCATCAGGCCGCGGGCGATAGCGATACGCTGGCGCTGTCCACCGGAGAACATGTGCGGATAGCGATCGTAATGCTCGGTTTTCAGGCCAACTTTCGCCATCATCTCCAGCGTTTTTTCTTTGCGTTCCGCTTTGGTCAGCGAGGTGTTGATCACCAGCGGCTCTTCAAGAATCTGACTGATTTTCTTGCGCGGATTGAGCGAGCCGTACGGGTTCTGGAACACGATCTGGATTTTCTGACGGCGCAGTTTCTGCGCCTGCGGATCGTGCTTTAACAGATCCTGACCGTGCCAGAAGAGCTGGCCTTCGGTCGGCGTTTCAATCATGGTCAGCAAGCGGCCTAGCGTCGATTTACCGCAGCCGGATTCACCCACCACCGCCAGCGTTTTGCCGCGTTCGAGGTTGAACGACACGCCATCCAGCGCTTTTACCAGACGTTCCTGGCCGAACAGACCTTTCTTCACTGGGTAGTGTTTTTTCAGGTCAATTGCCTGCAGCAGGTAATCCTGCTGGTTGTTATCAAGACTCATAAGTCGGTCTCCCGGCATCATCCAGTGGGAAGTGACATTTGGCCTGACGGCCCGGAATGTCGCGCAGCTCCGGCTCTTCGCGGCGGCAGCGATCGGTCACGTACGGGCAGCGCGGATTTAACAGACAGCCGGTTGGGCGATCGTATTTACCCGGCACCACGCCCGGCAGCGACGCCAGACGCGCTTTGTCCGCAGCAAACTCCGGCAACGCGCGCAGCAGCGCTTGCGTGTAGGGATGACGCGGTGCTTTGAAGATATCCACCGCTTTACCGCTTTCCACCACCTGACCGGCATACATCACGATGATGTGCTGAGCCGCTTCGGCCACCAGCGCCAGATCGTGGGTAATCAGGATCAGCGCCATGTTCTCCTGCTTCTGCAACTCCAGCAGCAGTTCGATGATTTGCGCCTGAATGGTGACGTCGAGCGCCGTAGTCGGCTCATCGGCAATCAGCAGCTTCGGTTTGCAGGCAATCGCCATGGCGATCATCACGCGTTGGCTCATCCCGCCAGACAGCTGGTGCGGATAGACATCCAGACGCGATGCCGCATCGGGAATGCCCACCTGATCGAGCAGATCAACCGCGCGCTGACGACGGGTACGTTTACTGCCGCCCTGATGCACCTTGAGCGCTTCCATAATCTGGAAACCTACGGTGTAGCACGGGTTGAGACTGGTCATCGGGTCCTGGAAGATCATCGCCACTTCAGCACCAACCAGTTGGCGGCGCTCTTTTTCGGAGATTTTCTGCAGGTCGCGCCCGTTGAATTCCAGTTTTTCGGCCATCACGCGGCCGGGATAATCAATCAGGCCCATGATCGCCAGCGAGCTGACTGATTTACCGGAACCCGATTCACCGACAATACCAACCACCTGGCCCTGCTCGACCTGATAACTAATGCGGTCAACTGCACGGAACGGTGTCTTTTCGTCGCCGAAATGCACCGATAACTTATCTACATTTAATAACGCCATCTCGGTGCCTCTTTACTGCTTGAGTTTCGGGTCGAGTGCATCACGCAAACCATCGCCCATGAGGTTGAATGCCAGAACCGTCAGCAAAATGGTCACGCCAGGGAACGTCACCACCCACCAGGCACTTTGCGCATACTGCAACACGTCGGAGAGCATGGTGCCCCACTCCGGCGTTGGCGGTTGCGCCCCCATACCGAGAAAGCCCAACGCCGCCATATCAAGGATGGCGTTGGAGAAGCCTAATGATGCCTGCACGATCAGCGGTGCCAGGCAGTTAGGCAGAATATTGATAAACATCTGACGCAGCGTGCCAGCTCCCGCCACGCTCGACGCGGTGACGTAGTCGCGGTTGACTTCAACCAGCACCGCAGCACGTGTCAGACGGATGTAGTGCGGCAGCGCCACGAAGGTGATGGCCAGCGAAGCATTGACGATCGACGGACCGAAGATCGCCACTAACACCAATGCCAGCAGCAGGCTTGGCAGCGCCAGCATGATGTCGACCACGCGCATAATAATCGCGTCCACCACGCCGCCGAGATAGCCGGCCATCAAACCGAATATCACGCCGAGAATCAGCGACAGCACGACGACCATGCAGCCCACCAGCAGCGACAGGCGAGCACCGTACATCAGACGCGACAGCACATCGCGGCCCACGTCATCGGTACCAAGGATGTAGCTCCAGTTGCCGCCTTCCTGCCAGACCGGTGGATGCAGCAAGGCATCGCGGAACTGTTCAGCCGGTGCGTGCGGTGCCAGCACATCGGCAAAGATGGCGATTAACAGCATCAGAACGATGTAAACCAGGCCGATAACCGCGCCTTTATTACGTTTGAAGTAGTGCCAGAATTCCTGTAACGGGGTCATCGGCTTGGGTGCAGCAGTTACGCTTGCGGGATCAACAGCAGACATGATTCCCCCTTATTTCTTATGACGGATACGTGGATTGACCACGCCGTACAACAGATCAACCAGCAGGTTGACCACGATGATCAGAATCGCCACCAGCAAGACGCCGCCCTGTACCACCGGATAGTCACGGCGTTGCAGCGCTTCGATCAGCCAGCGGCCGAGTCCCGGCCACGAGAAGATGGTTTCGGTCAGGATCGCACCGGCCAGCAGCGTACCGACCTGCAAGCCAATCACAGTGACCACCGGCAGCATGGCGTTACGCAGCGCATGCACCACAATCACGCGCATGCGCGTCAAACCTTTGGCGCGCGCGGTGCGGATGTAGTCTTCACCCAGCACTTCCAGCATGGAGGAGCGCGTCATACGCACAATCACCGCCAGCGGAATGGTGCCAAGCACGATGGCCGGTAAAATCATGTGCATCACGGCATCTTTGAAATCGCCCGGTTCACCCCACAGCAGCGTATCAATCAGCATAAAGCCGGTGAGCGGATGGCTGTCGTCAAGGAAGATGATGTCGCTGACGCGCCCGGAGACCGGCGTGAGGTTCCACTGCACCGAGACCAGCATGATCAGCATGATGCCCCACCAAAAAATCGGCATCGAGTAACCGGTGAGCGAGATGCCTACGGCGGTGTGATCGAAGATTGAGCCGCGTTTTACCGCTGCCAGCACACCGACAGGAATACCCACCGCAACCGCGAACAACATGGCGCAGATGCCCAGTTCCAGCGTGGCTTTAAAACGAGGAACGAATTCGTCCCAGACCGGGATGCGGCTTTTCAGCGAGATGCCAAGGTCGCCGTGCAGTACACCATTGATATAGGTGAGATATTGCTTCCACATCGGCTGATCGAGGCCAAACTGCGCCATCAGCTGAGCGTGACGTTCGGGGGAGATGCCGCGTTCACCGGCCATGATCAGTACCGGATCGCCAGGGATCAAGTGGACAAACGCGAAGGTCAATAACGTGATACCGATGAACGTTGGGATGACAAGGCCCAAACGTCGGAGTATGAATTGCAGCATAAGCCTGGTTCTCTGACATTTCCCATAGCGTTAACGCCGGGGACAACATTGCTCAACACTCGCAGCCAGCCATAGGCGGACGCGACGCAAGAAGCGCTTCATTAGTAGAATTAGCCGGAAAAAAAGAGCGGAATACGGGCGGCGAAGGTGCCGCCCGAGGGCCAGCAATGCTGGCCCTAACCGCGATAATCCGAAAGGTTATTCCTGGATATCGACGTTTTCGAAGTGATGTTTACCTAATGGATCAACCACATAACCAGATACTTTCTTGCTCACTGGCTCATATACGGTTGAGTGGGCGATGATCAGCGCCGGAGCCTGGTCATGCATCACTACCTGAGCCTGTTTGTACAGTTCAATACGTTTGTTGTGATCGGCTTCAGCACGTGCTGGCTGAATCAGATCTTCAAACGGCTTGTAGCACCAACGTGAGTAGTTCGAACCGTCTTTCGCTGCTGCACAGCTGAACAGCGTAGCGAAGAAGTTATCCGGATCCCCATTATCACCGGTCCAGCCCATCATGACGGTCTGGTGTTCCCCGGCTTTCGCGCGTTTCAGGTACTCGCCCCATTCGAAGGTAACGATTTTGGCTTTCACGCCAATTTTCGCCCAGTCAGCCTGAACCATTTCTGCCATACGGCGTGCGTTCGGGTTGTATGGACGTTGTACCGGCATGGCCCACAGGTCGATTGAGAAGCCATCTGGCATGCCCGCTTCTTTCAGCAGCGCTTTAGCTTTCTCAGGATCGTAGGCGTAATCTTTGATGTCGTCGTTGTAGCCCCACATGGTTGGTGGGATCAGGTTTTTCGCGGCCTGGCCAGCGCCCTGATAAACGGCATCAATAATGGCTTGTTTGTTCACCGCCATGGTCAGTGCCTGACGCACTTTCACGTTATCCAGCGGTTTTTTCTCGGTGTTGAACGACAGGTAACCGACGTTCAGACCAGGCTGCTCCATCAGATTAATTTTGTCGTCTTTCTTCATGCTGGCGATGTCGGCCGGATTCGGGTACGGCATAACCTGGCACTCACCCTTCTGCAGTTTGGCGTAACGGACAGAAGCATCTGGCGTGATGGAGAACACTAAGCGATCAATCTTCGGCTTGGTGCCCCAGAAGTCTGGGTTAGCTTTATACAGAATGCGCGAATCTTTCTGATATTGCTGCAGCACGAATGGACCGGTGCCCACTGGATTGAGGTCCAGCTTCTCTGGCGTGCCCGCTTTCAGCATGTTGTCGGCGTACTCTTTTGACAGAATTGAAGCGAAGTCCATACCGAGGTCAGCGATGAACGGCGCTTCTGGACGGGTCAGGGTGAAGCGTACGGTGTAATCGTCAACTTTTTCGATTTTGGCGATCAGCTTAGGCATGTCCATGCCTTCGAAGTATTCGTAGCTGCCGCCAGAAACACCGTGATATTTGTTGTTTTTGTCGAGCTGACGCTCGAAGGAGAACACGACGTCATCGGCATTGAAGGTGCGGGTTGGCTTGAAGTCTTTGGTCGATTGCCACTTCACGCCCTGGCGCAGATGGAAGGTATAGGTTTTACCGTCCGCGCTGACATCCCATTTTTCTGCCAGACCTGGCTGCAGCTCGGTGGTACCGGTTTTGAACTCAACCAGACGGTTGTAGATCGGTACGGAGCTAGCATCGTAGGTGGTGCCCGATGTGAAGAGCTGCGGGTTGAAGCCTTCAGGCGAACCTTCTGAACAATAAACGAGGGTTTTCGCCTGGACACCAGCGGCAACGGTCATAGCAATCAGGCTGAGACCGACCTTCAGCATCCTGGATTTAGCCAGGGAGTTGATCATGTTTTGCTCCATTGTGATGTGATGTTGTGTGCGTCGCCCGACCTCTGATTTTTTTATGCGGTTCGGGCAGGTCAATTAAGCGTAAGCAAAATGTGAGCGGTTATTTTTGCCGGGGACATTGTCAGGCAGGTCCGTCTCTACATTTTATTGACGCATCAATTTGTCAACAGTTGCAATAAACGTCAATACAGTGTGGGGTTATTTACACAGAGTGTGAGTAAGTGCAAGCAACGATAAAAAACACCCTTATTGCGCTGAGCCAAAATTTAAAAAGGTGATAAAGCACTCAATGCCGCGTGATTATCTGGCTATGTAGCCAAATGACAGTGATTATCACCGCTAAAAAACATACAAAAGTTATTGGTAAATGTTGAATATCTGAACGATTCTTCGTGCGTTATGACGTTCAGGCAGCGGAATGTGCTAGTAAAATGGCATAAGAAATCAGCATGATGCATAAACCGGTCATAAGAAGAATGTGTCACGAATTAAGCGGGCGGGTTCGATTTGGCGTGGGGTGCAGAGATGAAAGTGGACATAATGGTGATTATTTCGGGTTTAACTGGCGGAACGGGCGTATTTACGGGTTTTGCTGTTTGCTCGTTGCGGTGCTCAGGAAAGGCGGCTCGAACGCAAAGACGGCGTGAATACGTCCCTGTAGCCTCGGCCGCCTTCCCATCGCCTGCACGTGTGGTTGCGCTTTTAAACAGAGCGCAGCGGTCCAATGTGGTGATCCGCCAAATTACAGACGAAAAAAAACCTGCTTATAAAAGCAGGTTTCTTCAAAGATGGTCGGCGAGAGAGGATTCGAACCTCCGACCCACTGGTCCCAAACCAGTTGCGCTACCAAGCTGCGCTACTCGCCGATGGGGGCGCATATTACTGCGCCGCTAAAAAAGCGTCAATCCCTTTTGCTGAAAACCCATCTGATCGCCTGGAAAGCAAGCAGCACCTTAAAAGCCCTGCCGCTCAATGGGTTCGGCGTAGCGGTCGCCATTAATGGAGACCGCAGGATATTACAGCGTTTTAGCTGGAGTGCCCGCAGGTGCCTGGCACCAGTTATTGGCAGCTTTGATCCCGCCATCTGGCGAGGTATAACCCAGGCAGCCCAAAATGGTGTCGAACAACTCAACATGACGATGCGTTTTGCCGACGCGCTGTTGCGCTTGTAAGCGCTCAAAGTTGCTACGGTTGGTAGGATCGTCCAGATACTTATCGGAAGCCCACACCATCATTGGCACGCGGAATTGCTCCGGTGGCGCCATCTCACGTGGCGTACCGTGCAGATGCATATTCTCACTGATCGATTCACCATGGTCGGCGGCATAGAACACTATCGCCTTCTTATCACGCAGCTGATCGAGCACGCTATCCAGCATGGTATCAACGTATAAAACCGAGTTGTCATAAGCATTGATCAATTGCGCTTTGCTGCAGGTTTCATCAACTCCCATACACTCCGGCTTGTAGCGAGCGAAGTCGCGCGGGTAGCGCTGCGAATAGAGATAATGCGACCCTTTGGTGTGCAGGATGACCACGTGCTTACCTTTAGGGAAACGCTGCAATGATGCCTGCAGTTCCGGCACTAACAGCATGTCATCTACCGCTTTGCCCTGATTGCGCTTCTCTGAGCCAATCTGCTCGCGGAATGAGAAGTTGTTAGTGTTGGCGTTATCGTAGAACCACACTTCGCTCTGCATGGCGAACAGTTCGGAGGTAAAGCCCAGTTC
Organism: Pantoea nemavictus; assembly: GCF_037479095.1. Lineage (NCBI taxonomy): Bacteria > Pseudomonadati > Pseudomonadota > Gammaproteobacteria > Enterobacterales > Erwiniaceae > Pantoea > Pantoea nemavictus. Next base: position 2,220,639 of record NZ_JBBGZW010000001.1, on the reverse strand, counting down.
TTTCAGCACGGCGAAAATATTCTGCTCTTTCAGCGTACGTCCTGGATTGTCCATGGTGCCGCCTTCGCGCACGAACATACAGCGCAGCGACAGCTTGGTGGCGGTATCACAAGACTCGCCGCGGAAGGCGACCAGATTTTTCTCTTTTGACAGCTTCGGCGTGGTATCGCGATCGTAGCCCAGCATCCCCATGTGATCCCAGCGCGTGGTTTCGCCAATCACAAACACCATATAGGTATCGTCGATGCCCGGCGGTGCGACGTAGGTAAACTGCTTCGCCGGATCAAGCAACTCTTTGCCATCCCACTCTTCATCCATTTTGGTCCAGGCAAACAGTCCCAGCGCGGCGATCCAGTTTGATGGCAGATACGAGTGTGCGACCACACCACCATAACTCGGTAAATCGATATTGGTGATCTCTTCGTTAACCTTCTGCAACTTGTCAAAATAGCGAATGGGCAGCCATACCAACGCCACGCTCAGCAACAAAATCACCGTCGGTTTAAGACGCTGACCCGGCGTTTTCAGCTGTTCGAACAGTGTCAGACTCAGGTTATTGCGCCAAATCAGCAGCAGCGGAAGTGCGCTCACCAGCACCATCCACAGCACGAAGCGCAGGCCAATCACTTCTTTCGAGAGATCAACATCGGTGGTCATCACTGACGCGATAATGCCGTAGCCAATCACCACGTTGAAGAACGCCATGTAATAGGCTGCTGCCACCGAAATGATCACGATGAGGCTGGCAAGAATGCGATAAGCCCATTTGCCACCCAGTGATAGCAAGCGCATCAGGAAGAAGGTCAGCAACACGGCGGCCATCACTTCTGCCGCTGCAGAGAGCCAATTAGAGAGGTTTGATTTCGTTAAAAAACCGTCAAAACGGCGATAAAATATCGGTAAATTCAGCAAGATACCGAGATATAAAGCAAGCAGCAAGGACAGCTTTTGCTGCGTTAAACTTTTAATATAATTCATGAAAATATCTATTCCCGACCTGGTGTCGTTGTATCAACCGTAATGTGACTATTTAAAGACAGCAGAGTTCGCTAAACCGCAGAAAAAGCGTGACGCAACGTACAGGATCGGGACGATTCCGACTGGCGATATGGCGATGGCGCGAAGCCGAGCAGTAGAACATTTAACCAATGGTAAGACCAGAGAAATTTGCTTATCGAACCGGGAACGCCGATCTTCAGATATAAAAAAGGCTCCCGCAGGAGCCTTGCATTCTCATCACTCGCAATTAGTTGATGATATTCAGCGTGACATCGATGTTGCCGCGCGTCGCGTTTGAGTATGGGCAAACGATATGAGCAGCATCAACCAGCTTTTGCGCTTCAGCAGCGTCCATGGCTGGCAGGTGGATATTCAGCTTGGCTTCGATACCAAAACCGTTCGGGATTGGACCAATACCGACTTCGCCTTCAATCCACGCATCTTTTGGCATCGCAATTTTGTCACGGCCCGCCACAAACTTCATTGCGCCGAGGAAACAGGCTGAGTAACCCGCCGCAAACAGCTGCTCTGGGTTGGTGACTTCGCCGCCAGCGCCGCCCATCTCTTTTGGCACGCCCAGTTTCACATCCAGCACGTTGTCAGAAGAAGTCGCACGACCATCACGACCGCCGGTAGCTTTAGCTTTTGCAGTGTAAACAACTTGTTCTAAAGACATAATAACCTCATTTATTCGCTATATAATCGCGCACTACTTATTATGCGCAAACCTGAACTTCATTAAGGGATGTCGAGACAGCGACTTCCCGTTGGTGTAATTAGTTGGCGTGATACAAGCTGTCGCGCAATTCGTCCAGCTGCCCTTTCAGCTGCGCCATCGCCTGATCATCACAGGCGGTTGCGCACTGAATGGCTTCTGGAATGGTTTCCGCTTTATCACGCAAGGCGCGACCTTCATCAGTCAGCGTCACCACCACCTGGCGCTCATCCTGCCGTGAACGCTGACGGCGCAGTAAACCGGCGCTCTCCAGACGTTTCAGCAGCGGCGTTAGCGTCGCCGAATCAAGAAACAGCTGCTCGCCAATCTCCGAGACCGTCACATCGTCCTGATTCCACAACACCAGCATCACCAGATATTGCGGATAGGTAATCTCCAGCTTTGACAGCAGCTGGCGATAGACTTTGTGCATCGCGAGGTTCGCCGAATACAGTGCGAAACAGAGCTGCTGATCTAACTGCAGTGGCGCCTGCTTCACTTTTTTGTCATCTTGATTACTGTTCATGAGTTTCAATATAAATAGCGCGCTAGATAATTGCAAGCGACTTTTCTCTGGGAGAGTGAAATATGCGAGATTCACTGGAAGAGCAAGCGCGCCGTTATGCCACTGAGGCGCACGCCGCTGCCGGTCAGCGCCGTAAATACACTGACGAGCCCTATATCGTGCATCCGGCAGCCGTGGCCGAACTGGTGCGCAGCGTCACCGATGATGAACAGATGATTGCCGCCGCCTGGCTGCATGACACGGTAGAAGATACCCCCAGCACAATAGACGATATTGAGCGTCATTTCGGCCCGCGCGTGGCGGAGTTGGTTGATATGCTCACCGACAGCGCGCAGCCTGCAGCCAAAAATCGTGCAGCGCGTAAGCTGGCGCACTTTCGTCATACCGCGGATGCCTCGCCCGAAGCGCAAACCATCAAACTGGCCGACATCATCGATAACACCCGCGCCATCGTGCAGTACGATGCCGACTTTGCGCGCGTCTACCTTGTGGAAAAACAGGTTCAGATACAGCTATTACGCGACGGCGATAGTCATTTATGGCAGCAGGCGGATCAAACCATTAAACAAGGGCTTGCGCAGTTAGCGCAGCCACCACACAGCGTGCCGGAGAGTTGGTTCGTGAAACAGGCGGCGAAGTATGGCGGCATAAATTAAAAAACCCGCCATAGAGGCGGGTTGGCGATCTCCCAATTAGGGATCACTCCAGCAGTTGACGCCCTAAATAGGGGTTGGCCTGCAACAGCTTCATCAGTTTGCGCGCCGTAGCGGAAGGACGTGTACGTTGCGCCTCCCAACTTTTAACTGACGAGACGCTCACCCCCATCACGCGGGCGAATTCATCCACCTGCATGCCGGTCATCTCGCGTAAACGCTGCGGCTCGGGAACTGAAGCCTGATTGAGTGTAATTTCTGATACGGAAGGCTGAGCATCACGTGTCAAAACAATCTGCTCAAGGCTGCTGAGCAACTCGACCATTGGATCTTTAAATTCCATAGAGAACTCCTTAAAAACTCACTATGAAGCACGTGAAAGTAGAGAGGTAAGCGCCACCAGGCGCTGAAACCGGACGATCAGGCTGTATCCCGAAGCGGTTTAGCATAGTTATTATCAAACCGATGCGGGACACAGCCTGTTGTGCACTGCAAAAGATGTCCGCGCAATGCAACAATAGTTCGGGTTTCTAAGTATGGGTCAGATCCCCGACTTTGCTGCCTGATTCCTGATTATTTTTTATTCTTACTTATGCCATAAAAAGATCGATTACCCTAAGCGATTGACCCACCTGCACTTGCTGCCCAGCCTGACGTAAAAGACGATGAATCACTCTGTCGACGCGTCTGGGTTGACTATTCTCTATTCAAAAAAAGTGCCAATTCGTTATCAGTATGAAATATCTGGCTTAATATTAAATTCTTGCCCTCATTAGCGCGGATACTGCCCAATGCAGCAGCACTCACGCACCAGCATGACGCAAAGAGAGAAACAGTAATGAGCGATTTGGATTTCACGATCAGCTATGCCTCGCACCGCGTCCCGATGATGGGACGCAATGCCATTGCCACTTCACAGCCGCTGGCAGCGCAAGCGGGAATGCGCATGTTGCAACAAGGTGGCAATGCAGTAGATGCCGCGATTGCCAGCGCAATGGCGCTCACGGTACTGGAGCCGACGGGCAATGGGCTGGGCAGTGATGCCTTCGCCATTGTCTGGGATGGCAAGCAGCTGCACGGATTGAATGCTTCAGGACGTTCGCCTGCCGCATGGAGTCTGGATCGCTTTGCCGGGCACAGTGCGATGCCGGAAATCGGCTGGGAAGCGGTCACCGTGCCGGGCGCGGTATCAGCGTGGGTGACGCTGGCCGAGCGCTTTGCCACCCTGCCGCTCACCACGCTGGCACAACCGGCGATTGAGTATGCACGTGATGGTTTCCCGGTTTCACCGCTGATTGGTCATCTATGGCAGCGCGGCTATAACAAGCTGAAACAGCAACCGGGGTTCGTCGAGTGCTTTGCGCCCAATGGCCGACCGCCGCGTGCCGGTGAGCTGTTCCGCAACCCGGCGCAGGCCGCTACCTTGCAAAAAATCGCCGAAACGCGCGGCGAAGCCTTCTATCGTGGTGAGCTTGCCGAAAAGATGGTGGCGTTTGCCGAACAGCATGGCGCCGCGCTCAGTATGGCGGATCTCAACAACCATCGCGCTGATTGGGTTGATCTGCTGTCGTGCCCGTTTGCGGGCGGATCGGTGCAGGAGCTACCGCCGAACGGCCAGGGTATCGCCACCTTGATTGCGCTGGGGATTCTGGAGCGGTGGGACATTGGTCGCTACACGCCAGATTCGGTGCCGTGGCTGCATCTTTCGATTGAAGCGATGAAGCTAGCGCTGGTCGATCTGGATCGCTACGTCAGCGATTACGATCACCTCGAATTCTCAGCTGAGCTGTTGTTGAGCGATAGTTATCTTAACCAACGTGCACAGTTAATCGATGCCGATAAAGCCGGCGATTTTACCTTTGGCGCACCGCAGCAAAGTGGCACGGTATATCTCTCCACCGCCGATGCCAGCGGCATGATGGTTTCCTTTATACAGTCCAATTTTATGGGCTTCGGTTCTGGCGTCGTGGTGCCCGAAACGGGTATCAGCCTGCAAAACCGCGGCTGCGGATTCTCACTCGACCCGCAACACCCCAACGTGGTGGCGGGCGGCAAACGGCCCTTTCACACTATTATCCCGGCATTTGCCCTCGACGGCGTCGGCCAGCCGCTGATGTCGTTTGGCGTGATGGGCGGCCCGATGCAGGCACAAGGTCATTTGCAGCTGGCGCTGCGCATCATGCAGCACAAACAAAACCCGCAGGCAGCGATCGATGCGCCGCGCTGGCGCGTTGAACAAGGCCGTGCGGTGGTGGTTGAGCCGGGCATCGATCGGAATGTGCTGGCGAAACTGCGCGAGATGGGGCATCAGATTACGCTTGAGGATCCGCTGCTCGGCTATAACTTCGGCGGTGCGCAGGCGATTGTGCGCGATCCGCAGGGTTTCTACATCGCCGCAACCGAAAGCCGCAAAGATGGGCAGGCGCTGGTGTTTTAATTTGCCCGGTGCGCCCGTTGTACACGCCAGACCATTGCACTATTCTTTAGGACCATTTTCGCAAAAATTTTTATCCCGAATATTTCGAGCAGTGGCCTGGAATAGGCTGGGAGAGAGCCATTATCACAGGAGTTGAATTATGGCGTCAGGATTATCCCGCATCTGGATGCGTACCGGCATGCTGATGGTCAGCGCATTGGTCGTGATGCAACTTACGGCCTGTGGCGACAAAGAAGGCGATCAGCGTAAAGCGTTCACCGATTTTCTTCAGAACACCGTGATGCGTAGCGGCGAACATCTGCCTAGCCTGAGTGAAAACCAGAAGCAGACATTCGGCAACTATGCCAGCGACTACGCCATTCTTTACGGCTTCTCGCAGCAGACTAATCAGGCGATTGAGCAAGGCATGCGTCCTGTGGTTGATGAGCTGGCGGCGATTCGTGTCCCGCAGGATTATCTGACCCGCCGCGACAGCTTGCGTCAGGCCAGCGGCAATCTGAGTGTGCTGACGCAGCAAATCCAGAGCGCCAAAATGCAAGCGGATAGCAGCAAAGCCACCCTGAAGCAGCCGGACGATCTGAAGAAAGTCTACGATGCTGCCTTTACCAAAGTGGTCACGCAGCCAGCCAGTACGCTGATTCCGTTGCTGCCGCAACTGCAGGCGTTGAGCCAGGCCGCGGTACAAACCGGTGATTATCTGCAATCACAAGGCGCACGCGTGAGCTTTAATGACAACGGCGTGCAGTTCCCCACTCAGGAGCAGGCAACACAGTACAATACGCTGATGAGCAATCTTTCCAGTAACGCGCAGGCGCTGACACAAGCGCAAAATGCGGTGCAAGGCGGCTTGTAATACAACGGTGTCATTTGCTAGTGGTCGCCATCAAGGCGACCCTACTATACCGCCCTTCTTAGCGTCCTCTTCCGTTCATCCTCTTTTCAGAATTTCGTCACTTACTTACAGCTGGGCTTTCTGCTGCAGCATTGTGTGATCTGGCGCATTTTTGACCATAAATAGTTTGTGATCTTCATCACACTTACACAACAAAGCGCTCACCCTAAAAGGTGATTTGAGTCACATTCAACCGCTTGTTTTGTCTAAAATTTCATCAGCGTTGTTTTCTTACAACCCTTTTTTGTGATCAGAGTCACCTTATTGCCCCCCTAACCCCCCAAATAAGCGTGATCTGCATCACACTTAGTGGGTGCTCTACGCAGCGTAATAAACTAGTGCTAGAGTCCGCGTGCATACAGTAATGCCACGGCCCCCGCCGTAACGTTCAAACAAAAACAAACGCGCTCTCTTATTGCAGCGCGTCTCAATAAGGGGTGGGTTTATGTCCTCATCAGTAAAGGTCAAGGTTCAGAGCTTTGGTCGCTTTCTGAGTAATATGGTGATGCCTAACATCGGTGCGTTTATCGCCTGGGGTATCATCACTGCGCTGTTCATCCCAACCGGATGGATTCCAAACGAAACGCTGGCGAAACTCGTCGGCCCAATGATCACTTACCTGCTGCCACTGCTGATTGGTTTCACCGGTGGACGTCTGGTAGGCGGCGATCGCGGTGGCGTGGTGGGTGCAATCACCACCATGGGCGTGATCGTCGGTGCCGATATGCCGATGTTCCTCGGCTCAATGATTGCCGGTCCGCTGGGCGGCTGGGCGATCAAATCCTTTGACCGCGTGGTAGACGGCAAGATCAAAAGCGGCTTCGAGATGCTGGTCAACAACTTCTCGGCCGGTATCATCGGTATGCTGTTGGCGCTGCTGGCGTTCCTGGCGATCGGTCCACTGGTTGAAGGTTTATCACACATTCTCGCCGCTGGCGTGAATCTGATGGTGCAGAACAACCTGCTGCCGCTGACCTCCATCTTTGTTGAACCGGCGAAAATCCTGTTCCTCAATAACGCCATCAACCACGGTATCTTCTCACCGCTGGGCATTCAGCAGGCGAGCGAAGCTGGCAAGTCAATCTTCTTCCTGATTGAAGCTAACCCAGGTCCGGGTATGGGCGTGCTGGTTGCCTATATGATTTTTGGTCGCGGTAGCGCCAAACAATCTGCAGGCGGTGCAGCGATCATCCACTTCCTTGGTGGTATTCACGAAATTTACTTCCCATATGTGCTGATGGCGCCGCGTCTGCTGCTGGCGGTCATTCTTGGTGGTATGACTGGCGTGTTCACCCTGACGCTGCTGAACGGCGGTCTGGTTTCGCCTGCTTCTCCAGGTTCCATCCTGGCAGTGCTGGCGATGACACCAAAAGGTGCCTACTTCGCTAACATCGCGGCAATCATCGCGGCATTTGCGGTCTCCTTCGTGGTCTCTTCAATTCTGCTGAAAACCAGCAAAGTAAAAGATGATGACGATATCGAAGCCGCAACCCAGCGCATGAAAGATATGAAAGCGCAGTCAAAAGGTCAGGCCGTTGCCGGTTCACCGGTGGCTGGCGATGCAATGAGCGTTGATCTGAACCACGTGCGTAAAATCATCGTTGCCTGTGACGCCGGTATGGGTTCAAGCGCGATGGGTGCTGGCGTGCTGCGTAAGAAAGTGCAGGACGCAGGTCTGAGCAATATCTCCGTCACCAACAGTGCGATTAACTCGCTGCCGGGCGATGTCGATTTGGTGATTACCCACCGCGATCTGACGGAACGTGCGATGCGCCAGGCACCGCAGGCACAGCATATTTCGCTGAACAACTTTCTCGATAGCGCGCTGTACAGCAACCTGACGGAACGCCTGGTTGCCGCCAATCGCAGTGAAGCACATCGTGAAACTGTGCAGACCACGCTGGCGGACAGCTACGACGAAGGCAACGCGCACCTGTTCAAACTGGGCGCAGATAACGTGTTCCTCGGCCTGAGCGCCACGCACAAAGAGCAGGCGATTCGCTTTGCCGGTGAGCAGTTGGTGAAAGGCGGCTACGTCCAGCCGGAATATGTTGAAGCGATGCTGGAACGCGAGAAGCTGACCCCAACTTACCTGGGTGAATCGATCGCTGTGCCGCACGGTACCGTGGAAGCGAAAGACCGCGTGCTGAAAACCGGCGTGGTGTTCTGTCAGTATCCGGCAGGCGTGCAGTTTGGTGATGAGCCAGAAGATGTAGCGCGTCTGGTGATCGGTATCGCCGCTCGTAACAATGAGCACATTCAGGTGATTACCAGCCTGACCAACGCACTGGACGATGACAGCGTGATTGAGAAGTTGGCAAACACCACCAGCGTGCAGGACGTGTTGGATCTGCTTTCCGGCAGTACCGTCAAAGCGTAATACAGGTTTTACCTTCCCTGGGGCGGGTAAGCCCGTCCCACACTTCCGGGGCGGACTTGCCCGCCCTTTCGTCATTTGATATGGGTCAAATTTATGAAAGCGTTACATTTTGGAGCAGGTAACATCGGTCGCGGTTTTATCGGTAAGTTACTGGCGGATGCCGGCATCGAGCTGGTGTTTGCTGACGTCAATCAGGTGGTACTTGATGCCCTTAACGCCCGTCATGAGTATCCGGTTCATGTAGTTGGCGAGCAGGCGAAAGTTGAAATCGTAACAGGCGTAAGCGCCGTTAACAGCACCAGCGATGACATCGTTACGCTGATCGCTGAGGTGGATATCGTGACTACCGCGGTAGGCCCGCAGATTCTGGAGCGCATCGCGGGTGGCGTGGCTAAAGGCCTGGCCAAACGCAGCGACAGCGGTAATGTCCGTCCACTGAATATCATCGCCTGTGAAAATATGGTGCGCGGCACCAGCCAACTGAAGCAGCATGTACTTAACGCGCTGCCTGAGCAATATCACGCGTGGGTTGAAGCACACGTTGGTTTCGTCGATTCTGCGGTAGACCGCATCGTACCGCCATCAGAAGCCGGCACTACCGATCCGCTGGAAGTCACCGTTGAAACGTTCAGCGAGTGGATTGTCGATAAAACCCAGTTCAAAGGCGAATTGCCGAATATCCCAGGTATGGAGCTGACCGACAACCTGATGGCATTTGTTGAGCGCAAGCTGTTTACCCTCAACACCGGCCACGCGATCACCGCTTATCTCGGCCAACTCGCCGGTCACGCGACCATTCGTGACGCGATTCTGGATGAGAAAGTCCGTGCTGTCGTGCAAGGCGCCATGCAGGAGAGCGGCGCGGTGCTGATCAAGCGCTATGGTTTTGAAGCCGATAAACATGCGGCTTATATCCAGAAGATCCTTAGCCGTTTCGAAAACCCATACCTGAAAGATGATGTCGAGCGCGTTGGCCGTCAGCCGCTGCGTAAGCTGAGTGCGGGCGATCGCCTGATCAAACCTACGCTGGGCACGCTGGAATATCAGCTGCCTCACGACAATCTGGTACAGGGCATTGCCGCCGCGATGCACTATCGCAGCGAAGCCGATCCGCAAGCGCAGGAGCTGGTTGCTTTACTGGCAGAAAAAGGTCCGCAGGCGACACTGGCCGAGATTTCCGGTCTGGATGCCGATAGCGAAGTGGTCACCTCAGTGGTGAGCGCTTACAACGCTATGGCATAATGCGCGCCCTTTAGTGGTTAACTCGGGCACGCTTTTGTGCCCGTTGGCGGTAGCTGAACGATGCAGGCAATAATGGAAGAGAAGCAGGCTTTTGAAAACCGGGTGCTTGAGCGCCTGAACGCCGGTCGTTCGGTGAGAAGCTTCCTGATCGCCGCCGTTGAATTGCTGACCGAAGCGGTTAACCTGCTGGTGCTGCAAGTGTTTCGCAAGGACGATTACGCGGTCAAATACGCGGTCGAACCGCTGCTGCTTGGTGATGGCCCGCTGGGCGAACTCTCCGTACGCCTCAAGCTGATTTACGGCCTTGGCGTCATTAATCGGCACGAGTATGAAGATTGTGAACTGCTACTGGCGCTACGCGAGGAGCTGAATCATGACGTCAGCGACTATCGTTTTACCGACGATGAAATTCTCGGGCCTTTTGGCGAACTGCACTGTGTGGTTGCCTGGCCGCCGCAGCCAGATTTCAACCGCGATGACGAACAACTCAGATCAATGCAGCAGCAGCGTTATCTGCAGATGGTGCGCTCAACCATGGTGCTGTCACTCACCGAACTGATTTCCCGCATTGCGCACAAGCAGGTGTTTAAAAAACCGGCGGTATAGTTTCTCCGTCCTGGTAGCCAGGTGCGCATCAATGCGCACCCTACGATTGCCAAAGCGGGTTTTGTTGGACGCGCTACGCTGCAAAACGGCGTAGATTTGTGTATCCTTTGCCTGTTTTCCTTAACGAGTTTTCCCCCAATGAAAGAACAAGAAAAAGCCGAGATCAAACTTCTCAGCGATCAGCTAGATGCACTCAACCGCAAAGAAGCGCCGTTATTAGCGTCTGGCGATGCCGAAAAGCTCGGTGAACTGCTGCGTGAAAAAGAGAAGCTGGAGCTGGAAATTGAGCGCCTGCGCGGTGTGCGCACCGAAAAGCTGAGCAAAGAAGCGCAACAGTTACAGAAGCTGGGCTTTAGCCGCGAAATTACCAAGAAAGAACAGGCCAACATGGGCGCATTCAAGAAAAGCGTGCGCGGCCTGGTTGTGGTGCACCCAATGACCGCGCTCGGACGTGAGATGGGACTGAAAGTGATGACCGGCTACGCGAAGCAGCCGTTCTGATCCTGGGTTACGCGGCGTGTGAGACGTCGCGTATGATGCCCGCCGCCTGATGAACTTGTTCATTCAGACTGTCCAGCAAGGCATAGCGACGGCGATATTCGGCGCGCTTCTTGCTGGCAATCTCTTCCAAATCTTTACGCTCCGCGCGTAACGGCAACGCAAACAGCTCATCAGCACGCGCCATGCCCCCTAACGACAACCAGAATTCGCTGTAGCTGGCAAAAAACTTGTCACTTTTGCTGTGACGATAGCGCAGGCTGCGGAATACGTGCGTGGTATCGCCAACGGCGGTTATCGCCTCCACGCCACACAGTTGCGCCAGATTAAATACCGCTTCCATTAACAGACGTTTCGGGAATATGCCATGTGCGGCTTTCGTGGCATCGCGAATCACATCGTTGGAAATATGTTTACGCGGCCCCTGCAATCCACCAATTAATAACGTGCGTTTCTGCTGTTCCTGAATAATCGAAAAGGAAAGTGAAGCAATTAACTGCGCTTCATAATGCAATTCCAGAGTAATTTCGCCTTCACGGTCAAAACGGCCTGGACAGCAGTGAATGACAAATGACTCATCATTTTTGCCGCTCAAAATAGCCAGCAGATTATCGCCCGGACTCTGCAATAAGTGGCGCAAAGCCGCACTATCCAGCCGGTCCATCAAGGTGTAGTGATCGATGATCGCCTGCGCGCGCTGTGCCACGCTGAAGCCTGCACGCAGGTAGGGGCGATGCGGTTTTGCTGGCAGTAAACCCTGAATGGTTAACAGCTGCGGCAGCGCAGACAATTGCGCTAACTGCTGCAGATAATTAAAGGTAGTAACCGGAAATATCAGCGACCTTAAGGCAAATTTCGCGCGAAATCTCCCGCTATTCCATAACTTATTTGGTCTGAACTTTCCGCTTATTAATGGCAAAAACAGTGGCGCAGACGAATCATTATTCGTCACAGAAGTCGTGATAGTAGACATGGTTATTTAGGCTATGCGAGACAAATTAGCGCTACTATATGCCCCAAATTATCAACGGAAAGTTAATAGCTTTCGCTGCGTAATCATCATGCCCAAAAATATTCTGGTCGTTTAGCCAGGGTTTATAAAGGCGAAAAAAAACCGGTGAGCAAGTCACCGGTTAGCCAGGTTGTGGACTTTTGCCTGAGCTTACTTAGCAGAAGCGAAACGCGCTGCTGCTTCGTCCCAGTTCACCACGTTCCAGAAAGCTTTGATGTAATCAGGACGTTTGTTCTGATACTTCAGGTAGTAAGCGTGTTCCCAAACGTCCAGACCGATAATCGGGAAGCCTGAAACGCCTGCAACAGCTTCACCCATCAGCGGGCTGTCCTGGTTTGCGGTTGAAACCACAGCCAGTTTGTCGCCTTTTTTCACCAGCCACGCCCAGCCAGAGCCGAAACGAGTGGTGGCAGCTTTCTCAAACTCAGCCTGGAAAGCTTCAACGCTACCGAAATCTTTTTCGATGGCCGCTTTCAGGTCGCCCTGCAGCGAGGTGCCCAGCTTCAGGCCTTTCCAGAAGAAGCTGTGGTTGGCGTGGCCGCCTGCGTTGTTACGCAGTGGACCTTTTTTGTCTGCTGGCAGCTGATCCAGTTTGGTGATCAGCTCTTCTACCGGCAGGTTTGCGAATTCGGTACCTTCCAGCGCGGCGTTAGCGTTGTTAACGTAGGTCTGGTGGTGTTTAGTGTGATGGATTTCCATCGTCTGCTTGTCGAAGTGCGGTTCCAGTGCGTCGTATGCATACGGCAGGGATGGCAGTGAATAACTCATGTTCATCTTCTCCATTTAGTGTTTTGCAGCACCACCTCACTGGGTGTGCCGCGTAAGCAGTCGGATCATTATAGTTAAAAACATGATCCGTAAAAGGGTTATCAATGCCTTAGAATTGATAAGGATTTGATGAATCTGGGAAAAGGTGCGCACATCGCGCTACACCTTGTGGGTGCTGGCGCGCAGTTTGAGCTGCACCGGTAGCTCATTGATGGCCGGCGGTTCATCACCCCTGAGCGCAGCCAGCAGACGTTTGCCCGCCATGCGCCCCATCTCTTCATACGGCAGCACAATGCTGGTCAGCGGCGGTGAACACACTGCGGCTAATGGGCCGCCACCGATGCTGGCAATCGCCAACTGGCTAGGAATGGCGATCCCCGCCGCATGGCACGCCATGATCGCGCCGCAGGCCACTTCATCGCTGGTGCAAATCAGCACATCCAGTTCCGGCCAGGTCAGGCGAATCTCCGCCAGCAGATTATGACCTGCGGCAAAAGTCGGCATCCTCGGTGACGTCACCACGCGGTGCGGCGCCTGATTCATTGCCAACATGCCGCTGTGCCAACCATTCAGCAGCTGACGAAAGATGGTGTTGTTACTTTGGGTGCACAGCAAACCAGGATTACGGTAGCCGCGCTCTACCAGGCTTTGCACCAGCTGGCGGATGGCTTTGGCGTAATCGACTCCAATGCTAATGCCTGCCGAATCCTGATGTACGCCGCCAATATCCATTACCGGCAGGCCGGAATTGCTCAGCAGACGATGCGCTTCCGCCGCGTTATCGAAATTGAAATGCACCATCGCCGCCGGATTATAAGAAAGCAGCATTTCGATCAGCTGGCTCTCTTCGGCGGCCGAATGATTGGCTTCCGCCAGCATCATGTTGTAACCCTGCGGTCGCAGTACCTCTTGCAGCGCCTCCGACACAATCGCACTGCCCGGCGTGGCAAATGAAGGCACCACCATGGTGATCAGGCGTGATGTCGCCGACGCCAGATTACTGGCCTGCACGTTTGGCACATACGACAACTCAATAACCGCAGCATCAATTTTGGCGCGAATTTCAGGCGAAACCTTCTCCGGCATGCGCAGCGCGCGCGACGCGGTCATGGTGCTGACGCCCACCAAACGGGCAACATCGGCCAGGGTACTTTTGCCGGTACTGCGCCGTCGCTTCTCTGCCATTCCTGCTCCTATGTCTGCCCTTCATCATTCAAACTGCAGGTGCGTTGGCTGCGTCTCGAAGTATGAACGGCATTATTTATTACTTATGCTTTTTGCCAGGACGCAGCTTAAAACCAAATCTGTTAACGCGCCATGTGTAAAACCACAGATTCGGGCATCCCCTACCCATAGATCTTTTCAGAATGGTTGAGCATGTCAGTTGCTTGCAACCAAGACAAACGCACAGCAAGGAAATGTTAGCGATAACACGTTTTTTAACAATAACCGTGTTAGCGCTAACTTTTGCGACAATCATCACAGAAAACGGGCGATAAAATAACCTACATTGCACTCCATCGACGAATAAATAGGAATTTCTGATGCTCACCCAATGGCTAACCCCACAACATATTCGTGTAGTCGAGCAAGTCAGTGACTGGCAGGAAGCCGTGCGTTTATCGGCAGAGCCCTTGCTGGCCGAAGGGGCGATTAGCCCGGCTTACCTCGATGCCATCTTCACCTCGCACGCAGAGCTTGGTCCTTATTACGTGCTGGCTCCGGGTCTGGCAATGCCGCATGCCCGCCCGGAACAGGGGGCGCGCAAAAACGGCCTGTCGCTGCTGCACGTGAAAAATGGCGTGAGTTTTCAGGCTGATGAAAACGACCCGGTTTATGTCGTCATCATGCTGTGTGCGGTATCTGGCGACGATCATATTCAGATGATCACCGCATTAGCGGACGTATTCAGTGACGAATCCCGCCTGCAGCAACTGCTGTCGGCTTCTACCCTGCCAGCGATTGAAGCTGTCATTCAAAGTTAATCACCAGAGAACCCTACGATGAAAAAAGTCCTGATTGTGTGTGGCAATGGTTTAGGTAGCAGCTTCATTGTTGAAATGAATGTGAAGAAGATTGTGGCGGAATTAGGTAAAGAAGCTGAAGTTGGCCACACCGATTTAACCTCAGCTAAATCTGAACATGCTGATTTAATTATTGCCGCGAAAGATATTGCCGATCAATTATCCGGGCACAGTGCGAAAGTGGTTGGCCTGACTAATTTGCTGGATAACGCAAAAATCAAAGAAATTCTGGCTGACAATATTTAAAACCCAAAGTCATTCGAGGCGCAGAAAGTGGCAAGGCTGTAAATCCTCGGGAGCTTACTTAAGTAAGTGACTGAGGTGAAAATATGCAGCCAACGCATCTGTAGCTGGAAGTATCAAGGGTATGCTCACCACGGAGTAAGTTATGCTGCAATTTATAATTAAGGATGTTCTTGGAACACCCGCTATACTTGTCGGCCTTTTTTCCCTGTTTGGTTTATTACTGCAAAAGAAACCGGTCTCTGATGTTATTTCCGGCACGCTTAAAACCATCATGGGTTTTGTTATTCTCATCGCCGGGGCCAATTTAATTGCGGCCACGCTGACCATCTTCAGCCAGCTGTTTGAGCACTCGTTTAATATTCAGGGTGTCGTGCCCAATACCGATGCGATGGCGGCGCTGGCGCAGAAAAGCTACGGCACCGAAACTGCGATGATCATGGTGTTCGGCATGCTGGTGAATATTCTGCTGGCGCGTATCACGCCGCTGAAATACATCTTCCTCACCGGCCACCACACGCTGTATATGTCGGCGATGCTGGCGGTGATTCTGTCGGTAGGCGGCGTGCACGGCTTCTGGCTGGTGGTAATCGGTTCACTGATTCTCGGCACCATGATGGTGGTGTGCCCGGCGATTCTGCAGCCGTTCACCCGCAAAATCACCAACTCTGACGATCTGGCGCTTGGCCACTTCGGCTCCACCGGTTATCTGCTCTCCGCGTTGGTGGGTAAAGTGGTCGGTAAAGGCAGCCCGTCGATTGAAGAGCTGAAGGTGCCGAAAACCCTCAACTTCCTGCGCGACTCCTCGGTAGCGATTTCGCTGACCATGATGATTCTGTTCATCGCGCTGGTGTTGGTGGCGGGTAAAGCGTTTACCGAAAGCATCAGTGGCGGCCAGAACTACATTGTGTTCGCCATTATCCAGTCAATTACCTTTGCGGCGGGCGTTTACATTATCCTGGCCGGTGTACGCATGGTGATTGCGGAAATCGTGCCGGCCTTTAAAGGCATCGCCGATAAGCTGGTGCCCAACGCCAAACCGGCGCTGGATTGCCCAACCGTGTTCCCGTTCGCACCGAACGCGGTGATCATCGGATTCCTGTCGAGCTTCTCCGCCGGTTTGATCAGCATGTTCCTGTGCCCGCTGTTTGGTCTGAGCGTGATCGTTCCCGGCCTGGTGCCGCACTTCTTCTGCGGTGCTACCGCTGGCGTCTACGGCAACATTACCGGCGGACGTCGTGGTGCGGTGATCGGCGCCTTTGTGCAAGGCCTGCTGATCTCCTTCCTGCCAGCGATTCTGCTGCCGCTGATGGGCGACCTCGGCTTCGCCTCTACCACCTTCGGTGATGCGGACTTCGGCATTGTCGGTATCGTGCTCGGCCACATTATTTCGTTCTTCCATTGATGTCATCAACAGCGCCTGCGGGCGCTGTTTTTGTAATGAGGAAAAGTTATGAGAGCAAAGTTTTCGCCGTCATTAATGTGTATGGATCTCACCCGCTTCCGCGAACAGGTTGAAGCGATGAATAGCACCGCTGCGTTTTATCATGTCGATATTATGGATGGCAGCTACGTCAAGAATATTACCCTGTCGCCCTTCTTCATTGAGAACCTGCGTAAAATTACCGATGTGCCGATTGACGTGCATTTAATGGTGAATCATCCGGAAGATATTATTCCGATGTGCATTGAGGCGGGCGCAGACATTATCAGCTTCCATCCAGAAACCGCCAACAATAAAATATTTCGCCTGCTAACGCAGATTAAAGAAGCCGGTCGTCGCTGCGGCGTAGTATTAAATCCGGCCACGCCGGCGGAAAGTATTCGTGAATATGCCCATCTGCTGGATAAAGTGACGGTGATGTCGGTGGACCCCGGTTTTGCCGGGCAGCAATTTATTCCAGAAACCTTAAATAAAATTCGCCAGCTGATCGCGATGCGTGCAGAGCACGGTTACCACTATCTGACCGAAATTGATGGTTCATGCAATGCGCGCACCTTCAGGCAGATTGCGGCATCGGGCGTAGATGTGTTTATCGTGGGGACGTCTGGATTATTTAATCTGGATGACGATGTAGCGCAGGCATGGCAGAAGATGGAGAGCATTTTCGCCGCAGAAACCGCTGCTTAAATACAAGCACATAACGTAGCGGCGCAATTTATTGCGCGATAAATCGCGCCGCTACAAAAATGTGCGCAATCTATGCTCAGCTATCGCCCCAGCTCACTCAGCGACTTATCCAGCGCACCCACCAGCCAGTCGATATCCGCTTCCTGGAACGCCAATGGCGGACGCAGCTTCAGCACGTTGCCGTAAGGGCCTGCAACTGACGTCAGCACGCGGTGCTCACGCAGTTTCTCAATCAAATCCAGCGCCAGCGCTTTATCCGGCGTTTTGCTGGCGCGGTCTTGCACCAGTTCGAAACCAATAAACAGCCCGGCGCCGCGCACGTCGCCAATTGATTCATGACGATCCATCAGTTTCTGTAATTCGCTCAGCAGCTTAGCCCCGACTACGCGGCTGTGCTCCTGCAAGCCCTCTTCTTTAATCACCGTTAACACCGCCTGCGCTGCGGCCATCGCTACTGGATTACCGCCAAAGGTGTTGAAGTAAGGAATTTCATCGCTAAACGCGGCCAGCACATCACTTTTCGCCAGCAGGCCCGACACCGGAATGCCGTTGCCCATTGGTTTGCCGGTGGTGATCACATCGGGCACCACGCCGTGACGTGCAAAGCCCCAGAACGCATCGCCAGTACGACCAAAACCGGGCTGCACTTCATCGGCGATGAAAATCCCGCCGTTGGCATGTACCACATCGACGGCTTTCTGCAGGAAACCGCGCGGGTTCGGCAGCACGCCATCGGAAGAGAAGATGGAATCTGCGAGGAAGCCAGCAAACTTGATGCCGTGCGCTTTCATATCGTCGATCTGCTGCTGGATTTCATTGGCAAACCATTCGCCGAGATCCGGTGCATTAACGCGATAAGCATCCGGCGGCGACACCAGGCGCGTGGTCGCAGCTAATGGCTGTCCGCTGCCCAGCGCCGGCGAAACGCCCGACGTGAGATCGCTGGTGCCGTGATAGGCCTCTTGCGACACGATAATGCCGGTACCGCCGCTGAAGGCGCGCGCCACGCGGATCGCCAAATCGTTGGCTTCCGAACCGGTGCACATGTACATCGCGCGGTCGATAGCCTCTGGCGTGGTGGCCAGCAGCTCTTCGGAGTAATCGAGAATGCGTTCGTGCAGATAGCGCGTATGGGTATTCAGCATCTTCATCTGCTGATTCACCGCCTCAATCACCGCCGGATGGCAGTGACCAATGCTGGCCACGTTGTTGTACACATCAAGGTATTTGTCGCCCGCGGCATCCCACAGATATTGCCCTTCGCCACGCACTAAATGCACCGGCTTGCGATAAAACAGGCGATAAGACTCGCCCAACACTTTACTGCGCTTATCGGTTAGCTTGCGGGTCGCCGCATCCAGACCGTCGGCGTGCTCAGCACGAAAACTGTTGGTGTCCATGATGGTAGAACGTGTAGCCATGGTAACTCCCGTTGCGAAGGTGAAAGGGGTGCATGCGAAATCGCCGTTTGGCCCTATCATGCCTGCTTTAATAACAAATGCAACCAAATACACAAATACAACCAAATACACATGACGGCGTAATGACACTCAGGTAAGCTTAGGCCCAGGTTGAACACGCCACAGGGAAAAGTCATGCTGCAGGAAACTCGCTTACACCGCATTCGCGCGCTGCTGACCACGCAACATCAGGTCAGTACTGAACGCATCATCAAAGAGCTCGGTATTTCGCGAGAAACCGCACGGCGCGACATGATTGAACTGGAAGCGCAAGGATTTGCCCGCCGTGTGCATGGCGGTTTGGTGGCGGTCGATAGCCAGCCTGAGCCACCGCTGCAGGTACGTCGCAACGCGCAGGCGAAAGAGAAACGCGCGATTGCCGCCGCCGCGGCGCAACATCTGCAACCGGGCCAAACGCTGTTCCTGGATGCCGGCACCACTACCACCATGCTGGCGGAAGCACTGCGTAGCATGTCGGGTTTAACCATCATCACCAACAGCCTGCAGGCTGCCTTAGCGCTCAGCGCAGCGGATGAGCATGAAACGTTGAATAATCAGGTTATTTTACTGGGTGGCATGATGATGGCGGGCGCACAGCAAACGCGCGGAGAAATGACCATCGGCGAGATTTATCGCTATCGCGCCGATATAGCGCTGCTTTCGCCGGTCGGCATCGATGCCAAAAACGGTGCCAGTAGTTTTCATCCCCACGAAGCAGCGATTGCCCGCGCCATGGTGCAGCAGGCGAACCGCACCTTTTTACTGGCGGATCACAGCAAGCTCGGTGTGATTAGCCGTTCGGTGTACGCACCGATTGCAGAGGTCGATCTGCTGATTTGCGACGGCGGCCCGGCAAAACCCGGCGCGCTGGCAGCGCTGCAACAGGTACTGCCGCAGGTGCAGGTGGTTTAACGCAGACGCTGCGGATGGCTATACACCGTGGCGCGTCCCGGTTTACTGAAGCCAACCAAGGTTAAATTGCAACGCTCAGCCACCTCAACGGCGAGTTGGGTCGCAGCCGAAACCGCAAACAGAATCTCCACGCCGCACATGGCGGATTTCTGCACCATCTCATAGCTAGCGCGGCTGGAAACCAGCACCGCGCCCTGCTGCCACGGCTGTTGGCTACGATTGCCGAGCAGTTTATCCAGCGCCACGTGGCGGCCAACATCTTCGTAGCCGCCCTGCAGCTCACCCTGCGGCGACATCCATGCCGCCGCGTGCGTACAGCCGGTGAGGTTGCCGATCGGTTGATAGTCGCGCAGCTGCGCCAGGCCCTTATCAAGATTGCCCAAATCAAAAGTTTGCGTGAACGGCAGCGGCTGCAGCGGCTTGCCGATTTGATCGAGTTGCTCCACGCCACACACGCCGCAGCCGGTACGACCGGCCATCGCACGGCGCTGCTCTTTCAGCGCCATAAAGCGGCGGCTGGAGAGCTCAATCTGCACTTCAATGCCATCGCAACCTGGCACCACATCCATGCCGAAAATCTCGTTGGGCTTATCGATTATCCCTTCAGATAAAGAAAACCCCAGCGCAAACGCTTCGAGATCGTTGGGCGTCGCCATCATCACCACGTGCGAGATACCGTTATACACCAGCGCGATCGGCACTTCCTGCGCCAGCCAGTCACTTTCCGCGTCGTCGATAGTACGGCGTTGCCACACCTGCGATTGCACCGCACCTGAGATCTTATTCACACTCTCGTTACATTCTGGCTGATTAGCTTTCACTTTTTTCGTCTCGCGCAACAACCACATTAAAGCTGTGGTAATATTTGGCCGCTATTGTCACAAGTTTAGTCGGGTCATTCTTGCCCCATACATCGCAAGAATATAGAGGGATGATAATCCATGAATGTCAGCCGAAGAAAATTCTTCAAAGTATGTGCTGGCGGTATGGCAGGGACAACGGCAGCACTGCTCGGCTTTGCGCCGGAAGTGGCATTGGCGGAAACACGACAGTACAAACTGCTGCGTGCCCGCGAAACCCGTAATACCTGCACTTACTGTTCAGTCGGCTGTGGCTTGTTAATGTACAGCCTTGGTGACGGCGCGAAAAACGCCAAAGAGACCATTTTCCATATTGAAGGGGATCCGGACCATCCGGTGAGTCGCGGCGCATTGTGCCCAAAAGGCGCTGGCCTGCTCGACTTTGTCCACAGCGACAGCCGTCTGCAATTCCCGGAATATCGCGCGCCAGGCTCAAATAAATGGCAGCGCATTAGCTGGGACGATGCGTTTGATCGCATCGCAAAACTGATGAAAGCCGACCGCGATGCAAACTTTGTCGCGCAGAACGCCGCGGGCGTGACGGTAAACCGTTGGCTCTCAACCGGTATGTTGTGTGCTTCGGCATCCAGCAATGAAACCGGCTATTTAACCCAGAAATTTACCCGATCGCTCGGCATGTTAGCGGTCGACAACCAGGCACGCGTTTGACACGGACCAACGGTAGCAAGTCTTGCTCCAACATTTGGTCGCGGTGCGATGACCAATCACTGGGTCGACATCCGTAATGCCAATCTGATCGTTGTGATGGGCGGGAACGCGGCTGAAGCGCATCCTGTCGGTTTCCGTTGGGCAATGGAAGCCAAGATTCACAACAAAGCCAAACTGATCGTTATCGATCCGCGCTTTACGCGTACGGCATCGGTCGCTGATTTCTATACCCCGATTCGCTCGGGCACCGACATCACCTTCCTGTCGGGCGTACTGCTGTGGCTGCTGCAAAATGACAAAATCCAGCATGAATATGTGCAGGCGTATACCAATGCCAGCCTGATCGTGCGTGAGGATTATCATTTTGAAGATGGCTTGTTCAGCGGCTACGACGAAGAGAATCGCAAATACGACAAAACCAGCTGGAACTACGAACTGGGCGATGACGGCTTCGCTAAGCGCGATACCACGCTCACCCATCCACGCTGCGTGTGGAACCTGCTTAAGCAGCATGTCAGCCGCTATACGCCGGAGATTGTCGAACGTATCTGCGGTACGCCAAAAGCGGACTTCCTGCACGTTTGCGAACTGATTGGCGAAACCAGCGCGCGCGACCGCACCACCTCGTTCCTGTATGCGCTCGGCTGGACGCAACACTCGGTAGGCGCGCAGAACATCCGCACCATGGCGATGATTCAGCTGCTGCTCGGCAACATGGGCATGATTGGCGGCGGCATCAATGCGCTGCGCGGCCACTCCAACATTCAGGGACTGACCGATCTTGGCCTGCTGTCGCAAAGCCTGCCGGGTTACATGACCTTGCCGTCGGAGAAACAAGCCGACCTGCAAACCTATCTGGCTGCCAATACGCCAAAAGCGCTGCTGCCGGATCAGGTGAACTACTGGAGCAACTACCCGAAATTCTTTGTCAGCCAGATGAAAGCCTTCTTCGGCGATAAAGCCCAGGCGGAAAACAGCTGGGGCTTCGACTGGTTGCCGAAGTGGGATAAAGGTTACGACGTGCTGCAGTACTTCGAGATGATGTCGCAAGGCAAGGTCAACGGCTATCTGTGCCAGGGCTTTAACCCGGTGGCGTCGTTCCCGAACAAGCGCAAAGTGATCGCTTCGCTATCGAAGCTGAAATTCCTGGTCACCATCGACCCGCTCAACACCGAAACCGCCACCTTCTGGGAGAATCACGACGAGTTCAACGATGTCGATCCGTCGCAGATTCAAACTGAAGTGTTCCGCCTGCCGTCCACCTGCTTCGCCGAAGAGAACGGGTCGATCGTTAACTCCGGCCGCTGGCTGCAGTGGCACTGGAAAGGCCAGGATGCGCCGGGCGAAGCGCTGAATGATGGCGAAATCCTCTCGGGGATCTACCTGCGTCTGCGTGAAATGTATGCGCGCGAAGGCGGTGCGCTGCCAGAGCAGGTGCTGAACATGAGCTGGAACTACAAAACGCCGGACAATCCTGCGCCGGAAGAAGTGGCGATGGAGAACAACGGCAAAGCGCTGGCCGACGTGTTCGATGACAAAGGCACGCTGCTGGTGAAGAAGGGCCAACAGCTCAGCACCTTTGCCCATCTGAAAGATGACGGCAGCACCAGCAGCGGTTGCTGGATTTTCGCCGGTAGCTGGACGCCGGATGGCAACCAAATGGCGCGCCGTGACAACACTGACCCAACCGGACTTGGCAATACGCTGAACTGGAGCTGGGCGTGGCCGCTCAATCGCCGCATCCTCTACAACCGCGCCTCGGCGGACCCGCAAGGCAATCCGTGGGATGCGAAACGCCAGATCCTGAAGTGGGATGGCAGCAAATGGGGCGGCATGGATGTGCCGGATTACAGTGCCGCCGCGCCAGGCAGCGATGTCGGGCCGTTCATCATGCAGCCGGAAGGTCTCGGCCGCCTGTTTGCGCTCGACAAAATGGCCGAAGGTCCGTTCCCTGAGCACTACGAGCCGTTTGAAACGCCGATTGGCACCAACCCGCTGCACCCGAACGTGGTGTCCAATCCAGCGGCGCGCGTGTTCAAGGACGATTTGGCGTCGATGGGCCAGGCGGAGCAGTTCCCGTATGTCGGCACCACCTATCGTCTCACCGAGCATTTCCATTACTGGACCAAACACGCGCGGCTCAACGCCATCGCGCAGCCGGAACAGTTTATTGAGATCGGCGAGAAGCTGGCCAACAAGCTCGGCATCGCGCAGGGCGATACGGTGAAAGTGAGCTCCAATCGCGGCTATATCAAAGCCAAAGCGGTGGTCACCAAACGCATCCGTCCACTGAACGTTGACGGCAAAATCGTCGATACCATCGGCATTCCGATTCACTGGGGTTATCAGGGCGTGGCGAAAAAAGGCTTTATCGCCAACACCCTGACGCCATTTGTCGGTGATGCCAACACGCAGACGCCGGAATTTAAGGCGTTCCTGGTCAACGTCGAGAAGGTGTAAGGAGAACGAATATGGCTTATCAATCTCAAGACATTATCCGCCGCTCCGCGACCAATGGACTCACGCCTGCCCCGCAGGCGCGTAACCATCAGCAGGAAGTGGCGAAACTGATCGACGTGACCACCTGCATCGGCTGCAAGGCCTGTCAGGTGGCGTGTTCGGAGTGGAATGACATCCGCGATGAGGTGGGACATAACGTTGGGGTGTACGACAACCCCGCCGATTTAACCGCCAAATCCTGGACGGTGATGCGCTTCTCAGAAGTGGAGGAGAACGGCAAGTTAGAGTGGCTGATCCGCAAGGATGGCTGCATGCACTGCGCCGATCCCGGCTGCCTGAAAGCCTGTCCATCTGAAGGTGCGATCATTCAGTACGCCAACGGCATCGTCGATTTTCAGTCGGAACAGTGCATTGGCTGCGGCTACTGCATTGCTGGCTGTCCATTCGACGTGCCACGTATGAATAAAGACGACAACCGCGTGTATAAATGCACGCTGTGCGTTGATCGCGTCAATGTGGGCCAGGAACCGGCATGCGTGAAAACCTGCCCGACCGGTGCGATTCACTTCGGCAGTAAAAGCGATATGCAGGCGCTGGCGGGAGAACGCGTAGCCGAGCTTAATACGCGCGGTTATGCCAATGCGGGCTTGTACGATCCAGCAGGCGTGGGCGGCACGCACGTGATGTACGTGCTGCACCATGCCGATAAACCGCAGCTCTATCACGGTTTGCCGGAGAACCCGAGTATCAGCCCAGCGGTGACTTTCTGGAAAGGTATCTGGAAACCGCTGGCGGCCATCGGCTTCGCCGCCACTTTCGCTGCCTCGGTGTTCCACTACGTCGGCGTAGGTCCAAACCGCGTGGAAGAGGATGAAGACGAGAACCTGCACGAAAAAGAGGAGCGCGAATAATGAAAAAACGCGATCGTCTGGTGCGCTACAGCGCACCGGAACGCATCAATCACTGGATTGTGGCGTTCTGTTTTGTCCTGGCCTCGTTAAGCGGACTGGGTTTCTTCTTCCCTTCGTTTAACTGGCTGATGCACATCCTTGGCACGCCGCAGCTGGCGCGCATCCTGCATCCGTTTGTCGGTGTGGTGATGTTTGCCGCCTTTATCATCATGTTCTTACGTTATTGGAAACATAATCTGATTAATCGTGAAGACTTGGTGTGGGCGAAAAACATTCACAAAATCGTACAAAACGAAGAGGTCGGCGATACCGGCAAATACAACTTCGGGCAGAAGTGTGTGTTCTGGGCTGCTATCATCAGCTTAGTCTTGCTGCTGGTGAGCGGAATTGTTATCTGGCGCCCGTACTTTGCCGGGGCCTTTACCATTCCGCTGATTCGCATCGCGCTAGTGGTGCATTCGGTCTCAGCTGTGGCGCTGATCATGGTGATTATGGTGCACATCTACGCTGCGTTGTGGGTGAAAGGCACCATTACCGCCATGGTTGAGGGCTGGGTTCCGGCCGCGTGGGCGAAGAAACATCATCCACGCTGGTATCGCGAGCAGCGCCAACGCCAAACACAACAGGAAAAACGTCCCTGATGAGTATTCGCATCATCCCGCAGGACCAGCTGGAGAAAGGCGAAAAGCACACGGCGGAGCAGGTTCCGCCGTTACTTTTCCCCCGGCTGAAAAATCTGTATAGCCGCCGAGCGGCGCGTTTGCGCGATTTGGCCGCGAAGAATCCGCTGGGTGATTACCTGCGCTTTGCCGCGGTGATCGCCGAAGCGCAGGAGATCGTGCTGTATGACCATCCGCTGCAGCTTGATCTGCAGCAGCGGCTGGTGCAGAGCGCCGAACAGGGCAAACCGCCACTCGATATTCACACCTATCCGCGCGATGCGCACTGGCAACGTCTGCTGCATTCACTGATTGCCGAGCTAAAGCCCGAAATGAGCGGCCAGGCGCTGGCGGTGCTTGAGAATCTGGAGAAAGCCTCCACCAGCGAACTGGAAAGTCTGGCGCACGCGCTGCTGGAGGGCGATTTTGCGCAGGTCAGCAGCGACAAATCGCCGTTTATCTGGGCGGCATTATCGATTTACTGGGCGCAGATGGCGGCGTTGATTCCCGGCAAAGCGCGTGCGGAGTATGGCGAGCATCGCCAGTTCTGCCCGGTGTGCGCCAGCGTACCGGTCACCAGCGTGGTGCACATGAGCGTTGGCCAGCAGGGCTTGCGCTACTTGCACTGCAATCTGTGTGAAAGCGAATGGTATGTGGTGCGCAGCAAGTGCTCCAACTGCGAACAAACAGGCGATCTGCATTACTGGTCGCTGGACAGTGAAAAAGCGGCGGTGAAAGCAGAAAGCTGCGGCGACTGCGGCACCTACCTGAAGATGCTGTATCAGGAGAAGGATCCCGCCGTGGAGCCGGTCGCTGATGATTTGGCGTCGCTGGTGCTGGATGCCCGCATGGAGCAGGAAGGATTCGCACGCAGCAGTTTGAATCCGTTTATGTTTCCCGGCGATTAAACGTTCCGTTTGTAGGGTCGTCATTCATGGCGGCCTTCTCATGAATTCATTCAACACGGAGGCGAACGATGAAACTGATTGGCAGCTACACCAGCCCTTTTGTGCGCAAAATTTCAGTGATTTTGCTGGAAAAAGGCCTGGTCTTCGAATTCATCAACCAGTCACCGTGGACCGATGACAGTCACGTGCCGCAATACAATCCGCTGGGTAAAGTCCCGGCGTTGATTGATGACAATCAGCTCACCTGGTTCGACTCCTCCATCATTGCGCAGGTGATTGAACTGCGTGGCGATGCGCCAGCGTTACTGCCCACTGATGCCTTGCGCGCCTTACAAATCCGTCAGCTGGAAAAATTGGCCGACGGCATCAATGACGCAGCGGTGATGATCGTGCGCGAGCAAATGCGTCCTGGCGATCAGCAATCGGAAGAGGTACTGCTACGCAATCGTGACAAAATCCAGCGCGGCCTTGATGCGCTGGAAACCGCCGCCGCACAGGGCGAACTGCTTAATAGCGGTACGTTAAATCTGGCGGATATCGCCACCGGCTGCATGATTGGCTACCTCAACTTCCGCCGCGTGCTGCCAAACTGGTGCGTGAATCGCCCGGCGCTGGTGAAGCTGGCGCAAACCCTGTTTGAACGGGAGAGTTTTGCCCGCACCGTTCCGCCCACTCGCTAAGTCACTTGATGAAAAACCTTTATAGTCAATTACCTGCTATTGATAGCCTGCTGCGTGATCCCGCATTGCAGCCGCTGGTTGCCGATCTCGGTACTGCCTTTGCCACCCGTCAACTGCGTGCTATGCAGCAGGAAGCGCGTGAACACATTCAGCAGCAGCAAACGTTACCCGCCTGGCACGCCAGCTGGCCGGACGAAGCATTGCGGCGCTCTCAGCACCAGCAGCAAAGTGCGCTGCGTCCGGTGTTCAATCTCACCGGCACCGTGCTGCACACCAATCTCGGCCGGGCGCAACTCAGCGATCGCGCCATCGACGCGGTGGTTAACTGCTTGCGCCAGCCGGTGACGCTGGAATATGCGCTGGATGACGCCGCTCGCGGCCATCGCGATCGTGCGGTCAGCGCGTTACTGTGCGAGTTAACCGGCGCGGAAGCGGCATGCATCGTCAATAACAACGCGGCGGCGGTTTTATTGATGCTGGCGGCCTTAGCGCCGGGCCGTGAAGTGATTGTCTCGCGCGGCGAACTCGTTGAGATTGGCGGCGCCTTCCGTATTCCTGACGTGATGCGCCAGGCAGGCTGCAAATTAGTCGAGGTGGGCACCACCAATCGCACTCATCTGAAGGATTATCGCGCCGCGATCGGCGAAAATAGCGGCCTGTTGATGAAGGTGCATACTAGCAACTATCTAATTCAGGGCTTTACTCATGCGGTAACTGAAGCGCAGTTGGCTGAACTGGGAGATGCGTATCAATTGCCGGTGATCACCGATCTTGGCAGCGGTTCGCTCATAGATATGACCGAATTTGGCCTGCCCGCAGAGCCAATGCCGCAGCAACTGATTGCTGCCGGTGTAAGTTTGGTGAGTTTTTCCGGCGATAAGCTGCTGGGTGGTCCACAGGCCGGGATTATCGTCGGCAAACAGGCGCTGATTGACCAGCTACAGTCGCATCCGCTGAAACGTGCGCTGCGCGTCGACAAAATGACGCTCGCCGCGCTGGAAGCCACATTACAGCTCTATCGCCAGCCGGAAACCTTGCGTGAAGCGTTACCCACGCTGCGTCTGCTGACGCGTTCTGCGCACGATATTCTGCAGCAGGCCGAGCGCCTGATGCCAGCACTGGAACACGCTTATAACCAGCAGTTTTCACTGGCAATAGCGCCCTGTTCATCACAAATCGGTAGCGGATCGCTGCCGGTTGAGCGCCTCCCCAGCTTCGCCATCACCTTTACGCCACGCGAGGGACGCGGCAGCCAACTCACCCATTTGTCACAACGCTGGCGCAGCCTGCCGCGTCCGGTGATTGGTCGTATTCAGGAAGGCAAACTGTGGCTCGATTTGCGTTGCCTCGATGATGAAGCCGCCCTGATTCAGGCCTTAGTACCATGATTATTGCCACCGCTGGACATGTCGATCACGGCAAAACCGCGCTCTTGCAGGCGCTAACCGGCGTCGATGCCGATCGTCTGCCAGAAGAGAAACGGCGTGGTATGACCATCGATCTCGGCTACGCCTATTGGCCGCAGCCGGATGGGCGCGTGCTCGGCTTTATTGATGTGCCGGGCCATGAAAAATTCCTCGCCAATATGCTGGCGGGCATCGGCGGCATTCATCACGCGCTATTAGTGGTGGCCTGCGACGATGGCGTGATGCCGCAAACCCGTGAACACCTGCAACTGCTCAGCCTGGCTGGACAGCCGCCGCTGAGCGTGGCGCTGACCAAAGCGGATCGCGCGGATCAGGCGCGCATCGCCGAAGTGCAGCAGCAGGTGGCGCAGCTCACGCAACAGCTTGGCTGGCTCGCGGTGCCGCAGTTTGTCACCAGCAGCCACACGCAACAGGGCATCGACGCGTTGCGCCAGCATCTCAGCACGCTGGCTGAACCTGTGTTCGACGACCGCTACCGTTTTCGCCTCGCTATCGATCGCGCCTTCACATTAAAAGGCACCGGTTTAGTGGTGACCGGCACCGCGCTGTCGGGGGAAGTCAACGTCGGTGACACGCTGTGGCTTAGCAGCCTGAATCTGCCGCTGCGCGTGCGCGCGCTGCATGCGCAGAACCAATCGGTGACGCGGGCGCAGGCCGGTGAACGCATCGCGTTGAATATCGTCGGTGACGTCGAGAAAGCGCAGATTGCGCGCGGTGACTGGCTGCTGGCGCAACAACCACCGCCAGGCTCCACGCGATTAACCGTGGCGCTGCGCTTGCTACAGCCATTGAAAAACACCTCGCAGCCGATTCATCTCCATCACGCCGCCAGCCATGTCACCGGACGCGTCACGCTGCTGGCCGATGACATAGCGGAAGTGGTGCTGAATGAGCCGCTGTGGCTGGCGGAGAACGATCGGCTGATTATCCGCGACAGCAACGCCCAGCAAACCCTGGGCGGCGCGCGCGTGGTGCTGCTTAACAGCAAAAAGCGCGGCAAACGTCAGGCGGATTACCTTGCCTGGCTGCAACAACTGGCCGCAACGGAAGATGATGGCACCAGCCTGCGCGCGCATCTGGCGTATCAACCGACCGAATCGGCTGAGCTAGGCTGGGCACGCCAGCTCACCGCTCCCGCACTGAACGCATTAATCGCAAAGATTGCACCAGTGCAGCTCGGCAACGCGCTCATGAGTGCCGAACAGGCCGCAGCGTGGCAGCAGACGCTGCTGGCGTCGCTGGCGCATTTTCATCAGCAGCATCCTGAAGTGCCGGGCATCGGGCACGATCGCCTGCGCCGCGTGGCACTGCCGCACCAGCCTGCTGAATGGGTGCTAGCGCTGATTGATCAGCTGCTGACACAAGGAGACCTGCAACAGCGCCAGGGTTGGCTGCATCTGCCCGATTTCGAACCGCGCTTTAACCCGCAGGAAGCAACACTGTGGCAGCAGGTTGGCCCGCTGTTTAGCGACCAGCCGTTGTGGGTGCGCGATATCGCGCTGACGTTACAGCACGATGAGCAGGCAATCCGCTCGCTGCTGCTGACCGCTGCCCGCCTCGGGCACATTACGGCGATCGTGCGCGATCGCTACTATCGCAGCGACCAGATCCAGATCTTTGCCGATCTGATTCGTCAGCGTGCCACGCAAGGTGGCAGCACCAGCGCCGCCGATTTCCGCAACCAGCTCGGTACCGGGCGTAAAGTGGCGGTACAAATTCTCGAATTCTTTGACCGCAGCGGCTTCACC
Organism: Pantoea nemavictus; assembly: GCF_037479095.1. Taxonomy (NCBI): domain Bacteria; kingdom Pseudomonadati; phylum Pseudomonadota; class Gammaproteobacteria; order Enterobacterales; family Erwiniaceae; genus Pantoea; species Pantoea nemavictus. The sequence goes on along the minus strand of NZ_JBBGZW010000001.1, from coordinate 2,190,819 downwards.
CGGCGTCGTGGCAACGATCATCTGCTGCGCGACGCGCGCCTGTTCCCCGCCTCTTCTGCTTAAAATCTCTCGCGTTGCCTCGCAGTTCTCGCTGTAACTGCGCTGCAACGCGCATTCCCAGTTGTGCAAAAAAGTGCCAAAATGTAAGAAATACTCTTACATTGGATAACGATGATGGCACGTACCATGACGATCGATTTAGGCGATGAACTGCGCGAGTTTGTTGAATCTCTGGTTGAGTCCGGCGACTACCGTACGCAAAGCGAAGTGGTGCGCGACTCGCTGCGCTTGCTACGAGAGAAGCAGGCGTCAAGCAAACATGAAAAGTTAAAGAAGCTGATACAGGAAGGCTTAGATAGTGGTGATCCTATCGACTTGGATATCGATGCTTTCCTTAAAAAAATGAGAGCCAGGGTGGGCATAGATGAAAAGGACGATAAGGGTAATGCCGGAAGCTGAAACAGATCTGGCAGCAATCTGGTTATATGGATATGCCAACTTTGGGCTTGAGAAAACCGAGGTTTATACACATAAAATTTATCTACGTTACAACCAACTCTCTGAGCATGAATTAGGTCGCAGACGTATCGATTTGGGAGAGCGAGTTTTTGCACTACCACATCGTGAGCACGTGATTTTTTATCGAGCCGAGCCCAATAAGGTGATAGTTCTGCGTATTTTGCATCATTCACAGGACGCAATATTCCACATTACAAATCAACAATGGCTTTAAAACAAAAGGGGACGATTTCTCTTCCCCTTTGATTTATAGGCATATATTGCGAATCAGCGCATAAATGCAAACCCTACAACGTAGGGTCGCCATTCATGGCGACCGGGCCAATTACTGCAGCAGCGAAATGTCCGCTACCTGCAGGAACAGCTGGCGCAGCTGTGCCAGCAGCGTCAGACGGTTAATACGCACCGCCTGATCGTCAGCGTTAACCATCACCTTATCGAAGAAGTTGTCCACCGCTTCACGCAGTTGCGCCAGTTCCACCAGCGCATCCTGATAACGACCTTCTGCAAAGTACGGCTGCAGCTTATCGCCCAGCGCGGTCACGAAGGTCGCCAGTTGGATCTCTTCGTTCTCTTTCAGCAAGGAAGCCTGCACGCTGTCATTCAGGGTTTCGGTCGATTTCGCCAGGATATTCGACACGCGTTTGTTAGCAGCGGCCAGTGTGGCTGCGGCTTCGAGCGTACGGAAGTGCGAAACCGCCTTCATGCGCGCATCGAAGTCTGCCGGACGAGTTGGACGACGCGCCAACACCGCCTGAATGGTGTCAACGCTGTGGCCCTCTTCCTGATACCAGGTACGGAAACGGCCCAGCATAAAGTCGATCACTTCATCGACCACTTTAGCGTTGCTCAGCTTGCTACCGTACAAACGCACCGCTTCTTCGGTCAGCGTTTGCAGATCGAGCGGCAGGTTTTTCTCAACGATGATGCGCAGCACGCCCAGCGCCGCGCGACGCAGTGCGAACGGGTCTTTATCGCCTTTCGGATGCTGACCGATACCGAAGATGCCCGCGAGGGTGTCCATCTTGTCGGCAATCGCCACGGCACAGGCCACAGGGTTAGACGGCAGATCGTCACCGGCAAAGCGCGGCTGATACTGCTCGTTCAGCGCAACGGCCACATCTTCCGCTTCGCCATCGTGGCGCGCGTAGTGCATGCCCATCACGCCCTGCGTGTCGGTGAACTCGAAGACCATGTTGGTCATCAGGTCACATTTCGACAGCAAGCCAGCGCGGGTCGCGTGATTCACATCGGCGCCAATCTGCGCCGCAATCCAGCCGGCCAGCGCCTGAATACGATCCGTTTTGTCACGCAGCGTACCCAGCTCTTTCTGGAACAGTACGGTTTCCAGACGCGGCAGATTATCTTCCAGACGCTTTTTGCGGTCAGAGTTAAAGAAGAACTCCGCATCTGCCAGGCGCGGGCGCACGACCTTCTCGTTACCGGAGATAATCTGCTGAGGATCTTTGGATTCGATGTTGGTGACGAAGATGAAATTCGGCAGCAGCTTGCCCGCCGCGTCGTACACCGGGAAGTACTTCTGGTCACCTTTCATGGTGTAAACCAGCGCTTCAGCTGGCACCGCGAGGAACTTCTCTTCGAATTTCGCCGTCAGCACCACCGGGAATTCCACCAGCGAGGTCACTTCTTCCAGCAGGCTTTCGCTCAGATCGGCGATGCCGCCAATCTTCTGTGCCGCTGCTTCCGCATCCGCTTTGATTTTGGCTTTACGCGCGGCGTAATCCGCCACCACTTTGCCGCGCTCCAGCAACAGCTGCGGATACTGATCGGCGTTGTCGATGGTGAACTCTGGCTCGCCCATAAAGCGATGACCGCGAATCACGCGATCGGACTCAATACCGAGAATCTTCGCGGGAATCAGCTCGTCACCCAGCAGCAGCGTAACGGTGTGCACCGGACGCACAAACTGCACGTCGCTTGCGCCCCAGCGCATCAGCTTAGGAATCGGCAGCTTGCTCAGTGCAGTCGCAACCATCGCGGGCAGCAGCGCCTGCGCGCTTTCGCCGGTGATCGCGGCGCGATGCACCAGCCATTCGCCTTTATCGGTGCTCAGACGTTCAGCCTGAGCAACGGTGATGCCGTTGCCACGCGCCCAGCCTTCGGCCGCTTTGGTCGCATTGCCGTCGGCATCAAACGCAGCGGCAATCGCCGGGCCACGTTTTTCAACTTCGCGATCCGGCTGCGCAGCTGCCAGGGTAGCCACTTTCAGCGCCAGACGGCGCGGAGCAGCAAACCAGCTGACTTCGCCGTGCGTCAAACCGGCGCTATCGAGTTCAGCGGTGAAGTGCGCAGCAAAGGCTTCTGCCAGGCTGCGCAGCGCTTTCGGAGGCAACTCTTCGGTGCCAATTTCCACCAGGAAAGTTTTATCGGTCATGGCTGCCTCTTACTTGTTTTTATTGCACAACGGGAAGCCAAGCGCCTCACGGGACGCATAATAGGCTTCCGCCACGGCTTTCGTCAGGGTGCGGATACGCAGGATATAGCGCTGGCGTTCGGTAACCGAAATCGCCTTGCGTGCGTCCAGCAGGTTAAAGCTGTGCGCCGCTTTCAAAATGCGCTCATAAGCCGGCAGCGGCAGCGGTTTTTCCAGCGCCAGCAGCTGCTGTGCTTCTTTCTCATACTGCTCGAAGCAGGTGAAAAGGAAGTCGACGTCAGCGTATTCGAAGTTGTAGGTCGACTGTTCCACTTCGTTCTGATGGAACACTTCGCCGTAGGTGGTTTTACCAAACGGACCGTCGCTCCACACCAGATCGTAAACGCTGTCTACGCCCTGAATGTACATCGCCAGGCGCTCTAAGCCGTAAGTGATCTCGCCGGTCACCGGCTTACACTCAAGGCCGCCCACCTGCTGGAAGTAAGTGAACTGCGTCACTTCCATGCCGTTTAGCCACACTTCCCAACCGAGTCCCCATGCGCCAAGCGTAGGGTTTTCCCAGTTGTCTTCGACAAAGCGAATGTCGTGGATGGTGGGATCCATACCCAGCTCTTTCAGCGACCCAAGGTACAGCTCCTGAAGATTGTCCGGGTTGGGCTTAATCACCACCTGGAACTGGTAATAGTGCTGCAAACGGTTCGGGTTTTCACCGTAACGTCCGTCAGTCGGACGACGAGATGGCTGCACATAGGCGGTCGCCATCGGCTCTGGGCCTAAGGCGCGCAGGCAAGTCATCGGGTGAGAGGTGCCGGCGCCCACTTCCATGTCCAACGGTTGGACAATGGTGCAGCCTTGACGCGCCCAGTAATCCTGCAAGGTCAGGATCAGGCCCTGAAAGGTCTTGGTATCAAACTTTTGCATGTTGAATTCGCACGCGATACGGATCGGTTAAAAAAAGAGTGCGCCAGTATACCCTTTGACCGCGGATTGTGCAGCCGGAAATCCTGGCCAGCGATGAGGCGTTAACCACCATGGTTACCGGGTTAACATAGAGCAATAAGAAAATCGTATACGATTCATTCAACCCCTCAACTCTCACTATCATAAATTCAATAAAATCATTAAATTCAATGTCTTGATCGATATATCACTAAATCCTATTACGTGATGCACATCACCTTTTTGACCCAATGGTTAAAAATCGCACATTGACACTTGTATAATCGTATACGAAATTGCGGTGAAACAGTTTTACCTGAGATTTCACCATGAAGATTGCGCTTAGTTACCCCGGAATGAACGCCAGCGACCGCCCAATGGGGCCCGCGCCGCTCTCCGCCGCCGTGCTGCACGAACCGATGCTGTTTATTTCCGGCCAGGTGGCGATGGATCCCTACAGCGGCGAGATTGTTGGCCAGGACATCGCCAGTCAGACGCGCCAGGTGCTGAAAAACGTCGGCGACCTGCTGAGCGAAGCGCAAATGACCTTCGACAACGTGGTACGCGTAACGATCTATCTCACTGACCTCAGCACCTTCAGCGAGATGAATGCTGCTTACAGTGAATTCTTTCAGTTCCCCTTCCCGGCACGCGCCACCGTGGGTATTCAGCTCAACCATCCTGACCTGCTGGTCGAGATGGAAGTGACGGCGATGCGCTGATGCATATCCATATCGAGAACGACGCCAGCGCCCCACACGCGCTCCATCTTTCGCTCGAGCAGTTGCAACAGCAGCTGAATGCGCATGCGCAACTGCGTAATCACTTCACGTTGAGCGAAAACAGCGATGCGGCGCAGACCGCCAGTTTCCTTGCCCGCTGCGACATTCTGTGGAGCGGCCGCAAGCTGGCGCTCGACCAGTTCAGCACGCCGCACCTCGGCTGGGTGCAGGTGATGTCCGCTGGCGTTGAGCAGTGGCTGGCGCACTGGCCGCAAGGCGTAACGCTCACCAATGCTTCTGGCGTGCACGGCGATAAAGGGGCCGAGTTCATTTTGATGGCGGCGCTGATGTTTAACTTTGGCATTCCCGGTTTTCTGCAGGATCAGGCGCAGCGTTTGTGGCGTCCGACGTTTGGCGGCTGCGCACGCGGAAAAACCGTGCTGCTGCTGGGCGTGGGCGGAATTGGTGCGGCCGCGGCAAATTTGCTGAGCGCGCAAGGGTACCGCGTGATTGGCGTGACGCGCAGCGGCCAGCGCGATGCCAACGTGGCGCGCTGCATCCGCATTGATGCCGTAGATGAAGTGTTGCCGCAGGTTGATGTAGTGGTTTCCACCCTGCCGCTGACGCCACAAACGCACAACCTGTTCGATCGCCAGCGTCTGGACCGGTTGCCCGCACGCGCCGGTATCGTGATTGTCGGTCGCGCCGATGTGTTCGATTACTCCGCCCTGCGCGAAAAACTGCAGGCAGGTGAACTGGCGGGCGCGGTGCTGGATGTGTATCCGCAAGAGCCGTTACCGGTCGACGACCCGCTGTGGCACACGCCCGGCGTGGTGATGACGCCGCACTGCAGCCTCGACGATCACAGCGCTTACCTCGCCGGTTGCCTTGAGGTGTTTCTCGATAATCTGGCGCGTTACCGCCACGGACAACCGCTGCGCAACCAGGTTGATGCGGCAAGAGGATACTGAGCCTCGCCATTTCCGTAGGGTCGCCATTCATGGCGGCCACCTAAAAAAGCACCAAAGACGTTCATAAATCACAAGGTCATCGCTTTTTCATTTACCAGCATCAGGGGAACCTTCTTATGAAATTTGCACGCACTGCTTTGTTAATCTCTGGTCTCACCGGCAGCTTACTGGCGGGCATCTCCAGCGCTCACGCCGCCAGCACCGATCCCATCACGCCCACCGCCAGCGACTTCGCAGCCATGGCGCAGTGTAAAGCGCTACAAACCAAGTATCCCGCGCTGAAAGGCAAAGATCTGGTGGTTGGCCTCGGCGGCTACACCAAAGGCTTTGAAGCGCCCTCGGAAAAAGATCCCAGCATCATTGAAGGTCTCGATCCCTCCCTGTTCGAGCGCATCAGCAGCTGCCTTGGTGCGAAACACAGTTATCAAAGCGGCTCGTTCAACGTGCTGCTCACCTCGATCTCCAGTGGACGCGCCGACATCGGCCCGATGCTGTACGTCACTGAAGAGCGCATGAAACAGATCGCTTTCGTGGCTTCCATGCAGGTGCAGGACGGTTCGATTCTGGCCCAAGGCAACCCGAAGAAAATCAATAGTGTTGATGACCTGTGCGGCAAAACCGTCGCCGCTGCTGCGGGTTCCTACGAAGCCAACAAGCTGGTGCCAGAGCAGAGCGCCAAATGCAGCGCCGCCGGTAAACCGGAAGTGAGCATGCTGATGGTGCAGAACACCGACAACAGCATTCAGGCGGTGAAAAGCGGTCGCGCCGATGTGTATCTGACCGAAGCCGGTTCAGCCATCGCCATCGCCAAAGCGGACAAAACGCTGCAGAGCGGCTTCACCGTGGACCTGCCAATCATGGTCGGCTTCCCGATTGCCAAAGATAACGCCACGCTGCGCGCTGCCGTGCTGGACGCGATGAAGGTGATTCAGGAGAGCGGCGTACAGAAAAAACTGCTGGATTACTGGGGCCAGGGCAGCGCTGCCGAACGCCCAGTGGTTGCGCGTGGTTAATGCATAAACTCAGCTGCCTCGTTTGGGTAAACCCCTCAAACGAGGCGTTGAGGAGGATAACGCCTTGGATGATTTTCTTAAGTACCTGACTTTCCCCTACCTCTGGGAAGGTGCCGTAATTGCCGTGCAGCTGTTGGTTGGTGCGCTGGCGGGCGGCATTTTGATTGGCTTTTTCCTGGCGTTAGCCAGCAGCTCAAAGCACTGGTTTATCCGCGTGCCGGTGAAAATCTACATCTATACGCTGCGCGGCACGCCGGTGTTGCTGCAGCTGATTCTGCTGTACAACGTGCTGCCGGAATTCGGCCTGCGTTTAAGCCCGTTCACCAGCGCGCTGGTCGCCCTGATGATCAATGAAACCGCCTTCTGCGCTGAAATTATTCGCGGTGGCATTATGGCGACCGATCGCGATCAGAGCATGGCGGCGCAGGCGTTCGGTTATTCGCGCAGCAAAGAGATGATCCACGTGGTGATTCCGCAAGCGTTGCGCGCCATTCTGCCCACCATGGGTAATGAAACCGTTGGGCTGCTAAAATCCACTTCGCTGGCGTCGGTGGTGGGCGTCAATGAGTTGACGATGCGCGGCCAGGCAATTGTGTCGCAAAACTTCCTGTTTATTCCGGTGCTGGTCGCGTCAGGCGGCATCTACCTGATTCTTTCCACCTTGCTGGCGGGCGGCCAATGGTGGCTGGAGAAGTTCTACAACCTGGATGAACGTGCACGTCGGGCACGCGCACGCCTGGCGAAACTGCCGCCGGAAGCAGATGTGATGCCGATGCAACTACCGAAACGGCGCTGGGATACCCAAACCGCCGCGCCGGTGCTGGAAGTGGATCAGCTGTGCGTCGAGTATGCCGGCAAAGCGGTGCTGAAATCGCTGTCGTTGACCGTGCGCCGTGGCGAAGTGGTGGTGCTGCTCGGTCGCTCCGGTTCGGGCAAAAGTACGCTGCTGAAATCCATTCTGGCGCTGACGCCACGCAGCAGCGGCACCATTCAAACCGAAGGCCATTTCATGGGCAGCGACGAAAAAGGTCGCGCGCTGGCGCAGCGTCATCTGCCGGTGAACCGTGCTAAATCAGGTATCGGCATCGTATTTCAGCACTTCGCGTTATTCGATCACCTCACCGCGCTGGAAAACGTGATGAGCATTCTGCTGCGCGTGCAAGGTGCACAGCCGGAAATCGCCCGAGCCAAAGCGATGCGCGCGCTGAAGATGGTAGGACTCGGTGATTTTGCCGCCTCGCTGCCGCATGAGCTCTCCGGCGGACAGAAACAGCGCGTTGGCATTGCGCGTGCGCTAGCGGCCGAACCGCAAATCCTGCTGTTTGATGAGCCAACCTCGGCGCTCGATCCGGAACTGGTGCGCGAAGTGAACCAAACCATGCGCAGCCTGGCGCAAACCGGCATCACCATGATCATCAGCACTCACGACATCGCCTTTGCGGCGGGCGTTGCCGATCGCGTGGTGTTTCTGCAAAACGGTGCGCTGATTGAAGAAGGCACACCAGAAATTCTGCAAAATCCGCAAACGCCGGCTTTCGCCACCTTCCTTGAACATGAAAATGCCGCGGAGGTGCAGCATGCCAACGCCTGAACTGCCGTTTGAACTGACCGCGCGCGAGCGCCTCGGCGATGCGTTGTTCCGCTATATGCAAGGCCAGCCTGCCGATGCGCGCGGTAACGAAACGGATGCCAATCAGCAGGCTTTGCGCCGCTATCGTCTGCTGCCGCGCGTGCTGCAAGGCAATGACACCATCGACACGCAGATTTCGCTGCATGAACAACGCTGGGCCGCACCGATTGGCGTCGGCGCCTTTGCCGGTGACCGCATTTTCCACCAAGAGGGTGTGCTGCCGATTGCCCGCGCCTGCAAACGCCTGCAGCTGCCGCTGGTGATCTCCGAGGAGACCGTCACGCCGTTGGAGCAGATTGGCGCGGAGTACCATCGCTGCTGGCTGCAACTGCGTGCAGCAGGCGATGTCGGCCGCATCAAAGCGTTAGTCGATCAAGCGGCGCAGGCCGGATTTCAAAACATCGTGCTTACGGTGCTGGCACCGGTGCATCCGGTGGCCGGATTACAGCCCGGCGGCTTCTCGATTGGCGACGCATTAAAACAGCGCGGCTGGCACACCATCGGCGGCACGCAGCCGGGTGTTGAGCCGCTGCCAGCATTTCCGGTGTGGCGCTGGCAGGAGATTGACGAGGTGGCGGCGCACTGCGCCAATCATCACTTACCGCTGTGGCTGAAAGGCGTTCTGCATCATGACGATGCCGCGCAGGCGGCACAACACGGCGTCAGCGGCTTGATTGCTTCGAATATCGGTCTGCGCCAGAGCGCGCGCTGGGCCACGCCAGTCGATCAGTTGCCCGATTTGCAAGCGGTGACGCGGCTGCCGCTGTTGCTGGATGGCGGCGTACGCTGCGGCAGCGATGCGTTGGTAGCGCGCTGTCTCGGCGCGTCGCTGTCTCTCAGCGTGCGACCGATCATCAGTGCCTTAGTCGCCGGTGGCGAGAGCGCAGTATTCGAGCTGCTCTCCGGTTGGATCAATGAGATTACCGCCATCAGCCACTGGTGCGGCGTCAGCGACATGGCGGCACTTAACGGCAGTTTTCTCACCGAGGTACGCAGCTGATGCAGACGTTAATTTTCAATCAGGGCGATGCCAGCGAATCACGCATCTATTACTGCGCCCACTATCTGGCGCACAGCATAGGCCTGTTTGCCGCACAGCAGCTGCAGGTGCATTTCACTACCAGCGAATCAGGCGGACACACCGTGCAGGGCGGACAGGTGCCCGCGGTGTTAAGCCGCGCGGCCGATCTGACGCTCGGCGGTCCGATGGTGGTGATGAAGCATTTCCAGCAGCACGGCGCGGAGCTGCAGTGTTTCTGCGCCTCGGTGGCCGCCAATCCGTGGTTTCTCGCCGCCGCACAGCCGCAGCCGGATTTTCAGCTCAGCGACCTGCGCGGCAAGCGCGTGCTGGATGTCGGCAATGTCGGCACCGCTACGCTGACCTTCCGCTGGTTACTGGCGCGCCACGGTTTGCAGGGTGAGGTTGAGCTGGTTGCCGGCAGCGGCGATCAGGCGCGCGATTTCGCAGCGGTGGCGCACGGAGAGGTCGATTATGCGCTGCACGCCATGCACATGCTGGCGCCCGCCATCGTCGCCGGACAGCTCTGCAGCATCAGCAGCCTCGCCAACTTATGTGGTCACGTGCCGTGGAGTGCTTACATTGCGCGCGCCGATGTGTTGCGCGAGAAAGCGCCCGCCTTCGCCGCCTTTTCCCGGGCGATAACCCAGGCGCTGGCGTGGATGGCTACGCATGATGCCGCCGAACTGGCAGAAAAAGTGCAGCCGTTTTATGCCGATTATCCGCGTGATGCGCTGGAACGCGGGCTGGCCGCCTATCAACAGGCCCGCGTTTTTGCATCAGACAGCATCATTCCGCGCGCTGAGTTTGCGCATTTCAGCCAGCTGTTAGGCGCGATTGGCTGGCTGGATCCTTCACAACCGGTGCCCTATGCGGCGCTGGTGACGCAGGCAGGGGCAGAGCAATGAAACAGTTAATTATTAACGGCTTGGTGGTGAGCGAACACGCTACCGCACTCGCCGATCTGTTAATCGAAGACGGCAAAATCAGCGGGTTATTAACGCCTGGTGCGATGACGGACGGCGTTGACGCGGTGATCGATGCACGTGGCCTGATCATCGTGCCTGGCGCCATCGATGTGCATACCCACTTCACCGGTTCGCACGACTTTCCCGAGCAGGAGCTGCGCGAAGGCACGCGCGGCGCGGCGGCGCACGGCGTGACCACCATCGTTGAGATGCCGCACTCGCTGCCGCCCGCGACATCTTTGGCTAACTTCAGCGCTAAAAAAAGCTGGCTGGCCGACAACTGTTCGGTGGATTACGCCATGTGGGCCGGCCTTGATAGCCGCAACGTGCACGAACTGGCGGCGCTGGATCAGGCCGGTGCGCTGGCGTTCAAAGCTTTCCTGTGCAGCGGCGCGCCCGGCGGTGAAGCCACCGACGAGAAAGGTTTGCCGCGTCTCGACGACGATGGCCTGCTGCGCGCTATGCGCGAGCTGGCAACCTTCGACGGGCTGATTGGCGTGCACGCCGAGAACCACGAGATTCTCATCGGGGCCGGCAACGAACTGCGCCGCGCCGGACGCAAAGATACGCGCGCCCATGCGCAGGCCGGTCCGGAAATTGCGGAGATTGAAGCGGTGGGCCGCGTCTTGGCCATCGCCGAAGAGACCGGCGCACGCTGCCATATCGTGCACGTCAGCTCGGCGCGCGCCGCAGAAACCATCGTTGCCGCCAAAAGCCGCGTACGCGCCAGCTTCGAAACCTGTCCGCACTATTTACTGCTCGACGAAGATGATTTGGTACGCATCGGCCCCAATGCGCGCTGCGGCCCGCCGATCCGCCCGCGTCCGGTGGTGGATGCGCTGTGGCAGGTGCTGCTGCGCGGCGACGTCGACATGATCGCCTCCGACCATTGCCCGTATACACCCGCGCAAAAACAGGCCGGTGAAGCCAGCATCTGGGAGGCGGGCATGGGCCTGACCGGCGTGGAAACGCTCAGCCCGATGTTCTTCAGCGCGGCACATGGCGATCGCGGCTTAGCACTCAGCGAGTTCGCGCGTATGACCGCCAGCGGACCGGCCAAAGCCTTCCAGCTGTGGGGTAAGAAAGGGGCGATCGCACCCGGGTTTGACGCTGATTTGGTGTTCTACGACGCCAGCCAGAGCTGGACGGTAAAAGGGGCGAATTTCCAGGGACTCGGCAAGTGGAGCGCATTTGAAGGGATGCGCTGTCAGGGTAAAGTGGTGCGCACCATGATTCGTGGCGTCACGGTATTCGAGGATGACCAGATGCAGGTTGAGCCCGGCTTCGGTCAGTTCGTGACCCGACAGGTTGAAACAGGAAAATAACATGGCAGGAAAACCGTCTACCGCTAGTCGTAAAAATAGCGCCCCGCTGGCGCAGGAAGCTGCAACCGATAACAGCTGGAGTGCGGCACGTCCGCGCACGCTGGTCGATCACGCCGTGGATGCGATTCTCAGCGCCGCATCGCGCGGCCTGATTTTGCCCGGCGACCGCATCGCCGAACCGGAACTGGTGGCCAAGCTGGGCATGAGCCGCGTGCCGATTCGTGAAGCGCTGCGCATTCTCGAGAGCCAGGGCATCGTCACCAGCGAGCCGTACAAAGGCATCCGCCTGATGGAGATTTCGCATCAGCGGCTGGAGCAGATTATTGATGTGCGCATCCCGCTGGAGACGCTGGCCTGTCGCCGCGCCATTGAGGCTGGACGCAACAGCGCCGAGCAGCTCAACCAGCTGTATCAGGGCGTGGCGCAGATGCAGGCGATGATGCAAAACGATGACGTTTACGGTTTTGCCTCGGCCGATACCGATTTCCACCGCACGCTGTGCAGCTTTGCGCACAACCCGGTGCTGAGCAACTTGTGGGAGTCAATTGCCCGTCAGCTGACGGTGATTTTCGGTCTCTCCACCATGGGCAAATCGATGAGCGACATCATTGAGGAGCACCAACGACTGATCAATGTCTTTGCCGATGGCGACATCGCCAAAATGACCGACGAGGTTGAGAACCACATCCGCATTCAGGCGCTGGACGTGGATTACGAAACCCTGATAACACAGCGCCGACAGCACCGTTCCGCTCTCGGCTAATTTTGAAGTGCCTTTACACCAGGGAAAACACCATGAAAATCATTAACGTTGAGGCGTTTTACCTGCGCCTGCCGGTGATTGAGCAGCGTACCGACAGTTCTCAGGATGCGCTGCTGATCAAAATTACCACCGACGCCGGCATCACCGGCTGGGGCGAAGTGGATGGCAGCCCGTATGTCACCAAAGCCATCATCGAAGCGCCCTATTCGCACACCATGGTAACCGGCCTGAAATCGCTGCTGATTGGCGAAAACCCACTGGAAACTGGCCGTTTGTGGAAGAAAATGCACCGCGCCACCATCTACTACGGACGCAGCGGCGCGGTGTTGCAGGCGATGGCCGGCATCGACATCGCGTTGTGGGACATCAAAGGTAAAGCGCTCGGTAAGCCGATCGTCGAACTGCTGGGCGGCGCGCTGCGCGACAAGATGCGCGTTTACTCCTCCAACATGTTCCAGTTCAGCGTGGAAGAGACCGTTGCCCGCGCCCAGCACGCGATTGATACCGGCCATAGCGGCGTGAAGTTTGGCTGGGAGCCGTTCGGCACCGACGAAGCACTGGACCTGCGCTATCTCGACGCGCTGCGTAACGCGATGGGCGATAACGTGGATCTGATGCTGGATGTCGGTCACGTGTGGGATGCCAAAACCACTATCCGCCGCAGCCAGCGCTACGAGCATCTCAATCTGTTCTGGATCGAGGAGCCGCTGCATCCGGATAACTACGCCGGTTACGGCCAGGTTTCCGCCGCCTGCCAGCAGCATATCGCCGCCGGTGAGCAAGAGTGTTCCGTCGTCGGTTTCCAGCGCCTGATTGATGAAGGCGGCATCGATATCGTGCAGATCGATCTGACGCGCACCGGTTTCACCCAGGCGATGGAGATCGCCAGCTACGCGCACAGCCGTGGCCGCAAAGTGTGTAATCACAATTTCACCACTGACATCAATACCGCCGCCTCGCTGCATTTCCTCTGTGCGATTGAGAATGCGCTGGTGATGGAGTACTGCGTTGAACCGGGCGAAATCAGCCGCTCGCTGGCGAAAAACCCGGTGCGCATCGCCGATGGCTACGCGTGGCTGCCAAGCGAGCCGGGCCTTGGCGTTGAACCCGATGAAGCGGTGATCGAGAAGTTCCTCGTGCGCGATTAAAGTCTGTTACCGCATAACACCGATGCACACATCGTAGCGGCGCAATTTATTGCGCGATGAATCGCGCCGCTACGGCATGTGCGGTAATTGAATTCTGTACCAAACATCAGAGCGATCTGAATTACATCGCAAAAGGTTGTTGGCGCGCGGCTCACTGGCTACCCTTCTTCGCAGTGAATGCAAGAGGACGCCATGCAGCAAAAAATCTACTGGATCGACAACTTACGCGCGGTTGCCTGCCTGATGGTGATCGTCATCCACACCACCACCTGGTACATCACCGGACCGATGGCGGTAACCGGCACAACCTGGGATGTGGCGAATCTGCTCAACTCGGCGTCACGTGTCTGCGTTCCGCTGTTCTTTATGATCTCGGGCTATCTGTTTTTCGGTGAACGTAGCGCGCAGGGGCGACATTTGCTGCGCATCGTGCTGTGCCTGCTGTTTTACAGTGCGGTGGCGCTGGCGTATATCACCTGGCTAACGCCGATTAGCGAAGGGCGATCGCTGCTTAAGCTGCTGCAAAAACCGGTGTTCTATCACCTGTGGTTCTTCTTCGCCATTATCGGCATCTATCTGTTGTCACCGCTGATTCAGGTGAAAAGTGTGGCGCCGCGCTATGTGGCAATGTTGGTGATTGTGCTGGCGGTGCTGGCCAATCCCAATACTGTGAGTCAGTCGCTGGGGCCGTTCCACTGGCTGCCGGTGAATCTGTATGTCAGCGGCGACAGCATTTACTACCTGCTGTATGCGCTGCTCGGACGCGCGATTGGCTGCATGGAAACGGATAAACGTAGCGTGAGCTGGCTGGCGGGATTGGGCTTTATCGCCTGCGTGATTGGTATTGCGCTTGGCACCAAACAGATGCTGAAAATCAACGGCGCGTTCAACGATACCTGGTACCTCTACTGCGGCCCGCTGGTGTTTATTGCCGCCATTAGCCTGTTGATATTGTTCAAAAACACGCTGAATCAGCGCGCGCTGCCGGGACTCGCCACCGTTTCGCGCTATTCGCTGCCAATTTATGGCTTTCACGCGCTGTTTATCCACTTTCTGCGCACCCATCACTACGACGACATGTCGCGGCCATGGCTCGATTTGCCGTGGGTGATCGGCGTTACATTAATAGGCAGTCTGCTGCTGGCGATGGGGTTAAAACGCGTGGATAAACGTCATCTGGTGAGCTGATCGTCCCAGCGTTGATGCGCGCGACGCAGCTGGCGCGCCGAGGAGAATCCGGCCGCCAGCGCCGCTTTTTCCGCCGCTTCGCCCTGCTGCTGACGCTGACGAGCAATCACTAAACGCAGCTGTTCATGATATTCGCGCACGCTAATGCCCAGATGCTGGCGAAACAGCCGCGTAAGATGACGTTCGCTAACGTGCGCCCGCTCGGCTAACGCGCTAAGCGACCAGTCATGTTCGGGATGGGCAATCATCACATCCTGCGCGCGGTGAATTGCCGGATGCATATGGTTGCGATAGCGCAGCCACGGCGACAGCTGCGGATCGTCACCAGAACGGCGGAACCACACCACCATTTCACGCGCCACTTTCAGTGCCTGCGGCGCACCGCACAACCGGTTGATTAAATGCAGCGCCAAGTCGATGCCGGCGGTAATGCCTGCGCTGGTCCAGATGCCGCTATCTTCGACGAACACGCGGTTATCTTTCACTAAAGCTGTCGGCGCCGCCGCTTTCAGGCGCGCTAACACGTCGTGGTGCGTGGTGCACTGCACGCCATCCAGCATTCCCGCCTGCGCGCAGAGCAGTGCGCCGGAACAGATGCACACCAGCGTGATGCGCTGGGCATCAATCGCCGCCTGCTGCTGGCGCAGCCAGTCACGCGCTAATGCTGCCGGTTCGGTGTCAAAACAGACGCGCGAATCGTAGACGCCAGGCACCACCAGCAGGCTGTTGTCGGGCAGCTGCGCGGGCAACGGCGCGATATCGGCGATGGTCATGCCGGTGGAGCACAGCGCGCTGGGCTGCGGACCGATGTAGTGCAGCACGAAGTGGCCATCAGCCAGCTGCAGAGTTTCCGCCGGGCCGGTGAGATCCAGCGCCATCACGCCGGGAAGGACAAGGAAGAAGACGTGTTGTGGCATGGTGGGCTCCGTGGGATAGGTGCGACGTTCGACCAGGGTGGCATGAATGGCGACCAAATCAGGCCAAACTATCTGACATGACTCGCACATCATACCTGACAAAAAACCTCACATCCTGCCAAATCCAGCCATCATCAAGACATCAACGGCTGTAGCTGCTGATACAAGCGTGCAAACACTTCACGCTGCTGCTGATAGGCTTGATGGCGTGCCGCGTCCGGCTGATGCCGCTGCGCCAATTCCAGCGCGGGCCAACGACTATCTGCATCAATCGCCAGCTGCGCTAATCGCGCCGCACCCAGCGCCGGGCCAACTTCACCGCCGTGACAATAATCCAGCGTCAGCCCGCTAATATCCGCCAGCATTTGACGCCAGTAGGTACTCCGCGCGCCGCCGCCAATCAGCATCACCGTTTTCGGCTGCACGCCGCACTCATGCACCGCATCCATACCTTCGGCCAGCGCAAATCCGACACCTTCCAGCACCGCGCGCGCCAGTTCAGCTCGGCCATGCTGATGCGTTAAACCAAAAAACGCACCCTGCGCCTGCGGATTGTTGTGTGGCGTGCGCTCCCCGGAGAGATACGGCAGGAACCATACCGGCGGCACATCGTTGCGCGCTTTTTCCGCTTCACTCAGCAACTGCGGCACATCCTCGCAGCCAGTCAATGCCGCCGCCCAATCCAGACAGGAAGCCGCGCTCAAAATCACCGACATTAAATGCCAGCGCTGCGGCAGGGCATGACAGAAGCTGTGCACCGCCCGCTGCGGATTGCTGAGATAACCATCGCTCACCATGAAATAGACGCCCGAGGTACCGAGCGACAACATGCCTTGTCCCGGCTCAACCATGCCGACGCCCACCGCGCCTGCGGCATTATCGCCACCGCCTGCCACCAGCGGTACCGTTTTCATCCCCCAACGTGCGGCAACGTCCGGCAACAAAGTGCCGGTAATTTGATTGCCCTCAAACAGCTGTGGCATCTGGCTGCGCTGCAAATCGCAGGCGTTGAGCATCACATCACTCCAGTCGCGCTGCGCCACGTCCAGCCACATCGTTCCGGCCGCATCCGACATATCACTGGCGAAATCGCCGCTCATGCGCCAGCGCAGATAATCTTTCGGCAGCAGGACTTTTGCGATTTGCGCAAACAGCTGCGGCTCATGCTGTTTCACCCACAACAGCTTGGGCGCGGTAAAGCCGGGCATCATCAGATTGCCGGTGATGTGCCGCGCATCCGGCGCGCGCTGCTCAAGCTCGCGGCACTGCTCGCCGCTGCGTCCGTCATTCCATAAAATCGCCGGACGCAGCACCTGATTATCGCGATCCAGCAAGGTGGCACCGTGCATCTGGCCGCTTAGGCCCATCGCCTCTACGCCGCTGAGATCGTGCTGCCGCGCCAGCGCCTGCATGGCGCGATCCGTCGCCTGCCACCAGCTTTCAGGATCCTGCTCGCTCCATAGCGGCTGAGGGCGTGAAACCTCCAGCGGCGCACTCTCCACTGCTATCACCTTGCCGTGCGCATCCAGCAGCGCCACTTTCACGCCGGAAGTGCCCAAATCGATGCCGATCACCATGCTGCGCTCCTGATGAGTTAATAATCTCAGATGACAGAGTTCTAGTCGGTATTTAAGCATCCTGCTAAACCGCATGCGCCAAAGTCTCGGCAGGAACGTGCGTTCAAGCACAGGTGAGATCAAGATTTTGCTGTGGATTGCCGCTATACTCCTGCGGCATCTTCAAAGGAAGATCGTCGTCTCCGGTGAGGCGGCCGGATTTCAAATCCGGTTGGGGCCGCCAGCGGTCCCGGGCAGGTTCGACTCCTGTGATCTTCCGCCACTTTAGTTCATTACCCTCTAACGTCTTCAATAAAAATAAACGCCAATCAGCTGATGATCATCTTACGAATCTTTGACGATGCAATGAGGCCATAAAGTAGAAAATTAATGCGACCATCAGCGAGCAAATCGATAACATCCTTTTTAAACAGTGAATAAGTTAAAAGTTGAGTTGTTCGGTTTTACCGAACAACTCAACTTTCATTGCACATCCCAGCAATCCACTCCTCAACCTGCATCAACCCGCGCTCAACAATCGCTCTTAAGGGAATATTTGCATCTGGCTGCTGCTCCAACCGCGCGCAGGCTTGCCAGGCGGTTTGCATCCCTAAACTGCCGCAGCTGCTTTTGAGTTGATGCGCCAGCCGCGACACGGTTTCGCCCTTTTCTGCGGCTTCAATCTCATCCAGCAATGGCAAGGCATGCTGGCGAAATAGCGTTAGCCAGCTTCGCAATGTTTCAGCGCCCAGCGCGGTATAATCCTGTTTTAACTGTGCCACGTTGAGATCCGTCGACGATGTGGAGGTGAGAAAGCGTACAATCTGCCGACACAGCATGTCACCGTGCACCGGTTTTTGAATGATGCCGCAGAAAAGTCCATCGGTGCCAAGCTGCATTTCATCAGGTACGCTGGCGCTAAAACCGATGCGCCGCATAGCGGGATAACATTCCGCCAGCTTTTGCGCTAGCTGCACGCCATCGGCATCCGGTAACGCGAAGTCCACTAGCGCGCAATCAATATCATCACTCTGCGCCAGCAATGCCAGCGCCGCCGCCGCACTGCCAGCAATGCTGATCTGCGCCCCCTTGCGCGTTAGCGTCTCCACTGTGATCTGCTGCGTTAGCGGGTTATCTTCGATAATCAGCAGATGCCAACCGGTGAGATCCGCGGACGCAGAATCCGGTAGCGACGCCGTGGTCGAGGCATTTACTCGCGGTAAGGTCAGCCGGAAGCAACTGCCGCTATTTAGCTGGCTGGTGAGCGTTAATCTTCCCTGCATCGCCTGCGCCAGGCCGCGGCAAATCGCCAGCCCCAATCCCGTACCGCCCTTGCCCGCTTGTAGTTGCACGAAAGGTTCGAAAATCGCCTGCTGATCCTCAGGTGCAATGCCGCAGCCGTTGTCGTCGACCTCGATAAACCACTCACATTCATCACTATCAATACGCAGCACGATGTCGCCCTGTTCAGTGAATCTCAGCGCATTAATTAGCAGATTCATCACTATCTGCCGCAAGCGATGTACATCACCTTGCAGCCATTCCGGCACCCGCGCATTCACTTCGGCTTTTAATTGCAATCCTATGCTCTGCGCCCGCCCGTTCATCAAATGGGTGACGCTGCGCAACAACTGACGCGGTTCAAACGGCGCATTGTGCAGGGTGATTGTTTTTAAACTGGCCTCGATCGCCGAATAATCGAGGATGTCATTGAGGATAAACAGCAGTGTTTCCCCGGAATCATTAATTGCCTGTACATAGCGGCGATCGCTATCGCTCAAAGGCCGATCGGCGAGCAGCTGCGCGGTGCCGAGAATACCGTGCAACGGCGTGCGTATTTCATGGCTCATTGCCGCCAGAAACGCCGATTTGGCGCGGTTGGCTTGCTCGGCATCAGCACGCGCCTGATGATGTTGAATCACCAGCGCCTGTAACGCCTCGGTGCGAGTTTTCACTAGCTCCGCCAGGTGCTGCTGCTGGTATTGGAGTGCGCGCACATTGTTGCGAAATGCTTCCATCAGGCGGCTAATGGTATTGAGTTCGCGGGCATTTCCGCTAGATGGGAAAGGCGAGTCGAGGTCGCCTTCGAGCAAACGTTGCAGCGCATCAGTTTGCCGTGCCAGCGGCAGCGAGATCGAACGATAAACCAGGCGCCACAGTACTAACGATAACGTCAGCAAGGCCATCACACCCAGCAGCGCCAGCATTAGCGTGCCGAATACTCGCTCGCGATTGACCCGGCTCAGCGCATCCGCATTGCGCTGCTCAATCTCGCTTACCTGGCGTTCCATTTCACGGCTAAAGCGGCCGAATAAGGTCAAATTTTGCTGCGCTAAGCCTTCCAGCTGCGCATGCAAACGCTGCTGCTGCCCGCACATTGCCAGCAACGTTTTATAACGCGCAACAACCGCCAGCGCCTCACCAATATCAGCCCGAATACGCGGATCTTCCACCCGCTGCTGGCGTCGTTGTAAAACCTGTATTAGCTCCGCCAGCGGCGCCGCAGTGAGGTCCGGCGCGCCGTTATACCATTTCAGCGTCATAACAATTTGCTCAACGCGCAGCGCGATGAGCCGCAGCTCACCCATCTGGTTGAGGTATTCGAGATCGACATCAATCAACCGATCCAGTGCCTGACCGGCAGCGGCGCGCTGTTGGTGTTCGATGAGATCGTAGATGCCCGCCTGAGTGGCGCCCGCCGCTGTCGCGGCGTTGCTGGCCTGACCGTGTGCCAAATCCGCAATGCGATGTGCGGCGGCAGCGATATCGTCACTCAACTGATGCTGCTGCTGCGTCAATTGCAAACGCTGATGTACCACATCGCCCTGCTGCATAATTGCCTGGCGATTGGCGGTTTCCAGCTGCGCCATCGCACGCGTATCAAAGCCCTGTGCACTAAGCTGGTTGAGCAGCTGAGCGATACTCTGGTCCTGCTTGCCCAGCATAGTGCGCTGCGTCTGCCACTCCTGCTCATCGCGCGCGTTAAGCAGCTGCTGTGCCGAAAACAGCGCTTTGGCACTGGCGACACTCAGATGGCGCGCCATATTCATACTGGAGAGTAACGATTGGGTGTTGGCCTGTTCCACGCGTCCAACAAAGCGCAGGTTTATCCAGCCCGTGGCGACGCTAAGCAGCGTAAGTAACGCCATCAGGGCAAAGGCCAGCCACAGCCGACGAATTAAGGAGGTATTAGCCATGCGATTCCGCGCTAAAAACAGTTGAGTCTGGCGGACGAATGCCACTAGCATTAGCCGCACTTTGTTTGAGGTTATTTATGCGCACACTTTTTTTAACGCTGTTGTTGCTGAGTTCGCCCTTACTCGCGACGCAACCGCTGCTGCATTGGCAGGAGAATCACAGCACACCAGCGGCGAAATTGCCGGCGCTTAGCGCCTCGCGTGCCTGGAAATTGTGCGCACTTTATCCCAATCTGAAAGACGGTTACTGGCTCTCGATCAACTATGGAATGAGTAAGGCGGCAGCACGTTTGGGAGTCACACTCAATGTTTTTGAAGCCGGTGGTTATCGTCAGGGCGAAGTGCAGCAAAATCAGCTGCAAGCCTGCCAGCGGTGGGGCGCCGACGCGATTTTACTCGGCAGCAGCGTGGCGCAATTTCCTGGCGCGGTCTTATTCGCGCAACATACGCCAGTGATTGAGGTAGTGAATGCTATTCGTGATGTGCCGGTGCGCACGCGTGTTGGCGTTCCCTGGTACCAAATGGGCTATCAAATCGGTCAATATCTGGTTACGCATCCTCACGCTAAGCCATGGCGTATTTTGTTGCTACCGGGTCCAATTGATGCTGGCGGCAGCCAGAAGATGAGCAGCGGTTTCCGTGCGGCGCTGGCAGGTAGCCAGCTGCATATCGTGGATGTCGCCTATGGTGATAATGATATCGAGGTGCAGCGCAATTTATTGCAGGATCGTCTGGAGCGCTATCCAGAAATCAATCTGGTGGCGGGCACCGCGCTGGCGGCAGAAGTGGCGATGGGAGAAGGTCGCAGTCGGGCAGCGCCGCTGGATATCGCCTCATTTTATCTGACGCATCAGGTGTATCGCGGATTGAAGCGCGATCGCATCGTAGTCGCCGCCAGCGATCAGATGGTTTGGCAAGGCGAATTAGCCGTAGAGCAAGCCGTGCGAGTGCTTGAAGGCCAGCCCGTGCCAGATAATATCAGCCCACCCATTCTGATTTTGACTGCGAAAAACAGCAGCAGCACAGCCGTCGCGCTTTCGCTCTCGCCACCAGGATTCCGTCCGGTTTACTTCTTTCAAAGCACCTCTGCGGCCAGTAAATAGCCTTCGCCATGCTGGGTAACAAACAGTTCGCTGCGCATTTTGCTGCGCAGGCGGCGAATTAACACATCAACGGTACGCACATCGGGTTGATCGACGCGGCTCGACGTTAACATACGCAGCAGGCGTTCGCGGCTGAGGATCTGGCCGGGATTGGTGACAAACGCCACCAGCATTTCGTATTCGGCGCGCGTCAGTTTGATTAATTCGCCCGCATGCTCCAGCGTATGGCGGGAAATATTCAGGCTGTAACCGGCGAACAGATAGCTATTCTCTTCCTGCAGCGGCTGCGCCTGACGCGCCAGATCGATGCGCCACAGCAGGTTTTTCACCCGCACCACCAACTCGCGCAGTTCCAGCGGCTTAGTCACATAATCATCGGCACCCATTTCCAAACCAACGATACGATCAATTTGATCGCTGCGCCCCGTCACCAAAATAATGCCGACCGTCGATCGCTCGCGCAGCGCACGCGTTAGCTGCAGCCCATTCTCCCCCGGCAGATTGATATCGAGCAGCACCAAATCCACCGGCTGCAACAGCATGTGTTCACGCATTCCGGCCCCGCTGGCGGTCACTGAAACGCCATAGCCCTCCTGCAGGAAGTAATCACGCAGTCGCGCCTGCGTCACGACATCATCTTCAACAATCACTATGTGATGTGGCATCGCCAGCCCGATCCTGTCTGTTCATAACTGTTCATATTCTGCTGCATCCTGTTCATACCGCCCGCTGACCTTGTTCATATCTCATCCCTAAAATTGCCGCGCGATATAGACCATAACAACAACAGGGTTATAGCAATGAAAACACTATGGAAGCGCTTACGCCGACCCAGCGCACGCTGGTCGGTACTGGCGATCCTGCTGGTCGGGATCGTCATTGGATTGGCGGTAATTGTGGTGCCCCACACCGGGATTACACTCACCAGCTCAACCGAGTTCTGCATTAGCTGCCACGGCATGCAGCAACCTTACAAAGAGTATAAGCAGTCCACCCACTTCAGGAATCCATCAGGCGTGCGCGCTGAGTGCCGCGATTGCCACATCCCGCGCGATATTCCGGGCATGCTAAAGCGCAAGTTGGAAGCGAGTAATGATCTCTATCAGGCTCTGATTGCGCGGTCGATTGATACGCCAGAAAAGTTTGAAGCGAAGCGCTTAATCCTTGCCGAGCGTGAGTGGAAGCGCATGAAAGAGAGCAATTCCGCTGTCTGCCGCGGTTGCCACAATTATGACGCGATGGACCATACGCGTCAGAAACCCGAAGCCGCGCGCCAGATGAGCGCCGCCGCGCTGGAAAATCGTTCCTGCATTGATTGCCACAAAGGCATTACCCACCAGCTACCGGATATGAGCAGTGGTTTCCGCAAACAGTTCGAAGAGATGCGCAAAACCGCCGACGCCAACAGCAGCGGCGACACCTTATTTGCGCTCGATATGAAACCGATTTTTGCCAACAAAACCGACAGTACGCCAGCGGGTTCACTGCTGCCAGCCTCCGAAGTTCAGGTACTGAAACGCGACGGCGACTGGCTGCAGGTGCAGATCAGCGGATGGACTGAAACTCAGGGCCGCCAGCGCGTGCTGTCGCTGATGCCAGGCAAACGTATTTTCGTTTCATCGATTCGCGATGATCTGCAAAAAAACGCCAAAACGCTGGAAACCACCACCGTTGCCGCCACCAACGTGGAGTGGAGCAAGCTGCAAACCACCGCGTGGATGCAGAAAGGCGACATGGTCAACGACAGCAAACCGATTTGGGCCTACGCCAGCGCGCTGTATAGCGGCACCTGTAATCAGTGTCACGGCGCGCCTGATAAAGCGCACTTTGATGCCAACGGCTGGATCGGCACCCTCAACGGCATGATCGGCTTCACCAGTCTGGACAAGCGTGAAGAACGTACCTTGCTGAAATATCTTCAGCTAAACGCGTCCGATACCGGCGGCGCACAGCAGAAACACTAAGGAAGCGAGCATGAAAAATACCAATTCATTTAACCAATCACGCCGCCGCTTTCTCGTTCAGTTGGGCGGACTCAGCACGCTGGGTATGTTGGCACCTTCGCTGCTGGTGCCACGCCAGGCGCAGGCGGCGCAACATGCCGCACAAGGCATTCTCACCGGCTCGCACTGGGGGGCAATTCGCGCCACGGTGGTAGATGGCCGTTTTGTAAAAGCTATGCCATTCGAAAAGGATAGCTATCCCAGCAAAATTATCGCCGGCTTACCGGATCACGTGCATAGCACCGCGCGCGTGCGCTATCCAATGGTTCGCGTCGACTGGCTGCGCAAACGTCATCAAAGCGATACGCGTCAGCGCGGCGATAATCGCTTTGTACGCGTTAGCTGGGACGAAGCACTCGACTTGTTCTATCAGGAGTTAGAACGCGTGCAGACGACTTACGGCCCCAGCGCATTACTGAGCAGCAGCGGCTGGCAATCCACTGGCATGTTCCATAACGCCGGTGGCATGTTGAGTCGCGCGCTGGCGCTGCATGGCGCATCCGTTGGCAGCGGCGGCGACTACTCGACCGGTGCGGCGCAGGTAATTCTGCCGCGCGTGGTCGGTTCGATGGAAGTCTACGAGCAGCAAACCTCATGGCCGCTGGTGCTGGAAAACAGCAAAACCCTGCTGCTGTGGGGTTCCGATATGGTGAAGAACCAGCAGGCCAACTGGTGGTGCCCGGATCACGACGTCTACGGCTATTACGCGCAGCTAAAAGAGAAGGTGGAGAAAGGTGAAATCCGCGTGGTGAGCGTGGATCCAGTGATCTCCAGCACCCACGAATATCTGGGGCGCGATAAGGTGCAGCACATCGCATTGCATCCACAAACTGACGTGCCACTGCTGCTGGCATTGGCGCATACGCTCTACAGTGAGAAGCTGCACGACAGCGCGTTTCTCAGTACCTATTGCGTCGGCTTTGAGCAGTTCCTGCCGTATCTCAACGGTACAACCGATGGCCAGCCGAAAGATGCCGAGTGGGCTGCAAGCTTGACCGGTATTGATGCACAGACCATTCGTGCACTGGCGCGTCAGCTGGCAGCCGACCGCAGCCAGATTATCGCCGGCTGGTGCGTGCAGCGTATGCAGCACGGCGAGCAATGGGCGTGGATGGTGGTGGTAGTGGCCGCGATGCTGGGCCAAATTGGTCTGCCCGGTGGCGGCTTCGGTTTCGGTTGGCATTACAACGGTGCCGGTACGCCAACGCGTAACGGTATCATCCTCAGCGGCTTTTCCGGCTCAACTGCCACGCCGCCGCGCCACACCAGCACCGATTTCAAAGGCTATAGCAGCACCATTCCGATCGCGCGTTTCGTCGATGCCATGCTGGAACCAGGCAAAGTGATCAACTGGAACGGCAAAAAAGTCACCTTGCCGCAGCTGAAGATGTGCGTGTTTGCCGGCACCAATCCATTCCACCGCCATCAGCAGACTAACCGCATCATTGAAGGCTGGCAGACGCTGGAAACCGTGATATCGATTGATAATCAGTGGACCGCCACCTGCCGCTTCGCCGATATCGTGTTGCCCGCCACCACGCAGTTCGAGCGCAATGATATCGATCAGTACGGCAACCTCTCGAATCGCGGCCTGCTCGGCATGAAACAAATTGTGCCGCCACAGTTTGAAGCGCGTAACGACTTCGATATTTTTCGCGACCTTTGTCGGCGCTTTGACCGCGAACAGGCCTTCACCGAAGGGCTGGATGAGATGGGCTGGCTAAAGCGCATTTATCAGGATGGCGTTAAACAGGGCAAAGGCCGCGGCCTGCAGTTACCCACCTTTGACACGTTCTGGCATGAGCGCGGCTATATCGAATTTAACGATCCGAAGCTGTTTGTCCGCCATCAGGCGTTCCGCAACGATCCCGATCTGGAACCGTTAGGTACGCCGAGCGGCTTAATCGAAATCTATTCGAAAAGCATAGCCGACCTGAACTATGACGATTGTCAGGGTCATCCGATGTGGTTTGAGAAAGCCGAGCGCTCGCACGGTGGACCTGGATCTGCGCACTATCCGCTGCATCTGCAGTCAGTGCATCCCGATTTTCGCCTGCACTCGCAGCTGTGTGAATCGGAAACGCTGCGTGCGCAATACAGCGTCGCGGGCAAAGAGCCGGTGTATATCAGCCCCGAAGATGCCAGCGCACGCGGGATTCGCAACGGTGATGTGGTTCGCGTATTCAATGCGCGCGGACAGGTGCTGGCCGGCGCGGTGATCAGCGATTGCTATAAGCCGGGTGTGATTCGCATCCATGAAGGTGCATGGTACAACCCGGATCGTGGCGGCGTGATTGGCGCGCTGTGCAAATATGGCAATCCGAATGTTCTGACGCTGGATATCGGTTCTTCCCAACTGGCGCAGGCTACCAGTGCGCATACCGCGATTGTGAACATTGAGAAGTATCAGGGGGATATCGCACCGGTCACCGCGTTTACCGGTCCCACTGAGATGATCGCCAAATGTGACTACATTCCCAAGCCTGAAGAGGCGGATGCCCAATGATGCCAGGCCAGTTAACCCCTCATCACTATGCTTGTTTGTATAGCTGGTTCGCCGGGCTGTTTGCCCGCGAGCTGGACGACCAACATCTGGCGCAGCTGCAGAGCCCGGATGTGACGTTATGGCTGGACCATCTGGCGGCGCTGCCGGCAATGCAGGATGGCGTGCTGGCTTTACGCAACAGCATCGCCGCGCTGCAACTGCGGCCCGATGCACGTCTGGAGCTGGCTGCGGATTTTGCCGGTCTGTTTTTGATGTCGCAAAAACAGGCGGCGCTGCCTTATGCCTCCTGCTATCAGCCAGGTGATGCACGCTTGCGCCAGGATGCCTGCGAAGAGATGCAAACGTTGTTGATGGAAGCGGGCCTGGAGCGTCATCAGGCCTTTCCTGAGCCGGAAGATCATCTGGCGATTAACCTGGAGTTACTCAGCCACCTGAGTTTCGCGGTCAGTGAAAATATGGCGAAGGCGGCCGCCTGCCTTGAGCTGCGCGATAAAGCCCTAAACCAGTTGTGGCGCTGGTTACCTGCCTTCAACGCACACTGCAGTGAGCATGACCCATTTGGTTTTTATGCGGCACAAAGTCAGCTACTGCTGGCGCTGGTTAAACATGATCGGATGGTGTTAAGCCAACGTTAATCCCCACTAAGCAGGCATGGACGGTGAAAGCGCCTTCTGGCATCTTCACCAATCCAACGTTGTCGCTTGTGCATCTGAGTGCAAAGCCTATGAGAACAAAAGGGAGAAAAAGATGACGGGAATTTATCAGGCACAAGAGTGTGATTTTGAGGCGATAACTGCGGTGTGGGAGGCATCGGTGCGGGCAACGCATGATTTCTTACAGGAAGCCGATATCCTCGCGCTGCGGCCGCAGGTGCGCATGCACTATTTACCGATGGTCGAGCTGCGGGTTTACCGCGATGAGCAGCACACCATTGTCGGCTTTCTCGGCGTAGCGGAAAACCGACTGGAGATGCTGTTTGTCGCGCCGCAGGCGTTTGGGCAGGGCGTTGGGACGCAGTTGTTGCGCTATGCCACCCAACACCTTGGCGTCAACGAACTGGATGTGAATGAGCAAAACCCGCAGGCGTTAGGATTTTATCAGCGTCAGGGATTTGTCATTACGGGTCGCTCACCTCTTGATGGCCAGGGAAATCCCTTTCCCCTGCTGCACCTGCGTTATCAGCCGTGATCGCTATGGCTTGACCAGGCTTGCCTGCCAGTCGCTAAACAGCGTCGGCCAGTTTTTGGCGGGGATATTCTGTTTCTGGCCAGTGCCGAAACCATGTCCGCCCTGCTGGAAGAGATGCATCTCCACATTCACTTTGTTTTTGCGCAGCGCTTCAAACATGCGTAGCGAGTTTTGTGGTGAGGCGGTGCCATCGTTTAGCGCCTGGGCGAGGAAAGTCGGCGGCGTACGGGAGGTGACGCGATCTTCCTGTGAGTTTTGCTCAATCACTTCAGGCGTGACATCTTTGCCGTACATCGCCGCGCGCGTCCCCACGTGGGTGACTCCCTCTTTGAGCGATACCACCGGATAGATCAGCGCGGTGAAATCCGGACGCGCTGAAACCTGGTCCTGCGCATTAGCCGCAGGATAGTTAGCTGCATCCGGATTATTACTGATGTTGGCCGCGAGGAAAGCTCCGGCAGAAAAGCCCATCACGCCAATTTGATTAGGCGCAATGCGATAATTAGCGGCATTACTACGAATCAGCCGCATTGCTCGCTGTACATCAGCAAAAGCGTTATTGCGATTAACCTCAGAACCGCCGTGCGGCATACGGTAAATAAGCACAAAAGAGGAATATCCCTTCTGGCTCAATATTTTTGCCACATCCAAACCTTCAAGATCTTTCATAATATAAGAAAAACCGCCACCGGGAATGATTAGCACCGCCGAATGATTATTCTTTCCGGTGGGGGGAACATAAATCATTTCTGGAGATTCGACATTTGTGACAGCGCGATTATTACTGGCTGGGTTTTTACTAAAATTAATAAATTTATTATTCCCTGACATTTCCTTTGGCCAGATAGGAATTTCCTTATTGGCAAACGATGCAGGAAGATAAAGCATAAAAAGCAGAACTGATAATCGTGGAAACTTCATTGCGCTGGCTCCAAATCCTGAGTAAAAACAGTGACAAAAAACAGTTCGCAACCACGGGCCGCGCACTTTGCTACATAACACTTACCCATGAGATATCGAAAATAAAACCGGGGGAAAAGATTTATCCTGGAACGTTAGCAAATAATATTACTTCGTGGCACCAATATAATACCGGGCCAGTAAAAATTAGACTTTTCTCATGTTTACGTTACCAAGGCCATATGTTATAAGTAAATTTTAAACTATAAGAATATGTGACCATGGGAATTTACTGGATCATAAGTCTTAGCCTGAGTTTCGTCGCTATTGTCGAAACCATGTTAAGTAAAAATGAAAACACAGCACAAATCAGGACCTATCTTTATTTTGTCGCCGTTGTAGTACTTTTTACTTTCGGCGGTATTCGTGGCCTGGGAACCGGCCTGGATGACTTCCAGTATCGTGACTTCTTTGTTCAGTTTGTTGATAAAATTGTTATCGAAGGCTTTTGGCGCACCGTAGAGGAGTTCCGCTACGAACCCGCTATCTACGCCATTGCGGGCATCACCCGTCTGTTTACGGCGAATCCCGATATCTTCATCTTTGTCTTTGCCGTGATTTCGGTTGGCGTTAACGCCCACTATTTCCGCAAGCTCACACCGCTGCCGCTGGTGGCGCTGGCCGTGTATTCCGCACACTTATTTATCAACAAAGACATGAACCAGATTCGCTTCGGTTTATGTTCAGCCTTCCTGATGGGCTTTGTTTATCATATGTCCCGCCGCAGTAAATCCGGGATGTTTACCACCTTTATTCTTTCCTTTATTAGCCATGCGACCGCGATTGTTGCCATCCTTATTCCGCTGGCGATGATTGTTCGAAAAAACAAATACATTCCTATTTTCATCGTGCTGGCCAGCCTCCCGCTTGCCTTTATGGGCAGTTCGGCGCTGATTGCCTTGCTCTCCAGTCATCTTGGCGGTTTAGGCGACAGGGCAATGGGCTATGCCAACCAGGATTCCACCCAGGATCAGGGGATTCTTACCCTCTCCAACCTGAAAAACATCGGCTTTGTGTTTATTTTTAGTTTTGTTCTGCTGAGCGACAAAATTAAGAACGTTGATGCTGAGAAGTTTAACACCTACTACATTCTGGTGATTACTTTCGCAATTGGTAGTGGTCTGAGGATGGCGCTGCAGGATTACGCTTCTGGTGGGCGTTTGGCAAACTATCTATTACAAGTTGAACCGGTACTGATCTCCCTGTGTATTTGGGAATGTAAAAAGTTAAAGAAAATCGCTGCCGTGGCAATTACGATATTAATGGTGTTGTATTACCTTTATTACAATACCGTTTCCAGCAAGCAGTCGATTACCGGTTATCAGGTCTCACAAAGCTTCAAAATTTTCCGCTAGATCCAGAAAACGCTAACTGATGACAGTTAGCGTTTTTTATTTCTCAGATAACACTGATAGACGCATAGCGAAATTCTGAATATTTTGCCTCTTTCTGGCAGCAGTTGCATTTTGCTTTGTTTGAATCTCTAATAGGTTACATCTGTGCCAGCAGAGCTCGGAATATTCCTAACTATCTATTCACGCGAAGTCTTAATGACTTTACTGGCGCTTCGTCACTCAATGTAAGAATGCAGACATGAACGAAAAAAACAACTTTGACATAGTACGATTCTCTCTCGCCTTTATCGTCATGCTGGTGCATGCCGCCGAGGTGACACGGAATACTGATATACGTTTCCTTGCTCACTTTCTAAATAGTGACTTTGCAGTAAAAGGGTTTTTCGCAATAAGTGGCTTTCTTATTGCGAAAAGTTACTTAAGAAGTAAATCGCTCAAATCCTATTTTATTAAACGCGCGCAACGAATTTTACCGGCGTATATATTCGTTATTATTCTGTGTTTTGTCATCGGTATGTGCCTGACCACGCTGCCACTGATGGATTTCCTGAAGAACAAAGAGACCATCAAGTATCTGATCGCTAACTTCTCGTTCCTGAACTTCATTCAGGCTTCGTTACCGGGCGTGTTCACCAGTAATCCCAACCAGCCGATGGATGGCTCGCTGTGGACCATTAAGGCCGAACTGACGCTGTATGTGCTGCTGCCGTTTATCGTGCCGCTGATGAAGAGAAGTCCGCTGAAAGTGTGGGGCGTGATTTTTGTTATCTCTTGCGCCTGGTTCTTCTACTTCACTTCGGTGTATACCGGCGCGAAAGCCGATACGTTGGCTAAACAATTTATCTCGCTGTCATCTTATTTCTTCTTTGGCAGCCTGCTGGCGGTCCACCAGCCCATTTTTGAGCGCCTGAAAGAGATTACGATTGTTTCGCTGGTACTGTTCCTGCTGTTTAAGAGCACCGATTATGCGTTCATCATTGAGCCGGTGGCGTTCTCATCGGTGGTGATCCTGTTCTGCACCAATCTGTGCAAAGAGGTGAAGATCAGCCAATACGGTGATTTGTCATACGGTATGTATCTCTATCACTGGCCGATTATTCAGGTGCTGCAGCACTTTGGCGTGTACGATTCCAACGCCTTTGTCGGATTGTTGCTAACCATTGTGATTACGCTGGCGCTGGCTTACACCTCGTGGAATGTGCTGGAGAGTCGCTTCCTGAAGCGCGCGCATCATACGCCGCCACCGATTGTTCCAACTACCACAGCGCGCGATTGAGTTCGTCAGGCTGTAAAAAACCCGCTTCCGGTGCAGCCTGAAGCGGGTTTTGTTTTTTCAGATGGTCGCGCCCATTGAGAGCCGGTAGTGTAAATTCACCTGCTCAATAGTCGGCTGCTGATTAATCTTTTTCAGGATGATTTCCGTCGCCACCTTGCCCATCTCAAAACGTGGTGTGATCACGCTGGCTAGTCGGGGCGTCGTCGCCTGACCAATATCCAGCCCGTGGAAACCGGCAATCGCCATCGTCTGCGGCACGGCAATTCCTACTGCCTGGCACTCCTGCAGCACGCCAACGGCCAAATCATCATTAGTGCACAAAATCGCGTCCATCTCTGGATAGAGCTGGCGCGCCAGCGTCATCATGCCGGTACCAATCGATACCGAAGAGATCTTATTCGGCACAATACGGCCGGCAGGCAAACCGGCCGCTTCCACCGCATCGCGATAGCCGGCATAGCGCTGCTCGTCGCGACGATCGGACATTGAGCCAAAATAGATAACGCGCTGTTTGCCGCTGGCCAGCAGCATCGCCGTCATATCGTAGCCGGCGCGATAGTTATCGAAGCCAACGTTGATGCGGCCATTCGCTTCCGTTATTCCCATCACTTCAGCTACCGGAATATTCGCGGCATTAAGATACTTTTCCGCCCGCACGGTGTGTACCGATTCGGTCAGAATTAACCCTTTGATATTAAAAGCCAGCACCGTGGCAATCTGCTCCTCTTCACGCTGCGCATTGTAGTCGTAATTGACCACCAGCGTTTGATAGCCGTGCGCGCTGGTAACCGATTCGATTCCGGCCAGCAGATCGGCAAAGATTTGATTATTAAATGAAGGGATTAACACGCCGATACGCGGCGGATTTTGTTTGGTCGCTGCCACATTGTCGGTATCGGCGACGTAGCCGATCTCAGCGATTACGCTCGCGATTTTCTCCGCCGTTTCCGTTTTGACCTTTTCTGGCGTGCGTAAATAACGGCTTACCGTCATTTTGGTGACGCCCGCCAGAGTAGCAATATCGTCCAGAGTGATGCGCTGCGTTTTCATTACGGCGTCCGCAAAGAGGGGCTGAGAATCAACGTATTATGCCCGTTGATGGCTAAAAAATGAAACGCACCAATGCGGTCAGCCGGGTGAAATAAAAAGGGAAATTTTCGCACTCAACAGAATGAAAATTCTATTCTATCGCAAGTTTTGCAATCTCCTTACAAAGTGAGTTGATGAAAAACCTATCAATTCATTGAGCTATAAAACTGCCCCTGACCAGCTAAGCAGCAATTTTCGCAACCCCCTTCACACTTTTCGGAAAAAATGATCCAAAAACCATCATTTAGAACATATATTCCATAGCGAAGACCTTGCGTGCATAAAAGTTGAACATCGAAACCTACATAACACCTCTTTCTGAACAAGTAATGTTCAGGCCGTAGAGACAAGGGGCTATAACAATGGATACCAGGCAAAAACGCTACAACATGAAGTATGTCATTCTCTGCTGTACCGTCGCGGCATTTGGCGGTCTGCTAATGGGTTATGACTCTTCCATTATCTCCGGGGCAATCGAACCCTTAAGTGAATATTTCCAGCTAACGCCTGCCGAAACAGGCTGGGCGGTTTCCAACATTCTGCTTGGCAGTTTGGTCGGCTGCTTTATGGCGCCGCGCCTCAGCGACAAGCTGGGACGCAAAAAATCCCTCGCCATCACCGCTCTGCTGTTTACCCTTTCGGTGGTCGGCACGGCAATCGCCCATAACTTCACCGTCTTCGTCATCTTCCGCATGATCGGCGGCCTGGCGATTGGCCTGGCGTCGGTAATTTCGCCGATCTATCTGGCTGAGCTGTCGCCTTCTAAGTTTCGTGGCCGTACCACTGCGCTGTATGCCGTGTGCTGCGTCGGCGGTCAATCGGTGGTGTTACTGACTAACTACTTCATCACCAAATCCACCTTGCCGGATGTGATGATCAACATGGGCTGGCGCTACATCCTCGCGACGGCGCTGGTACCGTGTGCGCTGTTTATGTTGTTCATCGCCTTTATCCCGGAGTCACCGCGCTGGAACGTGCTGAAAGGCAAATATGATGAAGCGCTGGATACGCTGACCAAGATCTCAAACCGCGAGCATGCCGAGAGCGTGTTCAATGAAATCAAACATTCGTTTTCTGATAAAACCGCGCAGCAACACAAATCGCGTTTGCGTCTGGATAAGACCACCGTTCCATTGCTGATTGTCGGTATCGGTTTGGCGGTAGGTAACCAGATTAGCGGCATCAACGTAATTCAGTACTTTGGGCCAACCTTGCTGAAAAACGTCGCGGGCAGCACCGATTCAGCGCTGCTGCAAACTTTCTGGCTGTCGATTTGTCAGTTTATCGGCGTACTGGTGGGCATGATGCTGATCGATAAAGTGGGTCGTCGTAAGCTACTGCTGCTGGGCGCCATCACCTCTTGCGTGTGCCTGACCTACTCCTTCATCGCCTTCTATTATCATTTACCGGGCATGCTGGCGGTGGTGGGCTTGTTCGCCTATATGATTTTCTTCGGTATGACGTGGGGCCAGATTGTGTGGACGGTGTTGGGCGAAGTGTTCCCGACTGAGATTCGTTCAATTTGCGTCGGGATTTCCATCTGTGCGATGTCGATGGCCAACTTTGTTATCAGCAGCACCTTCCCGATCATGAACAGCAGCCCGATGCTGCTGGATATGTTCCACGGTGGCTTCCCGCTGCTGCTGTTCGCCATCTTCTCGCTAGGAATGTACTTCTTTACCTTCCGCTATTTGCCAGAAACGGCGGGCGTGTCACTCGAGAAGATCCACGCTTTGGTACTGCGCAAATTTAACGTCGAAGCGGACCTGCCGGAAAGTACCACATCCGGCAAGCCGAGCGAGTCGTTTGATATTCCAAGACATTAATTGTTAAGCATGCGGCAACAGACCTGAAGGGGCGCCATTTATGGCGTAATGCTCGTCAGTTAAGTAGCGCACTGGCTCCGCGGGGGTTACCTGGTCGCCATGAATGGCGACCCTACAGGCGTTACAGCGATGGTGATTTAGAAAAACGCATGCATGCTGCAGCGCGGGTGTTGAGGCGACATTCCAGCCCGCTGAGCGAGTGAGGGATTCCAGGGCGAGCCGCAGGGATGCGGCGAGAGGCGGCGCTGAGCAGGAGCGAATCGCCGCCGGTCCGTCAGGAATCGTGAGAGAGTGAAGGCACCGCGAAGCGGCGGGATGGGCTGGCGCAGGGCCGGGGAGTGAAGAGGGCGTGGCCCAGACGCCCTCTTCTCGGTCGCCGCACGGCATAACTGAAACTGCCCCAGCCGATGGCGAACGAAAGTCGCTCAGCGCTTAACTGATCGGCATTACGCCATTTATGGCGCCCTTTTTAACTCAGGCGTTCGTACTGCTCAATCACCGCCAGCGCTAAGCCGTTAGCGGGATCGATACGCATTGGCAGGAAATGCAGCGCGGTGTGGGCGAAGGTAAAGGCCAGCGTTCCGGACTGCGCCGCCTGCTGCACCGCCTGCACAAATGCCGGCTGCGCATTCCACGGCCCATCAATAATAATGCTGGCCGGATTGACCAGCTGCATCACCTGGCTCAGCGCGGTGCCCAAATAGGTGCCCGCCTGCGTCATCACTTCCTGCAAGATTTCCGGCTCACTTTCACCGTTCTGCCAGCGCAGGCCGGGTTTGCGCTTAGCCAGCTGCTGCTGAATTGCCGGCTTGCTGACCAGCGTTTCCAGACAACCGAGACGTCCACAGCTGCAGCGCTCGCCGTTGGGCTGCACTGTAAGATGGCCGATTTCGCCCGCCGTCCAGCTGCTGCCGGTAAACACTTCACCCTGCTCCACCAGCGCACCGCCCAGCCCTTCTGAAATACGCAAATAGAAATGGCTTTGCGACTTGTCCAGTTCGAGCTGCTGTACCGAGAGCAGCGCTGCCGCTTTCACGTTGTTCATAATGCGCAGCGGCAGCGGAATTTCGCGGCGCAGCAGGGTGATGACATCAACATCCTGCCAACCGAGATGGGCGGAGAAATGCACCCAGCCGCGCAGCGGATCGATGATACCGGGGAAGCCAATCGCGACACCCAGTAATTCAGGATGCGCGGCGTGCAGGGTTTGACACACTTCCACCAGCTCATGCAGCAGATGTTCGGGATCGCGGGTTTCCGTACGCCAGGTTTGTTCGGCAATCACCTGCGAGAAATAGTCGCAGACGCGCCAGTGAATCGCCTGGCGCTCCACCATAATGCCCGCGCTTTTCAACTTTTCTGCGCGCAGCGAAATTTCGATTTTGGGTCGACCGGCGGTGGCGACGCTCACCGGGCCAAGCTCATTGATTAGCCCCTGCTCGAGCAAATCATCGACAATCAACGAAACGGTGTTTTTGCTCAGTTCGAGCGCTAATGCCAGATCCTGGCGGGAGGTGATGCGGGTGGTACGCAGTTGCGTCATCACCCGTTTCAGGTTATTCAGGCGAAGTAATGCTGGACCTTTACCGGCTGCTTTCATAGCACCCCTCAATACTCGTCACCGCGCACACGGCTGCGATAACTTTCCCAGTCAAAGCGCACCCATAAACTGTTGCCGAGGCGCATACGGTCCATCACACGTTCACCCAGCAGCGAATTCATCCCGGCGGGATCGAGGTTCGATAACATGCCGGTTGGGCGTTTCGACGATGAGCGGCGATCGACAATCTGATTAATGATCACTTTTTCATAGCGCGATTCACTCTGCATGCCGATCTCATCGATCACCAGCAGATCGACATGGCTAAGATCGTGCAGCAGACGCTCTTCGGTTAAATCGCTGCCGCCGCTGAACGTGCCTTTCATGCTCGACATCAAATCCGCAACGGTAACAATCAGCACGCTTTTGCCGCGAATAATCAGATCGTTACCAATCGCCGCCGCCAGGTGGTTTTTTCCGGTGCCGGGACGACCGGAAAAAACAAAGCTGGAGATGCTATTTTCAAATCCGGCGGCATATTCGCGCGCCATGGCCAGCGCTTTGCGCTGCCCATCATTTTCCACGCGATAGTTGTCGAACGAGCAGTTCATGTGCAGCTCACGAATGCCAGAGCGCCCCATAATGCGCTGCATTTTCATCGCGCGGTTTTCACGCACAATCGCCTCCGAGCGCAAGCGGCCCTGCTCCTGATTCCAGGCCAGCAGCTCCGCGCCGTTTTTGAATTTCGGCTGCACTTCGGACGGCATCATTTTTTTCAGGCGGCTAAAGAGATCGTTCGGCGTTTTCATTACTCACCTCGGAATCCATCGGGAATATCATAATCAGTATTACTGATTTGCGTGAGATCGCGCTTTGGCTGTCCACCATTGGCGGCGCGATTCATCTGCACGCTGCGTGCTAACTTCTGCTGCCACTGCACGTGATGGAACAAACGACCTTCCGCCTGCCAGTAAGCGATAAACGTCGCCAGCTCAGCAGCGGTAACAGGTTCACTCAGCGCCACACCCCAGATGGCTGCCTGACGCTGAAAATCGCTATCTGGTTGCCAGCCTTCATACATCGCGAACTTGCCAACCGGCGTGGCGATGGGCGCGCTGTCCGTTTGAAACAGACTTTCATCCAGCGTGACATCATTAGGCTGCTGCGCGGCGGATTCCAACGCCAGCAGCTGCGCCAGGCGTTGTGGCGTCAGCGCATAAAACGCCGGTGCATTGTTATGCAGCACCGCCAGCGTGCCATTATCGGCCTGCTGCAGCACCGCGAGCGGGTCATGGCAAAAGCCATCCAGCCCCACCAACGTTGAAGATAAGATTTTGACTGACATGAAGAAACCTGACGTTAACCAGCATGATGCGTCGGGCGGCAAATTCAGCCCGACGTTATGCGGTAAGTGTACCTGTTTTAGGGCAAGGGATCGCCAAAAAGGTCGCAGGTATTAGCGTGATGCAGACAGCGGTTCAGCGTGTTTCACATGGCGTGAAACCTGCGGTGCCTGAACCGAGACAGGCTGTGGTCGGGTTTGCCACAAATAGCGTGCAGAGGCGATCAGGCACAGGCTGTAGCCGAACATCTCGCTGCCCTCTTCCGCCATGTTTTTCACCACGCGGTTATAACCGTCCATCATCAGATGTTCCCACAGCTGATGCATGCCAAATAAGCGCGAAAACACCAGCACAGCCAGTAATCCTGCGGCCATCATCTGCCAGCTGCGATGCTGAACCAGCGATACCAGACCGGGCAGAATCTGACGCGGCTGGCGCAATGCCATGGCCAGACTGGCAGCCGTTGTCGCCAGCGCAAACCACAGCCACGATCCGTGTCTGATGAAATCGAACAGGAAGTCCATCTCGCGAATCAGCATACAGCTATAAAAACCGCCGACCAGGATCAGCACGCTGCGCTGCTGCGGCCGTTGCCAGGCGCAGAGGAAATAGCAGGACGCGATCAGCAGCAGCATTACCTCCTGCGTGATTTCGGTGAAAGAGGTTTCGTGCAGTGCATCGTTCATCCAGTTGACGTCGATATAGACCATCGCCATACAGAAAACCAGCACCAATCCACTGATGATAAATGCCGTAATTTCACGGCTAATAAGAATAATATTGTTGCGCATATTGTGACCAAGGTAATGATTAGCGCGCTTAGTATATTGACCTCACTTTTTGACACTTCTCTTTTTATGCCGATTAGAAGCTGGCGCTGACGCCAAGGCTATAAATAAACTGCTCGCCGTTACTGACCGCACCGGTTTGCGCGAACGACGCGAAGGCGGCCATATTTTGCCCCAGTGGCAGATTGGCACCGACGCTGACATCCACCCAATTGTTATCACGACCGTTGATATCCTCTGCACGCTCGCGGCTGGGTGATGGGAATTCTTCATTCACCAGATGGCTATAACTCACCTGCGCCCACGGCGATATCCAGCCCAGGCTGGAATCCACGCGCCAGCCTAATGACGCAATATGCTCGGCATTATTGCTATCAACCCGTTCACATTTAGGACAGCTCAACGTTGAATCATCCACCGCGAACTGTGCCACTGGCCCGGTGCTCACCGCTGCACTCATCGGCATCGACCAACCGGCCGAGTAGCGATTTACAAACGGCGCGGCCCCGACGCTGGCGCTTTCGCTGTGCATCACTATGGCATTATCGTTGGGCGAATTAAGGGCCGCATCAAACAAATTGGCATCCGCGTTTTCTGTCAACATCAGATGATTACTGGAAATCTTTTCGCCAAGTATCGCATTGTAATCTGGCGCACTATTCTGGCCTGATTGATCAAAGGCATAGGCATTCCCGGCCAGAAAAAATAGCCACAAACCGCCAAAAGCCAGCGCAATTTTGTGCTGGCCTGTCCGCTGACTTTTCTGCAACATGAAAGACTCCTGACGAGCCGGGAAGAGATTGGGCGTTATCTTTTTATGAGATCTTTATCGACACCATTTGTTTAACTATTAATCGATTTTGTAAAACGTCAAGGGAACTATCACTTTTTCATCTGCTAAGGGAGTGAAGCAATGCAACGTTGTGGCTGGGTAACTCAGGATCCGCTCTACCTCGCGTACCACGATAAAGAGTGGGGCGTACCGCAAACCGATAAGCGAGTCTTATTCGAAATGGTCTGCCTCGAAGGCCAGCAGGCTGGGCTTTCATGGATTACGGTGCTTAAAAAGCGCGAAAATTACCGCCGCGCTTTCCATGAATTTGATGCCAATGCTGTGGCCCTGATGGATGAAGACGATATGGCGCGCCTGATGCAGGATGCCGGCCTGATCCGCCATCGTGGCAAGCTGGAAGCCATCATCAACAATGCGCGCGCATTATTAGCACTGGAAGCGAGCGGAGAGGACTTTTCCCGCTTTATCTGGTCATTTGTCGACAACACGCCGATTTTGCATCATTACGCCGATTATAAACTGGCGCCCACCACCTCCGAGCCTGCGATTGCGCTGTCGAAGGCGCTGAAGAAGCGTGGTTTTAAATTCGTCGGTCCCACAACCTGCCACTCATTTCTACAGGCTTGCGGCTTGATTAACGATCATCAAACCAGTTGTTTCTGCCATCCCAATAATCTTTAACGCAAAAGTTTACAAATTAAGACTGACCCTCACGCATTTCCCCATAATTGAACGGCATAATAGTGCCGTTTTGGGGCTTTTCCCCGTGCGAATCTTTGAGGGACTTTGTATGAATAAGCGTATTTTGGCGCTGACCTTGTTATTAAGCGGCAGCGTCGCGCTGTCGGGCTGTACCACTAACCCTTATACCGGTGAATCTCAGGCTGGAAAATCGGGCATCGGCGCCGGTTTGGGTGCGATGCTGGGCGCAGGGGTTGGCGTGCTGTCGTCATCGAAGAAAGATCGCGGCAAAGGCGCGCTGATTGGCGCGGCATCCGGCGCAGCGCTTGGCGGCGGTGCAGGTTATTACATGGACGTGCAGGAAGCGAAGTTGCGCGACAAAATGCGCGGTACCGGCGTTAGCGTCACGCGTCAGGGCGATAACATCGTGCTCAACATGCCGAATAACGTCACCTTTGACTCTAACAGCAGCAATCTGAAACCGGCGGGAGCCAATACGCTGACCGGCGTGGCGATGGTACTGAAAGAGTATCCAAAAACCGCGGTGAACGTGGTCGGCTATACCGACAGCACCGGCACCCGTGCGTTAAATATGCGTCTGTCACAGCAGCGTGCTGACAGCGTTGCCAGCGGCCTGATTCTGCAAGGCGTGGCGCAGAACCGTCTGCGTACCCAGGGCTTAGGCCCGGACAATCCGGTTGCCAGCAACAGCACCGAAGACGGTAAAGCGCAAAACCGTCGCGTTGAGATCACTCTCAGCCCACTGAGCTAAGAGTAAAGAGCCGATCTGCCACAACAGATCGGCTTTTATCGCACTTTTAAGCTACTTTTAGCGCCATCTTTGTCAGAAAAAGCTAAAAAATTCGCAACAGATAGAGCCGCCTTTTCCTTTATGCTAGCGTGATCAAAAATTGATCAACGGAACGCTATCATGTCACTGAAAGCCATCGCCGCTACCCTTGGCCTCTCTGTTACCACCGTGAGCCGGGCGCTAAATGGCTATGACGATGTCGCCGCCGCCACCCGCAAACGCATTGAAGAGGAAGCGCATTCGCGCGGTTATCGCCCCAACGATGCCGCTCGTCGCCTGAAAACCGGACGCGCCAATGCGGTCGGTTTGGTGTTTCCCATCAGCCATGCTTCGCTCAATGACAGTTACTACAGCCAAATGCTGCTGACGCTGGATCAACGCCTCGCTCAGCACGATATTGATTTGCTGCTGCTGCCCGCTAAATCGCCCGATCAACACCGTAAGCTGATGCGTATGATGCGCAGCGGCGCGATGGATGCACTGATTCTGACCCATACCCTGCCGCAGGATGCGCGCCTGCAACGCTTGCAGCAGAAGGGTTTTCGCTTTTTGACGCTGGGACGCAGCGAACTGCCACAGCCTTATGCGTGGATTGATTACGATAATCATGCCGGTACCTTTCTGGCGGCAGAACACTGCCTGCAACAAGGCTTGCCACGCCTCGCCTATCTCGGCAGTAATGAGTTCTCAACCTTCACCCTCGATCGCCGCCAGGGGTTTATTGATGCGCTGATCCAGCATCAGGCGCCGGTCGATCAATCATTGATGGCAGCTTTGCCCGCCACCCGCCGCTCCGGCTATCAGCAAACCAATGCCTGGCTGGCACAAGGTGATGCGCCGCAGGCGATCATTACCGATTGCAGTACGCTGGGTGAAGGTGCCGCAATTGCCCTGCAGCAAGCCGCCCGTTTGAAGGGCGCGCAGGCCATTCCGCTGTATGTCTATGATGGCCTACCGCCAGACTCGATTATCGATCAGCCAGTTAATGCCATTCTGCAGCTCTCACAGCAGCGCATCGGTGAGCGCATTGCGGAAATGGTGTTACAACTGCTGGATGATAAGCCACTTAACCAACTTCAGACGCTGTGGCAGCCGGTGCTGCGCCTCACTTCTGACGCGCAATGATTGCGCCAGGCCCGAGCTGTGTTAGTCTTCGCCTGTTTCTTTCCAGCAGGTGTAAGCAATGAAAACCAGGCCGCCACGAGCCACAATCAGTGACGTTGCCCGTACGGCAAAAACCGGTAAAACCAGCGTTTCCCGCTATCTGAATGGCGAAGTGAATCTGCTCTCGCCCGATCTCAAAGCCCGAATCGAACAAGCCATCGCCGAACTCAATTATCGTCCCAGCCAGATGGCGCGCGGTCTGAAACGTGGCCGCACGCGTTTGATTGGCCTGATTATTGCCGATATCACCAATCCCTACTCGGTTGACGTGCTGAGCGGCATTGAAGCGGCCTGCCGTGCGCAGGGCTTTACGCTGCTGATGTGTAACACCAACAATGAAGTCGATCTCGAACAGCACTATCTGCAATTGCTGAGCAGCTATCAGGTTGAAGGCATTGTGGTGAACGCCGTTGGCATGCATGAAGAGGTGCTGAATCGGCTGCAACAGTCGATGCTGCCGATGGTGTTGATCGACCGTAAAATCCCCGATTTCGCCTGCGATGTGGTTGGCCTCAACAACCTTGAAGCCTCAAACATTGCCACCCAGCATCTGCTGGATAATGGCTATCAGGCGCTGCTGTTTGTCAGCGAGCCGCTGGGCAGCGTCAACACGCGGCGCGAACGTCTGCGCGCCTTCTACGCCACGGTGCAAAACGCACCGCAGGTCGTGGCCGAGAATGCCGAAGTGGCGCTGCAT
This sequence comes from Pantoea nemavictus, assembly GCF_037479095.1. Taxonomy (NCBI): domain Bacteria; kingdom Pseudomonadati; phylum Pseudomonadota; class Gammaproteobacteria; order Enterobacterales; family Erwiniaceae; genus Pantoea; species Pantoea nemavictus. Next base: position 2,149,427 of record NZ_JBBGZW010000001.1, on the reverse strand, counting down.
CAACCCGCAGCGCTGGAACAGTTGCTGCACGATTTCCATCAACGCCACCCGGGCAAACGCGCTGCGGTGATTGCCGCCAACGGCGCGCTGACGTTGCAGGTGGCGCGCGCCTTACAGCGCCTTGACCTGCGCTGGGGCGAATCCATCGGCCTGCTCGGTTTCGATGAGCTGGAGTGGGCCGCGCTGGCGGGCGTCGGCATCACCACCCTGAAGCAGCCCACCTGGCAGATTGGCTATGCCGCATTGGAGCAGGTCATCGCGCGCATTGAAGGCAGCGAACAAATCATCAGCGAGCAGCTGTTCTCCGGCGAATTGATCGTGCGCGGCTCCACCCAGCCGCTGCGCTAACCCCCTTTCTTTGGCTCACTTCGTGAGCCTGATCATAATTCCGCGGTCTGCACCTTTCCTTTGGAACCGGTTCCATTTAGCTTTTTTATTACGAATGGGATGTGGTCTTGCCCGGAGAAAAGTGATGAAACCAGAAATTATTGTTGTAACTGCCGCATACGGCGCGCAGAAAGTGGCGGAGCTGGGTGGCCAGGCCGCACTGCTGCCGCTGATTAAACAGGCGGGTGCGGATGGCGTGGAAATTCGCCGCGAGCTGTTCAGTGAAAATGAGCTCTGCCTGCTGCATGCGCTGGGCAATGCGATTTCCCAGCATCAGCTGAGCGCCAGCTATTCCGTGCCGGAAGCGCTGTGGCTGGATGATGGCGCACTGAATCCGCGTCTGGCGCAGTTCCTGCAGGAAGCTGAACACATCGGAGCCAAACGGCTGAAGCTGGCGCTGGGGCATTTTGTTGAACTGGATGCCAGCCCGCTGCTCGAGGTGTTGAACACGTCAAACGTCACGCTGGTGGTAGAAAACGATCAAACGCCGGACAGCAAACTGGCACCGATGCTGCGCTTCTTCCATCAAGCCTGCGATGCCGCGCTGCCGCTGGATATGACCTTCGATATGGGTAACTGGCAGTGGACCGGCGAAGACGGTTTACAGGCCGCCGCTCAGCTTAGCCGCTACGTCAGCTATATTCACGTTAAAACCGCCGTGCCGCACGGCAACACTTTCCGCGCTATCGCGCTGGATCAGGCAGACGAGAGCTGGCGTTCGCTGCTCAAGGCGCTGCCCGTCGATGCGCCACGCGGTATCGAATTCCCACTGGAAGGCGCCGATTTGCTGGCGGTCACTCGCCATTACGTTGACCTGCTGCGTGCAGCGTAAGGAGCCGAAAATGACGCAAAAAACGCTGGATGTGGTGACGATTGGTGAAGCGATGGCGATGTTTATCGCCCAGCAAACCGGCGATCTCGCCGCGGCTGAAGGGTTCGTCAAGCGCATTGCCGGTGCCGAGCTCAACGTGGCGATTGGCCTGGCGCGTCTCGGGTTGAATGTAGGTTGGGTCAGCCGCGTCGGTGACGACAGCTTTGGCCGCTTCACGCTACAACAGCTGGAAAAAGAGGGTGTCGATCACCGCTGTGTGACCACCGATGCCCAATATCGCACCGGCTTCCAGCTCAAATCACGCGTTGATGACGGCTCCGATCCAGAAGTGGAGTATTTCCGTAAAGGCTCAGCCGCTAGCCACTTGTCGCCGGCCGACTTTAACGACGATTACTTTGGCAGCGCGCGCCACCTGCATCTGAGCGGCGTGGCGGCAGCGATCTCTGACAGCTCGCTGCAACTGGCACAGCACGCGGCGAAAGAGATGCGCGCGCGTGGCAAAACCATCTCCTTTGATCCCAATCTGCGCCCAGTGCTGTGGCGCAGCGAAGAGGAGATGCGTAAACAGCTGAATCATTTAGCGGAATATGCCGACTGGGTGCTGCCTGGTGAGAAAGAGGGTTTGATTCTCACCGGCTATCGTCAGCCAGAAGCGATTGCCGATTTCTACCTCGATAAGGGGGTGAAAGCGGTGGTGATTAAAACCGGCGGCGATGGCGCCTGGTACAAAACCGCCGACGGTGAGCAGGGCCAGGTGGCGCCGATTCATGTGGCAAACGTGGTCGATACCGTTGGTGCGGGCGATGGCTTTGCCGTTGGTCTTATCAGCGCCCTGCTGGAAGGAAAAACGCTGCCGCAGGCGATTCTGCGCGGCAACAAAATCGGTTCGCTGGCGATTCAGGTTGCCGGCGACAGCGAAGGACTGCCTACGCGCGCGGCGCTGGGTGATTACTAATAACTGCACAATCCCGTAGCGGCGCGATTCATCGCGCACTTTAAGCAGCGGCTTCGCGGCCAGAAGCGCAATAAATTGCGCCGCTACGGGTCCGTACGAAACCAAACAGTCTGTACCTACAACAACGATATTGCGAGACGCATCCACAGAATGCGCCCACCTCAACCAGAGGAGTCACCCATGAAATCGCAGACAATCGCGCCAAAACGCTGGTGGTTTATCATGCCCATCGTGTTTATCACCTACAGTCTGGCGTATCTGGACCGGGCGAACTTCAGTTTCGCCTCTGCCGCAGGGATTAACGAAGATCTGGGTATCACCAAAGGCATGTCATCGCTGCTGGGCGCCCTGTTCTTCCTCGGCTACTTCTTCTTCCAGATCCCCGGCGCGCTGTATGCCGAGCGTCGTAGCGTTAAGAAGTTAATTTTCTGGTGCCTGATTTTATGGGGCGGCTGCGCCTCGCTGACCGGCGTGGTGAGTAACATCCCAATGCTGGCGGCGATTCGCTTTGTACTTGGCGTGGTGGAAGCGGCGGTGATGCCAGCGATGCTGATTTATATCAGTAACTGGTTTACCAAATCGGAGCGTTCGCGCGCCAATACTTTCCTAATCCTCGGTAATCCGGTCACGGTGCTGTGGATGTCGGTGGTTTCCGGCTATCTGATTGAATCCTTTGGCTGGCGCGAGATGTTTATCATTGAAGGCATCCCAGCAGTCATCTGGGCGGTGGCCTGGTGGTTCCTGGTGCAGGACAAACCTGCGCAGGCCAAATGGATGAGCGAAAGCGAGAAAGCGGCGCTGCAGGCGCAGCTGCAAAAAGAGCAGGAAGGCATCAAAGCGGTACGTAACTACGGTGAAGCGTTCCGTAATCGCAACGTCATCCTGCTGTGCCTGCAATATTTTGCCTGGAGCATCGGCGTGTACGGCTTTGTGCTGTGGCTGCCGTCCATTCTGCGCAACGGTTCGCAGATGGGCATGGTGGAAGCGGGCTGGCTGTCAGCGGTGCCGTATCTGGTGGCGACCATCGCGATGATCGTGGTGTCATGGGCATCCGATAAAACCCAGAACCGTAAACTGTTTGTCTGGCCGCTGCTGCTGATTGGCGCGCTGGCATTCCTCGGTTCGTATCTGGTCGGTTCCAGCAATTTCTGGCTGTCATATACGCTGCTGGTGATTGCCGGTGGTGCGATGTATGCGCCGTACGGCCCGTTCTTCGCCATCATTCCTGAGATGTTGCCGCGCAACGTCGCCGGGGGTGCGATGGCACTGATTAACAGCATGGGCGCACTCGGATCCTTCATCGGATCGTGGATTGTAGGCTATCTTAATGGCGCGACCGGTTCGCCTGCCGCCTCCTACATTTTCATGGGTGCTGCGCTGCTGGCCTCGGTTTGGCTGACGTTGATTGTCAAACCGGCGCAGAACAAAACGCCGCCGCCCGTGCACGGGGCGAAGCACGCCTGAAAGCGTAAAAGATGAATTTTCGGGGCGACTGCGGTCGCCCACAACTCGTTCTACAGGGAGCAAAAGATGAAACCTGCTGTGATTCTGTATAAGAGCCTGCCAGATGACCTGCGCACCAAGCTGGATGCCCATTTCACCGTCACTGAAGTCAATGATATTTCTGCGGAAACTATCCAGCAGCACAAGGCCCAATTCGAACAGGCGCAAGGTTTGCTTGGCTCAGGCGGCAAAGTGAATGGCGATCTGCTGGCAAAAATGCCCGCGCTGCGCGCCTGCTCCACCGTTTCGGTGGGTTACGATAACTTCGATGTCGAGGCACTGAATCAACGTAAGGTGTTGCTGATGCATACGCCAACCGTGCTGACCGAAACCGTTGCCGACACCATGATGGCGCTGGTGCTGAGTACCGCGCGGCGCGTAACCGAGCTGGATAAGTGGGTAAAAGCCGGCGAGTGGCAAGCGAGTATCGGCCCGGATCATTTCGGCATTGATGTGCACCACAAAACTCTCGGTATTCTCGGCATGGGCCGCATCGGTCTGGCGCTGGCGCAACGTGCGCATTTCGGCTTCGGCATGAACATTCTCTACAATGCACGTCGTCAGCATGAAGAGGCGGAAACCCGCTTCGGCGCGCGCGCCTGCGATCTCGAAACCCTGCTGAAAGAGAGTGATTTTGTCTGCATCAGTCTGCCGCTGACCGAACAGACGCACCATATGATTGGCGCAGCGCAGCTCAAGCTGATGAAGCCAAGCGCGATTCTGATTAACGCGGGCCGCGGTCCGGTTGTTGATGAGCAGGCGCTGACGGCCGCACTGAAAGACGGCACCATCCACGTCGCAGGGCTTGATGTGTTCGAAGTTGAGCCGGTTCCCGCCGATGCCGAGATTTTGACGCTGCCAAACGTGGTGGCTCTGCCGCATATCGGTTCTGCCACGCATGAAACCCGTTATGGCATGGCGCGCGACGCGGTGGATAACCTGATCGCGGCGCTGAACGGCAACGTCGAGAAAAACTGCGTCAACCCGCAAATCCAGGGTTAAGCTTGCTGTTTTAGCCATTGCGCCTGCCAGCGGCGGGCGCTATGGTGGTTCCCCATTCGATTTCACAACGTTTTAACTTCCTATGTCCTTTTCTCAGTTCGGCGACAAATTTACTCAAAATTCCGGCATCTCACGTCTGATGGAAGACATGGGTGAAGGCCTGCGCACGCCTGGCACCATCATGCTGGGTGGCGGCAATCCGGCGCAAATCCCGGCAATGAACGACTATTTCCACCAGCTGCTGCTGCAGATGCATCAGGATGGAAAACTCAGCGAAGCGCTGTGCAATTACGACGGTCCGCGCGGCAAGGCGCTGCTGCTGGATGCACTGGCAAAGATGCTGCGTGAGGAACTTGGCTGGCCATTAACCGCACAAAACATCGCGCTGACCAACGGCAGCCAGAGCGCGTTTTTCTATCTGTTCAACCTGTTTGCTGGACGTCGCGCCGATGGCAGCAAAAAGCGCGTGCTGTTCCCGCTGGCGCCGGAATATCTTGGCTACGCGGATGCCGGACTGGAAGAAGATCTGTTTGTCTCCGCGAAGCCCAACATTGAGCTGTTGCCTGAAGGCCAGTTCAAATATCACGTCGATTTCGATCATCTGCCGCTGAATGATGATATCGGCCTGATCTGCGTGTCGCGCCCCACCAACCCGACCGGTAACGTGATCACCGATGACGAACTGCTGCAGCTCGATGCGCTGGCACAGCAGCACGGCGTACCTCTGCTGATCGATAACGCTTACGGTGTCCCTTTCCCGGGCATTATCTTTAGCGAAGCGCGACCGCTGTGGAACCCGAATACCATTCTGTGTATGAGCCTGTCGAAACTCGGTTTGCCTGGCGCACGTTGCGGCATTATCGTCGCCGATGAGAGCACAATTACGGCTATTGGCAACATGAATGGCATCATCAGCCTTGCGCCAGGCAGCATTGGCCCAGCGATGGCCAATGAGATGATCGGGCGCGGCGATTTATTGCGTCTGTCAGAAGAGGTGATTAAGCCGTTTTATCAGGCTAAAGTCAGCGAGACGATTGCGATTCTTCGCCGCTATTTACCGGAAGATCGCTGCCTGATTCACAAACCCGAAGGGGCGATTTTCCTCTGGCTGTGGTTCCGCGATCTGCCGATCAGCACCGAAACGCTTTATCAACGCCTGAAAGCGCGCGGCGTGTTAATGGTGCCGGGCCACTTCTTCTTCCCCGGCCTGGAACATGAATGGCCGCACACCCATCAATGCATGCGCATGAACTACGTGCCGGATGCAGAGAAGATTGAGCGCGCGGTACAGATATTGGCAGAAGAACTGGAAGGCGCGTTTACGAATTAACCAGGGTGCCATGAATGGCACCCCTACGGTTGTTTAGTAGGGGCGCCATTTATGGCGACCGCTGCATCACGTCGCTGGCAACGACAGCTGGCACCACTGCGCCAGCTGCTGAATCGCCTGATCCACTTCAGCATTCCAGCCAAAACCGGCATTCAGTCGGAAACAGTGATCGTAACGGTGATCGGTGGCGAAGATGTGTCCCGGCGCGATACCGATGCCGGCGTTGCGCGCTTTGAGAAACAGCGCGCGCACATTCAACGCGCCCAATGGCATTTCCACCCATAACACATATCCCCCTTCGGGATCGGACACGCGCGTGCCCGGCGGGAAGTAGCGCAGCACCGCCTGGCGCATATGCTGGATTTGATTCTTCAGCTCGCGCCGCAGCTTGCGCAAATGGGCGTCGTAGCCGCCGCTGCGCAGCAGTTCGGCTATCGCCGCCTGCGATAGCACGGACGTCCCCATGCTGGTGGTGTATTTCAGCGAGGCGATTTTGCGCATGTAGTTGCTGCTGTGCACCCAGCCGATACGTATGCCGGGCGCGACCGTTTTTGAGAAGCCGCTGCACAAAATGGCATTGGGGCTAAAGGCGCGCATCGGGAACGGGCGGCGCTCGCCAAACGCGGTATCGCCGAAGATATCATCCTCGATGATCACCACATCATTCTCATCGGCCTGGCGCGCGATATAGGCTTTTTGTTCGTTGGGAATGCTTTTGCCAAGCGGGTTGTTAATGTTGTTGATGGTCAGATAGGCCTGCACTGCTTTGCGCTGAAACAGCGCCGTCAGCTTCTCCACGTTGACGTAGCCCGCCGGGCCCGCCTCCACTTCAATCACCCGCAGATTGAGGTTATGCAGCATCTGCAGCAGCACAAAATAGCAGGGTGATTCCACCGCCACGATGTCGCCGGGCCGCGTGGTCGCACGCAGCGCCAGCGAAATCGCCTCAATGCAGCCGTTGGTGATCAGGATGTCATCGGCATTGATATTGCAGCCATAATCCACCGCCCGGCGGGCAATTTCCGTTTTCAGCGGCATATAGCCGGTGCCTTTAACGGTGTTGCCCAGCAGCGCCGGTTTGCTATAGCCCATCTGGCGCATCAGCAAGCCGATCTTCTTCACCGGATAAAGCGAAATATCACCGTTGGCCAGATCGAGCCTGACGCGGCAATCCGAACCAAGCATCGCCAGATGCAGCTCAGTTTGCTCGTCGAGCGGCGCGACTTCGCGCGCTTGCTCAGCGATCGCCACGGGAAAAACGTTATCCGCCTTACGCGGCGCGACAAAAAAGCCGGACTTGGGACGCGCCACCGCGTAGTGCTCATCCTCAAGCGTGCGTAATGTTTTGAGCGCGGTGGTCATGCTGACGCTGTACTGCGTCGCCAGCGTGCGCACCGAAGGTAGACGACTGTCGGGCGGCAGCGAACCGCTGTGAATGGCTTGTTTTATCTGCTCTGCGATTTGACGGTAACGACTGCCCTGTTCCGTTTCACCCGCCATCTGTTCCACCCTATTTCGTGCTGATCTGTGCGTTTTCACCAGATTACATTCAAAGTACTTTAGGCTGCATCAGTTAATTGTTAGCTCAGCGCAGGCGTTGCCGTTGCGCTTCCCAGTGAAAAATTCATTCCGTAGCACCTTCGTGGCCCATTTCCCGACTGTTACCGTCAGCACGGCAATAGCGATTTTATTAGCCAAAGGATGAAGTGAAAAATGAATAACCTGTCCACCATGATGAGAGACATTGAAGGATATCTCACCCCCACGATTATCGATTCAGCTCAGCACTGCGCACGCCGTTTACTTGCCGCCCTCCCCGATGCCGCACAGCCGGAAAATAACCGCGTGTTGCTGGCCTACGGCGGCGGCAAAGACAGCAGCTACATGGTGGCATATGTCCGTTACATTCAGGGACTGATCTGGCAACAGCACGGCAGCACCTTTCAACTGCGCATCAGCACTAACCGCCATGCGGCGATGAACGACAGCGTGATGGAGAATATCGATCGCGTGTATCGCGCGTTGCATATCTTTGAAGATGATTTCACCGAATGTCTGGTGACCGATGGCCTGCAAATCCGCCACTTCGATCGCCATCTACCCATGCCGGCCAGCGTGCGCCAGCAGAATCGCAACGATGTGCTGATGAATGGCCACCGCTTCCGCGCCGATGCCCGCTCCACCTTTTGTAATGCCTGTAACCTCAGCATGGTGAACTCGTTTGGCCTGGCGGCGCATTACGACGGCGGCGTTGATGTGATCATCACCGGCGATTCGCCGCAGGAACAAACCGCTTATCTCGCCTGGGCGCGGCATCTTTCGCGTCTATTTTCCGCGCCGGTGGCGGATAAATCGCGCGGCTTTAGCGGCTTTTTGCAGACGCTGGATGGCGTGGCCGAGCGCTACTTCGCCGATATTTACGGCGCCGATCAGGTGACGCCCGCGCACCGCATTACCTGGCAACTGGCACGCGATCCACTGTTCTTCAACATCTATCAGGACACCGCCTATGAAGCCGGTGCGCACTGGGCGCTGCTGACTGAATTTATGCATTTCCGCTTTGATGAGCTGATGTTCAGCTTTTCCGAATCGGACTGCGGTAACCCAACGTTAATGGCACATATTCGCGGTCTGCGCGCGGAGACGCTGCTGCAGCGTAACTATGCCGAAGGCATTCGCGAATATGTGCGCTTTGCGCTTGGGCTGATGGTGAAAAAGGATTTCCCACCGCAGCTGATCGATGAGATGGCGGCACGTTATCAGGACGATGAGGCGATTAAGCGCGCCCGCCAGCGCGCGGCGCAGTTCGCCGAGCAGGCATTTGGTCTGAATGAAACCCAGCTGATTTGCATGATCTATTCGCCGTTTATCGCCGAAGGACAGCAGCTGAAAAACTGGCTGCAGCAGTTGGTCGATGCGCCGGATGAAGCTGCGGTGCGCGCGCTGTTGCGCGGTGAAAGCGACGATCGGTTACTGGCACAGCAGCTTGAGCAACTTTCTGGTTTGACCGTCGCGCAGATGCGCCACTGCTGGCGCAGCGCACAGGTGAGTTCACTGCTGGACGATCGGCGCGGCGATGCGCTCTCACGCGTGCTGCGTTTTGATCCGCACAAAGCAGTGATTCAGGTGAATAACGGCGTGATGCACGACGTCGTCACTGAAGTGATCTCCGGGCGTTAACCCGGTAAGGCAACGCGATGAGAAAGATTTTCCTGCAGATCGGCGCCACCCGCGACGGACAAAATCCGTACTGTGCGGTGGCCAAACGCGACGGCTATTTTACCGTGCTGGCGGAAATGGGCGATTTCGTCGATTACCAATCGCTAAGCATTGCGTTGCCGTTCGATCTGATTGTGCGGCTCGATCGCCCGGAAAATCCGTGGGATGTGCTGCAAGCCTGTTTGCATGCCGGGCTGATGGAACATCCTCATGTGGTGCTGGCGGGTTTTGAAGCTTACAACGCCAGCGCCGGTCGCGTGCGCGAGCTGCTGGCGGGACCCGATGCCGGGGCGAGTTTTATTCCACCGGATAAGTACGCACAGCGCATGGCGTTGCGCAAAGCCTGGCAACGCTTCCCACAGCCGGAGTTTCGTTTCTTCGCTTCGCCGCTCAGCATCCGCGACGCGCGTGATGCCTTGCTTTATCCCTGCGTGATCAAGCCGGTTGACGGCGGCGGCGGTCTGGGTATCTGGCTGGTCAAAGAAGCCCGCCAGCTGGATGCGGTGATTGGCAAGCTGGTCGATACCATGAACTACGGCGGGCGCGGCTTCAGCGGCTTTATCGTCGAGAGTTGGCTGGCCGGCGATGAGTATTCGCTGCAAGGCGTGGTGGCGGACGGCCATGCGCTGGCGCTGACCTGCTGCCAAAAGGTGATCGAACATCACACCGATGCCGACGGCTGCGTCAGTTTTTACGAGTCCGGCCATGTGGCGGTCGCGGCGCAGCAGCTGCCTGCCAGCTTCTCCAGCCTGATGAGTTTCTGCTGCGAAACCTTTGGCTATCGTCAGGGCGCATTTCACATCGACTTTATTGTAGTGAATGGCGAACCGCACTTTCTCGAAATGGGCTTCCGTCTTTCGGGCATGGGCGTGGTGAATCTGGTGCAGGAAGTGACCGGCATCAACTGGGCTGAAGTGGCGTTTCACATCGAAGCCGGTCACGGCATGCCGCCGCTGCATTTCCCGCCGCAGCCGCTCGCGGTGGGCCGGGTACGCCTGCGCCAGCGCCTGCAGTATGACGCGGCAGAACGCTGGATCGCGCAGCATCAGCGCGGTCAGCTGTTGCCGCCGCTCAATTTGCCGACGCTGGCCGTTTCACCGCGCTCTTCTCTCTATGCAGATTTAACCCGTCACGCCGGAATTCTGGCGACCTTACGCCTTGCGGCCGCGAACCGCGATGAGATTCTGGCGGTGTTCCATCAGATTCTTGAGGTCTCATCGCTCACCACCAGGAGGGATTTACTATGTGCAGAATGATTGTGGCGCACGGCCAATTTGACGCCGCCGCAGTGCTGGATGCAGCCCGCGCCATGAGCTGTGGAGAAACCGCCACCCATGAAGGGCCGATCAAACAGCATCCTAACGGCTGGGGCTGTTTGTGGCTGGAGCAAGGACACATTCGCACGCTGCACGGCACCGGCACCTTCGCCGATGCGCTGCCGACCATCGATATTGATCGCCTGCGTGGCCGCTTTCTGGCGGTGCATGTGCGCCACGCTACGCTGAGCAAAAATCACGGTATCGAATTTTCCCACCCGCTGTGGCGCACCAGCGGCGCAACCCAGTGGTACATGATGCATAACGGGTTTTTGCCCACCGTCTACCAGCAGCTGGGCATGGCGGAGTCGCACTTTGATTCTGCCGAATACCTCGAATACATGGTTGATCGCGCCACGCCCGCGGATTTTACCCGCGATTATCTGCGCAATAAGATGGCGCAGGTGGCACCGGGCGGCAGCTCTGCCAACGCGATTTTTGTCACCCGCGATAAAGCCTGGGCATGGCAATGGCATCCCGACGATACGCCCTATCCCAACTATTTCACGCTGCACCGTTTCCAGAATGACAACACGACGTTTATCTCTTCTGAACCCATTTCAACACTAGGCACGGCGTCTGAATGGCGTCGCATGAGCAACCATGAACTTCATGAATTTCCTTTAGGGGAGTGATCAACATGGCTATTTTCAATCAGATACGCATTATCAATCCTGACATGTTTGTGGAAAGCACCTGGCTGGATGACATCGTGACGGCGCGCGTGCCGCTGCTGGTTTTACGCAACTTTCTGACGCCACAGGTGCGGGAAGCCGTGGTCGGCGATTTGCAGCAGTGCCGCGAACAGGTCCGCGTATCGCACTATCCAAACGGTGCGTTGACCACGCTAGGCCCCTATCTGGCAAAGCATACTGCCGCCCCCGAAAACTACTTCACCGAACTGCGCGATATTCAGTCGGCGCTGCCGCCGTCGCTGCACTGCCTGCGCGATCAAATCTATAACTGGGTGAAGCACGCGCTGCGCCTGGAGAGTCTGCAAACCGCCAGCGAACCCGATCTGGGCGATTACGCCGGTTCGATTGTGCGCTTCCACGCCAACGGGGTCGCCAATCCCCTGCATAACGACAACATCGTGCGCGATGCCGCCGGCAGCGGATTGGCGGTGACTAACATTTTGCATCAACTGAGCTGCGTAGTGTGTTTGCAGGAGTGCAATGCAGGTGGCGAGCTGCGCATCTTCAATAAGCAGTGGCAGCCGGTAGATGAACGTTTCAAAACGCCGGGCGAACTGGGTTATCAAAGCGGCGTCATCGCGCACAGCGAGGTGTGTGAGTTCTCACCGCGCAGTGGCGATATCTATCTGTTTAACCCGGCTTTTTATCACGAAATCGATCGCGTGGAAGGCGACACGCGCATCACCATGGGCTTCTTCTTTGGCCTGACCGACAAAAAAATGAAACACGCCATCGCCTGGAGCTAACGCCAGGTTTTTAGACGAGGAGACGAGCATGAATACCTACGAAAAAATTACTGCGCTGCTGGATCAGCATCAGGCGCGCTATCGCGTGGTGGAACATGAAGCTATCGGCCAAACCGACCTGATCAGCGAAATTCGCGGCAACGATCTCAATCAGGCGGCCAAGGCGATGGTGCTGGAAGTGACGATGCCGGATGGTGCCGATGCACGTTACCTGCTGGCGATTGTGCCAGGCGACTGCAAGATCAACTTCAAAAGCGCCGCGCGCGCTATTGGCGGCAAGAAGTCGAGCTTTGCACCGCCCGAGAAAGCGCAGGAGTTAACGCAGTGCGTGATGGGGGCGGTGCCGCCGTTTAGTTTTGATGATCGGCTGGCGCTGCGTGTCGATACGCGGCTGCGCGATGTCGGCACGCTGTGGTTCAACGCCGGCGCCTTAGATCGCTCCGTTGCGTTGCAGGTGGATGATTTTTTTCAGGTTGTCGGTGATGAATGTTGTGCCGAGATCGCGACACCGGTGACGGCAACCGCCTGATCGCGGCAGTAAGGAATCTGTATGTCAGTCAAAGATATGTTGTTAGCCCTGCTGGTTGTGGTGGCGTGGGGCGTGAATTTCGTGGTGATCAAGCTGGGTTTGCAGGACATGCCGCCTTTCTTGCTGGCGGGGCTGCGTTTTAGCCTGGTGGCGTTTCCGGCGATCTTGTTTGTTAAACGTCCGGCAATTCCGCTGCGCTGGCTGGTGGTCTACGGCATGACCATCAGCTTCGGGCAGTTCGCCTTTCTGTTCCTTGCCATCAAACTCGGCATGCCGGCGGGACTGGCGTCGCTGGTGCTGCAGGCGCAGGCATTTTTCACCCTGCTGCTTGGCGCGCTGTTCCTGGCGGAGAAGCTGCGCTGGAATCACATCGTCGGCATTTTAGTGGCGACGCTCGGCATGTTTATGCTGGCGACCGCCGGCATGGAAGGGCAAACCACGGCGGGCATAACGCTGACCACCATGATGCTGACGCTGGCCGCGGCGCTGTCGTGGGGGCTTGGCAACATCACCAATAAAATCATTTTGCGTAACCGCAAGGTGCCGGTGATGTCGCTGGTGGTGTGGAGTGCGCTGGTGCCGGTAGTGCCGTTCTTTGCCTGCTCATGGCTATTTGATGGCGAAGCATCGATTGTTACCAGCCTGCTGAACATCTCGCTGCAAACGGTGCTGGCGCTGATCTATCTCGCCTTTATCGCCACCATTGTGGGCTACGCGATCTGGGGCAATTTGCTCAGTCGCTACGAAACCTGGCGCGTGGCGCCGCTGTCGCTGCTGGTACCGGTGGTGGGCATTCTCAGCGCAGCGTTGATTCTCGGCGAGACCTTGTCGATCCAGCAGATGATCGGTGTGGCGGTGATCATTCTGGGTCTGCTGGTGAATGTGTTTGGTGGCATGGTCAGTCAGCGCTTATTGGTGCGAACCTGACGTTTATCACACACATAAAAAAACGCCGCGTTATGCGGCGTTTTTCGTCAACTCAGCAACCTGATTACAGGATTTCGATACGGCGCGGTTTCGCCTCTTCCGGGACGATGCGTACCAGATCGATGCTCAGCAGACCATTTTCCAGACGCGCATCGCGCACGGTGATGTGATCGGCCAGCTGGAATTTACGCTCAAAGTTGCGCTCGGCAATGCCCTGATACAGATACTTGCGCTCCGGCTGCTCTTCCGGGTGCGCACCACGTACCACCAGCACGTTATCGTGTGAGGTGATATCTAATTCGCTCTGGGCAAAGCCCGCGACGGCAATCGTGATGCGGTAGAAGTTCTCATCCACCAGCTCAACGTTATACGGAGGATAGCCCCCATTAGCCTGGTTCTGATTGGTCTCAAGCAGGTTAATCAAGCGATCAAAACCGATGGCAGAACGATAAAGTGGAGAGAGATCAAAATTACGCATAATAAGACTCCTGATAATCAGCAAGTTTAGGCAACCTTCCACCATGGACAGGTTGTTCAGCCCGCTGCTGTCCCTTCCGGCAACAGCAGCGTGACCGTTCCTTAAAAGTGGGTGCAGCCTGGTCGCTTTCAAGGGCCAATGCGTATTTTTTACAGCAATTCTGACGATATGGCATACACTCAGGGAACCATTCTCCTGAGATCCAAGACAAGGTCATAGAGCTTTGCGAAACGTCAGGTGACACACTCCAGCCAGGGCCATGCCATGACTGAAGGGATGATGATAATGAAGATGATGAAACGCTTTCCACTCACAGCTGTGCTGATTTGCAGCGCCTTTGCTTCTTCGGGCTGCTCCAGCGTGATGTCTCATACGGGCGCCAGTCAGGGCTACTATCCCGGTACGCGCGCCAGTGCAGAGATGCTAACGGATGACAAAACCAGTTGGGCAATTAAGCCGCTGGCCCTGATCGATTTACCCTTTTCAGCGGTGATGGATACCGTGCTGCTGCCGTGGGACTATTTCCGTTCCGATGACGACAAGAGCAAGGATTCCATCCACGAGCGTGTGATGCAGAGCGAAAAATTGGCCGGCACCCAAGCCAGCCTGGCGACCGCAGCCTCTACTCCGGTAACATCGCACTGACGCAAAACAGCTGGCGCCAACCGTCAACCTCCCGCATATAAGCGATCTGCTCACCATCCGGCGACCACACCACCGCATCACCGGATGGCGCGCGATCGCTGCGTGGCGTCAAGCGCGTACAGTGTCCCGTCATCACTTCACAACGCATCACACTGTTATCGCAGATAAAAGCGATGACGCTGCCATCCGGCTGCCAGCTAAAAGCAGACTGGATGCTGCTTGCCAGCTGAGTTATCTGACGCGGCTGACCGCCATTGGGTGAAACCGTCCACAACTGAACGATGCCGTGCTCGTCCGCCAGCAAAAAGGCGATGGCGCTGCCATCCGCTGAGGCACGCAGCCAATGGCGCGGCTGCAGCGCCAGTCCTTTGGTGTGCGTGACGCGCCGCTGCTGCACGCCGGCTGGTGGCGCAGGCAGTTTATCGGGCGTACCCTGCAACGGTGATGCACCCGCCTTCGCGTAATCTGCGAGCGCTGCTGGCAGATCCACGACAAACACCTCAGGTACTTTTTCGCCGTTCGCATCGCGCGTATCGCCAATAAAGGCAATAGCCCAGCGCTGCCAGCTGCCGTCGGCTCTCTGGTAGCCTTGATTACCTATCCAGCACTCTTCATAGGCGCGGTCAATCTGGTCACTGCCCGGCTGCGGATCGCGCTGCGTCTGGCTGACCAGCACGCAATAGTGGCTGCCCTCATATTCACGCGGATGCTGTTTGGGCGGACACACCGGATGCAGCGGCACCGCCACGCCGACATTGCGCAGGTCATCACGCGCATCCTTTTCATGCATTACGTGATCGTTATAGGTAAAACTCAGGCGCGAACCATCCGGACTGAAGACGTGCACATGCGATCCCCCGCGCAGCGCGCCGGGCGTATAAGGCGCGGTGATATCACAGGCGTCGAGATTTTCGGCAATGCCCTGCTGCACAATCACGCCGCGACGATGATGAAAATCGTAGCGCCAGTGCGCGTCCGGATGTTCCGGCCCGTGAATGCAGACGTAACGCGACGGCAGATCCGGGCTAACGGTGACCACGCCAACGTGTGCGCCATCACGCGCCTGATACAGCACTTCAACAGCGCCGCTTGTCACGTTAACGCGCTCAATGGTCAGGCTGGTAAAGGAGGCGCCAGACGGCCGCACATCAAACGCCAGCCATTGGCTATCGCCGGTCCAGACGTTGATATTGGTCAGCTGATGATGGCGCTGGGCAAAGGTGAGTTGTTTTTCTGACATGAGGCAACCTTACATCTGACAGTTGCCGGATAAATTACGTGATTTGCTAGTGGGATGCGAATAAACCCGGTCGTCATTATCGTGCGGTTATTAGCCAGGTCGCCATAAATGGCGACCCTACAGCAAGGTTTGTAGGGTGCGCATTCATGCGCACCTGGTTGGATCAACCCACGCGTTTTACATCACCGACCAGCAGGATATACGACAGCGCACCGATCAGCGCCACCGCCGAGATGTACACCAGCGCAGGGGCAAAGCCGTAATCCTGCGCCAGATAGCCGACGACCAGCGGCACGGTAATGCCGCCCAGGCCACCGACAAAGTTGAACATGCCGCCGGTCAAACCAATCAAACGCACCGGCGCCAGCGATGACACCAGCGACCAGGTGATCGAGGCGAAACCGTTGCCGAAGAAGGCGATGGCCATCAACGTCATGATCCAAATAGGGTCGTTCGTGTAGTTAGCGCCCATGATGCAGGTGGAGATCAGCAAACCACAGATGATCGGCGTTTTACGGGCAAAGCCAAGCGAACGACCGCTGCGCACCAGACGATCGGCGACGATGCCCGACAGAATCACGCCCACAAACGCCGCGAGGAATGGCACGGTGGTCATAAAGCCGGCGGTCAGCGCCGCGATGTGTTTTTCCTGCGTCAGATAGTTCGGGAACCAGGTCAGGAAGAACCATAGCGTGGAGGTCACGGCGAACTGGCCGAGATAGACACCGCACAGCTTGCGATGGAACACCAGTTTCCAGTCGGCGGCGGTGAGTTTGGTGCGGGTTTTCTTCTCGCTCGGCGCATCACCATCGACCATCGCACCGCCTTCGCGGATGTAATCCAGCTCGGCTTTATTGATGCCTTTGCTCTGGCTCGGTGCCTGATAGAACTTAATCCAGATCAGCGACCAGATGATGCCGATACCGCCGGTGATGATGAAGACCCAGTGCCAGCTCAGCAGTTCCTGAATCCATATCAGCAGCGGCGTCAGGAAAGCCAGGCCGACAAACTGGCCGGAGGTATAGAAACCAACCGCAGAAGCGCGTTCCTGCTCCGGGAACCAGCTGGTCACCAGGCGGTTGTTGGTGGGGAACGCGGGCGCTTCGAATATACCGGTAATGGCACGCAGGCCAATTAAGGATAATAAGCCCGTCGCGAAACCCTGAAATAGCGTTGCGACCGACCAGCCAAAAATGGCAATAAAATAGGTTACGCGAGGACCGACGCGATCAAGGAACCAGCCGCCGGGAATCTGACATAACGTATATAGCCAGGCAAAGGCAGAAAATACATAGCCCATTTGCGCTTTAGTAATACCGAACTCCTCCTGAATATGGGCAGAAGCGACGGCTAAATTTGCGCGGTCAACATAACAAATCACCACCGTAATAAATATCATCAGCAGCGTGATATAACGACGGCGCGTCGGTTTGGCTTGCACAGCAGAGAGATCCATGGTGTTTCTCCGTCATCGGGTTTGCCGTAAAGGCGCGACAAAGTACGCCCCGACAAACTCAGGGTAGTGGTAACAAAGGTAAATCCGCCGAGGCGGTAAATAAGCTGTGCCGGGAAAAAGGCTGAGTGAAGCCCTATGCCCTATTTCACCGGCATATAATCATTTAGATTTAATTAAATTTAACACCCTAAATAATTCGAGCTACAGAAAGGCGGCAAGCGAATGAATCCCCGGGAGCTTACACCATGACTGGGGTGAATAAACGCAGCCAACGCATCTGTAGCTTGAAGTATGACGGGTATTTACCATTCAGCAACGCTGCCATCTGGAAAACGCCACAGCGGATTGCGCCAGTCAGGTGCATTTTTACTACGCTCGATCACCAGCTCTTCGTTAATTTCCACGCCGAGGCCCGGTTTATTTAACGGATAGAAGTGACCGTCATCCATTTTGAAATCGTCTTTATTAATCACGTAATCGAGCAGTTCGGCGCCCTGATTGTAGTGAATGCCCATGCTCTGTTCCTGGAACACCGCGTTGCGTGACACGAAGTCAACGTGCAGGCAAGCCGCCAATGCGATCGGGCCGAGCGGACAGTGCGGTGCCAGCGCGACATCATAGGATTCAGCCATCGCCGCTATCTTGTAGCACTCGGTGATACCGCCGGCATGCGACAGATCCGGCTGCAGAATCGCTAAACCGCCCGCTTCCAGCACGCGTTTAAACTCAAAGCGCGAGAACATGCGTTCACCAGCGGCAATCGGAATGTGGGTTTGCGCGGCCAGGCGCGGATAATATTCCGCTTGCTCCGCCAGCACCGGCTCTTCAATAAACAGCGGGCGATACGGTTCCAGCTCTTTAATCAGCACTTTCGCCATTGGCGCGCTGACGCGGCCGTGGAAATCAAGGCCAAACTCAATCTCTTTACCGAAGGCTTCGCGAATCTGCGCCACGGTATTCACCGCATCGTCGACTTTACGGGCGTTATCAATAATGCCCATCTCTTCGCAGCCATTGAGTTTAAAGGTATCAAAACCGATGGTGCGCAACTTCTTGATGCCATCAATGACGTCGGCCGGACGATCGCCGCCTACCCAGCTGTAAGCTTTAATGCTGTCGCGCACTAAACCACCCAGCAGTTGATAAACCGGTACGCCCAACGCTTTGCCTTTAATATCCCACAATGCTTGATCGATACCGGCGATAGCGCTCATCAGAATCGGGCCACCGCGATAGAAGCCACCGCGATACATCACCTGCCATAAGTCGTTGATGCGCGCCGGATCCTGACCAATCAGATATTCAGACAGCTCATGCACCGCCGCTTCCACGCTGCGGGCGCGGCCTTCAATCACCGGTTCGCCCCAGCCAACGATGCCTTCGTCGGTTTCGATTTTCAGGAACATCCAGCGCGGCGGCAGGCGGTAAGTGGTCAGTTTGGTAATTTTCATCGTACAGCATCCTTATAAGCAGCAATAAATGCGCGAGCCTGTTCCACAGTGCGCGACAGCGGTTGTCCGGCGCGATAGAGATCGCTGCCCAAACCGGCGCCAATGCAACCTGCGGCCATAAATTCGTGCAGGTTTTCCGGCGTCACGCCGCCCACAGCAAACACCGGCACCTCCGGCGGCAGCACCGCTTTCAATGCTTTGATGTAGCCCGGACCAAAGGCCGACGATGGGAAAATTTTCAGCGCCTGCGCGCCGGCCTGTAAGGCGGTGAACGCTTCGGTGGCGGTGGCGCAACCCGCGGCGACGATCATGCCTTTGGAAACCGCCTGGCGAATCACTGCAGCATCGGTGTTGGGCGTGACGACTAATTTGCTGTTCAGCGTCGCCAGCTCATCGACCTGCGCCGGATTGAGCACGGTGCCGGCGCCAATCAGTGCTTTATCGCCGAAGGTTTTCACCATCGCGCCAATACTTTTCGCCCATTCCGGCGAGTTAAGCGGGATCTCAATCGCATCGAAACCCGCGTCGATCAGTGCTCCAACGTGCGCTTCCGCTTCGTCCGGCGTGATACCGCGCAAAATGGCGATCAGCGGGATTTTAGTTTGCCAGGTCATTCGCAATACTCCTTATTCCGTGCTGGAAAGCGCTATCGCCTGCCAGCGTGACTGAATCCAGGCCGATAAAGTGCAGCGCCTGTTGATAACGTTGCGCCAGCGCGCTACCGGCAATAATGGTGATCGGTTGGCTTGTGACGTCGGCCTGTTGCGTCATCAGCGCCACTTCGTGACCAATCAATAAACCTGAAAGGAAGTCGCTGATATGACGGCGATCGCGCGCGCCGAGCACGTGTGAAGCGCGTACTTCAAACAGGCGCGACAGAATCGAGGTATCGTTGCATCCCACCTGCAAACCGTCATGGAAAGCGGCGGCGTTCTCTTCCTGTTGAGGTAAACCGGCACCAATCAGCGATTGTTTGAGCAGCAGATGATGCAGTTCGCCGGTCATCACGGTACGGAAATCCACCACGCGATCCTGCTCTACCTGCACCCATTTGGCGTGCGTGCCGGGCATCACGTAGAGCGGTGCGGGTTGCAATGCCAGCGCACCAAGCAGCTGCGTCTCTTCACCGCGCATAACGTTGTAGTTGTCGTCACGTTCGACGCTCAATCCCGGCACAATCCACGCTTGATCCTCAACGCGCGTTAGGCGACCCGCCAGCTCGCCCAGCGCCACCGGACAGGAAAGATAAGGCACCGACAGCCAGCCCGCATTGCTGCCCACCATGCCCGCCATCACCACCGGCACCTCGTTGACGGGCCAGCCGTCGGTGACGCTGGCAAACACCTCGGCTGGCGTGCGATCGCCAAGGCGCGTGACACCGGCTTCTGAACGGCGCTCAGCTACGCAGGTACCGCCCTGATAATGCCAGGCGCGCAGATTGGTTGAGCCCCAATCAATCGCAATATAGCTGGTCACATAATCTCCTTGAGTCGCGCCGTGGAGCTGGCAATCATCGCTTTGGCGGCCTGTTCAGCCGCATCGCCATCCTGATGACGAATGGCATCGAATAACGCTTTATGTTCGGCTAAGGTGCGCGGCATGTTGCCTTCATCGGCCATATAGGTTTGCGCGAACACCGCTTTTTGCAGCTGGCTGATCGCCACGTTG
Source organism: Pantoea nemavictus (assembly GCF_037479095.1). Classification (NCBI taxonomy): domain Bacteria; kingdom Pseudomonadati; phylum Pseudomonadota; class Gammaproteobacteria; order Enterobacterales; family Erwiniaceae; genus Pantoea; species Pantoea nemavictus. Next base: position 2,129,048 of record NZ_JBBGZW010000001.1, on the reverse strand, counting down.
AGCTGTTGCAGCACCGGGTTATGCACCGAATCCAGTACCGCTTCGTGATAGCGGATATCCGCTTCATTAAAGGCTTCACGATCGAGGTGATTGGCCACCATTTCGTTATAGGCCAACTCAATCGCCGCCAGATCGGTTGAAGTCGCGCGCTCAGCTGACCAGCGCGCAATCTGCGGCTCCACCAGCACACGCACTTCGTTCATCGCCGCAATCAGACGCGGGTCCTGATCGTGCGCCAGCGCCCACTGCAACACATCGCTATCCAAATAGTTCCACTGGTTACGTGGCGTGACGAAGGCACCGCGATAGCGCTTCATCTCCATCAAGCGTTTGGCCATCAGTGAGCGAAACACTTCACGGATAATGTTGCGTGAGGTGCCAAAGCGTTCGCACAGTTCAGCTTCGGCGGGCAGCGCCGCGCCTGGCACAAACTTGCCGGCCACAATCTCTTCACCCAGCGTCAGGATGATGCGCTCTGTTTTGCTTAATTGTTCTTGCGTCATGATGTTCCATTCAGTGAAAGGCGATAACGCATCAGATTACTGCTTTCGCTCAGTGAAGCCCAACGACCGCCTGAGTCCGTGCCGCCGATTGTAGTACCATTTAGTAAAGTTGTACTACAATCTGGATCACAAAATAGACAATCCATGCACCGAGGTGCGAGGGGGAGAATCAGGGGGAATAGCAGCGGACAGCAGAGCGCTGCCCGCAAAGGAGATTTATAGCACCAGCTCTTCAATAGCGTACGCGACGCCATCTTCCATATTGGTTTTGGTAATGAACTGCGCGATTTTCTTCACCGAATCAATGGCATTTCCCATTGCAACGCCGGTACCGGCGTACTCAATCATGGCTAAATCATTTTCCTGATCGCCAATCGCCATCACTTCTTCACGCGCCAGACCCAGCTTATCCGCCAGCATTTTTACCCCTTGTCCTTTATTCACGCGTGAATCGAGGATTTCGAGGTAATAAGGTGCGCTTTTGAGAATGGTGTAGTTGTCACGCGCCTGCTGCGGCAAGCGCTGAATGGCGGAATCCAGCAGATCCGGCTTATCGATCATCATCAGCTTAGGGAAGCGCGTGGCGCGATCCATCTCTTCCACAGAACGATAGCGCACCGGAATACCGGTTAGGCTCGCTTCATGGATGGTGAATTCACTGAGATCTTTATTCGGCGTGTAGAGGAAGGATTTATCGAAAGCCTGGAAGTGAACGCCAAGGTCGCGCGCCAGCTGTTCGATATAAAGATAATCGTCGAAACCCAGGGTAATTTCGGCAACACATTCGCCATCGTTAGCACGATGTACCAGCGCACCGTTATAACTGATGCAGTATTGGCCTTCATCAACCAGATTCAGTTCCATCAGATAGCGCTGAATGCCGACGTACGGACGACCGGTGGTAAGTACCACCATTACGCCTTTTTTATGTGCGCGTTCAATCGCCGATTTAACGGCGGGCGTAATCTCGTGCTGCGGATTGAGCAGCGTGCCGTCCATATCGATTGCAACCAGTTTTATTGCCATAACATCCTCGTTGAGTCAGGGTTTTGATCAATGCTAGCGCGATTCAGCTCACATTGACCAGTTTCGCGCCCGACTTCAGATTTTTCCTCACGCAAATAAAAAAGGCCATCACTCCTGTGATGGCCTTGAATACAGGGCGTTAAAGGATGACCTTAGTGGCTCATCGCATCCTTTTTCATGCCCATTTCCTCTTTCTTCATGGCATCTTTCTTCATGCCCATCGCATCTTTGTGCAAGCCATCTTTCTTCATGCCCATTGCGTCTTTGTGCATGCCGTCTTTCTTCATGCCCATTGCATCTTTGTGCATGCTGTCTTTCTTCATGCCCATTTCATCTTTGTGCATGCTGTCTTTCTTCATGCCCATTTCATCTTTTTTCATCGCATCTTTGCCCATAGTATCCGCAGCATAGGCGGTAGACAGAGTCATCATTGAAGCGATAAAGGTTGCTACGATTGCGTTTTTCATAGGGTGTTTCCTTATAGTTTTACGAGTATCAATGGTGTTGGCGCAATAAGGCACCGGATTAAGGGATCAGCTTCCGCCGAACCAGTTGTAGCCTTCGTCTTCCCAGTAACCACCGGAATAACGATTGGTTATTTCAATCACCTGAATATGCTTCGGATTTTTATATCCCAGCTTGGTGGGAATACGGATTTTCATCGGATAACCATATTTGGGCGGGAGTATTCGCCCATCCCAGCTCAATGCCATCAGGGTTTGTGGATGCAGCGCCGAGGCCATATCGATGCTGGTGTAGTAATCGTCCGCACATTTAAAGCTGACATATTTGGCCGACGTATCGGCACCAATCACCCTGAGAAAGTCGCCGAAACGCACGCCGCCCCAGCGGCCAATTTCACTCCAGCCTTCCACACAGATATGGCGCGTAATCTGATCAACCTGTTGCATGTTGTAGAGCTCAGCTAGCGACCAACTGCGTTTATCACTCACTAGCCCGGCAATCTCCAGACGCCACCGATCGCCGTTGACCTGGGGAATATATTCTTCACCGTAAAAGGCGTTAAACGGAAATAAGGGCGCGATGCGATCGGCGCTGTATTCCGGAGAGAGATGGGCAGGATTAAACAGCCAGCTCTGCACGCGATCGTTAAAGCGGGAAAATCTGTTCAGCACGCTATCGATGTCGGGTTTATCACTGAGATCGCAGCCCGTCAGCATTACCACGCCGCCGAGCGTTAAGCCCTGGCGTAAAAATCGGCGGCGTGAGGCGGAATCCAGCTTTCGCGCCAGTAGCTGCTGCGCTTCTTTAATCAGGGCATCCGCATCACCGGGAGCAATATCGACCTTAAATTTTTTCATCTCGCTCTCCTTAGCGTCCACGCAACATGGCAAGCAGGGTTTTTGGCACCAGCGCGACCATCAGCAGATGCACCATGACAAAGCCCACCAGCGCGGCCATCGCGTAAAAGTGGATGTAACGTGCCGCTTCATAGCCGCCGAGGAGATCGCGTAACACGCCAAACTGCACCGATTTCCACAACACCAGCCCTGACAGCACCAACAGCAGGCAGTCCAGCATCACAAACAGATAAGCCGCACGCTGGATGGGGTTGTAGTGACGCAGATCCGCATGCGCCAGCTTGCCTTTCAGCGCGCAGCTGGCATCGTGCAGCAATCCCCGCAGACTAAGCGGTAGAAATTTCTTCCTGAAGCGTCCAGTAACGACATTCATCGTGAGATACAGCACGCCATTCCCGGCAAAAATCCACATCGCGGCGAAGTGCCATTGCAGGGCGCCACCTAGCCAGCCACCGAGGGTAATTTCACCCGGAAAATAAAAGCTAAAAAGTGGCGAGGCGTTATAAATGCGCCATCCGCTCAACGTCATGATCACCATGACCGCCGCATTCACCCAGTGACACAACCGCAGCCATGCTGGATGAACCACAAGTAAGCGTTCAGGCTTTTCATCCCTCTGCATTTCCATCCGTTTCTGACCCTGCTGTTTAACGTCTGAGTGTTATGGTGCCGAATTGTTGTTCACCGAAGCCTCACGAGGAGTTAAACAAAACGTGAACACTTTGAGGCGATATAGGCGCTAACATTGATTGAAGTGGCGCAACAGGAAGGGATGATGATCGACGCAAAGAGAGTGCTTATTGTCGAAGATGACAGCGGAATAGCCGACGTTCTGCGCTTAAACTTTCAGGATGAAGGTTATGATGTAACCCATGCGGCTGATGGACACCTCGCCGTCCATTTATTGGGAACCCAGCAATGGGATGCTTTGATTCTTGATCTGATGTTGCCCGGCATTGATGGTTTAGAGATCTGTCGCCGCGCCCGCGCAATGAAACGCTATACGCCGATCATTATGATCAGTGCACGCTCCAGTGAAGTGCATCGCGTTTTGGGCCTTGAGCTAGGCGCAGATGATTATCTGCCCAAACCCTTTTCCGTGGTGGAACTCGTCGCCCGGCTTAAGGCACTGTTTCGCCGCCAGGAAGCGATGAATTTAAATTCGCGCCTGGAAGCGGGCACGCTGCATCACGATGCATTAATGATCGATCCGGTAGCCCGTGAAGTGTGGCTGGAGAATAAGCCGATAACCTTAACGCCGCGCGAGTTTGATCTGCTTTACCACTTCGCTAAACATCCTGGAAAAGTGTTTTCCCGCCTCAATCTGCTCAATCAGGTTTGGGACTATCAGCACGATGGTTATGAACACACGGTTAATACACATATCAACCGCTTACGGTTGAAAATTGAAGACAATCCCGCCGAACCGCACTACATCCTGACGGTGTGGGGCAAAGGCTATAAATTTTCGCTGCCGGCGAAGTAGGTTTAATGATGAAACGCCTGACACTCAGCCAGCGCCTGGCGCTGGTTTTTGCTTCCCTGCTGTTACTTTGTACACTGCTGTCAGGCTGGATGCAGATTCGCATCAACGCGCAGTACGGTAGCGCCGTGGTGCAACGTTTGTCCGACGGACTGGCGCGCAGTATCGCCAGCCTCAACCCCAATATGATTGGCGAGCAGGGCGTGAATCTGCCGCTGATGAAGGCGCTGTTCAGTGATTTGATGGTGCTCAATCCCAGTGTGGAAGTCTATTTGCTCGATTTACAGGGCTATATTCTGGCTGATGCAGCACCGCCTAATCATGTCAAACGCAGCCGCGTGAGCCTGGCTCCAATCCATGCGCAGCTTAATGGCACCGCTTCGCCAGTATATGGCGATGACCCACGTAATTTGATGGAAAATAAAGTGTTTAGCGTTGCACCGCTTGCCCTGCATGGCCAAACGGTGGGTTATCTGTATGTGATTTTGCAGGGCGAGAACTATCACCAACTGGCGCAGGAAGCGCAGATCGATATTCTGATGCACACATCATTTTGGTCATCTTTGCTGGTGGTGTTGTTTGGTCTGACGGCGGGCGCGGTGGCGTTCAGTTTAATCACGCGCCCAATGCGCCAGTTGACGCAACGTGTTCGTGAACTCAACCGGGAAGACATGACGGCAATCAAGCAGATGGCGGAATTACCGTTGCCACAGCCGCATGAGAAAGATGAGGTCAGTGTATTGCAGGGCGCGTTTGTGGGTATGGCGCGACGCGTCGCCTTTCAGTGGGAGAAGCTGGCTTATCAGGACCAATTGCGGCGTGATTTCGTGGCCAATATTTCACACGATTTGCGCACGCCTCTGACCACGCTGCACGGTTATCTCGAAACCTTGCTGTATAAATCGGACAGCCTGAAATCGACCGAAAGCCAGCGTTACCTGCACATTGCGCTTTCGCAAAGCCAAAAAGTCAGCATGCTGGCGCAGCAGCTATTTGAACTGGCGCAGCTGGAATATGGCGTAATAAAGCCCAATCGTGAAATGTTCAGCCTTTCAGAGCTGACTTACGACGTGGTGCAAAAATTTGAGTTAATGGCCAGCACGCGCAATATCCGCTTTGTGGTGGATATGCCCGAACAGCTGCCGCAGGTGAATGCCGATGTTTCGATGATCGATCGCGTGCTGACCAATCTCTTTGATAATGCTATCAAATACACGCCGGAGGCGGGAACCATTGAGGTCACGCTGCGTAGCGCCGAACGCGAGGTTGAAGTAAGTCTGAAAGATTCGGGACCCGGCATTCCTGATGCGTTACGTGCCACACTGTTTGAGCGTCCGTCTGCGTTAACGCACGCCAGCACGCGGAAAAACAGCGGTGGTCTGGGATTGATGGTGGTGCGCCGTATTCTGCAGCTGCATGAGCGTGATATTCGTCTGGATGAACAAACATCGGGCGCCTGCTTCCGCTTCTCCATACCGCGCTAAAAACAAAAAACCCTTCCTAAGTGGAAGGGTTTTTTCGTGTTACCCGCTCGATTAGATATCGATGTTGGCGGCTTTCAACGCGTTCTCTTCGATGAAAGCACGGCGCGGTTCAACCGCATCGCCCATCAAGGTAGTGAACAGCTGATCGGCAGCAATCGCATCCTTAATCGTCACGCGCAGCATGCGGCGACTATCTGGATCCATGGTGGTTTCCCACAGCTGCTCTGGGTTCATCTCACCCAAACCTTTATAACGCTGTACTGACAGACCACGACGCGACTCTTTCACCAGCCACTCAATCGCCTGCTCGAAGCTGGTTACAGGCTGGCGACGCTCGCCACGTTCAATGTAGGCATCTTCTTCAATCAGGCCGCGCAGCTGCTCGCCCAGCGCACAGATTTTGCGGTATTCCGGCCCATCGATGAACTCGCTATCCAGTGGATAATCGGTATCAACGCCGTGCGTGCGGACACGCAGCACCGGTTCGAACAGGTTCTGTTCGTTATCAGCACGAACCTGCGCCAGGTAGCTGCTGCCGTGCGCTTCACGCTCGGTCAGATACGCCACTAAGCCATCGATCCAGCCTTGTACGGCGGCTTCATTACTGAGGTCGCTTAAGGTTGGATGGTAGATCAGGCCACGCAGCAGAGCCGATGGGAAGCGGCGCTCCATACGTTTGATCATGCGCTGTGTGCTGTTGAAATCCGCCACCAGCGTTTCCAGCGGCTGACCGCCTAACGCAGGCGCGCTGGCGTTGGTGTGCAGCGTAGCGCCGTCGAGCGCGATGGAAATCTGATACTGATCCATCGCTTCGTCGTCTTTAATATACTGTTCTTGCTTGCCTTTCTTCACTTTGTACAGTGGCGGCTGAGCGATGTAGACGTGACCACGCTCAACAATTTCCGGCATCTGACGATAGAAGAAGGTCAACAGCAGCGTACGGATGTGCGAACCATCGACGTCAGCATCGGTCATGATGATGATGCTGTGATAACGCAGTTTATCCGGATTGTATTCATCACGACCGATACCACAACCTAACGCGGTGATCAGCGTCGCGACTTCCTGCGATGCCAGCATCTTGTCGAAACGCGCTTTCTCCACGTTCAGGATTTTACCTTTCAGCGGCAGAATCGCCTGGTTCTTACGGTTACGGCCCTGTTTGGCTGAACCGCCTGCGGAGTCACCCTCCACCAGGTAGATTTCAGACAGCGCCGGATCGCGCTCCTGACAGTCAGCCAGTTTGCCTGGCAGACCGGCTAAATCCAGCGCGCCTTTACGGCGGGTCATTTCACGTGCACGACGCGCCGCTTCACGCGCGCGCGCTGCATCGATAATTTTACCGACCACGATTTTGGCGTCAGATGGGTTTTCCAGCAGGTATTCCGCCAGCAGTTCATTCATCTGCTGCTCAACCGCCGATTTCACCTCTGAAGAGACCAGTTTATCTTTGGTCTGAGAAGAGAATTTCGGATCCGGCACTTTCACGGAAACCACCGCAATCAGGCCTTCACGCGCATCATCGCCGGTGGCGCTGACTTTGGCTTTTTTGCTGTAGCCTTCTTTATCCATGTAGGCGTTCAGGGTACGCGTCATTGCCGCACGGAAACCGGCCAGGTGCGTCCCGCCGTCGCGCTGTGGAATGTTGTTGGTGAAGCAGTAGATGTTTTCCTGGAAACCATCGTTCCACTGCAGCGCCACTTCCACGCCAATGCCATCTTTCTCAGTCGAGAAATAGAACACCGTTGGATGGATTGGCGTTTTGTTCTTGTTGAGGTACTCAACAAACGCCTTGATGCCGCCTTCGTAGTGGAAGTGATCGTTCTTGCCGTCGCGTTTATCTTCCAGACGAATCGAGACGCCTGAGTTAAGGAACGACAGCTCACGCAGGCGTTTCGCCAGGATCTCGTACTCAAACTCAATCACGTTGGTGAAGGTTTCATAGCTCGGCCAGAAACGCACGCGCGTACCGGTTGCATCGGTATCGCCTGATACCGCCAGCGGTGCCTGCGGTACGCCGTGCTGATAAATCTGATGATGCACTTTGCCTTCGCGACGAATAGTCAGTTCCAGCTTCTGTGACAAGGCGTTAACCACGGAAACGCCGACGCCGTGCAGACCGCCAGACACTTTGTAGGAGTTATCATCAAATTTACCGCCGGCGTGCAGGACGGTCATGATCACTTCCGCCGCAGAGACGCCCTCTTCCGGGTGAATGCCGGTCGGAATACCACGGCCATCATCTTGCACTGAGACCGAGTTATCGGCATGAATTGTAACGGTAATGTCACTACAGTGACCGGCGAGCGCTTCGTCGATAGCGTTATCCACGACTTCGAATACCATGTGATGCAGACCGGTGCCGTCATCCGTATCGCCGATGTACATACCCGGGCGTTTGCGTACCGCATCAAGCCCTTTCAGGACTTTGATACTTGAGGAGTCATAAGAATTCGACATCAACGTTTCTCGCTCATTTAATCTTCAGGTTGAACCACTATTTTACCCTGTTCCACGCGGAACATCTTGCCCTTTTCATCACTCATGTCGATTACATGCTCGACACCAATGGCGCTGACAAATACTTGAGCCTGCGTGGCTTTTAGGCGTTCAGCTAATAGCCGACGACGGGTGTCATCCAGCTCTGAGGCAAAGTCATCAATCAGATACAAACAGCGTCGTCCGCTGCTGCGCGTCAGATATTCGCCCTGCGCTAAGCGCAGCGCACACATCAGCAGCTTTAACTGACCGCGTGAGAGTAAATCTTCCACCGGCGTCCCTTCAGCACGAATACGAAAATCGGCTTTATGTGGGCCGCTGGCGGTGTAGGTGAGCGCGCGATCGCGCTCGAAATTGCGTTCCAGCAGTTCGGCGTAGTCGCTCTCTTTGTCCCAGCCACGCTGGAAAGAGAACGCTAACTCGAACTCCGGTAAAAATTGGCCACAGGTGGCGATGATCTCGCGGGAAATCGCCGCGCTGTATTCGGCGCGCCATGCGCTGATTTGCTCAGCCAGCGGCACCAGCTCCTGATCCCACGGACGAATCTGGCTATAGCGCGATACCTGACGCAGCGCCGCATTGCGCTGTTTCAGCAGACGACGCAGATTGCTCCAGGCATGGAAAAAGCCGGGCGCGGCGTGAAAACATCCCCAATCGATATAGGCGCGACGGTATTTGGGGCCGCCATTCAGCAGCGTAAAACCTTCCGGCGTAATCAACTGCATGGGTAACAGTTGCGCTAACTCGGCGACTTTGTGACCGTCGCTGCCATCGATGCGGACTTTGCTGTCACCGGCACGATTTTTGGTGAGACCCACCGACAGTTCGCGTTCACTGCCTTCAATACGGCCGTGCAGCACAAAGGCATCCTGATCGTGGCGAATAACGCGGCCAGCCTGCAAACTGCGAAACGCACGACCGTGTCCGAGGGTGTAGATCGCCTCCAGCACGCTGGTTTTACCGCTGCCGTTAGCGCCCACAAGGAAATTGAAGCCCGGTGCCAGCGCGAGATCGGCCTGCTCGATATTACGGAAATCTTTAATCAGGAGGCGGGTTAAAGCCATGAATCATTCCAGCCAGAAGGGGGTTGCCTAACATTAATAATCCAGGCCGTCGGCGGCGCAGGCAGTCTGGTCACGGCCAGCGCGCAGGCCCTGGGAGCATACTGAAGTATGTGACCAGGGGCGAGCACTGCCCGGGACCAGAATGGCAAGTAAGCCAGGCCGATATTTTCTACTACAAGCGCATTGGCATAACTACGTATGCCGCGGCTGGACTGGCAACATCTTCAATCTGCACGCTCGACACCGAATCAGTCAGCAGCAAACGCACGTTCTCGCACTTCAGCGCATTCAATACATCCAGCACATAGCTGACGTTGAATCCGATCTCAAGATCGGTGCCATTGTAAGAGACATCCAGCATCTCTTCCGCCTCTTCCTGTTCAGGGTTGTTAGCAGTAATTTTCAGCTGATTTTCGGTGATGTAGATGCGAACGCCGCGGAATTTCTCATTAGAGAGAATCGCCGCACGCGCAAATGCCTGCTTCAGAATATCGCAGCCGGCTTCTAATGCTTTATCCGGATTCTTCGGCAATACGCGGCGATAATCCGGGAAACGACCATCAACCAGCTTCGAAGTGAAGATAAAGTCACCGACGTGTGCGCGGATGTTGCTACTGCCAATTTGCACCTGCAGCGGCGTTTCGCCCCCGTCGAGCAAACGCATCAGCTCAATCACACCTTTACGCGGCACGATCACCGAATGATTCGGCAGCGCCTGACCAATCGGCATTGAGCACACCGCAAGGCGGTGACCATCGGTAGCGACGGTACGCAACTCTTCGCCTTCGGTTTCGAACAGCATGCCGTTAAGGTAATAACGCACATCCTGATGCGCCATTGAGAACTGCGTGGCTTCAATCAGGCGTTTTAACGTCGCCTGCGGCAAGGTGAATTCCACCTCACTCTGCCAGTCATCCAGATTCGGGAAGTCGCTGGCCGGCAACGTAGATAGCGAGAAACGGCTGCGGCCTGAACGCACCAGCATTCTGTCGCCTTCCAGCGTCAGGCTGATTTCAGCGCCTTCCGGCAAACCGCGGCAAATATCGAGGAATTTACGCGCCGGTACCGTGGTAGCGCCCGGTTCGTGGGGCTGCGTCAGCGCCACACGCGCCACCATTTCCATTTCCAGATCGGTGCCGGTCAGCCGCAGCGAACCTTCGCTGACCTGCAGCAGTAAATTTCCAAGAATCGGCAGCGTTGGGCGTCCGCCAAGCGGACCGCTGACCTGTTGCAGGGGCTTCAGTAACTGCTCACGTTCTACAATAAATTTCATATGCGTCAGGAAGATAGTGTTCGAATGAGGTTAGAGAAATCTTCTTTGATGTCGTGGCTCTCTTCACGCAGTTGCTCGATTTTACGGCAGGCGTGAAGCACGGTGGTATGGTCGCGGCCACCAAACGCATCGCCAATTTCCGGCAAACTGTGGTTGGTGAGCTCTTTCGCCATCGCCATCGCCATCTGGCGCGGACGCGCTACCGAACGCGAACGGCGTTTCGACAGCAAATCCGCCACTTTAATTTTGTAATACTCGGCCACCGTTTTCTGGATGTTATCAATGGTGACCAGTTTTTCCTGCAGCGCCAGCAGATCGCGCAGCGCTTCGCGCACGAAATCGATGGTGATGGCGCGACCGGTAAAGTTCGCATTGGCAATCACGCGGTTCAACGCACCTTCCAGCTCTCGCACATTGGAACGCAGACGCTTAGCAATAAAGAACGCCACTTCGCCCGGCAGACGGATGTCGTTTTCATCGGCCTTCTTCATCAGGATCGCGACACGCGTTTCCAGCTCAGGCGGCTCGATCGCCACGGTTAATCCCCAGCCAAAACGCGATTTCAGGCGATCTTCTACGCCGTTGATCTCTTTTGGATAGCGATCCGAAGTCAGGATGATCTGTTGATTGCCTTCCAGCAGCGCGTTGAAGGTGTGGAAAAACTCTTCCTGCGAGCGCTCTTTATTGGCAAAGAATTGGATGTCATCGATCAGCAGCGCATCAACCGAACGGTAATAACGCTTAAACTCTTCGATGGCGTTATTCTGCAGGGCTTTGACCATGTCCTGCACAAAACGCTCGGAGTGCATATACACCACTTTGGCATTCGGCTTACGCGCAATAATGCCATTTCCCACCGCGTGCAGTAGGTGAGTTTTACCCAAACCGGTGCCGCCATAAAGGAACAGCGGGTTATACGCGCCACCAGGATTATCCGCCACCTGACGTGCCGCCGCGCGCGCCAGCTGGTTCGATTTACCTTCAACGAAGTTGTCGAAGTTATGACGGTTATTCACGTTGGAACGGTAAGTGACATCGGCCGGCGCGGGCACCGAATCCCAGCTTGGACGCAGAATTTGCGTTGGCGCGGGACGATTTTCAATCGGTGCAGGCGCGCTGTAATTGGAAGTGGCCATCGCCGGTTGGCTGGTTGTCACCTGAGCGGTAGGGCGAGTGCCGACTTCAAAACGCAGTAATGGCACATTCGCACCGCAGAACTCGTTCAGCAGCCCATTGATACTATTGAGATATTTATCTCTAACCCAGTCGAGTACAAACCGATTTGGTGCATACAAGGTCAGCGTATTGTCGTTCAATTCAGCCTGCAGCGGACGAATCCACATGCTGAATTCGGTGGCAGGAAGCTCATCCTGCAAACGGGCAAGACACTGTTGCCAAAGCGTAAGTGACACGGCGGACTCCACTCGTACAAAATCGATAAGAATTTTAGGCGCTAATAAATAGAAACGTAATTTTTAGACACAGGCGGTTGGAAAGCGCCTGCGACCGCTATTCGCGGTAGTCTTCCCCGGCGATCGCAGTGAGGATCGCCAGCGGAAGGGCGGATCATAACGTAAAGCCGCCGAGAGATCTTCCCTTTCTACACAGTTTTGATCCAATTTATCCACAGGCATCGGTAGCGAAAATGAGTTTACGCTTTCTGGCAAAAAAGCCAGCGTTAATCTGGCTGAAACCGTTATTTTTTCTGCCTGGCTCGCATTTCCGCGCAACAAACCTGCAAATTGATCGCAAGAAGATCCTGCGCGATCCTTGCGCTTTAACCCACAGCCCGTATAATTCCCCACCCGGCATTATTGCGTGAAGCCTTGATGCCCGGAATCAGCGGGCTGTATCTGGGTTTCCAGGTGCCGCGACCAGCGAAGTAAATTGACTCTGGACTGTACAATTATTACAATCCCGCCTCTTTATTAAAGACACATTGAGGCGTTGGTCGATTTACTGGCCCGAAAACGCGTCACCCAGTGAAAATTTTCAAGTTTAGGTAGAAATCGCCATGAAACGCACTTTTCAACCGTCCGTACTGAAGCGCAACCGTTCACACGGTTTCCGTGCTCGTATGGCAACAAAAAATGGTCGTCAGGTTCTGGCACGTCGTCGTGCTAAAGGCCGTTCTCGTCTGACCGTTTCTAAGTAATAAAGCTAACCCTCGTGGTTAAGCTCGCATTTCCCAGGGAGTTACGTTTGTTAACTCCCACTCATTTCACTTTCGTCTTCCAGCAGCCACAAAGAGCCGGTACGCCGCAGATCACCATACTCGGCCGACTTAATTCGCTGGGGCATCCCCGCATCGGTCTCACCGTCGCAAAAAAACATGTCAAACGTGCCCATGAACGCAACCGGATCAAGCGATTGACCCGCGAAAGCTTTCGTCTGCGTCAACATGAGCTGCCTGCAATGGATTTTGTGATCGTGGCGAAAAAAGGGATTGCTGACCTGGATAACCGTGCGCTGACGGAAGCGTTGGAGAAATTATGGCGTCGTCACTGTCGCCTGGCTCGCGGCTCCTGATTGCCCTGATACGCGTTTATCAACGCGCCATCAGCCCACTGCTGGGACCTCATTGCCGGTTCCATCCCACCTGCTCGCAGTATGGGATTGAGGCCTTACGCCGTTTTGGTGTTGTAAAAGGCAGTTGGTTGACGATAAAACGCGTATTAAAATGCCACCCTTTGAACCCGGGTGGTGACGATCCTGTGCCGCCAAAAACCTTTGATACCAGAGAACATTAACGATGGATTCGCAACGCAATCTCTTTCTCATCGCTTTTCTGTTCGTGTCTTTTATGATCTGGCAAGCCTGGCAGACGGACCACGCTCCGCAGCCACAGCAAACTCAGACCACACAAAACACAAGCAGCGCAGCGGGTGATGCCGCCACTTCCGGCGTGCCGGCTAGCGGACAGGGCAAAACGATCACCGTTAAGACAGATGTCCTGTCACTCAACATCAACACGCGCGGTGGCGATATTGAGCAGGCTCAGCTGCTGACTTACCCAGACAAACTGGGTTCAGATGCACCGTTCCAGCTGCTTGAGACCACTCCAGCATTCGTTTATCAGGCGCAGAGCGGCTTAACGGGCCGTAACGGTCCGGATAACCCTAACAATGGCGCACGTCCGCTGTATACCACTTCACAAGATAGCTTCGTGATGGCCGATGGTCAGAGCGAGCTGCGCGTCCCGTTGACATGGACCGGTGAAAACGGCGTGGTTTACACCAAGACCTTCGTCTTCAAGCGCGGTGAGTATGCGGTTAACGTTGACTACAACATTAACAACACTACCCAGCAGCCGCTGGAAGTGTCGATGTTTGGTCAGCTGAAGCAGACCATCGATGTGCCTAAGCACCGCGATACCGGCAGCAACAACTTTGCTTTGCACACCTTCCGTGGTGCAGCGTACTCAACCAGCGATGCGAAATACGAAAAATATAAATTCGACACCATCGCGGATAACGAGAACCTGAACACCACCACCAGCAATGGCTGGGTGGCGATGCTGCAACAGTACTTTGCTACCGCTTGGGTGCCACGCACACAGGGTAACAACACGCTGTACACCAGCAACCTCGGTAATGGCGTAGCGGCAATTGGCTACAAATCTGCACCGGTTACCGTTGGTGCAGGCGCACAGCAAGATCTTGGCGCAACGTTGTGGGTTGGCCCGGAAATTCAGGACCAGATGGCGGCTATCGCGCCTCACCTGGATCTGACCGTAGATTACGGCTGGTTGTGGTTCATCTCTCAGCCGCTGTTTAAGCTGCTGAAGTTCATCCACAGCTTTATCGGTAACTGGGGCTTCTCCATTATCGTTATCACCTTCATCGTTCGTGGCATCATGTACCCGCTGACCAAAGCGCAGTACACCTCGATGGCGAAGATGCGTATGCTGCAGCCGAAAATTCAGGCGATGCGTGAACGTTTGGGTGATGATAAGCAGAAGCAGAGCCAGGAGATGATGGCGCTGTATAAGGCGGAGAAAGTGAACCCGCTGGGCGGCTGCTTGCCTCTGGTTATCCAGATGCCGATCTTCCTTGCCTTGTACTACATGCTGTCAGGCTCGGTTGAACTGCGTCATGCACCGTTTATTCTGTGGATTCATGATTTGTCCGCGCAGGACCCGTACTACATTCTGCCGATCATCATGGGTATCACCATGTTCTTCATTCAGAAGATGTCACCGACCACCGTGACCGATCCGATGCAGCAGAAGATCATGACCTACATGCCGGTTATCTTTACCGTGTTCTTCCTGTGGTTCCCTTCAGGTCTGGTGCTGTACTACATCGTCAGCAACCTGGTAACCATTCTCCAGCAGCAGCTGATTTATCGCGGCCTGGAAAAACGTGGCCTGCATAGCCGCGACAAGAAGAAAGCGTAACGTCTGACTGCCATCAGCAGCAGCGTATAATCAAAGGGCGACATTTATGTCGCCCTATTTTTATTTATTAATACCCTAAAAGTTTAAGGTGGAATCATGAGCCACAGCGACACCATTGTTGCCCAGGCGACGCCTCCCGGCCGCGGCGGCGTCGGCATTCTGCGTATTTCCGGTGCCAAAGCCGCTGACGTGGCGCAAGCCGTGTTAGGCAAGCTGCCGAAACCGCGCTACGCCGACTATCTGCCTTTTAGCGATGTCGATGGCAGCGTGCTCGATCAGGGCATTGCGCTGTGGTTTCCTGGCCCGAACTCCTTTACCGGCGAAGATGTATTGGAGCTGCAAGGCCACGGCGGTCCGGTAATTCTCGACCTGCTGCTCAAACGCATCGTGGCGCTGCCCGGCTTGCGTATTGCTCAGCCGGGCGAATTCTCGGAACGCGCCTTCCTCAACGACAAACTCGATTTGGCACAGGCCGAAGCGATTGCCGATCTGATCGATGCCAGCTCAGAGCAAGCAGCCCGTTCCGCAGTAAACTCGCTGCAGGGCGCATTTTCCCTGCGCATCAACGCGCTTGTGGAAGCACTTACTCACCTGCGCATCTATGTGGAAGCGGCCATCGACTTCCCGGATGAAGAGATCGATTTCCTTTCCGACGGCAAAATTGAAGCACAGCTCAATGTGGTGATCGGCGATCTCAACGGCGTGCGTGCCGAAGCGCGTCAGGGCAGCCTGCTGCGCGAAGGGATGAAAGTGGTCATTGCCGGTCGTCCGAATGCCGGTAAATCGAGCCTGCTGAATGCCTTAGCCGGGCGCGAAGCGGCGATTGTCACCGATATCGCTGGCACCACGCGCGACGTGCTGCGTGAGCATATCCATATCGACGGCATGCCGCTGCACATCATCGATACCGCCGGTTTGCGCGAAGCCAGCGATGAAGTGGAGCGAATTGGTATCGAACGCGCCTGGCAGGAGATCGAGCAGGCCGACCGCGTGCTGTTTATGGTCGATGGCACCACAACGGATGCGACCGAAGCCGCCGCTATTTGGCCCGATTTTGTCGCGCGCTTGCCGGATGCGCTGCCAATTACCGTGGTACGCAACAAAGCGGATATGACTGGCGAAGTGCTGGGTCTCACTGAAGTGAATGGTCACTCACTGATTCGTCTCTCGGCGCGTACCGGTGAAGGCGTGGAAGCGCTGCGCGATCACCTGAAACAGAGCATGGGCTTTGCTGGCAACATGGAAGGCGGCTTCCTCGCCCGTCGCCGTCATCTGCAAGCGCTGGAGTTAGCCGCAACGCACTTAGAACAGGGTAAACATCAGCTGTTAGGCGCGTGGGCCGGCGAATTACTGGCGGAAGAGTTACGTTTAGCGCAACAGGCGCTAAGCGAAATCACCGGTGAATTCACCTCCGATGATCTGCTGGGACGAATCTTCTCCAGTTTCTGTATTGGTAAGTAAGACTTCCCTGGCTTTCAACAGGTAGCTCTCTGAGCTACCTGCAATTCTCCCGCCAAGAACCTTCCATGCGTCTTTGTTATTTGGCTCCCCTTGCGCTTTGCAGTATAACGATCACTGCCCGGCTAACCGGTCCTGCCGGGTACATTCACTATTCATGCTAAATATTGGGCGCACATTGCCGCCCGAACAGGAGAGAAACATGAGTACAACGCTCGACAGCGTGGCGCTGAACGCGCTGTTTAATGAAGCCCGCACCCACAGTTACTGGCAGGACAAACCGATTTCTCAAGAGGTGCTGAAGCAGCTCTATAACCTGACCGCGCTGGGGCCGACTTCTGCTAACTGCTCGCCGGGTCGTTTTGTATTTGTGACGTCGCAGGAAGGCAAAGAGAAGCTGAAACCGGCGCTCTCGTCTGGCAATGTCGACAAAACCATGGCGGCGCCGGTGACGGTGATTGTGGCGTGGGATCCGGAATTCTACGAAGCGTTGCCAAAGCTGTTTCCACATGGCGATGCACGCAGCTGGTTCACCAGCAGCCCAGACCTGGCGAAAGAGACAGCATTCCGTAACAGCAGCCTGCAGGCAGGATATTTGATTCTGGCAGCGCGTTCGCTGGGATTGGATGCGGGCCCGATGTCCGGTTTCGATCCG
Organism: Pantoea nemavictus; assembly: GCF_037479095.1. NCBI lineage: Bacteria > Pseudomonadati > Pseudomonadota > Gammaproteobacteria > Enterobacterales > Erwiniaceae > Pantoea > Pantoea nemavictus. The sequence continues at coordinate 2,111,882 of NZ_JBBGZW010000001.1, read as the reverse complement.
TCAAAAGTGAACGAAGCGTTCTTCAGCGAGAGCAAATGGCAGGTGAATTTACTGATTAATCTGGGCTACGGCGAAGCCAGCAAACTGCACGCGCGTTTGCCGCGTCTTGGCTTTGATGAAGCCAGCACCTTTGCCTGAGTGAGAAAAGGCGTCGGGCTTAACCCATGACGCCGATTCCTGCGCGGTTAGCCCAGTGAATGGAAACCGCTGTTGAAGTAGATCATCGGCTCTGCCGCTTCACCAGGCAGAGCGATGCCAACAATCCGCGCCAGCAGCACGCTGTGCGTGTTCCACTCCACCACTTTCTCCAACTGACAATCAAAGCTCACCAGCGCATCAGCCAGGATCGGCGAGCCAGTATTCAGCGTCTGCCAGGCGCCATTTTGAAAACGCTCGGACCGGCGAGAAGATTGGCTGAACTGGGCACACAGGTCATCATGCTGTTCACGCAGCACGTTAACGGCAAAATGGCCGGCTTCGATAAAGGCATCATGACTGGATGCACTGCGATTGACGCACACCAGCAGACTTGGCGGCTCAGCAGCCAGCGAGCTGACTGATGTAGCAATCAGCCCCAGCTTTTCGCCCTGAAATTCGGTGGTAACCAGAGAAACGCCCGCCGTTAAGCGACGCATGCCGTGACGAAACTCATCAAGAGAGATCGATTCCTGGCGAGTAATAGCGGTAACTGACATAGAAAACTCCGACGTGCATGCTTCTAAGATACGCACGATTGGCAGATGAATAAATGGGTTAGCGCACTTCAATGTGCCTTTTTTACTGTCCAAATCCTACACCACATCAGACCGTTCGGCACCCGTTCAGCGATGAATCTGCAAAAGCGTTCTATGCAAAGTTGCCAAATGGGATTGTCGCTCGGCTTCGTCCTTATCTGAAATATCGTCTTATCCCTCTTAAGCCGGATGCAAACCCATGAGAAAATTCTTACAATAGCACTGATGATTATTCGACCATTTTCACGGAGCGACAGATGGCTAGTCATTTTGTTCGTTGGATAGGTAATCCGCCCTTCTCTTCAGAGAACATGCGGGTTCCACAGGATGTGATCAACAGTGCCGACCGCTTCGCTGATAAGCGGCGCGGACGCTTTTTAGCGGCGCGCGAACTGCTGGCGCAGTTAATGCTGCGCGTCTATGGCATTCATGAACTTCCGCAGCTGATCACCACCAGCAGCGGACGTCCTCGTTTTGCTGATCCCACGCTACCGGATTTCAGTATTTCCTACGCCGGCAATACCATTGGCGTGCTGCTGGCGGAAGAAGGCGGACGCGCTGGGCTGGATATGGAAATTGTGCGCGCCCACAGCCGTCAAACTCAAGAGATGCTGACGCAGGATCTCTCCTCCGGCGAAAAAGCCTGGATCAACGCGCAGCAGGATTTCATGGAAGCGCTGACGCAAATCTGGACGCTGCGCCAAAGCATTCTTAAGCTCACCGGCGAATCTGATAGCGGCATTGATTCCCTGCGTTTGCATCCCGCAGCTGGCCGACTGCGCTCTACCGTGTTTCCCGATATTCAGGCGGTATGTGATGCCGAACCTACACTGGTGTGGTCGTGTGCGCTGTCGCCAGGCACCGAACGCTTACGCCTGTGGGAGATTGATGGCGCGCAGCAATGGCAATCGCTACGCGATGTCGAGATGAGCAAACCCAACATGGGGCCGCGCACCTTGCGCCTGACCAGCTTGGTCACACCGCATGAGATGGGGCATCCATAGTAATAAAGGCCGCAGTCGCGGCCTTTATTGGTTTAGTGGGCGTCGATAAAGACGATTTTCAGCACGAACAGCAGAGCAACCACCACCACGCACGGGCTGATTTCACGCCAGCGGCCGGTACCTACTTTCATCACGCAGTAAGAGATAAAGCCCAGCGCGATGCCTTCGGTGATCGAGAAGCTAAAAGGCATCATTGCGGCAGTGACAAACGCCGGAACCGCTTCGGTGAGGTCGTCCCACTGCACGCGAGATAGCGATGCCGTCATCAGCACGCCAACGTAAATCAGCGCACCCGCCGCCGCATAGGATGGCACCATCGCGGCCAGCGGTGACAGGAACATCACCAGCAGGAAAAGAATCCCGGTAATCACCGCCATCAAGCCAGTACGTCCGCCGATCGCCACGCCGGACGAGCTTTCAATATAAGCGGTAACAGAAGAGGTGCCGATCAGTGAACCGGTGACGGAACTAATGCTATCGACATACAGCGCCTGCTTCATGCGCGGGAAAGTGCCTTTCTCATCGGTCAGTCCGGCTTTATCCGTCACGCCAATCAACGTGCCGGATGAGTCGAACAGGTTAACCAACATAAAGGAGAAGATCACACCGGCCATACCAATGTTGAACGCGCCTTTGATATCGACCTGGCCCACTACGGAGGTGATAGCAGGCGGCGCCGCAAACACGCCGCTGAATTTCACATCGCCAATTATCAGGCCCAGCGCGGTGGTCACCACAATCGACACCAGCACCGCCGCATGAATGTTACGCGAAGCCAGAATAGCGATGATAAAGAAGCCAAGCGCACCGAGCAGCACGCTGTGCGAGGTCAGATTGCCGACGGCAACGATAGTATCGGCGTTCGGCACGATGATGCCGGCATTTTTCAGCCCCATCATGGCGATAAACAGGCCAATACCGGCGGTGATGCCCACGCGCAGGCTCAGCGGAATATTCGCAATCATCCAGTAACGCACGCGCAGCAGCGTGAGGATCAGTAGACCCAATGCGCCCCAGAAAATCGCGCCCATGCCAATCTGCCACGAGTAGCCCATTGCACCGACCACCACAAAGGCGAAGAAGGCATTGAGGCCCATCGCCGGCGCCAATGCCACTGGCAGGTTCGCCACCAGCCCCATCAGGATGCTGCCGAACGCGGCAATTAAGCAGGTGGTCACAAAGACAGCCTGGGTATCCATGCCCGCCACACCAAGAATTTGCGGGTTAACAAAGACGATGTAGACCATCGTCAGGAAAGTGGTGCACCCGGCGATCACTTCTGTACGCACGGTGGTGCCGTGTTCCTGCAGTTTGAAGATGCGCTGCAAAAGACCCTGATTATTCATTTCACTGTTCCGATGAAAAAATTTATCGCCGCGTATCGTATAGAGTTTGGCGCGGCAAAACACTGATTATTCGCAACCGGTTGCTCAGGGTCGCTTTCTGCGCTCAGTAAGCTAGAGTGTCAGCTTATTGTTTAACAAAAGGATGATGTGCGATGTCGGTTGAATGTATTTTTTTTGATTGCGACGGTACGCTGGTCGACAGCGAAGTAATCTGTACGCAATCTTACGTCAACACCTTTGCCCGCTACGGTATTGAGCTCTCGCTGCAGCAGATGTTTGAGCAATATAAAGGGGTGAAGCTCTACGACATCATCCGCGACGTGGCGGCAGAACATCAGGTTGAGTTGCCGCTTGAAGAGGTGGAAACCGCCTATCGCGCCGAAGTGGCGAGACTGTTCGATCTCGATTTAAAGCCGATTGACGGTGCCAAAGCGCTGGTGGAGCGCGTAAAAGTGCCAATGTGCGTGGTTTCGAACGGCACGGTAAAGAAGATGCAACATTCGCTGGGATTAACCGGCATGCTGCCGTATCTGGAGGGGAAATTGTACAGCGGTTATGACATTAACCACTGGAAGCCCGATCCGGAGCTGATGTATCACGCGGCCGAGCAGATGCAGGTGCCGATTGAGCAATGCATTCTGGTAGATGATTCCGAGGCGGGCGCACGTGCGGGAATCGCCGCCGGGATTCCGGTGTTTTACTACTGCGCCGATGCGCACAATCCCGAGTTAGATCATCCGCTGGTGACGCGCTTTGATGATATGGCGCAGTTGCCGGATCTGTGGCGAGCGCGTGGGTGGGATTTGGTGGGGTAGGTGCTGGCTGTCCCCCATCCCGGCCTTCCCCCACGAGTGGGGGAAGGAGACGCTGCCACATGCAACTCCCCAACTACCCTATAGCAGCATCATCCTCCCCCACTCGTGGGGGAGGACTGAGGTGGGGGGCAGCCAGCACGCACCGAAGAAAGGACAGCCAGCACAATCCAAATCAGCCAATCGCCCCCAGCGAATCCTCGTTGCTCTGCTTCTTCGGCAGCAGGAACAGGGTGGCAACGATATCCAGCAGATAAATCAGCGCCAGCAGCGTAATCGCGGCGGTGAAAGAGATGTTGGTGGCCAGCAAACCAATCACCAGCGGACCAAAACCACCCACGCCACGCCCAAGATTAAACAACACGTTTTGTGCTGTCGCACGTGCCTGCGGCGGGAAGGTATCTGAAATCAGCGCGCCGTAGCCGCCAATCATACCGTTCACAAACATCCCCATCAGCGCGCCAGTAAACAGCATCACCGTTGGATCGCGCAGCTGTGCGTACACCACCACCATCACCACCGCGCCGAACTGGTACAGCAGGAAGATTTTCCAGCGCGCGAAGCGATCGGCCAGTACGCCAAATAGCCAGATACCGAACGTCATGCCCACCACCGTCACCGCGGTCCACAAGCCAGATTTGGTCAGGCTGAAACCGAAGTTGGAGGAGAGATAGCTTGGCATCCAGATCATCAGCCCGTAATAACCAAAGTTTTGCACTGAGCAAAGGATGAATATCCCCAGACTGGCTTTGCTGGTCGCGCGATCGGCGAACAGCAATTTAATACGCGCAGCGAAAGAGAGCTGCGGCGTTTTCTCAACGTGGCGGGTAAAGCCTTCCGGCTCGCCCATGCTGCGACGAATCACAAACGAGACCAGCGCCGGCAGCAACCCGACGAGGAACATGCCGCGCCAGCCAATCACGCTCAGCAGCGGCGGCGTGATAAAGGCCGCCAGCAGCACACCAAGCTGCCAGCCAATGCCAACCCATGCCGAGGCGCGATTGCGCTTCTCTTTCGGCCAGGCTTCGGCAATCAGCGCCATGCCGATGCCGAACTCGCCGCCCAACCCCACGCCTGCCAGCGTACGGTACGCGAGCAAGTCCCAATAACCCTGCGCCACGGCGCACAGACCGGTGAATACCGAGAACATCAAAATGGTTATGGTGAGAATACGGATGCGGCCATAACGATCGCTCAGATGACCAAATACAATGCCGCCGATCACCGCACCGATCAGTGTCCAGGTCACCAGGGAACCCGCCTGAGAAGGATCGAGCGCCAGCGAGACGCTGATCGCCGGCAGCATAAAGCCGAGTATCAGCAGATCGAATCCGTCCATCGCGTAGCCGCTGATGGCAGCCACCATGGCTTTCGCCGGCGTTATGGCTTGTTTTGTAGGAGTTGGGGAGGACATGCGGCAGCACCTTGCAGAAAAAAGTGCGCCAAGTATAAAGAGAGGGAATCGTTGAGAACAGGCAGAATTTAAGCAGGCGGCCCGTTAGCCACAGTGGCAACGGGTCGCCAAAGCGATAATCAAGAGGGTTTATTGCTACCGTCGTCACCCGACAGCAGTTCATCCAGCTTGTCGCCGCCCACATGACGGAAATCCTGACCTTTGACGAAATAGAAAATAATTTCGCAGATGTTCTGGCAGCGATCACCGATACGCTCGATGGCGCGCGCGCAGAACAGCGCGGTCAGCACGCTGGGAATGGTACGCGGATCTTCCATCATATAGGTCATCAGCTGACGCACGATGCCTTCATACTCTTTATCTACCTTCTTGTCTTCACGGTAGATTTTGATGGCTTCGTTGAGATCCATGCGCGCAAACGCATCCAGCACGTCATGCAGCATCTGCACGGTGTGATGACCGAGCGCTTCGAGGCTTACCAGCAGCGGCAGATGCTGCTGGCTGAATTTCTCCAGCGCGGTGCGGCTGATTTTCTCCGCCACATCGCCAATGCGTTCCAGCTCTGAAATGGTTTTGATGATCGCCATCACCAGACGTAAATCGCTGGCGGTAGGCTGACGTTTGGCGATGATGCGCACGCAGGCTTCATCAATCTCCACTTCCATCATGTTGACCTTCTGGTCGCCGTCGATCACGTGACGCGCCAGCTCGCCATCCTGGTTGTGCATCGCGGTGATGGCATCCATCAGCTGCTTCTCAACCATGCCGCCCATAATCATCACTTGCGTGCGAATGTGCTCCAGCTCCGCATTAAACTGACCGGAGATGTGTTTGTTCAGATTTAAATTATCCATGTGCGTCTCCTGAATCAGCCGTAACGACCGGTGATGTAATCTTCGGTCTGCTTCTGTGCGGGCTTAGTGAACAAAGTATCGGTATCGCTAAACTCAATCAGCTCGCCCAGATACATAAAAGCGGTGTGATCAGAACAACGCGCGGCCTGCTGCATGTTGTGGGTCACGATTACCACGGTGTAATCCTGCTTCAGCTCGGTGATCAGCTCTTCGATACGGCCGGTTGAGATGGGATCGAGCGCTGAACACGGCTCATCCAGCAACAGGACTTCCGGACGAATCGCGATACCGCGAGCGATACACAAACGTTGCTGCTGACCGCCGGAAAGACTGTAACCGCTCTGATGCAGCTTGTCTTTGGTTTCATTCCATAGCGCCGCTTTGGTCAGCGCCCACTGCACGCGCTCGTCCATATCGGCGCGCGACAGCTTTTCAAACAGACGTACGCCGAAGGCGATGTTGTCGTAAATCGACATCGGGAACGGCGTCGGCTTCTGGAATACCATGCCAACGCGCGCGCGCAGCAGGGCGATATCCTGATTAGATGCCAGAATGTTATCGCCATCCAGCAGGATGTCACCTTCTGCACGCTGCTCGGGATAGAGCGAGTACATTTTGTTGAAGGTGCGCAGCAGCGTGGATTTACCGCAGCCTGATGGGCCGATAAACGCGGTGACCTGGTTTTTAGTGATATCCAGGTTGATGTTTTTCAGCGCGTGAAACTTACCGTAATAGAAGTTCAGATTACGGACCTGAATTTTACCGGCTGATGAAGTCACGTTACTCATTCTCGTCTCTCATAAGCAGCGCCGCCGAAGCCGCGCCGGGAAATTAGTGTTTGCCCTTGGCGAAAATCACACGCGCCGCAATGTTCAGCAGCAGCACGCACACTGTAATAATCAGCACACCCGCCCACGCCAGGCTTTGCCATTCGGCAAACGGGCTCATGGCGAATTTAAAGATGGTGACCGGCAGGTTCGCGATCGGCTGCATCATGTCGGTGCTCCAGAACTGGTTCGACAGCGCAGTGAACAGCAGCGGAGCGGTTTCACCGGCGATACGCGCTACAGCCAACAGCACACCGGTGATGATGCCGGAAACAGAGGCTTTCAGCGTAATGGCTGAAATCATCTTCCACTTCGGCGTACCCAGCGCATAAGCCGCTTCACGCATGCTGTCTGGCACCAGACGCAGCATGTTCTCGGAGGTACGAATCACAATCGGTATCTGCAACAGCGCCAGCGCCACCACGCCGGCCCAGCCGGAGAAGTGCTGCATCTGCGCCACCACGATGGTGTAGACGAACAGACCCACCACTATCGAGGGTGCGGACAGCAAGATATCGTTGATGAAGCGAATCACTTCTGCCAGCCAGTGTTTACGGCCATATTCCGCCAGATAAATCCCGGCCATGATGCCGAGCGGCGTTCCGATGATCGTCGACCAGAAAATCAGTAAGCCACTGCCGACTAAGGCGTTGGCCAAACCACCACCGGCAGTATTGGGTGGCGGAGTCGATTCGGTAAACAGCGACCAGCTCAAACCATCGACACCGCGCGTCACTGTAGTGAAAAGAATCCACACCAGCCAAAACAGGCCGAAAGCCATGGTCAGCAGCGACAGCGTCAGGGCAATTTTGTTTTTGGTACTGCGCCACGCCTGCATTTTGCGGCGCGATGCTTCCAGCTCAGCGCGAGCCTGCACTTCAATAACGGTCATGAACGGGCTCCTTCACTCTTCGCCAGTCGCAGGATCATCAGTTTGGAGATCGCCAGCACGATAAAGGTAATCACGAACAGAATCAGACCCAGCTCCATCAGTGCCGCTACGTGCACGCCGGATTCCGCTTCAGCAAATTCGTTGGCCAGCGCGGAGGTAATACTGTTGCCCGGCATAAACAGCGATGGGCTGTCGAGCTGGTAGGTGTTCCCGATGATGAAGGTTACCGCCATGGTTTCACCCAAAGCGCGCCCCAGGCCGAGCATAACGCCGCCGATCACACCGTTTTTGGTGAACGGCAGTACGATGCGCCAGATCACTTCCCACGTGGTGCAGCCGATACCGTAAGCCGACTCTTTCATCATTACCGGCGTCTGCTCAAACACGTCACGCATCACCGAGGCGATGTACGGAATGATCATGATGGCGAGAATCACGCCCGCCGCCAGGATACCGATACCAAAAGCCGGGCCAGAGAACAGCGTGCCGACAATCGGGATATTCGACATCACATTACCAACCGGCGTCTGGAAATATTCGGCGAACAGCGGGGCAAAAACAAACAGGCCCCACATGCCGTAAACAATGCTCGGGATCGCTGCCAGCAGCTCAATGGCGGTGCCCAGCGGGCGACGCAGCCAGCCTGGCGCCAGTTCCGTCAGGAACAGCGCAATGCCGAAGCTCACCGGCACGGCAATGATCAGGGCAATAATCGAGGTGACGAGGGTGCCGTAAATCGGTACCAGCGCACCAAATTGTTCGTTCGGCGCATCCCAGGTTTTATTCCACAGGAAGGAGAAACCAAATTTTTGGATGCTAGGCCAGGAGGAGAAAATCAGGGAGACGATAATGCCACCCATCAACAGCAACACGATAAGCGCGGACAGCTTAACCAGCGCGCCGAAAATCATGTCGCCTTGTTTACCGGGGGCTTTGAACGTCGGCTTAGTGGCAGCCATAGAATTCTCTGTTCTCAGGAGGATGTCAGGGCAGCACGCATGCCGCCCATTGGGGTTGGCCAACCGTCTCGGCTGGCCAGGTAAATCGGTTACTGGTACAGCGCTTTACCGGAGCTATCTTTAATGTTGGCTTTCCACGCTGCACGAATCTGGTTAGCGACGCTTTCTGGCAGCGCTGCATAATCCAGGTCGGTTGCGGTTTTGCTGCCACCTTTGTAAGCCCAGTCGAAGAACTTCAGCACTTCGCTACCTTTCTCAGCGTTAGCCTGATCTTTATAAATCAGGATGAAGGTAGTTGAGGTGATTGGCCAGGCATCGTTGCCTTTCTGGAAGGTGAGATCCTGAGCAAAGGTTTTGCTCCAGTCTGCGCCTTTCGCCGCGTTAGCAAAGCTCTCTTCGCTTGGTGCTACCGCTTTACCGTCGGCATCAACCAGTTTGGTGTAGGTCAGGTTGTTCTGCTTGGCGTAAGCGTACTCTACGTAGCCAATCGAACCCGGCAAACGCTGTACGAAAGCGGCTACGCCGTCGTTACCCTTGCCGCCCAGACCGGTTGGCCAGTTAACGGTGTTACCTTTACCAATTTTGCTGTTCCACTCTTCGTTCACTTTCGCCAGGTAGCTGGTGAAGACGAATGAAGTACCGGAACCGTCAGCGCGGCGGACCACGTTAATGTTGGAATCTGGCAGTTTCACGCCTGGGTTCAGTTTAGTGATTGCCGGGTCGTTCCACTTTTTGATGGTGCCGAGGTAGATATCACCCACGGTTTTACCGTCGAGAGTCAATTCACCTGATTTCACACCTGGGATGTTAACCGCCAGCACCACACCACCGATGACGGTAGGGAACTGGAACAGGCCATTTTTCTGCAGATCTTCTTCTTTCATTGGCGCATCTGACGCACCGAAATCGACGGTTTTCGCGATGATTTGCTTCACGCCGCCTGAAGAACCGATACCCTGATAGTTGATTTTGCTACCGGTGGCTTGCTGATACTCGGCTGCCCACTTGGCATAAACCGGTGCCGGGAATGTCCCGCCTGCGCCCGTCAGATCGGTTGCTGCAAAAGCAGAGACCGCGCTTACTGCGAAGGTGGCGGCGAGGATTCGGGCTACGGTGCTACGCATCAGTGTCATGTTCCCTCCAGGGGATTTAAAAAAATCAGGCTCAATGCCTTTTTAGTAGGAGTTAGTGATTGCTGCTGGAGGGAAAATAGGACAGTTTGATGACAGTGAAATGTACGAAATGTGACAGTTATATGACAGCATGCGGAAATGAAGCGGGCCCGTTGCGGGCCCACTCTGATGACTGATTACTCTACGGTAACCGATTTTGCCAGGTTACGCGGCTGGTCTACATCGGTGCCTTTAATTAGCGCTACGTGATAGGAAAGCAGCTGTAACGGCACAGTGTAAAAGATCGGTGCAATCACCTCTTCTACGTGTGGCAGTGAGATGATTTTCATGCCCTCGCTGTCGCTGAAACCGGCATCCTGATCGGCAAACACATACAGCAAACCGCCGCGCGCGCGTACCTCTTCAATGTTGGATTTCAGCTTTTCCAGCAGTTCGTTGTTTGGCGCCACCACGATTACCGGCATATCCGCATCAATCAACGCCAGCGGACCATGCTTCAGCTCGCCTGCCGCATAGGCTTCGGCGTGGATATAGGAGATCTCTTTTAGCTTCAGCGCACCTTCCATGGCGATGGGATACTGATCGCCACGCCCAAGGAACAGCGCGTGATGTTTATCCGAGAAACCCTCCGCCAGGCTTTCAATCACTTTATCCTGCGCCAGCATCTGCTCGATACGGCTTGGCAATGCCTGCAGCGCATGCACAATTTCGTGCTCGGTTTCGGCTTTCATGCCGTGCAGACGACCGAGTTTCGCCACCAACATCAGCAACACCGCCAGCTGCGTGGTGAAGGCTTTGGTCGAAGCAACACCAATTTCGGTGCCGGCTTTGGTCATCAGCGCCAAATCTGACTCACGCACCAGCGATGAACCAGCCACGTTACAGATCGCCAGCGAACCGAGATAACCCAGCTCTTTCGACAGACGCAGCGCGGCCAGCGTATCGGCGGTTTCACCCGATTGTGACAGCGTGATCAGCAGGCTATTTTTGCGTACCGCGGATTTGCGATAGCGGAATTCGGAGGCGATCTCCACATCACAAGGCAGGTTGGCCAGCGATTCAAACCAGTAGCGCGACACCATGCCGGAGTTGTATGAGGTGCCGCAGGCAATGATCTGAATGTGTTCGACCTGGCTCAGCAGCTTCTCGGCATCCGCGCCCAGCTCGCTGAGATCGACTTCACCGTGATTAAAACGCCCGGTTAAGGTGTTTTTAATCGCATTTGGCTGCTCGTAAATCTCTTTCTGCATGTAGTGACGATAGATGCCTTTATCACCGGCATCGTACTGTGCGGTCGATTCGATTTCAGCACGCTTAGCGGGCTTGCCTTCACGATCGATGATAGTGATTTCGCGGCGGGTGATCTCCGCGATATCGCCCTCTTCCAGATAAACGAAGCGGCGCGTCACCGGCAGTAAGGCCAGTTGATCGGAAGCGATAAAGTTTTCACCCACGCCACGGCCAATCACCAGCGGGCTACCGGAACGCGCCGCCACCAGCAGCGATGGATCGCGGCTGTCCATTATCACCATGCCATAAGCGCCACGCAGTTGCGGGATCACGCGCAATACCACTTCACGCAACGTGCCGCCCTGCTTCTGCTCCCAATGCACCAGATGCGCCACCACTTCAGTGTCGGTTTCTGAGGCAAAGTGATAGCCGCGCTCAAGCAACTGGGCGCGCAGCGGCTCATGGTTCTCAATGATGCCGTTGTGCACGATGATGATGTGCTCAGAAACATGCGGATGCGCATTGGCCTCTGACGGCTCACCGTGGGTCGCCCAGCGCGTGTGCGCGATGCCGGTGCCACCAATCAGCGGCTGTTGTTCTGCCGCTTCCGCCAGATTTTGCACTTTGCCCAGACGACGCAGGCGCGTCATGTGCCCCTGTCGATCAACCACTGCCAGACCGGCAGAGTCATAACCGCGATACTCAAGACGACGCAAACCTTCCAGCAGAATTTCTGCGATGTCACGCTGCGCTACTGCACCAACAATTCCACACATAGTAATTTCCTGACTTCATGGCTTTTGGCCATTGCGTTGTCATACGACCTGATTTCCGGCGTTGCCGGTTCCCCGAGCCTTGTAGAGAAGGGGATATAGTTATGGCACTGCTAATGGGCCGATCATTGTCGGCCCTTAAAATTTATTTTTTCTTTACCGGGCGCTGCCAGCCAGACTTCTGATTCTGCTCTTTACGGTTATAGACAAGGTCAGCGGCTGTCACATCTTTCATTATGGTGGTGCCGGCGGCAATAGTCGCGCCGCTCGCCACGCTGACAGGTGCCACCAGCTGTGTATCTGAACCGATAAACACGTTGTCGCCGATGATGGTTTTGGATTTGTTGGCGCCATCGTAATTGCAGGTAATGGTGCCGGCGCCAATATTCACGCCCGCGCCAATTTCCGCATCGCCAAGGTAGGAGAGATGACCGGCTTTGGAGCCTTTACCCAGCGTGGCTTTCTTCATTTCAACGAAGTTGCCGACGTGGGCTGCTTCAGCCAACTCGCTGCCCGGACGCAGACGCGCGAAAGGTCCAACCGTACAGGCAGCGGCTAAGGTGGCATCTTCGAGTACCGAATAGGGGCTGATTTCACAGTCGTCCGCAATCACGCTGTTTTTGATGATGCAGCCTGCGCCAATTTTGACGCGGTTGCCAAGCGTGACCTCGCCTTCGATGATCACGTTGGTATCGATCTCAACATCACGTCCATGCTGCAGCGAGCCGCGCAGATCGAAACGTGCCGGATCGCGCAGCATCACACCCGCCAGCAGCAGCCTTTCTGCCTGCTCGCTTTGATATACGCGCTCAAGTGTTGCCAGCTGCAGGCGATTATTTACCCCATCGGTTTCACTGATACGCGCCGGGTGTACCGCATTGATCACCCGGCCTTCACGATGCGCCATGGCGATGATATCGGTGATATAGAATTCGCCCTGCGCATTGTTGTTGTTGAGCTGCGCCAGCCAGCGCTTGAGATCGCCGCCGTTGGCAATCAGGATGCCAGTGTTGATTTCCTGGATTTTTAGCTGTTCTGCCGATGCATCTTTCTGCTCGATAATGCCAGTCACCGTGCCGTTTTCACGCACGATGCGGCCGTAACCGGTGGGGTTATCCAAAACCACGGTGAGTAAACCAATGCCACCAGCCGGTTTAGCGTCACGCAGACGTTGCAAGCTGGCTTGCGAGATCAGTGGCACATCGCCGTACAACATCAGGATATCTTCGTCATCAGCAAAGAAAGGGGCCGCCTGCTGCATCGCATGGCCGGTGCCGAGCTGTTCTGCCTGCAACACCCAATTAAGTGCGTTATCCGCCAATGTTGATTGCAGTAAATCACCGCCATGGCCATAAACCAGATGGATCTGCTGTGCGCCCAAACCTGTTGCGGCATCAATCACGTGCTGGACCATCGGTTTTCCTGCAAGGGTGTGCAGAACTTTAGGCAGGTCGGAATACATTCGGGTGCCTTTGCCAGCGGCCAGGATCACCACACTCATCGCGTTCGTAGACATAACTATCCTGATTCTCTTCAACTTTCGAAAGTGTAAGGTTTAACCCTGAGATTACTACATTTTTCTCAGGTCGAAATTAGCGGGTGTCATCGCGCTGCAGCAAACGCCAGGCAAAAAAAATGCCAGCCCAAAGGGCTGGCATTTCGTGACGCATAAAGCCTGATTACATCGCTTTTTTGGTCAGCTCGATAACACGCAGTTTCGCGATGGCTTTCGCCAGCTCCGCAGAAGCCTGAGCATAGTCCACGTCGCCGTGGCTGCTGTTCATGTGCTCTTCCGCTTTACGTTTCGCTTCCTGCGCGCGCGCTTCGTCAAGGTCTTCACCGCGAATCGCGGTGTCAGCCAGAACGGTGGTGCTGCCAGGTTGTACTTCCAGCACGCCGCCAGAGAGGTAGATATACTCCTCTTCGCCGTGCTGTTTCACGATGTGAATCATACCAGGCTTGATGGCTGTCAGCAGCGGGGCGTGGCCAGGACGAATACCCAGCTCACCTTCGCTACCTGACACCTGGATGCGCTGAACCAGACCGGAGAACATTTGTTGCTCCGCGCTGACCACGTCCAGATGATAAGTCATAGCCATACCATTCCTCCTGGGAAACCGAAATTACAGTTTCTTCGCTTTTTCTACGGCTTCTTCGATAGCGCCGACCATGTAGAACGCCTGCTCTGGCAGGTGGTCGAATTCGCCTTCCATGATGCCTTTGAAGCCACGGATGGTGTCTTTCAGGGTAACGTATTTACCTGGAGAACCGGTGAAGACTTCAGCAACGAAGAACGGCTGAGACAGGAAGCGCTGAATCTTACGCGCACGTGCCACCAACAGTTTGTCTTCTTCAGACAGCTCGTCCATACCGAGGATGGCGATGATGTCTTTCAGTTCCTGGTAACGCTGCAGCAGAGACTGCACGCCACGCGCAACGTCATAGTGCTCCTGACCCACGATCAGTGGATCCAGCTGACGGCTGGTAGAATCCAGCGGGTCAACGGCTGGGTAGATACCCAGAGAGGCGATCTGACGGCTCAGCGTAACGGTTGAGTCTAAGTGAGCAAAGGTGGTTGCTGGTGACGGGTCAGTCAAGTCATCCGCAGGAACGTAAACGGCCTGTACAGAGGTGATTGAACCGGTCTTGGTGGAGGTAATACGCTCCTGCAACACACCCATCTCTTCTGCCAGCGTCGGCTGATAACCTACCGCAGATGGCATACGACCCAACAGTGCTGATACTTCAGTACCGGCCAGGGTGTAACGATAGATGTTGTCGATGAACAGCAGAACGTCACGGCCTTCATCACGGAATTTTTCCGCCATGGTCAAACCGGTCAGTGCTACGCGCAGACGGTTACCCGGCGGCTCGTTCATCTGGCCATACACCAGCGCTACTTTATCGATAACGTTGGAGTCAGTCATTTCGTGGTAGAAGTCGTTACCCTCACGAGTACGCTCACCCACACCAGCAAAGACCGAATAACCTGAGTGCTCAGCCGCGATGTTACGGATCAGCTCCATCATGTTTACGGTTTTACCTACACCCGCACCACCGAACAGACCGACTTTACCGCCCTTAGCGAACGGACACATCAGGTCGATAACCTTGATGCCGGTTTCCAGCAGTTCCTGCGAGTTAGACTGATCTTCATATGAAGGTGCTGCGCGGTGAATAGAGGAAACCTCTAATGCGCTGCCATCGTCATTCTGCAGGTCGCCTTTCATGTCGATTGGCTCACCCAATACGTTCATGATACGGCCGAGGGTTGCTTTACCAACCGGAACCTGGATAGGTTTTTTCAGGTCGGTAACTTCCAGACCGCGCTTCAGGCCGTCAGAAGTACCCATGGCAATGGTACGAACCACGCCACCACCCAGCTGCTGCTGAACTTCCAGCACCAGACGAGCATCACCATTTTTCACCTCGAGAGCGCTGTATACCTGCGGTACCGCGTCCTGAGGGAATTCGACGTCAACTACGGCGCCGATAATCTGGACAATCTTTCCAGCTGCCATCTTGAATCCTCTACCTAATACGAAAATACCCAGCCGCGCTCGCGCGACAGGATATATGCCTGGTTAAACCGCGGAGGCTCCCGAGACGATCTCGGTAAGTTCCTGGGTGATGCTGGCCTGACGAGCTTTGTTGTAAACCAACTGCAGCTCTTTGATCAGGTTTCCGCCGTTATCGGTTGCAGCTTTCATCGCAACCATACGTGCGGCCTGCTCACTGGCCAGGTTTTCCACCACACCCTGATAAACCTGCGATTCGACATAACGGCGCAGCAGGGTATCCAGCAGCGCTTTCGGATCGGGTTCGTACAGGTAATCCCAGGTCTTCGCCTTCATCTCTTCTTCACCTTCCGCTGGCGGTAACGGCAGCAGTTGGGTAATGGTCGGAGTCTGAGACATGGTGTTATTAAACTTGTTGGCAACGATATACAGCTTGTCGATGCGACCTTCATCATAGGCCTGCAACATCACTTTTACCGGGCCGATCAAATCAGACAGTGCAGGCTTATCGCCCATACCGGTGACTTGTGCCACGATGTTGCCACCTACAGAGCCGAAGAATGAATTGCCTTTAGAACCAATAACGGCCAGATCGCTCTGCACACCTTTATCAGCCCAGCCCTTCATATCTGCCAGCAATTTTTTGAACAGGTTAATGTTCAAACCACCACAAAGCCCGCGGTCAGTCGAAACGACCAGGTAGCCGACGCGCTTAACGTCACGCTCATCCAGGTAAGGGTGCTTGTATTCCAGATTACCCAGAGCAAGGTGACCAATCACTTTGCGCATGGTATCTGCATACGGACGGCTGGCCGCCATGCGTTCCTGCGTTTTACGCATTTTGGAGGCGGCGACCATTTCCATCGCTTTGGTGATCTTCTGCGTATTTTTTACGCTTCCGATCTTACTACGTATTTCTTTTGCGCCGGCCATTAGCTTCTCCTCAAAGCCTTGCGGCCTGCCTTTTCAGACAAGCCGCCAGACATTACCAGGACTGGGTTGCTTTAAACGTTTCGAGGAGGCCTTTCAGCTTCTCTTCGATTTCGTTATTGAAGTTACCCGCTTGGTTGATTTCAGCCATCAGCTCAGCGTGATCGCGATCCGCGAACGCCAGCAGAGCGGCTTCGAAGCTGCCGACTTTCGCCAGGTCAACATCGTTCAGATAGCCGCGCTCAGCAGCAAACAGCACCAGACCCTGCTGCGCGACTGACATCGGCGCATACTGTTTCTGTTTCAGCAGCTCGGTCACTTTCTGACCGTGGCTCAGCTGTTTACGTGTTGCATCGTCCAGATCGGAAGCGAACTGAGAGAACGCAGCCAGTTCACGATACTGTGCCAGCGCGGTACGGATACCACCGGACAGTTTCTTGATGATCTTGGTCTGTGCAGCACCACCAACACGGGATACAGAGATACCCGGGTTAACGGCTGGACGAATACCGGAGTTGAACAGGTTCGATTCCAGGAAGATCTGACCATCGGTAATCGAGATTACGTTGGTCGGAACGAACGCGGAAACGTCACCCGCCTGAGTTTCGATGATTGGCAGTGCGGTCAATGAACCGGTCTGGCCTTTCACTTCACCGTTGGTGAAGCGCTCAACGTAGTCAGCGCTAACGCGTGATGCACGCTCCAGCAGACGAGAGTGGAGATAGAACACGTCGCCAGGGAAAGCTTCACGACCTGGTGGACGGCGCAGCAGCAGAGAAATCTGACGGTAAGCAACAGCCTGCTTAGACAGGTCATCGTATACGATCAGTGCATCTTCACCGCGGTCACGGAAGTACTCACCCATCGCACAACCGGCGTACGGTGACAGGTACTGCAGTGCTGCAGATTCAGAAGCAGAAGCGACAACGACGATGGTGTTAGCCAGCGCGCCGTGCTCTTCCAGTTTGCGAACGACGTTAGAAATGGTTGACGCTTTCTGGCCAATCGCAACATAGACACACTTGATGCCTGAATCACGCTGGTTGATGATGGCGTCGATTGCCATTGCGGTTTTACCGGTCTGACGGTCACCGATGATCAGCTCACGCTGGCCACGGCCGATTGGAATCATCGCATCGACAGATTTGTAACCGGTCTGAACAGGCTGGTCTACTGACTGACGGTCGATAACGCCCGGTGCAATCACTTCAACAGGCGAGAAGCCGTCGTTTTCGATTGCGCCTTTACCGTCGATCGGTGCACCCAGGGTGTTCACCACACGACCCAGCAGGCCGCGGCCAACTGGAACTTCTAAAATACGACCCGTACATTTAACTTTCATGCCTTCCGCGAGGTCAGCATACGGGCCCATCACTACTGCACCAACCGAGTCACGCTCGAGGTTCAGTGCGATAGCGTAACGGTTGCCCGGCAGGGCAATCATCTCACCCTGCATAACATCGGCCAGGCCGTGTACGCGGATGATACCGTCACTTACAGAAACAATAGTACCTTCGTTGTGAGCTTCACTCACGACATTGAACTGAGCAATGCGCTGCTTGATCAGTTCGCTGATTTCGGTGGAATTCAGTTGCATATGCTCCAGTCCCCTTAAGACTGCAAGACGTCTGCCAGACGATCAAGACGGCCGCGTACGCTGCCATCAATGACCAGGTCACCCGCACGGATAACCACACCTGCCATTACAGACTTATCAATTTTGCAATTCAGCTTAACTTTACGTGACAGACGTTTTTCCATCGCGGCGCTGATTTTAGTCAGCTGACTGTCACTCAGCGTGCTGGCAGAAATCACATCAACTTCCGCTGTCGCTTCATGAGCGTCACGCAGTTGAATGTACTGAGCCAGTACCGCTGGAAGCGCTGTCAAACGTCCGTTTTCGGCCATCACCTTAATCAGGTTCTGGGCGTTTTCATCAAGTTGATCGCCACAAACTGCAATGAAAGAAGCAGATAACGCTTCCGGTGCAAGCGCACCGGAAAGAAGATCTGCGATCTGTTCGTTGCGAGCCACTTCTGCGGCAAACGCCAGCATTGATTGCCAGCGATCGATGCTTTGATGCTCAACAGCAAAGTCAAAAGCTGCTTTGGCGTAGGGGCGAGCTACAGTAATAAGATCAGACATCAGCCCCTCCCTCCTTACAGTTCAGCGACCAGTTTATCAACGATGTCGCTGTTAGCAGCTTCATCCACGGAACGTTCGATGATTTTCTCGGCGCCAGCTAATGCCAGCAACGCGACTTGCTTACGCAGCTCTTCACGGGCACGCGAACGCTCGGCATCAATTTCTGCCTGCGCCTGTGCCACGATGCGGTTACGTTCAGTCTCAGCTTCAGTTTTGGCTTCGTCCAGAATCTGGGCACGGCGTTTGTTCGCCTGCTCGATAATGACCTGAGCGTCTTCTTTGGCTTTTTTCAGCTGGTCGGTCGCATTGGCCTGCGCGAGATCTAAATCTTTCTTCGCGCGCTCAGCAGAAGCAAGGCCTTCAGCAATTTCTTTCTGGCGCTTCTCGATGGCAGCCATAATCGGCGGCCATACGTACTTCATGCAGAACGCGACAAACAGAATGAACGCGATGGCCTGGCCGAGGATTGTTGCATTAATGTTCACAGCACAATGCCTCTTATTAAGTTAACTTGCTCTGCCGCTATCAGAGATAAACGGCAGAATCCGTCCCTCATCACACCAGGTGCCATGAGTGAACAAGGCTACCAGGTTTAAGCGACAGCAAACATCACGTAGAGACCCAGACCTACAGCGATCATCGGGATAGCATCCACCAGACCCATTACAACAAAGAACTGCGTACGCAGCAGAGGGATCAGATCCGGTTGACGCGCGGCGCCTTCCAGGAATTTACCTCCGAGGATGCCGATACCGATCGCAGCACCGATTGCCGCCAGGCCCATCATCACAGCGGCAGCCATGTACAGCAGATCCATATTCAGGTTTTCCATGACAGTCTCCAGTTTGTTTCAGTTAAAAGCTTAAGTGTTGAGATAAAAATCAATGTTCTTCAGATGCCATCGACAGATAGACGATCGTGAGGACCATGAAAATGAAAGCCTGCAGCGAAATGATCAGGATGTGGAAAATGGCCCAAGGCACATTCAACAACCACTGCGACCACCACGGCAGCAAGCCGGCAATCAGGATAAAGATCAGCTCACCCGCATACATGTTACCGAACAGTCGCAGACCCAGTGAAACAGGCTTGGACAGCAGGCTAACACCTTCAAGAATCAGGTTAATGGGGATGAAGATCGGGTGATTAAAAGGCTGCAGCGTCAACTCTTTGGTGAAGCCACCAATGCCTTTCATTTTGATGCTGTAGAACAGAATCAAAATAAATACGCCCAGCGCCATAGACAGCGTGATGTTCACGTCTGCAGACGGCACGACGCGCAGCGCCGGCAGGCCTAAATAGTGCTCGCCGATAAACGGCAGCAAATCGATAGGCAGCAGATCCATGAAGTTCATCAGGAAGACCCAGACGAAAATCGTCAGAGCCAGCGGGGCGATAAGTTTGCTTTTACCGTGGTACATGTCGCGCACGTTGTTATCAACGAAGCCGACAACCAGTTCGATAGCCGCTTGTAATTTCCCTGGAACACCGCTGGTAGCGCTTTTGGCCACTTTGCGGAACAACACCAGGAAAATAAGTCCCAGCACCACAGAGAAAAACATGGAATCGATATTTAATACCCAGAACGTCGCAGGAGCGTCGTGCGGATTCACCAACTCGAAAGTACGCAGGTCCAACTGAAGATTATTCAGATGGTGACCTATGTATTCTTGCGGAGTAGAGATTTCTCCAGCAGCCATGATGCCTCTTACCCTTTGTTGTTAATTACAGCCGGAGCGACGATCTGCACCACCAGCACCGATAACCACGTGATTGCGAGTGGCCAGAAGACCGCTCGAAACACACCCAACGCCACCGCGAGAAAAATGACCGTTGTAAACACCTTGAACACTTCCCCGAGGGCGAAGCTCCAGGCAACACGGCCTTTCGCAGGCGTTTGATCCTGCAGGCGCCAGGCTAAAAACATAAACAACACGTTCGGCAGCCAGGCTGCCACTCCACCGGCGATGGCGGAGGCGCCCCAGGTGACCTCTTTCAGGGTAAAGAGCGCACCGATGATGACAAAGGTCACCAGCTGAATGATCAGCACGGCCCGGGCTAATTTCACACTGTAAAGAGACACTGACATGACGCTGAACTCTCCTGCCCCGAACGGGGTATGTCGCGTGTCGTATAAGACTGCCTTTACTCATTTGAGTCAAGCAGCAAAAGCCGTGCAAATTATACGGGCGCCACCTGCGATTTCAATCGGTAAGTAGCGAAAAGGTGAACAATTATTTAAATTTCTTTCTGAAGGACTCTTTTTCAAAACATCGACTTCCGACAATGCTTCGCTGAAAGTCTGAAATCGCCCATTCAACTTGCTTTTAAAGCGTGCTTTAGATCACATAATAAACAAGGAATAACTAAGAAAATTTGTTTATGACAAGAATCATTCGATTCAAAAACGGGTTAAAGCACTTACTTATCATTCGGTTAAAATTATTACTTACGTGCTGAATCAGGATTTTCGATAAAAACACTCTATTGACATCATGTGCTGCAATAAAAACGTAAAATTGATATTACGCACGCCAATTTATTGCAGAGTTATATTTTCAACAGTGATTATTCGGCCAGGTAAATACACGCAATAAAGTGATCTAAGTGATAATGAAATGTGAACTAATCGTTAAATGTAACAGAGCTTTTCGGATAATTTCCGGCGAGGATGTTAACTCCCTCACCCTGCCCTGCTAAATAAAAGCCTTTATCTTAAAGTGTTCAATCGCTGCTTTTTCATTCAGCACATTCGCTAAGACAAACGGCATGAACGGGCTTATATCCATACCGTTTTAAAGGCTATTGCCGGGAAATCACCACCAGATGACGTTCACCATCTAATTCGGGTACCCGTAACGGCTGAATTTTTTCTACCATAAAGCCAGCAGGCAACGCGGAAATCTCATCATCCGGACGCACACCTTTTAAGGCATAAAAGCGGCCTTCGCGGCCCGGCAAATGATGACACCAGTTCAACATGTCTTCCAGCGAAGCAAATGCACGGCTTATAACGCCGTCAAACGGTGGTTCAGATGGGAACTCTTCAACGCGGCTCTGCACCGGCGTGACGTTAGTAAGTCCTAACTCATGCTGTACCTGGCGCAGAAAACGCACGCGTTTGCCGAGGCTATCCAGCAAGGTGAAATGCGACTGAGGACGCACGATGGCCAGCGGAATACCCGGCAGACCCGGCCCTGTGCCAACATCAATAAAGCGTTCGCCCTGCAGATGCGGCTCAACCACCACGCTATCGAGAATATGACGCACCAGCATCTGCTGTGGATCGCGCACCGAAGTCAGGTTGTAGGCTTTATTCCACTTATGCAGCAATTCAACATAGCCTACCAACTGTTGTTTTTGTTGATCGGTAAGGGAAATGTTTGCCGCTTTCAGCAGCGAGGAGAGTTTGTTGATCACAACGAGAATTCCATTAACGTGGGCGAGTTGCCTCGCCCCAAAGTCTATCAGGCGCTTTTACGCAGCAGGCCCTGTTTCTTCAGGTAAATCAGCAGAATTGAAATTGCTGCCGGTGTGATACCCGAAATACGTGAAGCCTGGCCGATGGAGGTGGGTTTGTGATCGTTAAGTTTAGCGATCACTTCATTCGACAGGCCATTCACCTGACGATAATCGAGCTCCACAGGCAACAAGGTATTTTCATTGCGCTGCTGGCGATCAATCTCTTCTTGCTGGCGCGCGATGTAACCTTCGTACTTCACCTGAATCTCCACCTGCTCAGCGGCTTGCTCATCAAGCAGTGCCGGACCGTAGCTGGCGAGCGACGTCAGCAGTGGGTAAGTCATCTCTGGACGACGCAGCAGATCTTCGCCGCTGGCTTCTTTAGTCAGCGGGGCGCTGATCACGGCGTTGACTTCAGCCACGTTTTCCGATTTCGGATGCACCCACAGATCGCGCAGGCGTTGACGCTCTTGCTCAATCGCTTCCAGTTTCTGGTTGTAGCGCGCCCAGCGATCATCATCAACCAGGCCGAGTTCACGACCCACTTCAGTCAGACGCAGATCGGCGTTATCTTCACGCAGCATCAAGCGGTATTCCGCGCGCGATGTGAACATGCGGTATGGCTCTTTGGTACCTAAGGTACAGAGATCGTCAACCAACACACCGAGGTAGGCCTGATCGCGACGTGGCGCCCAGCCCTCTTTGTCTGCAGAGGAACGTGCTGCATTCAGCCCTGCCAGCAAACCTTGTGCCGCCGCTTCTTCGTAGCCGGTGGTGCCGTTGATCTGACCGGCAAAGAACAGGCCGTGGATAAATTTGCTTTCCAGCGTCGGCTTCAGATCGCGAGGATCGAAGAAATCATACTCAATGGCATAACCCGGACGGATGATCTTCGCGTTTTCCAATCCTTTCATGGAACGCACGATCTGCATCTGTACGTCAAACGGCAGGCTGGTGGATATGCCATTCGGGTAGATCTCGTTGCTGGTAAGGCCTTCCGGCTCCAGGAAGATCTGGTGCGCGTTACGATCGGCAAAGCGCATAACTTTGTCTTCAATCGACGGGCAGTAACGTGGACCAATCCCTTCGATGATCCCGGCGTACATCGGGCTACGATCGAGGTTGTTGCGGATCACGTCATGCGTCTGCTCGTTGGTGTAGGTGATCCAGCACGGCACCTGTTGCGGATGCTGTGAAGCCTTACCCATGAACGAGAACACCGGCATCGGGTTATCACCGTGCTGCGGAGTCAGTACTGAAAAATCAATCGAGCGAGCATCGATACGTGGTGGCGTACCGGTTTTCAAGCGATTTACACGCAACGGCAGTGCACGCAGACGCTTCGCCAATGGAATTGATGGCGGATCGCCCGCTCGACCACCGCTGTAGTTATCCAGGCCAATATGGATTTTGCCATCAAGGAACGTCCCGACGGTCAGTACCACGGTTTTGGCGCGGAATTTCAAGCCCATCTGCGTCACAGCACCGACGACGCGATCGTTTTCCACAATCAGATCGTCAACTGCCTGCTGGAAAATCATCAGGTTGGGCTGGTTCTCCAGCGCAGTGCGTACCGCCTGGCGATACAGCACGCGGTCAGCCTGAGCACGAGTAGCGCGAACGGCTGGGCCCTTGCTGGCGTTTAGTATCCTAAACTGGATGCCAGCCTGGTCAATTGCCGTGGCCATCAAACCGCCTAAGGCATCCACTTCCTTCACCAGATGTCCTTTCCCGATGCCACCGATCGCCGGGTTACAGGACATTTGTCCAAGCGTATCAATGTTATGGGTGAGTAACAGGGTTTGCTGACCCATTCGGGCGGCGGCCATCGCGGCCTCTGTGCCCGCATGACCACCACCGATTACGATGACGTCAAAAGGATCTGGATAAAACATGAAGTGGTCCTCGTTAGTGTTCGGACAGGGATTGTTGCCCTGGGCGGTGGATTCTACTGAAATTATGTCGGCGGCGAAAGTCGCGGGATCCTGAGGTTTTAAATAAAGGATCTTTAGATCTTTTATATGATCTCTCTGTTAGATCTACTATTAGGATCGCACCAGGCTGTTGATAACCCCGAAAAGCAAAGATTAAACAAGTGATTAGAGAGGATCGTTTGCTGTGAATGATCGGTGATCCTGATCCGTATAAGCTGGGATCAAAATGGCGACTTATGCACAGGCTAAAAATGAATCAATGGTTGTTCTTTGTATAACTACTGGTTATACGCATGAAACAGGCCATGTTATCCACAAGTGATCGCACGATAAACGCGAAAAAACAGCGTAATAAACTGGGGATCGTCTCTTTTTCCCGATCCCCAGCCGGCTAAGATCGTTTTAAATCTGTGTTTTCCATGTGGCGACCCACACTTCAGCCGCGTCTTCCGGGATCTCATGCTCTAAAACGTCGATCTCAAGGCGATCGCCAATGCGTTTGGCACCCAACTGGTTCAACTGCTCTTCTAGCAGCTTAATCGCGCCGCAGAAAAGATCGTATTCATGGTTGCCGATGCCCACAGCGCCATAACGTAGGCCGGAAAGGTCAGGTTGCGTCTCCTGCAATGCTTCATATAAAGGAAGCAAGTTGTCAGGCAGTTCGCCAGCGCCGTGCGTAGAGGTAACGATCAGCCAGATACCCTGCTGTGGCAGCTCGTCCAGCTCAGGGCCATGCAGCACCTCGGTTGAGAAGCCCGCTTCCTGCAGTTTTTCTTCCAGATGTTCAGCAACATATTCGGCGCTGCCAAGGGTACTTCCACTGATTAACGTAATATCGGCCATGATGCTCTCCCGCACTAAAGGCGAGCATTGTACGCTGTGATCAAGCGGTGATCCACCTGTGGAAAACAGGGTTAATAGTAGAAAGCATCAGGCGGCAAGTCGCGCTAGACGCGCGATCTGCCCGGGATAAGGTTGTGCACAGAATAGGGAGGGATTACGGCTTGATGGTGCGCATGATCGGGTTTTGCAGTGAGATCAGGGTTTCGGTGGACTGAATTTCATCAATAGTCTGGATCTTGTTGATCAACACTTGTTGCAAGGCATCGATCGATCGGCACATCACTTTGATAAAGATGCTGTAATGACCGGTGGTATACCAAGCTTCTACTACTTCATCTAGCGCTTCCAGTTTGCTGAGTGCCGCAGGATAGTCACGCGCGCTTTTCAGGATAATACCGATAAAACAGCACACATCGAAGCCGAGTTGACGGGGATCGATCTCCACGCGCGTGCCTAAAATAATGCCCGCCTGACGCATCTTCTCCACGCGAACATGAATGGTGCCCGGGCTCACATTGAACTGTTTGGCGAGCTCGGCGTAGGCGGTGCGCGCATTTTGCAGCAGCGCATTCAGAATGCCGCGGTCCAGGTTATCCAGCTGAAGGTGTTCCGCCATTGTCCATCCTCGTTGAGTTCTTCTTCTATGAATAAAGGAGAATGTGCAGCAAATTAGCGGTGCAGGCAAGGTGCAGACAACGGATATCCCGTTGTCTGCATGCTTTTTAGCGCTTACGCCAGAAGGTCACTTGTGCCTGAGTATGCTGAAACTTGCGTGCCGTCTCGCGTATGACGAACGGCACATCCTGCGGCGGTGCCACTTCTTCAAACGCGCCACGCAGTTCGCGCTGCAGTGCCTGATAGGTGGTTAACGCTTCGCCATTTTCGCGAATACCGCCCAGCCAGTTCTCCTTCGGGGTGAAATCTTCCAGCCAGGTATAGGGCGATGACAGCACCAGCAGACCGCCGGAACGGATCATCGGCGTTATATCCTGCAGGAAACGCTTTGGCTGACGCAAACGGTCAATCAGGTTGGAAGCCAGTACCAGATCGTAACGTTCCGGCTGCGGCTTCAGGTTACAGGCATCGCCCTGAATAAATTGAATGCGCTGCGCCTGCTCGGCCTCAAGGCCAAACTCTTTCAGTCGCACCTGGCGATACTCCACCAGCTCGCCTTCTTCAGGTACCACATAGCGGAAATCTTCACCGGAGGTCAGCTGCAGCGCCACATCAATAAAGCGCGCCGAGTAATCCATGCCGGTGACCGCATCGAAATAGCGCGCCAGTTCAAAACTGGCGCGTCCGGTGGCACAGCCGATATCCAGCGCTTCACCGCGCGCACTGCAGTGCGGCAGCAATTTTTCCACCAGCGCAGCAGCGTAATTGGGTACATCGTAGTAGTTCGGTCCGTACTGGAAATCGAGATACTGCGACACCATGCTGTCCGTTTCATAGGGATTGAGCGCCATGGTTTCTTCATGAGATGAGACCACATAGCGGAAACCGGCATGCTGGAAGAAGTGACGGCGGAAAGCGTAGCGTGCGGATTTGAGTGCTTCATTGCCGGTGGAAATCCAGCTGCCGCCTTTGATCAGCGCATGTTTGCCATCAAAGGTCGGCGTGGAGAAATCGTCATACAGCGGGTGCACTTTAAAGCCTTCGAAACCGTTGGTCGGCGTGGTGGTCCACTGCCAGACATTACCGACGATGTCGTAAAACTCCCCCTGCGCAAAATGGTCAACCGGGCTGGATGAAGCCCAATATGCCAGATTGATATTGCCTGGCGCTTCCGTCCAATCCGGCTGATCGCCGCTTACCTGCTCACGCAGCTGCGCCCACTCAGCTTCGCACGGCAACTGAACGGATTTACCTGTCTCTTCAGCCAGCCAGCGGCAGAACGCGGCGGCTTCCAGCTGGTTCACTTCCGCAGGCCAATCCCACGGCATCGCGACTTCTTCAGCCAGCAAACGCAGTTTAAGCTGATCGGGCAGTTTTTCATTACCAACCCAAAACGTCGGCATCTGCGCGCCGGAAAATTCGCGCCAGCCCCAACCTTCATCATCCCACCAGCGCGGGTCGTTATAACCACCCGCCGCGATAAAGCGATAAAACTCGGCATTGCTCACCAGCATTTTGCTGGCCTTGAACGGCTTCAGTTCCGTCTGCTGGCTGCCATATTCGTTATCCCAACCGTAAGTGTCGTCAGTTTTACCCTGCTGCACACGGCCACCGGGCATAGCGATTAGCGAATTGGCTGGCACAGATTGACGATCGTGACGCGCCTGCGGGCAAACTGGCCAATGCGGCTGCGCTTTTACCCATTCAATTGGCAACTGGCGCATCAGCACGCTGGAGGTTTCCAGATGAATACGTTCGTGCTCGATCCCCATCAAAACCACCCACGCCGGGCTTTGCCAATCGATGGGCAGCTCCAGCGGCATGGTGCGAATGAACTCGCTGACCAGGCTTTTTACTTTGCCGCGATAGTCGCGTACTTCATTGATGGTCGGCCAGTCGTAATGGCTATCATTGAGATCGTCCCAGCTCATCTCATCCACGCCGATCGCCATCATCGCTTCAATACGATCGTCAACGCGTTGGTCGAGATAGCGGCCGGCCATGAGTTTATTGATGTAGAAGGTGGCGGTATGGCCAAAGTAGAAGATCAGCGGATGGCGCAGCGAAATGGCTTTGTTAAACCAGGCGCGCTCGTCGGCGAGGCAATCAAACAGGCTTTCATACAATTCCCAGGTTTGGGTGAAGTACGTCAGCAGTTCGGCTCTTTTTTGTTCGCTATTTTGGCCGGAGAGTCGCAGTGTGCGGGTCGGTGCGGGAAGTTGGGCGGTGGTCACAAGGTGCTCCATTTGCTTAGTGTGCGAACTTATCACTATAGCAAATTAGCATTTCTGCCAGATGACTTAGCGCTGCCAGCGGCGCAACAGGCGACTTTTCAACCCGGTATCGAAGCGCCAGATGTGATCAAAGATGCGAAGAATGCCAGGCTTACCGTGCAGCGACATGGCTACCGCATGGAAGCGCTGTTGATATTGGCGCTGACGCTGCTTAATGGTGTTGACGATATCGTCGGGTAAACGCTGGGCTATAAAATCTGACACGATCACCGCATCCGCTTCCTGCCACGCGCTGCCTTCCATCCGTTTCACGACTGCCGCAAGACAGGCCGCCAGATCGGTGCCACCGCGAAAACGCTGGCTGAGGAAACGTATCGCCTGCTCAATACCGTTATCAGAAGTGAGTTCATAGCCGATGACTTCATGGGCGAACAGCATGATGTAGCAGCGGCGCCTATCCGCCAGTGCCACTTTCAACAGCGCCAGGCAAAAGGCTTTGGCGCAGCGTTCGTTGAAACCGCCCATCGAACCGGAGGTATCCACGCAGACGATAAACGGGCCGCGCGGCTGTTCTTCGTGCTGCTGGTGGCTGACCGGACTCATGGTGACTTTTTCATGCCACGCATCGCCCTGCAAACGGTAGGTCAGCAAGCGTTTTTCCACTAAGCGCCGATAAAACTCCAGCTCTAACTCGCTGATGCTCAGTGCCGCCAGCTCAGGTGGCAACAGCCGCAGCACATCATCGCTCTGATGAATGCCGCTGACCTCTTCCGGCACGTTATCCGGTTCACGCACCAGTTGGTGAAACGCCTCCAGCGGCGCATCCTGCGAAGGTACCGATTTGGCTTCGCGACTGCGCCCCAGCTGCTGTGCCAGCTTCATCAGCTCCGGCTGCTGAGCAAGGAAGTCGCCGTACTGCACAATCAGTTCGTAATCGCCGTGCTGCAGCGGCGCTTTGCTCAAATCCCACAGGCGTCCGGCGGCGGCTTCATCATCACCGGTGAGAATGGGTGCCAGTTGACCGCTGATCGCCATGCGCTGCTGCAACTCGGCCATTAAACGTTCGCGTTGTTCTTCCAGGATGGTTTCATTCAGCGTCAGCGTTTGCAGCGTCAGACTGAGGCGCCAGCGTTGCAGAAACAACGTGTGTTGTGCGTTGCTGAGCTCGGCGCTTTCGGCGTTGAGCAGCAGTTTGCTGGCTTCTTCGATGAACGGCGACGGCAGGCTTTTCAGCTGCGTCATGATGTGAGGTAACTGTTGGGTAAAATGGTGTGAGCTGAGCAGCTGCATCTGTTGAAACAGCTGAAACTCCTGCGCCAGCGCTTCTGGCACCGGTGTGACTTTGATCTGCTCAGCGATCTCTGAGCGCCAGCGCGGTAGATCGCGCATCATGGCTTGCTTCAAACGCGGGAATTTCTCAAAGAACAGTGCCAGTTGCGGCGAAGCGAGCAGCGCTAAAATCAGCTCTTCGATTAACTCGGTTTCGCCAATCGATAACAGCGTGCTCAGCGTCTCCAGTGAGATCATTTTCGCGCCTGTTTCAGCTGTTCCGCGACATCCTGCAGGCTGGTTTCAATGCGGGCTAGCCAATCGTCACTGATAAACAGGCAGCGCTGATGCTGGCTAAACAGCGTGCGCTGCGCACGCAGCTGTGTCTCGAGCGCTTCGTATTCATCCACGATCTCCTGCGGCATCTCGCTGCTGCTGCTGGCGCCCGGCAGCGTCAGTCGCGTGGATTGCAGGCTGACATCGCGCAGCGTCAGACAGTGATGTGTATCCACCAGCAGATCGAGCGTCTGACCAAAGCCAATACCGTTCAGCTTGCCGCGGATCTCGCCGCCTTTCAGCAGCCACTGCTCCAGCGCTTCGCGACCAATCAGGATATGCGTCACCTGCATATCGTGCAGCATTAGCGGCTGTTGCAGCATCAATGTCAGTTGCTCATCAGTAATGGCTGCGGGTAATTCATAATGCGGTTTGCGGCTGAACATGCCGCTGTGTTTCTCTAGCGTCAGCGCTTGCGCCACGCTTTGCTGCTGTTGCAGCGCAATGCGACGGCTTTTGATCTGTTGCAGCTTGTGTAGCAGCGCCTGCTGCTGCCACGCATGTTGCGACATTAGCGTATCGATTTCGCGATCCAGCAGCTTCATCGAAGCCACGTCATGCCACAGGCAATCTTTCAGCAGAATTAAGTCGATAGGGGCGATGGTCACGCGGCCGCTATAGAACGCGCTGGCCTGCAACAGATGAATGGCTTTCTTCCAGCGGCGATCGGAGATGTACGGCGCATCCGGCAGCGTTTCTAACTGCTGACGCAGCTGATAAATCAGTTCGAACACGTGGTCGGGCAGGCTGACCTGACTGATGCCTTTCTGCCACTGCTCATACTCTTCATCGCTGATGCGCAACGCTTCTGCGACTGGGTTGTCGTTTTCGTCCTGCTGGTGGGTGAGCATGCTGCGGAAATTCTGCTTTTCATGCACGTTATCCAGCCACAGACGAATCAACATGCGATCGTACAGCGCTTCCAGTCCGCTATCGGCTTCCGGCAGTTCGTTGGAGGCGGTAACCAGCAGACGCATCGGGATTTTTTCTTCACTGTCGCCGTTACGGAAGCGGCGTTCGTTGATGGCGGTGAGCAAGGTATTCAGAATCGCCGGGCCGGCTTTCCAGATTTCGTCGAGAAAAACAATTTCGGCATCCGGCAGGTAGCCTTTGGTGAGACGTTGATAACGCCCTTCATCTTTCAGCGCCTGAATCGACAGCGGGCCAAACACCTCTTCGGGGGTGGAAAAACGGGTCATCAGGTATTCAAAAGCGCGGGCGTGTTGGAAGGCGTATTTCAGGCGGCGGGCAATCAGGCTCTTAGCGATGCCGGGCGGCCCGAGCAAAAACACGCTTTCGCCGCTCAGCGCAGCCAGCAGACAGAGGCGGATCGCGTGATGGCGTTCATACAGCCCTTTTTCCAGCGCGTTGCTCAGGCGAGAAATTCTTTCTGCCAAAAGATGGGGTTGAGCCATAATCACATCATTATCCTTTTGATCCTGGTGCCGTCATAGTCTGGCGAGCGCAATACTCTACTGATTATCATGCGCGATTGCGTTGATAGCCGTCAGCTTTTTTGTTTCAGAAGGTTGATGCGAGATAACTCGCCGCTTCCAACGCTTTTTTTACCCGATTTTCGGCGAAAAACCGCGTCACCGACGCGATGGTGACACTTTGTAAGAGTAGGTTTTTTTGGGAATATGTGCATACTGTGCGCTTTTTGATGGCTTGAGCGGTGGGCAAGTGCCTCATCGGCTCCAACAAAAGACAACTTATGAGCTCGGATAAGAAACAGTCCCTTGGGGCAGTCACACTGGCGGCCATTGGCGTGGTGTATGGCGATATCGGCACCAGCCCGCTCTATACATTGCGTGAATGTCTCTCTGGTCAGTTTGGTTTTGGCGTTGAGCGTGAAGCGGTTTTTGGCTTCCTGTCGCTGATCTTCTGGCTGCTGATTCTGGTGGTGTCGCTTAAATACATCAGCTACGTGATGCGCGCCGATAACGCGGGTGAAGGCGGGATTTTGACGCTGATGTCGCTGGCTGGCCGTCATACCGGCGCCAGAGCCACCGCGATACTGGTGATCATGGGCCTGATTGGCGGCAGCTTCTTCTATGGCGAAGTGGTGATTACCCCAGCAGTCTCGGTGCTTTCGGCGATTGAGGGGCTGGAAATTGCGGCCCCAAGTCTGGATGCCTATATCGTGCCATTAGCGATCGCCGTTTTGACCCTGCTGTTTGTTATCCAGAAGCACGGTACTGGCATTGTCGGAAAACTGTTCGCACCGGTGATGCTGCTGTGGTTTCTGGTTCTGGCGGTATTGGGCGCGCGCAGTATCATCAGTAATCCCGACGTGCTGCACGCGATGAATCCATACTGGGCGCTGCACTTCTTTATCGAATACAAAACGGTCTCTTTCTTCGCGCTGGGCGCGGTGGTGCTGGCGATTACAGGCGTAGAAGCGCTGTATGCTGACATGGGCCACTTCGGCAAATTTCCGATTCGACTTGCCTGGTTCATCGTGGTGCTGCCATCGCTGGTGCTCAACTACTTCGGTCAGGGTGCGCTGCTGCTCAAACATCCGGAAGCGATTAAAAATCCGTTCTTCCTGCTCGCGCCGGACTGGATGCTGATCCCGATGTTAATTCTGGCGACCTTAGCCACGGTGATCGCCTCGCAGGCGGTGATTTCCGGTGTGTTCTCGTTAACGCGTCAGGCCGTGCGCCTTGGCTATTTGCCGCCGATGCGTATTGTGCACACCTCTGAGGAAGAGTCAGGGCAGATTTACATCCCGGTGATCAACTGGCTGCTCTACTTCTCGGTGGTGATTGTGATTGTCGGCTTCGAGCACTCCAGCAATCTGGCCGCGGCTTACGGCATTGCGGTAACGGGCACCATGGTGCTGACCGCGATTCTTTGCTCTACGGTGGCGATTCAAAACTGGCACTGGAACCGCTATCTGGTGGTGCTGATTCTGATCGCCATGTTGTGTATCGATGTGTCGCTGTTCTCCGCCAACCTGATCAAAGTATTCTCTGGCGGTTGGCTGCCGCTAACGCTGGCACTGATGATGTTCATCATTATGACCACCTGGAAAAGCGAGCGTTTCCGCCTGCTGCGTCGTATGCATGAGCACGGTAACTCTCTGGAAGCGATGATTGCTTCGCTGGAGAAATCGCCGCCGGTGCGCGTGCCGGGTACCGCGGTATATATGTCGCGTGCGCTTAACGTGATTCCGTTTGCCATGTTGCATAACCTTAAACACAACAAAGTGTTGCATGAGCGCGTGGTGCTACTGACGCTGCGTACTGAAGATGCACCTTACGTGCACAACGTACGTCGTGTGACGATTGAGCAGCTGTCGCCGACGTTCTGGCGCGTGGTTGCGAGCTACGGCTGGCGTGAAACGCCGAACGTTGAGGAGATTTTCCACCGCTGCGGCCTTGAAGGGCTGAATTGCCGCATGATGGAGACGTCATTCTTCATGTCGCATGAATCGCTGATTATCGGCGATCGTCCGTGGTATCTGCGCCTGCGTGGCAAGTTGTTCCTGGCGCTGCAACGCAATGCGCTGCGCGCGCCGGATCAGTTTGAAATCCCACCCAATCGCGTGATCGAACTGGGAACCCAGGTCGAGATTTAACGCTGTGCGCGTCACCAGCTTAAAGTGACGCGCAATCCTCCGCTGGCGCGCTGGCTGAACTGCAATCGAATGCCGTGCAGTTGGGCAATATTCTTCACGATGGAAAGCCCCAATCCGCTCCCGGTTTGTGCCTGCCCTGGCGGTCGCCAAAAGCGTTCTCCCAGCCTTGCCAGTTGCTCTTCGCTGACGCCAGGTCCGTTATCATCAACGGTAATGGCGCGAGCATTGAGCTGCACATCGATAGTACTTCCCGCCGGTGAATAGCGCAGCGCGTTATCCAGCAGGTTGCGCACCATCAAACCCAACAGCAGCGGATGACCGTTCATCACCGGTTCAGCATGGCTGGTAAATGCTAAATCGGTATGCTGCTGTTCCGCCTGTGGGAAATGTTCCGCCAATAGATTTTGCAGCAGCGGCGCCAGCGCGACCGGTTGAAATTCGCTGCGCAGATCGTCTGCTTCCACGCGTGAAAGTGTCAGCAGCTGATCCACCAGCCGGGTGGCGCGCACAATACCGCTATCCAACTGCTGAATGGCGCGTTTGCGCATCGCTTCATCATCATCGGCCAGCTGAATCACTTCGCTCTGTACGCGCAGTGCCGCCAGCGGACTACGCAGTTCATGGGCGGCATCGGAGGTGAAGCGACGTTCGCGCTGCACCAGATGTGCCATACGACTAAACAATCCGTTGAGCGCCACCACCAGCGGTTTCACCTCTTTAGGCAAGCGCGCTTCCGGCAATGGCGTGGCGTCATCCGGCGCACGTTGATGCAGTGAAACCGTCAGACGTTTCAACGGACGCAGTTCGAACCACACCAGCGCCAGCAAAAACAGCAGCATAAAGGGCATGGCAATCAGCCAGGGCAACAAGCTACTGAGCGCCAGATCGCGCGTCATATCCTCGCGATACTCCCACTCCTGACCAACCACCACGCGATAACGTTTATCGGCAGAGGTGAGCCACACTAAGCGCCAGCTGTCCTTATCACCGCGCAGGCGGCCATCGACAAAGCCATCGCGCTGATGATCAAACTGCAGATCGCGACCGTTTTCACCATCGTTTAAGAGCGGTTGTCCCTCGGCGCTGAAAATGGCAAACGCCAGGGCATCATCATCCTGATCGCCACGATGATGGCGTAATATCGCTTTGGTTTTGGGCAGCGTAACGTCCTGCAGCGAGGTGGGATCGAGCGCTATCAGGCGTTTAGCAAATAGCATCTGCTGGGTATCAAACAGCTCATTCACCGTATCGCGGGTTTGATGCCATGCGCTGAGGCCGGCAAGTCCGCCGCATAACAGAATCAGCAGCACAAAGCCGATGGCGAGGCGCAGAAACAGACTCATTCCGCCGCTCCCAGCGTATAGCCCACACCATGCACGGTGCGAATAAACTGGCTACCGAGTTTTTTACGCAGATGATGAATGTGCACTTCCACCGCATTGCTGGAGACATCCTCATTCCAGCTATACAGTTTTTCTTCCAGCTGACTGCGCGTCAGCACGCGGCCAGGGTTGCGCAGAAACAGCTCCAGCAGCGCCAGTTCACGGCTCTTCAGGCTGACGGCTTCGCCATCGCACATTACGCTGTGGCTGCCGGGCGCCATCACCACCTTGCCGTGTTTGAGTTCGGGCTGTAGTTGCCCGTGACGACGACGGATCAGCGCCTGCAAGCGCGCCGCCACTTCTGTCAGCGCAAACGGCTTGCACAGGTAATCATCGGCGCCGAGCTGCAATCCCTGCACACGCTGATCGAGCGCATCACGCGCGGTAAGGATCAGAACTGGCACATCGTGTCCTTGCTGGCGCCATTGGCGCAGGATATCCAGACCGTCGCGCTCGGGCAGCGACAGATCCAGCACCACCGCATCCCAGGGGGCCGCTGTTAACGCTTGAAACCCGCTTTCGCCGGAGACAAACCAGTCCACGCTGAAGCCGAGTTTGGTGAGCCCGACTTTTAATCCGTCACCAATCAGCGTGTCATCTTCAATCAGTAAAATGCGCATTACGTCTCCTTCTGTTAAACGGAGTTATACGAAGCACAATCACTCTTGTACAGCGAAAATCGCGGCAAATAGACTATTTTTCATGAATGTACGCGCAATGCGTTTTCTTAAGATCCTGTTAAGAACCTTGTGGTGAAATAGCTCCCGTAATCCGACACATTGATGAAAAAGAGGTCATTTATGAAAAAGTCTGCAGCTCTATTAGCCGTTATCGCGCTGGCCGCTACGCCGGTACTTGCCGCCCAGCAGGGTGGCTTTATTGATCCGAATGCACCAACGGCGCAGGTTAAGTCTGGTGGTTTCAAAGCTGATAACACCAGTGTTGTTACGGTGAAACAGGCCGAAGAGATGAAAGACGATAGCTGGATTACCGTGCGCGGTACGCTAGAGAAGCAAATTGGTGATGAGGATTATCAGTTCCGTGATGCCACTGGCACCATGAAGGTCGAAATCGATCATAAGCGCTGGAACGGTTTAACCATCTCACCGAAGGATCAGGTAGAACTGACCGGTGAACTGGATAAAGATTTCAACTCCATCGAACTGGACGTGAAACAGGTGCGTAAACTGCCATAATTTCCTCCCCGGGGCCGTGTAAGCGGCTCCGCAATCCCACCAAACTCAAATTCTCTCTGGTACAAGCGAAACGTTTCGATGGCGATCACATTTCCGTGATGCCGTCATTGAGTTGCCGCGCGCATTTTATACACTCCCGATCAGCGAAACGTTTCGCTGTGGAGTGGAAGAAATGAAAAAAGGTCGCTTGTTAAACGCTGAAGTCTCTCATGTGATTGCCCGCCTGGGGCACACCGATACGCTGACGATTGCAGATGCAGGCTTGCCGATTCCGGCCGGTCCACAGCGCATCGATCTGGCGTTAACGCCGGGTACGCCCGAATTTTTACAGGTGGTCGACGTTATCACGCAGGAGATGCAGGTCGAAAGCGCCCTGATGGCGGAGGAGATTAAGCAGCATAATCCGCAGCTCCACAGCGCACTGCTCGCCGTGCTCGAAGCCTTGCAACGGCACCAGGGGAATGTCATTACCATCCGTTACACCAGCCATGAACAATTCAAACAACAAACGCAGCGTAGTCAGGCGGTCATTCGCAGCGGAGAGTGTTCTCCGTATGCGAATGTCATCCTGAGCGCTGGCGTGACCTTCTGAGGCCGTTAT
Source organism: Pantoea nemavictus (assembly GCF_037479095.1). Lineage (NCBI taxonomy): Bacteria > Pseudomonadati > Pseudomonadota > Gammaproteobacteria > Enterobacterales > Erwiniaceae > Pantoea > Pantoea nemavictus. Next base: position 2,075,856 of record NZ_JBBGZW010000001.1, on the reverse strand, counting down.
GCAACCGCTATTGCAACTCAAAGGGATTGAAAAGTCGTTTCCTGGCGTGAAAGCGCTGAATGGCGCCTCGCTTGCCGTCTATCCTGGCCGCGTCATGGCGCTGGTGGGTGAAAACGGTGCCGGTAAATCCACCATGATGAAAGTGCTTACCGGCATTTACAGCATGGACGCCGGTTCCATGCAGTGGCTAGGTAAGGATGTGGCGTTCTCTGGCCCAAAAGCGTCTCAGGAAGCGGGCATTGGCATCATCCATCAGGAACTGAACCTGATTCCACAACTGACTGTTGCCGAGAATATTTTCCTTGGCCGTGAATTTGTTAACCGCTTTGGCCGCATCGAATGGAAAAAGATGTACGCCGCGGCGGATGCGCTGTTAAAGCGCCTCAATCTGCGTTTTAGCAGCCACAAGCTGGTGGGCGATTTGTCGATTGGCGATCAGCAGATGGTCGAGATCGCCAAAGTGCTCAGCTTCGAGTCGAAAGTCATCATTATGGATGAACCGACCGATGCGCTAACCGATACCGAAACGCTGTCGTTGTTCCGCGTGATTAATGAACTGAAAGCGCAGGGCTGCGGCATCGTCTATATCTCGCACCGCATGAAAGAGATCTTCGAGATTTGCGATGACGTCACCGTGTTCCGCGATGGGCAGTTTATCGCCGAGCGTGCGGTCAGCGATCTGAGCGAAGAGAGCCTGATCGAGATGATGGTCGGCCGCAAGCTGGAAGATCAATATCCGCGCATCGATCAACAGCCGGGTGAGATCCGCTTAAAAGTAGAAAACCTGAGCGGGCCGGGCGTCGATGATGTCAGCTTTACGCTGCGCAAAGGGGAAATCCTTGGCGTGTCCGGCCTGATGGGCGCGGGCCGGACCGAATTGATGAAAGTGCTGTATGGCGCCTTGCCGCGCAGCAAAGGCAAAGTGACGCTGAATGGCCGCGAGATCATGACCCGCTCACCGCAGGATGGCTTAGCAAACGGCATCGTTTATATCTCTGAAGACCGCAAGCGCGATGGCCTGGTGCTTGGCATGTCGGTGAAAGAGAACATGTCGCTGACCGCGCTGCGCTATTTCAGTACCGGCGCGGGCAATCTCCGACACAGTGACGAGCAGCTGGCGGTGGGCGATTTTATCCGCCTGTTCAACGTCAAAACCCCCTCAATGGAGCAGCCGATTGGCCTGCTGTCCGGTGGTAATCAGCAAAAAGTAGCGATTGCGCGCGGTCTGATGACGCGCCCCGATGTGCTGATTCTTGATGAGCCGACACGCGGCGTCGATGTCGGGGCGAAAAAAGAGATCTATCAGTTAATTAACCAGTTTAAAGCCGAAGGGCTGAGCATCATTTTGGTGTCGTCAGAAATGCCGGAAGTGCTGGGCATGAGCGATCGCATCGTGGTGATGCATGAAGGCCATCTGAGTGGCGAATTTTCCCGTGAGCAGGCTACCCAGGAATCCCTGATGGCGGCGGCAGTCGGTAAGCAACACAGCGAGGAGTTAGTAGTATGAGCACCCAAACCTTACCCGCCAGCCGTCGTTGGTTCAGCAAAGCCTGGCTGCTAGAGCAGAAATCCCTGATTGCGCTGATTGTGCTGATCGCCGTGGTCGCCAGCCAGAGCCCGAATTTCTTCACGCTGCCAAACATGTTCAATATCCTGCAGCAGACATCGGTCAACGCCATTATGGCGGTGGGGATGACGCTGGTGATTCTGACCTCGGGCATTGATTTGTCGGTGGGATCGCTACTGGCGCTGACGGGTGCCGTCGCGGCGTCAATCGTCGGATTAGAAGTGAATGCGCTGGTAGCCGTTGCGGCTTCGCTGGCGCTGGGCGCGGCAATTGGTGCTATTACCGGCGTGATTGTCGCACGCGGCAAGGTGCAGGCTTTTATCGCTACGCTGGTAATGATGCTGCTGCTGCGCGGTGTCACCATGGTTTATACCAACGGTAGTCCAATTAACACCGGTTTTAACGATAACGCCGATCTGTTCGGCTGGTTCGGCATCGGCCGTCCATTGGGCATTCCTACACCGGTATGGCTGATGGCGGTGGTGTTCGCACTGGCGTGGTACATGCTGCATCACACGCGCCTCGGACGTTACATCTATGCGCTGGGCGGTAACGAAGCGGCTACGCGTTTATCCGGTATCAGCGTTAACCGCGTCAAAATCATCGTCTATTCGCTGTGCGGTCTGCTGGCGGCATTGGCGGGCACCATCGAAGTGGCTCGCCTTTCTTCTGCACAACCCACGGCAGGTACCGGTTATGAACTGGATGCCATTGCTGCGGTGGTGCTGGGCGGTACCAGCCTGGCGGGCGGTAAAGGTCGCATTATGGGCACGCTGATTGGTGCGTTAATCCTCGGTTTCCTGAATAACGGCCTGAATCTGATGGGCGTATCGTCTTACTACCAAATGATTGTTAAAGCCGTCGTCATTCTGCTAGCGGTGCTGGTGGATAACAAAAGCAGTAAATAACTCTGACCTTCACACAGGATTTAAAAATGAAAAAGTTAACTGCATTGGCCGTCATTCTTGGCGCTACCCTCAGTGCTGGCGCGATGGCTAAGGACACCATTGCTCTGGTGGTTTCAACCCTGAATAATCCGTTCTTTGTGTCACTGAAAGATGGCGCACAGAAAGAAGCTGATCAACTGGGTTATAACCTTGTAGTGCTGGATTCGCAGAACAACCCGGCGAAAGAGCTGGCGAACGTGCAGGATCTGACGGTGCGCGGCACCAAGCTGCTGCTGATCAACCCAACCGATTCTGATGCAGTGGGCAACGCCGTTAAGATGGCGAACCAGGCGAACATTCCGGTGATCACCCTGGACCGTGTTGCTGCACAAGGTACCGTGGTGAGTCACGTTGCTTCTGACAACCGCTTCGGCGGCAAAATGGCCGGTGACTTCATCGCCAAAAAGCTGGGCGAAGGCGCGAAAATCATTGAACTGCAGGGTATTGCCGGTACTTCTGCAGCGCGCGAGCGTGGCGAAGGCTTCAAACAGGCGGCTGATGCGCACAAATTCAATATTCTGGCGAGCCAGCCTGCTGACTTTGACCGTACCAAAGGTTTGAACGTGATGCAGAACCTGCTGCAGGGACATCCGGATGTACAGGCTGTTTTTGCTCAGAACGACGAAATGGCGTTGGGCGCGCTGCGTGCGCTGCAAACTGCCGGGAAAACTGACGTGCTGGTGGTGGGCTTCGATGGCACCGCTGACGGTGTGAAGGCGGTAGAATCGGGTAAACTGACCGCTACTGTGGCACAGATGCCAGATAAGATTGGCGTGATTGGCGTGCAGACTGCCGATAAAGTATTGAAAGGTGAGAAGGTGCAGTCGGTGAACCCGGTTGACCTGAAGCTGGTGACCAAATAATAAGTAAAGAAAAGCAGGGCAACGCGCCACCGTCCTGGTGGCGCATCTTTCTGGATGAATCCCAATGACCACAAGCGCAAAACTGGCCGTTCTCGGCAGCATCAATGCCGATCACATCCTTAACCTCGCCCACTTTCCGCGTCCGGGCGAAACGGTGATCGGCAAACAGTATCAAATTGCCTTTGGCGGCAAAGGGGCCAATCAGGCAGTAGCCGCTGGCCGTGCAGGGGCTGATATTGCATTTATTGCGTGTGTCGGTGCCGATGATATTGGTGCACGCATTCGTCAGCAGCTGCAGCAAGACCGCATTGATACTGCGCCGGTCGAAATCGTCGCGGATGAAGCCACCGGGGTGGCGATGATCTTCGTCAATGGCGAAGGCGAAAATAATATCGGTATTTATTCCGGCGCCAATGCGGCCCTAACCCCTGCCCGCGTTGCGCATCATCAGCAGGTCATTGCCGATGCAGATGCGTTGCTGATGCAGCTGGAATCGCCACTGGAAAGCGTACTGGCAGCGGCGAAAATTGCCCGTGAGCAGCATACCCAGGTGATTCTCAATCCCGCGCCAGCCACACAACTCTCTGATGAGCTGCTCGGATTGATTGACATCATCACGCCAAATGAAACTGAGGCAGAAATTCTCACCGGTATCGCGGTAAAGAGCGATGAAGACGCAGCGCGTGCCGCGCAGGCATTGCATGCCAAAGGTATTGCTACCGTGTTAATCACGTTGGGCCGTCGCGGCGTGTGGCTGAGTGAACAAGGAAACGGCGTGCGTATTCCGGGCTTCAGCGTGCAGGCCATCGATACCATCGCTGCGGGCGATACCTTTAACGGTGCGTTTATCACCGCGCGTCTGGAAGGCGTAGCGATGCATGATGCCGTGCGTTTCGCCCATGCCGCCGCCGCGATTGCGGTGACGCGTCCGGGCGCTCAACCCTCAGTGCCGTGGCGCACTGAGATCGACGCCTTCCTGCAACAACAGGGCTAAGCGCTTGGCTACCATGAAAGATGTCGCTCGCCTGGCGGGCGTCTCTACCTCCACCGTTTCTCACGTCATCAATAACAATCGCTTTGTCAGCGAGCAGGTGCGGGAAAAGGTGGATCAGGCGATTCGCGAACTCAACTATGCGCCGTCCGCGCTGGCGCGCAGCCTGAAGCTCAAGCAAACGCGCACCATTGGCATGCTGCTGACCGCCAGCAGTAACCCGTTCTATTCTGAAGTGGTGCGTGGCGTGGAGAATAGCTGCTACGAACGCGGCTATAGCCTGATTCTGTGCAATACCGAAGGCGATGAAGAACGCATGAATCGCAGCCTCGAAACGTTGATGCAAAAGCGTGTCGATGGTTTGCTGATGATGTGTACCGAAACCCATCTGCCGTCGGCGGAGATCCTCAATCGTTATCCGTCGGTGCCAATGGTGATGATGGACTGGGCGCCATTTGAAGGGCGCGGTGACATTATTCAGGATAACGCGCTGCTGGGCGGCGAGCTGGCCACTCAGCATCTGATCGATCGCGGCTACACGCGTATTGCCTGTATTGCGGGACCGCAGGATAAAACCCCGGCGCGTTTGCGTCTGGAAGGTTTCCATAAAGCGATGGCCAACCGCGGATTGTCGGTGCCGCCGGGCTACGTCGTCGATGGCGATTTCGAGTTTCAGGGCGGTTTCAATGCGATGAACCAGCTGCTGGCGTTAGATGCGTTACCTGAAGCGGTGTTTACCAGTAACGATGCTATGGCGGTTGGCGTCTATCACGCTTTGTTCCAGGCCGGCTTGCGTGTGCCGCAGGATATTGCGGTGATGGGCTATGACAACATCGAGCTGGCGCGTTACCTGACGCCGCCGCTTAGCACCATCCATCAACCGAAAGATGAGCTCGGCGAACTGGCGATTGATACCTTGATTCATCGTATGAGCGATCCCGACGCCAGTCAGCAAACGCTGGTGCTGACGCCGGAGCTGGTGGAGCGCGGTTCGGTTTAAGCGGCTTTCTTCTTTTTCTCGCGGTTGGCGATGAGATTTCGGCCATCGCCCGGACGTAACATCATGAAGGTGAAAGCTGACAACACGGTGACGACGCCCATTGTTAGGAAGGTGGCGTGGAATTGCGCGACGGTTGTCGCCTCGACATCCTGATAGAAACGCAGTACCGCGGCGCTCACCGCCACACCAAAGCTGATCGACAGCTGCTGCGTTACCGCCAGCACACTGTTCCCGCCGCTGGCGTTCTCATCATTTAAATCCGCTAACGTGATGGTATTCATCGCGGTGAACTGCGTCGACATCGCCATCCCCAGAATCAACAGTGCCGCCAGCAACATGACTACGCTGCCGCCCGGCGATTGCAGTGAGAAGGTGGCAATCAGCATGCCGATAATAATGGTGATACCAACCAGCGTATGACGATAGCCGAAGCGGCGTAGCACTTGCGTCACCGTCGATTTCGCCAGCAGCGCGCCAATCGCCGTCGGTCCCATCATACAACCGGCAATCAGTGCGGGATAACCAAAGCCTACCTGTAACATCAGCGGCATCAGGAACGGAATACAGCCGGTTCCCAGACGCGAGGCAATGTTGCCAATGATGCCGACCGAAAAGGTACGGGTTTTAAACATCGGTAAATTGATCAGCGGTGCCGGATGGCGACGTGCATGCACTATATAAAGAAGAAGTAACGCGACGCCGCTAAACAGCACCAATAACGCTTGCCACGGCAGCACAACACGCTCGCCAAACAGTTCAATGCCGACAGAAATCAGCACCAGGCCTAAGCCAAACAGCAGGAAACCTAAAAAATCAAAGCGGCGTTTCGGCGTCGTAAAGTCCGGCATATATTTGCGCGCATAAAAGATGCCCGCGATACCGATGGGAATGTTGATCAGGAATATCCAGTGCCAGCTGGCGTAAGTTACCAGCAAGCCGCCAAGCATCGGGCCAAGAATCGGTCCCACTAAACCTGGCATGGTGACGAAGTTTAAAACGGGCAGCAGTTCACTGCGGGGATATGCGCGCAGAAGTGCTAAACGCGCGACGGGCATCATCATCGCTCCGCCAATCCCCTGTACCACGCGAGATATCACCAACATGCTCAACGAGCCGGATAAGGCACAAGCCAGTGAACCCAGCGTAAACAGAGAAACGGCAATGATAAAAACTTTGCGAGTGCCGTAGCGATCGGCCAGCCAGCCACTTACCGGGATCAGCATCGCTACCGTAAGCGTGTAACTGATGACAGTCGATTGCATGGCAAGAGGAGATCGTTCGAGACTGACGGCAATAGCGGGAAGCGCGGTATTAAGGATGGTGGCATCGAGTGCTTGCATGAAAAACGCCATGGCGGCGATCCAGGGCAAGCCGGCCATACTGCGCGCGGAGCGAATCATTGAAAGTCCTTCTCGAATAATTGTCAGCCTGCAACAAAGTAAATTGCGTTTGGTTTAACAGAATAGCATTGGTGTTTGAGGTGATGGCGCTGATTTGTGTCGATGAAGCGGCGATTTTGACTGTTAATTCGGCGAGATATGTCTGTTTTTAACGCGTTCGTTTAAAAAAGAGGCGCTCAGTCATTTTTTTGCAATAAACCCTTGTCACCTCCGAATAACTCCCTATAATGCGCCACCACTGAGACGGCAAAGCGGCAACGCAGGCGGCTCAGCAGGGAATGAAGAAATTCATCCCGCCGGATGAAAGCGCTGAAAAAAGTGTTTGACTCTGAAGGAGGAAAGCGTAATATACGCCACCTCGCGACAGGCGGTTAACCCGCTGTTCGCAACGCTCTTTAACAATTTATCAGACAATCTGTGTGGGCACTCGCAGGATTGATATCAGCGTCTCCGGACGCAAAAAAATATCAAGTCTCACGAGTGAACACATAATGAAATTCATTATGACGTTTTACAGATGAGCACCGCTTAACTTGTTTAAGCAAATCAAACTTAAATTGAAGAGTTTGATCATGGCTCAGATTGAACGCTGGCGGCAGGCCTAACACATGCAAGTCGGACGGTAGCACAGAGGAGCTTGCTCCTTGGGTGACGAGTGGCGGACGGGTGAGTAATGTCTGGGAAACTGCCCGATGGAGGGGGATAACTACTGGAAACGGTAGCTAATACCGCATAACGTCGCAAGACCAAAGTGGGGGACCTTCGGGCCTCACACCATCGGATGTGCCCAGATGGGATTAGCTAGTAGGTGGGGTAATGGCTCACCTAGGCGACGATCCCTAGCTGGTCTGAGAGGATGACCAGCCACACTGGAACTGAGACACGGTCCAGACTCCTACGGGAGGCAGCAGTGGCGAATATTGGACAATGGGCGCAAGCCTGTATCAGCCATGCCGCGTGTATGACGAAGGCCTTCGGGTTGTAAGGTACTTTCAGCGGGGAGGAAGGCGGTGAGGTTAATAACCTCACCGATTGACGTTACCCGCAGAAGAAGCACCGGCTAACTCCGTGCCAGCAGCCGCGGTAATACGGAGGGTGCAAGCGTTAATCGGAATTACTGGGCGTAAAGCGCACGCAGGCGGTCTGTCAAGTCGGATGTGAAATCCCCGGGCTTAACCTGGGAACTGCATTCGAAACTGGCAGGCTAGAGTCTCGTAGAGGGGGGTAGAATTCCAGGTGTAGCGGTGAAATGCGTAGAGATCTGGAGGAATACCGGTGGCGAAGGCGGCCCCCTGGACGAAGACTGACGCTCAGGTGCGAAAGCGTGGGGAGCAAACAGGATTAGATACCCTGGTAGTCCACGCCGTAAACGATGTCGACTTGGAGGTTGTTCCCTTGAGGAGTGGCTTCCGGAGCTAACGCGTTAAGTCGACCGCCTGGGGAGTACGGCCGCAAGGTTAAAACTCAAATGAATTGACGGGGGCCCGCACAAGCGGTGGAGCATGTGGTTTAATTCGATGCAACGCGAAGAACCTTACCTACTCTTGACATCCAGCGAACTTAGCAGAGATGCTTTGGTGCCTTCGGGAACGCTGAGACAGGTGCTGCATGGCTGTCGTCAGCTCGTGTTGTGAAATGTTGGGTTAAGTCCCGCAACGAGCGCAACCCTTATCCTTTGTTGCCAGCGGTCCGGCCTGGAACTCAAAGGAGACTGCCAGCGATAAACTGGAGGAAGGTTGGGATGCCGTCAAGTCATCATGACCCTTACGAGTAGGGCTACACACGTGCTACAATGGCGCATACAAAGAGAAGCGACCTCGCGAGAGCAAGCGGACCTCATAAAGTGCGTCGTAGTCCGGATCGGAGTCTGCAACTCGACTCCGTGAAGTCGGAATCGCTAGTAATCGTAGATCAGAATGCTACGGTGAATACGTTCCCGGGCCTTGTACACACCGCCCGTCACACCATGGGAGTGGGTTGCAAAAGAAGTAGGTAGCTTAACCTTCGGGAGGGCGCTTACCACTTTGTGATTCATGACTGGGGTGAAGTCGTAACAAGGTAACCGTAGGGGAACCTGCGGTTGGATCACCTCCTTACCTGAAGATACCTTCCCGCGAAGTGCTCACACAGATTGTCTGATAGAAAGTAATGAGCAAGACGGCTGCGAAGTCGTGACACTATCGTGTCCCCTTCGTCTAGCGGTTAGGACTCCGCCCTTTCACGGCGGCAACAGGGGTTCGAATCCCCTAGGGGACGCCACTTGCTTGGTGACAGGTGAAAGGTGTCTCCACGACGTATCTCAAAACTGACGTAACCGTCATGTTTGAGATACTGCTCTTTAACAATCCGGAACAAGCTGAAAATTGAAACGACGCGTCGTTTTCATTCTCCGTAATAGGAATGAAATCACGATGCGTTCGAGTCTCTCAAATGCTTACAGTCCCGAGCGTTGCAAAACGCCTGTGGGTTGTGAGGTTAAGCGACTAAGCGTACACGGTGGATGCCCTGGCAGTCAGAGGCGATGAAGGACGTGCTAATCTGCGTAAAGCGTCGGTAAGGTGATATGAACCGCTACAGCCGACGATGTCCGAATGGGGAAACCCGGTGCACTCAGTGCATCATCGCAACATGAATACATAGTGTTGCGAGGCGAACCTGGGGAACTGAAACATCTAAGTACCCAGAGGAAAAGAAATCAACCGAGATTCCCCCAGTAGCGGCGAGCGAACGGGGAACAGCCCAGAACCTGAATCAGTTTGTGCGTTAGTGGAAGCGTCTGGAAAGTCGCACGATACCGGGTGATAGTCCCGTACACGAAAGTGCACAGATTGTGAGTTCGAAGAGTAGGGCGGGACACGTGGTATCCTGTCTGAATATGGGGGGACCATCCTCCAAGGCTAAATACTCCTGACTGACCGATAGTGAACCAGTACCGTGAGGGAAAGGCGAAAAGAACCCCGGCGAGGGGAGTGAAACAGAACCTGAAACCGTGTACGTACAAGCAGTGGGAGCCTCATTTATGGGGTGACTGCGTACCTTTTGTATAATGGGTCAGCGACTTATATTCTGTAGCAAGGTTAACCGTATAGGGGAGCCGCAGGGAAACCGAGTCTTAACTGGGCGTTAAGTTGCAGGGTATAGACCCGAAACCCGGTGATCTAGCCATGGGCAGGTTGAAGGTTGGGTAACACTAACTGGAGGACCGAACCGACTAATGTTGAAAAATTAGCGGATGACTTGTGGCTGGGGGTGAAAGGCCAATCAAACCGGGAGATAGCTGGTTCTCCCCGAAAGCTATTTAGGTAGCGCCTCGTGAACTCATCTCCGGGGGTAGAGCACTGTTTCGGCTAGGGGGCCATCCCGGCTTACCAACCCGATGCAAACTGCGAATACCGGAGAATGTTATCACGGGAGACACACGGCGGGTGCTAACGTCCGTCGTGAAGAGGGAAACAACCCAGACCGCCAGCTAAGGTCCCAAAGTCATGGTTAAGTGGGAAACGATGTGGGAAGGCACAGACAGCCAGGATGTTGGCTTAGAAGCAGCCATCATTTAAAGAAAGCGTAATAGCTCACTGGTCGAGTCGGCCTGCGCGGAAGATGTAACGGGGCTAAACCATGCACCGAAGCTGCGGCAGCGACGCGTATGCGTTGTTGGGTAGGGGAGCGTTCTGTAAGCCGTCGAAGGTGTGCTGTGAGGCATGCTGGAGGTATCAGAAGTGCGAATGCTGACATAAGTAACGATAAAGCGGGTGAAAAGCCCGCTCGCCGGAAGACCAAGGGTTCCTGTTCAACGTTAATCGGAGCAGGGTGAGTCGACCCCTAAGGCGAGGCTGAAAAGCGTAGTCGATGGGAAGCAGGTTAATATTCCTGCACTTGGTGTTACTGCGAAGGGGGGACGGAGAAGGCTAGGTTATCCGGGCGACGGTTGTCCCGGTTTAAGCGTGTAGGCTGACACCTTTGGTAAATCCGGGGTGTCTTAAGGCTGAGGCGTGACGACGAGCCACCACGGTGGTGAAGTAACTGATGCCCTGCTTCCAGGAAAAGCCTCTAAGCTCCAGGTAACACGAAATCGTACCCCAAACCGACACAGGTGGTCAGGTAGAGAATACCAAGGCGCTTGAGAGAACTCGGGTGAAGGAACTAGGCAAAATGGTGCCGTAACTTCGGGAGAAGGCACGCTGGCGCGTAGGTGAAGGGACTTGCTCCCCGAGCCGAAGCCAGTCGAAGATACCAGCTGGCTGCAACTGTTTATTAAAAACACAGCACTGTGCAAACACGAAAGTGGACGTATACGGTGTGACGCCTGCCCGGTGCCGGAAGGGTAATTGATGGGGTTATCCGCAAGGAGAAGCCCTTGACCGAAGCCCCGGTAAACGGCGGCCGTAACTATAACGGTCCTAAGGGAGCGAAATTCCTTGTCGGGTAAGTTCCGACCTGCACGAATGGCGTAATGATGGCCAGGCTGTCTCCACCCGAGAGTCAGTGAAATTGAAATCGCCTGGAAGATGCGGTGTACCCGCGGCAATACGGAAAGACCCCGTGAACCTTTGCTATAGCTGGACACTGAACATTGAGCCTTGATGTGTAGGGTAGGTGTGAGGCTTTGAAGCGTGGACGCCAGTCTGCGTGGAGCCAACCTTGAAATACCACCCTTTAATGTTTGATGTTCTAACGTAGGCCCGTAATCCGGGCTGCGGACAGTGTCTGGTGGGTAGTTTGACTGGGGCGGTCTCCTCCCAAAGAGTAACGGAGGAGCACGAAGGTTGGCTAATCCTGGTCGGACATCAGGAGGTTAGTGCAATGGCATAAGCCAGCTTGACTGCGAGAGTGACGGCTCGAGCAGGTGCGAAAGCAGGTCATAGTGATCCGGTGGTTCTGAATGGAAGGGCCATCGCTCAACGGATAAAAGGTACTCCGGGGATAACAGGCTGATACCGCCCAAGAGTTCATATCGACGGCGGTGTTTGGCACCTCGATGTCGGCTCATCACATCCTGGGGCTGAAGTAGGTCCCAAGGGTACGGCTGTTCGCCGTTTAAAGTGGTACGCGAGCTGGGTTTAGAACGTCGTGAGACAGTTCGGTCCCTATCTGCCGTGGGCGCTGGAGAATTGAGGGGGGTTGCTCCTAGTACGAGAGGACCGGAGTGAACGCACCACTGGTGTTCGGGTTGTCATGCCAATGGCACTGCCCGGTAGCTAAGTGCGGAAAAGATAAGTGCTGAAAGCATCTAAGCACGAAACTTGCCCCGAGATGAGTTCTCCCTGACTCCTTGAGAGTCCTGAAGGGACGTTGAAGACTACGACGTTGATAGGCCGGGTGTGTAAGCGCAGCGATGCGTTGAGCTAACCGGTACTAATGACCCGTGAGGCTTAACCTTACAACGCCAGAGGCGTTTTGGTCTGAGAGACCGGATTTTCAGCTTGTTTAACGGATAGAAAATTAGCGGAAACGAAAGATTTTACGCTGAGGCGAGGCGCCGACTGAGACGGAACGAGGGAGCATACGAAAGTATGTGACTGAGTAACGCGAGGGAGAGCAACGCGGCATCAGTGAAAAATATTCGTTTCGTGCGCAAGAATTTGCCTGGCGGCTTTAGCGCGGTGGTCCCACCTGACCCCATGCCGAACTCAGAAGTGAAACGCCGTAGCGCCGATGGTAGTGTGGGGTCTCCCCATGCGAGAGTAGGGAACTGCCAGGCATTAATTAGGTGAAGAAGCCCTGAACGGAAGTTCAGGGCTTTTTTACGTCTAAATTTCATAAAAAGCGCTAATACAGTCATTTCAAAGACTTTTAAGCCACTGAATAATAAAATCAGTAATCTGCTGCGGCTGATTAATATCCAAATAGGGTAAATCAATCTTCAAATCTTCATCAGTAGCCACCGCGATCACGTGCTCATCGATTAAATCCTCAATCTGACCCGGTATATCACGCCGCCAAAGCACAATTTTAGGCACTGGTTCATTCTTGAAGCCCTCAATCAGTATCAAATCTAATACCGAACAATCCATCCTAAATGCTAACTCTGCGAGACTTGGCGTCTGGTTGGGTGTTTCAACCATCAAAGCCCATCGTTTATTACTGGCGACGATCACCTGATCCGCTCCGGCTTTACGCAGCAAATAGCTGTCTTTCCCAGGCGAATCGATATCCATTTGGTGGTGCGTATGCTTGATTAAGCCTGATCGTATGCCTTGTGCTTTCAGTTGCGGAATAACTTGCTCTAGCAATGTGGTTTTTCCGGTTCCGCTCCAGGCAGAAATGGCCAGCAAAGGCACGGTCATGACAACGTTTCCTCATTAACCAGGTCATCGGGTGTATTAATATTACGGAAGGCCGATTCTGCATCTGAAAACGCAACGGCATGTCCATCATGCTCGCGTAAAAACTGCATCAAACGCCGTTCGCCGCGGAGTAGCCAGGCTTCGAGATCATCGGCCAGTGCACAATTCACTAGCGCTAAAGCAGGATGATCGCGCTGAGAAGACTTCACCCATACTGCGGGTGCATCGCCACGTTCCTGCCATAAACGCGCAACAAGATCACTGGGAAGCCAAGGCGTATCACAAGGGCAGAAGGCGACCCATGCAGTTTTACTGTGACGCAAACCACTAAGCATGCCAGCCAACGGTCCGGGATAATCAGGCATTGAATCAGTAACTACCTGACAACCACTTGCCTGATAGCGATCAATGTTACGGTTAGCGCTTATCAACACAATATCGACCTGCGGTCGATATCTCCGCAAAACATGCTGATAAAGGGGTTCACCTTGTAGCATTAGTAACCCTTTATCCTGTCCACCCATACGGCTGCCTTGCCCACCTGCGAGGATCACGCCGGTAAATGCTGTCATCTTCGTCTCCTTCTCTATTCTGGACGATACTTATATAGCGGCAGCGTACCACCTGCATAAAGGAATCAATGATGAAATATCACCGACTCAATGAACTGATCGATCTTCTGCAACCAGCATGGCAAAAGGAGTCCGACATCAACTTGTTGGCATTTTTACAAAAACTGGCGCATGAATCTGGTTTCAGTGGCCCATTAAGTGAATTAACGGACGATGTATTGATTTACCATCTCAAAATGCGTGAAGCAGGCAGCGACGCTGAAATACCCGGCCTAAAAAAGGATTATGAAGTGGACTTCAAAACCGCGCTATTACGTGCTCGTGGTGTGATTAAGGATGATGAGTAGTGTTATCCTTGCGCATTAATCGCAAAGGTAAGATACAGGCAAAATGATGAGCGAAGCCGCCTTTAATTTCCAGACGCTAAATCCCGATGTCATTCTTGATGCACTTTGGGATGCGGGTTTGCGTGTCGAATCAGGCTTAACTGCCCTCAATAGCTATGAGAATCGCGTTTATCAATTTAGCGATGATGAGAAGCGACGCTATGTGGCGAAATTTTATCGTCCACAGCGCTGGAGCGCACAGCAGATTCTTGAAGAGCATCAGTTCACGCAGGATCTGCTGGACGATGAAGTGCCGGTTGCCGCACCGCTAAATCTACAGGGCAGTACGCTGAATCATCATGCCGGGTTTATGTTCGCAGTCTTTCCCAGTTTGGGCGGCCGACAATATGAAACCGACAATGAGGAACAGATGGAATGGGTGGGCCGCTTTCTTGGACGCATCCATCAAACCGGAAGGCAAAGTCCGTTCCAGCAGCGCCCAGCGTTTGGATTGGAAGAGTATGTGTTTCAACCACGGCAGGAGCTGGAAAGAAGCACGTTAGTACCCGCTTCTTTAAAAGACATACTGCTTGCTGCCGTTGATAAGCTGAGCACTACGTTGCAGCAGCGCTGGCATACGCAGTGGCAGCCGCTTAGGTTGCATGGGGATTGCCATCCCGGCAATATTCTGTGGCGTGAAGGGCCGATGTTTGTCGATCTTGATGATGCGCGTACCGGGCCGGCCGTGCAGGATTTATGGATGCTGGTCAACGGCGATCGTCAGGAACAATTGATTCAATGGGACATTTTGCTGGAAGCCTATGATGAATTCGGCGATTTTGATTTACATGAATTGTCACTGATTGAACCTTTACGCGCTATGCGCATGGTTTATTATTTGGCCTGGGTGGTACGCCGCTGGCAGGATCCCGCTTTTCCGCGCGCCTTTCCCTGGATGACAGATGAGGATTTTTGGCGCCGGCAGATTGCATTATTTATCGAGCAGGAGAGGCTGTTAAACGAACCGCCGTTGCAGCTTAGCCCGCAATATTAATGAAGTACTCAGGAGATTGTTTCACGATGAAAAAGATCATGTTTGCGCTGGTAGGTTTGATGCTGGCATTTGGCGCCTCTGCGGCACAGTTTAACGATGGTAAACAGTTCGTTACTTTGCCGAAGCCGGTAGCCGGTGAGCCGCAGGTTCTGGAGTTCTTCTCCTTCTTCTGCCCGCATTGCTACCAGTTCGAACGCGTTTATCACGTGAGCGATGCAGTGAAAAAGAACCTGCCGGCTGACACTAAAGTGACGAAATACCACGTTGATTTCCTTGGTGGCCAATTCGGTCCAATCGTTACTCAGGCATGGGCTGTTGCAATGGCGCTGGGCGTAGAAAGCAAAGTAACTGCACCTATTTTCGACGGTATTCAGAAAACTCAAACCGTTACTGATGCGGCGAGCCTGAAAGAGACCTTTATCAAAGCGGCAGGTATCTCCTCCGAAGATTACGATGCGGCGTGGAACAGCTTCGCGGTGAAAGCGCTGGTTGCGCAGCAGCAAAAAGCAGCTGCTGACGTAAATCTACAGGGTGTGCCGGCAATCTTTGTTAACGGTAAATATATGGTTAACAACGGCGGCCTGGATACCAGCTCAATGGATAACTTCGTTGCTGATTACGCCAACGTCGTGAAATTCCTGGTAGAAAAGAAGTAATGTAGCTTCAGAGAACGCCGACAACGTCGGCGTTTTTTATTGCCTTTTTAGTTTTACTAATACGATGTTTATATAAGCCCTCCGCTTAATATCCACATGGATGATCATCTTTTCATTACGTTGCATAAGGTTGCATTCGGAATATAACTTTATGATATATATATAATTTTAATTCCAAAGTAATTACAATTAACGTAAATAACAATATGTTATGATTTTTACGCACAAACTTATCCACAACCTGATCCTTGCGATCCGTGCCGCGTAACGACGAAAAAGATCCTGACTTCCCTGAGTGCATTCAACATTCTCCTCCGGTTGTGGCATCCTTATAGCCCTCATTATCGCAACGAAGAAAATACGAACCTATGGCGCAAATTGCAGAAAATCCCCTGATTCTGGTCGACGGCTCCTCTTATCTGTACCGTGCATATCATGCCTTTCCGCCGCTAACGAACAGTGCAGGCGAGCCAACTGGCGCCATGTATGGTGTGCTTAACATGCTGAAAAGTTTGTTGATGCAGTATCAGCCAAGCCATGTGGCTGTGGTCTTCGATGCTAAAGGCAAGACCTTCCGCGATGAGTTATTTGAGCACTACAAGTCGCATCGTCCACCAATGCCAGACGATCTGCGGGCGCAGATTGAACCGTTACATGAGATGGTGAAAGCGATGGGCCTGCCGCTGTTGGCGGTATCCGGCGTTGAGGCGGATGATGTGATCGGCACCTTGGCTCTGGAAGCGGAAAAACTTGGCCGTCCGGTATTAATCAGCACCGGTGATAAAGATATGGCGCAGCTCGTCACGCCGGCGATAACGCTGATCAACACCATGACGAATACCGTGCTGGGCCCGGAAGAGGTCGAACAGAAATATGGCGTACCTCCAACGCTGATTATCGATTTCCTCGCCATGATGGGCGACAGCTCGGACAACATTCCCGGTGTCCCGGGCGTCGGTGAGAAAACGGCTCAAGCCTTGCTGCAAGGTCTTGGCGGTATGCAGTCGATTTACGACAATCTCGACAAAGTGGCCGATCTCTCTTTCCGCGGTGCGAAAACCATGGCGGCGAAGCTGGAACAAAACCGCGATGTGGCTTTCCTTTCTTATCAACTGGCAACCATTAAAACCGACGTTGCGTTGGATCTGACGTGCGATCAACTGATCGTAAACGAGCCTGATGTTGAAGCGCTGCAAACCTTATTTAGCCGTTACGAGTTCAAACGCTGGATCGCTGATTTGCAGGATGGCACATGGCTGCAACAAGGCAAGAAGAGCAACTCGCAGACGCAGAAATCGCAGCTAAGTGAAGTTGTTGCGCCCGTCGCAGAAACCACCAGCGTGCTATCAGCGGACGGCTACGTCACCATTCTTGATGAAGCGACATTCGCTGAGTGGCTGAAAAAGCTGAAAAGCGCCGAACTCTTCGCTTTCGATCTGGAAACTGATTCGCTGGATACACTGAGCGCTAACATTGTCGGTATTGCGTTTGCTGTCGCACCGGGAGAAGCCGCCTATCTGCCCGTTGGCCATGACTATTTGGATGCACCCGAACAGCTGGATCGTAATGACGTGCTGAAGCAGCTGAAACCGCTGCTGGAAGACGGTAACGCGGCGAAAGTTGGCCAGAATCTCAAATACGATCGCGGTGTATTGAAGAATTACGATATTGAACTTAACGGCATTAAATTCGACACCATGCTGGAATCATATTGCCTGAACAGCGTGGGAGGTAAACACGATATGGACAGCCTGGCAGCGCGCTGGCTGAACCATAAAACGGTGACTTTCGAAGAGATCGCTGGCAAAGGCAAAAATCAGCTCACCTTTAATCAGATTGCGCTTGAGCAAGCTGGGCACTATGCCGCTGAAGATGCCGATGTCACGCTGCAGCTGCATCTGAAAATGTGGGCGAAGCTGGAGCCAGAGGCGGGGCCAAAACAGGTATTTGAAGAGATTGAAATGCCGTTGTTGAAGGTGATATCGCGAATTGAGCGCAACGGCGTGTTGATCGACCAAAATATCCTGGCGAAACACTCACAGGAGTTGACCACGCGTGTCGCTGAGCTGGAGCTGAAAGCGCATGAGTTAGCGGGTGAACCGTTTAACCTCTCTTCACCTAAACAACTGCAAACCATTCTTTTTGAAAAACAGGGTATTAAGCCGACGAAAAAAACGCCCGGCGGCGCACCTTCCACCAGTGAAGAAGTACTGGCTGAACTGGCGCTAGATTATCCATTGCCGAAGGTAATTCTGGAACATCGCGGCCTTTCGAAGCTGAAATCGACGTATACCGATAAGCTGCCACTGATGATCAATCCGGTTACGGGTCGAGTGCACACCTCCTATCACCAGGCAGTAACGGCGACCGGGCGACTTTCATCTACCGATCCTAACTTGCAGAACATCCCGGTGCGCAACGAAGAAGGTCGTCGTATTCGCCAGGCGTTTATTGCCGGGCCAGGCAATATTATTGTTGCTGCGGACTATTCACAGATTGAACTGCGCATTATGGCGCATTTATCACAAGATAAAGGCCTGCTGGATGCGTTTGCTCAGGGCGAAGATATTCACCGTGCTACCGCATCAGAAGTGTTTGGTGTCACGCTGAGCAAGGTTTCTGGTGAGCAGCGCCGCAGTGCTAAGGCGATCAACTTTGGTTTGATCTACGGTATGAGCGCCTTTGGCCTTTCTCGTCAGCTGAATATCGGCGCGGGCGAGGCGAAGAAATACATGGATCTCTACTTCGAACGCTACCCGGGCGTGCTGCGTTATATGGAAGAGACGCGCTCAAAGGCGGCAGAGAAAGGCTATGTTGAAACGCTCGATGGTCGTCGTTTGTGGCTGCCGGATATTACCTCTAGTAATGCTATTCGTCGTAAAGCCGCTGAGCGTGCCGCGATCAACGCACCAATGCAAGGCACGGCTGCAGATATCATTAAGCGCGCCATGATTGCAGTTGATGGCTGGCTGTTGGAGCAAAAAGACGATGCTGTACGGATGATAATGCAGGTACACGATGAACTGGTGTTTGAGATCCGCAGCGACGCAGTAGAGGGCGCCATCAAGACCATTCGTGAGCTGATGGAGAACAGCATGAAGCTGGATGTGCCGTTGCAGGTTGAAGTGGGAACCGGCGATAACTGGGATGAAGCGCATTGATGTAGCGCAGTTAGCGGTATATGCATGCCGCTGACATCATCATAAGAAAAAAGTTTACTTAATCGGTTCAGCAACGTTGTAAAGCGGTCTATAAAATGCGCGTTTTGTAACTGCTTAACGCCTAAGCATTTTTTTAGTAATTAAACTACATTGCGCGTATAAAAATGTGATGAGCTTAGTAAAAAAGATGTCGAATCCTGAAAGTTAATAACAAAAAACCCTTTGTAGGGCGCGTAAAATCAGGTAGAGTTTGTCGCGTAGGGTACAGAGGTAAGATGTTCTATCTTTCAGACCTTTTACTTCACGTAATCGGATTTGGCTGAATATTTAGCCGCCCCAGTCATTTATGACTGGGGCGTTTTTTATTGGGCTTCATCTCAAAAGCCACAACAACGTTACTCTGCTTGCTCTTCGCCATCACCTTCTTGTGCTGGCTCCAGTTCATTGAACCAGCTATCCAGTTTCTTGCGCACAATATCAACGCCCATCTTCTTAAGAGAAGAGAACATTTCCACCTGCACATCGCCGTTAAAGGCCAGCGCGGCTTCACGCACCATAGTCAGTTGCGCTTTACGTGCGCCGGATGCCAGCTTGTCAGCTTTGGTCAGCAGCACAAGGACTGGAATCTGGCTCTGAACGGCCCACTCAATCATGTTCTGATCAAGATCTTTCAGCGGATGGCGAATATCCATTAATACCACCAGGCCTTTTAGCGCCTGACGTTTTTGCAAATATTCCGCCAGCGAGCGCTGCCATTTGCGCTTCATCTCTTCCGGAACCTGGGCATAGCCATAACCCGGCAAATCGACTAAACATTTACCTTCAACTACTTCAAACAGGTTAATGAGCTGAGTTCGGCCAGGCGTTTTACTGGTACGTGCCAGACCTTTTTGGTTAGTGATGGTATTCAGCGCACTGGATTTGCCTGCATTCGAGCGCCCGGCAAAAGCAACTTCAATACCTACATCCGCCGGTAAGTGGCGAATATCAGGGGCGCTGAGCATGAAATGGGTCATGTGATAGTTCAAAGCAGACAAAGTGAAACTCCAGCAAAATGAATCGGGCAATAGGGCTGATTATACCTGTAATGGCGCAAAAGTGCCCGATAGCGTCTTAACACGCTATTTTGTAAGAGATCTACGATTTTTACTGCCAGTGATTACCGCTTCATTGAATATTAACAATTGATTTAAGTGTTATTTTTCAATTTGTTGAGAGATAAGTGGGAAGTGCCACTCTAAAATAGAGACAAGTCTCACTTGTTCATTTTACCTATTAGTCTACATTTGTTGTCAGTGCACGGCAGCACCCATCAAGGATGATGAGCTCAGGAGTGTCGGGGATGACCAAGAGCATGGCGGGAAGCGGTTCAGGCAGGAATCGGACAGGGACAAGGATTAATCGCAGGAGCGATGTGGCGATGGAGCAACCGGGACGTTGTGAGCCGTAAAGGATTTATTCAGTGTTTCCTTCGTATGAAGGTGCGATAAAAGGCGATAGCATAGGCTATCGCCTTTTTTCTTTGCTTACTTTCTGCTAGATTTCGCCGCAATTCTATACTGAACTCACAAAGCATCGCCGAGACCGGACACCATGAAGCAACCTGCATCAGCCCCGCGTGGCAAACCTGCTGCGAAAGCCAAGCGCAAATCGCGTGAAGAACTCAATCAAGAAGCGCGCGATCGCAAACGCGACAAAAAGCACAGCGGTCATAAATCTGGCAGCCGCGCTAATCCGGAAACGCAAACCGCTGGCAAAGGCCAGGGTAAAAAATCTCAGGATCCGCGCCTGGGCAGCAAAACGCCAGTCGCGTTAGTTGCTGATGGTAAAACCCAGACGGCGAAGAAGCCGGAAGCCAAACCAAAGCCAAAAGCGGAAAAAGTTCGTCTGACGCCACAAGAAGAATTGGCGAAGCTGGAAAATGACGAACGTCTGGATACGTTGCTGGATCGCCTGGAAAACGGTGAAACCCTCAGTGGCGAAGATCAGGCCTGGCTGGATCAAACCTTAGACCGCATCGACGAACTGATGGAAACGCTCGGCATCGCGTTGGATGACGAAGCGGAAGATGAGCAGGCCGAAGAAGATATGATGCGCCTGTTAAAAGGTAATTAAGGCAAATTTTGATCGGCATGCGTTTTCACGCATGCCGCGCTAAACAGGTATTCACCTATGTTTTGGCCTGGATCAATTTTCGCGTTGCTGCTGACATGTTATCTGCTCTGGTTATTGTTTAAACTACGCCGCCTGTCGCGTCTGAAGTCGCGTTTACGTCGGCGTTCAGCCCATCGCTTCGTCCACTCTTCTGCCACGCGACCCTCCCTCAGACGACGTCACCGTAAGGAGTGAGCATGTCATCGCAGCAGATAGATTGGGATCAGCACCTCATCGAAAAATACAACTACGCTGGCCCGCGTTATACCTCTTATCCCACCGCACTTGAGTTCAGTGAGAACTTTGTTGAGGCTGATTTTCAGCACGCCGTTGAGCGCTACCCCAATCGTCCGTTATCGCTGTATGTGCATATCCCGTTTTGCCATCGTCTCTGCTACTTCTGCGGCTGCAATAAAATCGTGACGCGCCAGCTGCACAAAGCCGATCGCTACCTTGATGTGCTGGAGCAGGAGATTCGTCAGCGTGCGCCGCTGTTTGCGGGGCGAAGCGTCACTCAATTGCATTGGGGCGGTGGTACGCCGACATTTCTCAATCAGCAGCAGGTCAGTCGGCTGGTAGCATTGCTACGCGATCATTTTACGATTGCCGATGATGTTGAAATGTCGATCGAGGTCGATCCGCGTGAAATCGAATTGGAGATGATCGATCATCTGCGCGCGGAAGGCTTTAATCGCCTGAGCATGGGTGTGCAGGACTTCAATAAAGCGGTGCAGGAACGCGTTAATCGCGTGCAGGACGAAGAAACCATCTTTGCTCTGGTGCAGCGGGCGCGTGAGCAAGGCTTCCGCTCGGTTAGCCTCGATCTGATTTATGGTCTGCCGCTGCAAACGCCGGAAAGCTTTGCCTTTACCTTACAGCGCGTTATTGCATTGAATCCCGATCGTCTTAGTGTCTTCAACTATGCGCATATGCCTACGCTTTTCGCTGCTCAGCGGAAAATCAAAGATGATGAGCTTCCAGGTGCGGCACAGAAACTGCAAATTCTGCAGGAAACCATCGCCACCTTAACCGGCGAAGGTTATCAGTTTATCGGTATGGATCACTTCGCGCGTCCGGATGATGAACTGGCGGTCGCGCAGCGTGCGGGCGTGCTGCATCGTAACTTCCAGGGCTACACCACGCAGGGCGAAACCGATTTGCTCGGTATGGGCGTGTCGGCTATTAGTATGTTGGGCGATAGCTATGCGCAAAATCATAAAGAGCTGAAAGCCTATTACAGCGATGTCGAGCTGCGCGGCAATGCGCTATGGCGGGGGCTCACGTTGAGTGAAGATGATTGTCTGCGCCGCGATGTAATTAAGGCGTTGATCTGTAATTTTGCACTCGATTTTACTGCGGTAGAAGCCCAGTACCCCATTGAATTTGAAGCCTACTTTGCCGAGGATTTAGCCCTGTTAGCGCCGCTGGTGGCCGATGGCTTAGTTGAGCAGAGAGGCCGCAGCCTGCACGTTACTGGTGTAGGCCGATTGCTGATTCGTAACATCTGTATGTGCTTTGATGTGTATATGCGGCAAAAGATGCGCATGCAGCAGTTCTCGCGAGTGATATAAAAAAGGGGAGCAAATTTGCTCCCCTTGTCTCAAAACGCCCAACCTGCGCGTTATTCCATTCCCAGCTCTTTCAGCTTACGCGTCAAGGTATTACGTCCCCAGCCGAGCAAGCGTGCCGCTTCCTGTTTGTGACCCTGCGTGTGACGCAGTGCGGTGGTGAGCAACGTGCGCTCCATCTCCGGCTGTGCTTCCGACAACAGATTTTGATGACCGGAACGCAAGGCGCGATCGGCCCACTGCGCCAGCAACGTAGCCCAGCTATCCGGCAGCGACTGCACCGGATTCTCCGGCGTGCTGGATTCGAACAGTTCTGGGGGCAGATCCTGAATCAACACTTCCTGGCCCGCCGCCATCACGGTTAACCAACGACAGGTGTTTTCCAACTGGCGCACGTTACCGGACCAATGCAGACGCGTCAGCGCGGTTTCGGTTTCCGGATGCAGAATCTTCGCTTCCACGCCCAACTCACGTGCAGCAACCTGCAGGAAGTAACGTGCCAAACGTGGAATATCTTCGCGTCGTTCACGTAATGGCGGCAGATGAACGCGAATTACGTTGAGACGGTGGAACAAGTCCTCACGGAATTTGCCTTCCTGCACCCGCAGCTCAAGGTTCTGGTGGGTTGCCGCGATGATACGCACATCCACTTTCACCGGCGCATAGCCGCCCACGCGATAAAACTGACCATCAGCCAATACGCGCAATAAGCGGGTTTGCACGTCGAGCGGCATATCACCAATTTCGTCGAGGAAAAGCGTGCCGCCATCGGCCTGCTCAAAACGCCCCTGACGAATCTGGTTCGCACCGGTAAATGCGCCTTTCTCGTGACCAAACAGCTCTGATTCAATCAGATCTTTGGGAATCGCCGCCATGTTCAGCGCGATAAAAGGAGACTTCGCACGCGGGCTATGGCGATGCAGCGCATGCGCAACCAACTCTTTACCGGTACCGGATTCCCCGTTGATCAGCACGCTAATTGAGGAGCGTGAAAGACGACCAATGATGCGGAACACATCCTGCATTGCCGGCGCTTCGCCGATAATATCGGTGGTTGGGCCGCTAACCGGTTGATTACGTGGCTGCTGCTGTTCCTGATAATGGCTAATCGCGCGTTCAACCAGCGCCACAGCTTCATCAATATCAAACGGCTTTGGCAGGTAATCGAATGCACCTTGCTGATAAGCGCTAACAGCAGCATCCAGATCGGAGTGCGCGGTCATAATGATCACCGGCAGCATCGGATGGCGCTGTTTAATCTGTTTCAGCAGCGCAAGACCATCCATGCCAGGCATACGAATGTCCGACAATAATACATCTGGGGTTTTGCTTGCGAGCGCATCCAGTACCTCGTTAGCGCTGTCAAAGGTTGCACAGCTCAAACCGGCTCCAGTGAGCGCTCGTTCAAGCACCCAGCGGATGGAGCTATCGTCATCGACGATCCAGACTATCCCTCGTTGCATACAAACCTCACTGGCGAATAGGCAGGTAGACCGAGAATTCGGTGTGACCTGGCCAACTGTTAAATTCTATTTTTCCTGAATGCTGATCGATCAGGCTACGGGCGATGGAGAGACCTAAGCCGGTGCCACCTTCGCGTCCGCTCACCATCGGATAGAACAGCGTATCTTGTAGCTGGGCCGGAATGCCTGGACCATCATCTTCAATATCAATGCGTGCGACTAAACGATAACGCGTACCGTGCAGCGTGAGCTGGAAGGCGGTACGCGTGCGAATCACGATGGTGCCACCTTCATCGCCTAAGGCTTGCAGCGCATTGCGAACCACATTCAACAGCACCTGTTCAATCTGGTCGGGATCGTGCGGCAGTTCCGGCAGGCTTGGGTCGTAATCACGCACCAGCGAAACGTTATCCGGCAGCTCCATCGACACCAGATTCACCACGCGTTCTGCTACCTGGTGAATGCTTTGCGTCACGTGTAAACCCGGTTGTTGCGGACCTAACAGTCGATCAACCAGATTACGCAGGCGGTCTGCCTGCTCAATGATGATGCGCGTGTATTCATGCAGGGAAGGATCGGGTAACGCGCGGGTAAGCAGCTGCGCGGCGCCACGTAATCCCCCTAACGGGTTTTTAATTTCATGTGCCAGACCGCGGACTAAATCGCGGGCAGCGACCTGCTGAGCATGCTGAATTTGTTCCTGGCTAAGCCGGCGCTGATTATCCATCGGCGCCATTTCCAGCAGAATAAAGCCATCGGGTAACCGCTGTGCCGTCAGCGACATAATATGCGCGCGGCCATCAACCACTAAAGTGACCTCACTATCGGTAAAGCCCTGGCCAGCCCCGAGACTCTCGCTCATCACCTCAATATTCAGCGAAAAATAGCCGGTTAATTCCGGTAATGGCGTGCCGAACAATTTTCGTGAGCTCTGCGACAATAATTGCTGAGCCGCCGGATTGGCGTAATGGATAACTAAATCGTCATCGACCAGCAAAATACTGTTGATTAGGGAGTTGAGAATCTGCCCCGCGTCGGGCAGCGTGCCAGTTGCCATACAGCGTTCCTCTGCACTAATTTAGTGCATTATAGCCTTTAAGGACGGAAATCTGTGCTTTGAACCAGAATACGCGGAGAAAAAAGCCCATCCGGAGATGGGCTAAAGTTTCCACGGCAATATAAAATCTTCTGCGTCTTTTACACCCCCCTGCGTGGCTGCATTCGTTCACCCGAGTCACTGAGTTATCTCGACTCCCCGGCAATCCCGATTGCCGCCTTGCGGCGATGCATAATCCGCGAATCTTTAATGCTGATTAAACGCTGTAGTACAGTTCGAACTCAACGGGGTGCGGAGTCATGCGCACGCGGTCAACTTCTGGCTTACGCAGTTCGATGTAAGCATCGATGGCGTCATCAGTGAACACGCCGCCACGAGTCAGGAACTCGCGGTCTTCGTTCAGTGCGTTCAGTGCTTCTTCCAGAGAACCTGCAACTTTTGGAATCTCAGCTTCTTCTTCCGGCGGCAGGTCATACAGGTTTTTGTCCATCGCATCGCCAGGGTGGATCTTGTTGATAACACCATCAAGACCGGCCATCAGCAGCGCGGTGAATGCCAGGTATGGGTTAGCCGCTGGATCCGGGAAGCGTGCTTCGATACGACGTGCTTTCGGGCTAGCAACCACTGGGATACGGATAGAAGCAGAACGGTTACGGGCAGAGTAAGCCAGCATAACAGGTGCTTCGTAGCCTGGGACCAGACGCTTGTATGAGTTAGTGGTTGGGTTTGCCAGGGCGTTGATCGCTTTAGCGTGCTTGATGATACCGCCGATGTAGAACAGAGCAGTTTCAGACAGGCCGCCGTACTTGTCGCCAGAGAACAGGTTCACGCCGCCTTTTGACAGGGACATGTGACAGTGCATACCTGAACCGTTATCGCCGAACATTGGCTTAGGCATGAAGGTTGCAGTTTTGCCGTACGCATGAGCAACGTTGTGCACCACGTATTTGTAGATCTGAATTTCGTCCGCTTTTTTGGTCATGGTGTTGAAGCGGGTTGCCACTTCGTTCTGACCAGCAGTTGCCACTTCATGGTGGTGTGCTTCAACCACTAAGCCCATCTGCTCCATGGTCAGACACATGGCTGAACGGATGTCCTGCGCTGAGTCAACCGGTGGCACTGGGAAGTAACCGCCTTTCAGACCTGGACGGTGACCTTTGTTACCGCCTTCGTACTCTTTACCGGTGTTCCATGCTGCTTCGATATCATCGATAGCCACGTGTGAACCTGAAGTAGAAGAACCGAAACGGATGTCATCGAACAGGAAGAACTCTGGCTCAGGTCCAAACAGCACGGTATCCGCGATGCCTGAAGAACGCAGGAACTCTTCTGCACGTTTAGCAATGGAGCGCGGGTCACGATCGTAGCCCTGCAGTGTGCCTGGCTCAAGGATGTCGCAACGGATGATCAGGGTCGAGTCTTCGAAGAACGGATCCATAACTGCAGTGGTTGCATCCGGCATCAGCACCATGTCTGATTCGTTAATGCCTTTCCAGCCACCGATGGAGGAGCCATCGAACATTTTGCCTTCTTCGAAGAAGTCAGCGTTAACCTGGTGAGCAGGGATAGTAACGTGCTGTTCTTTACCTTTGGTATCGGTAAAACGCAGGTCAACAAACTTAACTTCATGCTCGTTCATCATCGAGAGAACGTGTTCAGCGGACATACTCAACTCTCCTGGAAATGGTCATTATCGTCATGGTGAGAGAACTTCGTTGCCGGGAATGCGCCACAACTGCTGACCACTCCTAACCAAAGATCTCGGCAAGCTCTTTCAACCGTTTTATAACTGTCGTTTTCGCTTAAAATAGATAAAGCGAATTCTGTGCCAACTTTATGACAATAGCGAAAATGGCGCTACAATGCGCCCTTTCGTGAGTCGAAGGCTGCACCAGGATGGATTGCATGCATTGTTATGGTGCACCCGTGGTGAATGAAGGCACCAACATGGTGCAAAATGCCATCGCAGTGCAGATTAATGCACCGTTAATGGTGCTAAAAACCAGCACTACGAGAAACTTTCGGCGAAATCTGTGATCATGTTCAGTCTTCCGCTTAATCCGTGTACAATACCGCGTTATTTCTATAATGCCTGAGGCAAAGCTGTGATCGAAAATTTGCGTAACATCGCCATCATCGCGCACGTTGACCATGGTAAGACCACCCTGGTTGACAAGCTGCTACAACAGTCCGGTACTTTTGATGCTCGTACCGAAGCGACTGAGCGCGTAATGGACTCTAACGATTTGGAGAAAGAGCGTGGGATTACCATCCTCGCAAAAAACACCGCCATCAAATGGAATGACTACCGTATCAACATCGTTGATACCCCAGGACACGCCGACTTCGGTGGTGAAGTGGAGCGCGTCATGTCCATGGTGGATTCGGTGCTGCTGGTTGTAGATGCGATGGATGGCCCTATGCCGCAAACCCGCTTCGTAACCAAGAAAGCATTTGCTCATGGTTTGAAGCCGATTGTGGTTATCAACAAAGTTGACCGTCCGGGCGCGCGTCCTGATTGGGTTGTTGATCAGGTATTCGACCTGTTCGTTAACCTGGATGCGACTGACGAGCAGCTGGACTTCCCGATCATCTTCGCTTCGGCGTTGAATGGTATCGCGGGTCTGGAACACACCGATATGGCTGACGACATGACCCCGCTGTACCAGGCGATCGTCGACCACGTTTCCCCACCTCAGGTTGAAGTTGAAGCGCCACTGCAGATGCAGATCTCGCAGCTGGACTACAACAACTACCTGGGCGTGATCGGCATCGGCCGCATCAAGCGCGGTACCGTGAAGCCGAACCAGCAAGTCACTATCATTGATAGCGAAGGCAAAACCCGTAACGGTAAAGTCGGTAAAGTACTGGGCCACCTCGGTCTGGAGCGTATCGAAAGCACCCTGGCAGAAGCGGGCGACATCATCGCTATCACCGGCCTGGGCGAGCTGAACATCTCTGACACCATCTGCGACACGCAGAATGTGGAAGCGCTGCCAGCTCTGAGCGTCGATGAACCAACCGTAACCATGTTCTTCAACGTGAACACCTCACCGTTCTGCGGTAAAGAAGGTAAGTTCGTGACCTCGCGCCAGATCCTGGAGCGTTTGAACAAAGAACTGGTACACAACGTGGCACTGCGCGTTGAAGAAACCGAAGATTCTGATGCGTTCCGCGTTTCAGGTCGTGGTGAGCTGCACTTGTCGGTTCTGATCGAGAACATGCGTCGTGAAGGTTTCGAGCTGGCGGTATCCCGTCCGAAAGTAATCTTCCGCGAGTTTGAAGGCCGTAAGCAGGAGCCATTCGAAAACGTCACCCTCGACATCGAAGAAACCCACCAGGGTTCTGTGATGCAAGCGATGGGTGAGCGTAAAGGCGACCTGAAAAACATGGATCCAGATGGTAAAGGCCGTGTACGTCTTGACTACATGATCCCAAGCCGCGGTCTGATCGGCTTCCGTAACGAATTCATGACCATGACTTCAGGTACCGGTCTGCTGTACTCCACCTTCAGCCACTACGACGACGTGCGTCCGGGCGAAGTGGGTCAGCGTCAGAACGGCGTACTGATCTCTAACGGCCAGGGTAAAGCGGTAGCGTTCGCCCTGTTCGGTCTGCAGGATCGCGGTAAGCTGTTCCTGGGTCACGGTGCGGAAGTGTATGAAGGCCAGATCATCGGTATTCATAGCCGTTCTAACGACCTGACCGTTAACTGCCTGACCGGTAAGAAACTGACCAACATGCGTGCGTCAGGTACTGATGAAGCGACCACTCTGGTTCCACCGCAGAAGATGACGCTGGAACAGGCTATCGAGTTCATCGATGATGACGAACTGGTAGAAGTGACTCCGCTGTCAGTACGTATTCGTAAACGTCACCTGACCGAGAACGATCGTAAGCGTTCTTCTCGCGGCAGCAAAGAGTAAGCGAAACAGTCTGATATTGAGCCCCGCACTTGCGGGGCTTTTTTATGCCTGCAAGCCGCTGCAACGCTCGCTTGCTGAACTTTGGCTCCGCTTCCAGATTACTGATTTCCCGCGCCTCGTCCCTGTTCAGACACCACTTTTGACGCTAAAGTGAATGATCCAGGGAACATAAAGGAGAGGCGTCATGCTGTACATTTTTGATTTAGGCAATGTGATTGTTGATATCGATTTTAATCGTGTGCTCGGCGTCTGGAGCGATTTGGGGCGTGTGCCGCTGGCAACGTTGCAAAGTAACTTCCGCATGGATGAGGCTTTTGAGAAACACGAACGTGGCGAGATAAGCGATCCCGAATTCGCCGCGCGTATCTGCGATCAACTGGATATCGCGCTGAGTTACCCACAATTCACGGCAGGCTGGCAGGCGGTTTTTGTCGGCGTGCGTCCGGAAACGCTGGCGATCATGAACAAACTGCGTGCTAAGGGCGAGCGCGTGGTGATTCTGTCGAATACCAATCAGCTGCACTTCGAGTTCTGGCCAACGCAATATCCTGATGTACAGCAGGCGGCCGATCATCTTTATATGTCGCAGGATATCGGCATGCGTAAGCCGGAAGCCCGCATCTATAACTATGTGCTGCAGCACGAAGGCTATCAGGCCGACCAGGCGGTATTTTTTGATGATAACCAGGCCAACATCGATGCGGCGCGCGCGCTCGGCATTGAGAGCGTGTTGGTGGTTGATGAGAAAACTGTGCCGGATTGGTTTGCAGGTCGTCTCTGAGTGCTGAATCTACGACATCTGCGCCACTCGGCGCATACTTTTTTCCTGTGGGTAAAACTGCTGTGGCGACGCATTGACGAAGACAATATGACGACGCAGGCGGGCAATTTGGCCTACGTCTCATTGCTGGCGTTGGTGCCGCTAATTGCCGTGGTTTTTGCGCTGTTCGCCGCTTTTCCCATGTTCTCCGATATCAGCGTGCAGCTGAAAAACTTCATCTTCACTAACTTTATTCCGGCGACGGGCGACGTCATTCAGCGTTATCTGGATCAGTTCGTTGCCAACGTCAACAAGATGACGGCGGTCGGTATTGTCGGGTTGATTGTCACCGCGCTGCTGCTGATGCATTCGGTGGACAGCGCGTTAAACACCATCTGGCGCAGCGATAAGCCACGACCAATGGTCTACTCCTTTGCGGTGTACTGGATGATCTTAACGCTGGGTCCGCTGCTGGCCGGCGCCAGTTTAGCCCTGAGCTCCTATCTGTTGTCGCTGCGCTGGGTAAATGTCACCGGCGTCACCAGCTTAATCGATCATCTGCTGCGCATTTTCCCGCTGTTTCTCTCTATCCTCGCCTTCTGGCTGCTGTACAGCATTGTGCCGACGCGGCGTGTGCCCACGCGCGATGCACTGATCGGTGCCATCGTTGCCGGTTTGCTGTTCGAGCTGGGGAAAAAAGGCTTTGCGCTCTATGTTACGATGTTCCCTTCGTATCAGTTAATTTACGGCGTTCTGGCGGTCATCCCGATTCTGTTCCTTTGGGTTTACTGGTCGTGGTGTATTGTTTTGTTGGGCGCAGAAATCACTGTCACCCTGGATGACTATCGCCAGTTAAAACAGCAGGAACGCGATAAAGAACGAGAGGAAACATGATTGCTTTGATTCAGCGCGTTAGTCGCGCCAGTGTCAGCGTTGATGACGCGACAGTGGGTGAAATTGGCAATGGGTTATTGGTGTTATTGGGTGTTGAAAAGGGCGACGACGAGCAAAAGGCGCAGCGTTTGACCGAACGCGTTCTCGGCTACCGCATCTTCGCGGATGAGAATGACAAGATGAATCTCAACGTACAGCAGGCCGGCGGCAGCGTGCTGGTGGTGTCGCAATTCACCCTCGCCGCTGATACCAATAAAGGTATGCGTCCCTCTTTCTCTGGCGGTGCAGAACCGGCGGAAGCCGAGCGTCTCTATGAATACTTCAGCGATTGCTGCCGAACACAGGGTGTGACCACCGCAAATGGGCGCTTTGCCGCCAATATGCAGGTTTCGTTGGTAAACGACGGTCCGGTGACCTTCTGGTTACAGGTGTGAGGTTAACAGCCGAGCGGCAAGGATTTAGCCACGCAAGCTCCGAACGAGAGAATCACTTTATGTATCATCTTCGCGTACCGCAAACGGCGGAAGAGCTGGATATGTATTACCAGTTCCGTTGGGAAATGTTACGAAAGCCGCTGCGTCAGCCGCAGGGTTCTGAGCGTGATGCCTGGGATGCGCTGGCGCATCATCAAATGGTGGTGGATGAGCAGGGCAAACCGGTAGCGGTGGGACGTCTGTATATCAACGCGGAAAACGAAGCGGCGATTCGCTTCCTCGCGGTACATCCCTCCGTGCAGGGCAAAGGTCTTGGCACGCTGGTGGCGATGACGCTGGAGTCGGTCGCGCGTCAGGAAGGGGCTAAGCGCGTCACCTGTAGCGCGCGTGAAGATGCCGTCGAATTCTTTGCCAAGCTTGGCTACGTCAATCAGGGTGAAATCACCGCGCCGCAAACCACGCCGGTACGCCATTTCCTGATGATTAAACCAGTGGTGACGCTCGACGATATCTTGCATCGCGCCGACTGGTGCGGACAGCTGCAGCAAGCCTGGTACGAGCACATCCCGCTGAGCGAAAAAATGGGCGTGCGTATTCTGCAATATACCGGGCAGAAATTCGTTACTACCATGCCAGAAGCGGGCAATCAGAATCCTCATCACACCTTATTCGCGGGCAGCCTGTTCTCGCTTGCTACATTGACTGGCTGGGGCTTGATCTGGCTGCTGCTGCGCGAGCGTCATCTTGGCGGCACTATCATTCTGGCGGATGCGCATATTCGCTATAGTAAGCCCATCAGCGGTCGTCCGGGCGCCATTGCCGATCTTGGCTCGCTGAGTGGCGATCTTGATAGGCTGGCGCGTGGCCGTAAAGCGCGCGTACAGATGGAAGTCGAATTGTTTGGTGACGAAGAGTTAGGCGCGGTGTTTGAAGGTGTGTATATCGTGCTGCCGGCTGATTCTGACGGATCGCTGGAAGAGGGCGGCTCCGGGGCGCGTATTAATTAACGCGTGCCTCATGCGTAAGGTCGCCATTCATGGCGACCTGGTTTTTAAACTATTGAATCTGCCCGCCACGCATCGTCTGCTGCACGGATTGTGCATCGGTGGTTACCGACAAGGTGCCATCCGCGCTTGGGCGCAGCGGTGCGTTGGCGTTGAGAGATCCTTTCAGTTGCAGCTGCAAATTGCTATTGCCGCTCAACGGCAGCGTTGGCCAACCCCAGTTTTGCAGTACGTTGGCCGGCACAGCCTGACCTTTTAGGCTCAGCGTCAGCGGTCGTTGTACATCCTGACCTACCGTCGCTGTCCCTTCCAGTAAACCGCTGCCGTTAAAGGCACTCAGCTCAGTCACTTGAATCTGTTGGTCGTTAGCATTCAGCGCAATCGAAGGATGGCGCAGGTCGGTACGATTGAAGGTAGCTTCGGCAGCGTTAAAGCTCGCTTTCCCGGCCCAAATGCCCCACTGATGCTGGCGTGCCAGCAGCAGGTTATCCGCACTGCCATCCAGCGACGTCATCTGGAACGGGAAGGCGGGATTGATATCGATTATCAGGTTACGGTTAGCGGTGGCGCGCGTTACCAGCACGCTGTCCAGCCAATCCGGCAACGTCTGCTGCCAGCGCTCGCGCCAGTTTTGCGGCAGCGTATACTCCAGCCCGGCGATGGCCAATTCATCCAGCGTCAGACGCTTGTCGCTGCGTGTCCAGTTGCCGCTGGCGCGCACCACGCCATTGACCCAGCGAGAACTGAATTGCGTTAGCGCGATACCCTGCGGCGAAAGATCGGCATTCACGATGGGATCGTTCAACTCAAAGCCACCGTTAATAAAATTCCCGGCGTTCATGGAAAGCGAACCACCATCGCTTTCCCAGTTATCGCCGCGCAAGGTGACATTTTTCAGCGTTAAATCGAGATCGGTCACTGCCCAATCTGGCCCTTGCAGGCGTGCATCGGTCATATCCAGACGATTGATGCTCACCGACGGGACATCGCGCAGCGGATTAAGGAAGTCGCTCAGGCTTTGATGCGTTTGCAGGCGGATATCGTTGAGGCGCAGCTGGTCAATCTTCCAGTTGCCCTGCGCATCGCGCTCGGCATTGCCGGTCATCGAACCGCGCGCTAAATCGGCACCAATATTACTCAGTACCAGACGACGTTGCTTAATGTTGCCCTGCAGCAACACATTGTTGCCCGGTACGCCATCCAGCGTCAGAGTTCCAGCACTGATCTGGAACTGCGCATCGCTGCCCAGCACGTCGTTAGGCAGCGGTTTCCACGGCAGAAGACCGCCATTCACGCGCTGAGCGGTCATCGGCAAGGTGCTATGCGGATTCTCAATACGCACATTGTTCAGCTGCA
The DNA here is from genome assembly GCF_037479095.1 of Pantoea nemavictus. NCBI lineage: Bacteria > Pseudomonadati > Pseudomonadota > Gammaproteobacteria > Enterobacterales > Erwiniaceae > Pantoea > Pantoea nemavictus. Next base: position 2,042,416 of record NZ_JBBGZW010000001.1, on the reverse strand, counting down.
GGCGATTGGCCTGCATCGGCAGCGTGGTATCGGGCGCTTGATTGGCGAGATTGATTTCACCGTCGCGCACTTCGATGCTGTTGAAATGCAGCGGATCGCTGAACTGTACCAGCGCGAGACCCAGGTCAACGCGCTTCGCTACCAGCACGGCGGGCTGACCATCATGACCAAAGCTGAAATCATCAAGAATGATGTGCGAAGGGGACGAGAAGTCGTGCTCAATCTTGCTAAGGGAGAGATGCCAGGCGGTTTTATCGCTTACCCAGCGGCTAAACCAGCCTGCGCCCCACTGTGTTTGCAGCAACACATACAGCACAACCAGCGCCAGCAGAATTAGCAGCAGTAAGGTAAGGAAAAACTTGCCTAAAAATTTCATCGCACTCATCCATCCCGATATTTATCCGGTGAGTGGTTGTTATGCCTGAATTACCGTTACAGCTCAACAGCCTGGATGTAAATGCGGATAAATATCAGGCAGGCCGAAGCCTGCCTGCTGCGTTACTTTTCTTGCGGGAAGATGAGGTTCAGCACGATGGCGGTGATACCACCGGCCGCAATGCCAGATGAAAGCAGGGTTTTCAGCCAGTCCGGGGCAAATTGCAGAATCAGCGGCTGCTGAGAAACGCCCAAACCTACCGCCAGCGACAGCGCGATAATCATGATAGCGCGGCGATTGAGCGGTTCGCGTGAAACGATGCGCACACCCGAGGCGGCGATGGTTCCGAACATCACAATGGTGGCACCGCCCAGCACCGGTTCCGGAATGTGCTGCACAAATCCGCTCACTGCCGGGAACAGGCCAAGCACGATCAGCATCAGCGCCACCACAAAACCGACATAGCGACTGGCAACGCCGGTCAGCTGAATCACGCCGTTATTCTGGCCAAAGCACGAGTTCGGGAAGGTGTTAAACAACGCCGAAACAAACGAATTGAGTCCGTTCGCCAACACGCCGCCTTTCAGCCGCTTCATGTACAGCGGGCCGCTTACTGGCTGCTCGGAAACATCAGAAGTCGCGGTGATGTCGCCGATAGTTTCCAGCGAGGTCACCATAAACACCAGCATCAGCGGGATCAGCAGATTCCATTCAAAGCCAAGACCGTAATAGAGCGGCGACGGCACGGCGATCAGCGGTTGATTGGATGGCGTGCTGGTAGCGGGCAGCATATCCAGCGCCCAGGCAAGTGCGTAACCTACTGCCATGGCAATCACCAGTGAAGCCACGCGCAGGTAGGCATTACGCTGACGGTTTAGCAGGATAATGACCACTAATACCGAAGCAGCCAGCAGCAAGTTTTTCGGTGCGCCGAAGGTGTGATCGCTCATCGCAGCAAAGCCGCCGCCAATCGAGGTCAAACCGACCTGAATCAGTGACAGGCCGATAATCATTACCACAATGCCGGAAACCAGCGGCGTAATGATACGGCGTGCCAGATGCAACACGCGCGACAGCACCATTTCGGTACAGGAAGCGACCATCAGCGTGCCAAACAGCGCGGCCATCATGGTCGGTACATCAACGCCGCCATTTTTCAGCGCCATGCCGCCCATAATCAGCGGGGTTACGAAGTTAAAGCTGGTGCCCTGAATCGACAGCAGGCCGGAACCGATCGGTCCCCAGGTTTTAATTTGCAGAATCGATGCCACGCCAGAAGCAAACAGCGACATGCTGATGATGTGCTGTGTGTCCTGCGCCGGTAAACCCAGCGCCTGGCAGATGAGCAGTGCGGGCGTAATCACCGCGACAAACATCGCCAGCAGATGCTGGCAGGCAGCAAACAAGGTTTGCGGCAGCGGCGGACGGTCTTCGAGGCGGTAAATCAGTTCACTTTTCGGGCTTGCAGCGCTGGCAGGCTGGGGTGATTCAGCGGTGTTGACGGACATGGTGGACGTTCTCAATTACAACAAAGGGGCGATTTTAAACGGTTGCGTTGTGAAAGCAATCGTTTGCAATGCCCCTTTTTACTTCTGTTGATCTAAAGCGTAAACACCGTGCGGCAGCGACTATCATCTTCCTGCCACGCCAGGGCGACGTCACTCAATGGGCGCATCTGGAAGGCGATGGAAAAATCGCTCTCGGCGGCGGCGGCCAGCATTTCGCCAATGCAGGCAATCAATTCCTTATCCGACACGCTTCCCAGGCCGCTGCCCATCAACGTCAATCCGGATGAGCGCAGCAGCTTGCTGTGCAGCGTGATTTCCTGACCGCTCAACGAACCAATTTGCACAAAACGCACCGTCTTTTCACCGCCTGCCACTGCGGCCTGCATAATATCGAGCGCGCTCTGGCCCCAGAGATAATCCAGCACCACATCAATGCCTTCTTTCATCAGTGCCGGGAGCGCACCCGGCAATTCATCCAGCGTGAGCGTGATATCCGCACCCTGCGCACGCAGTTGATCCAGTGCGGCGCGGTTACGGCCAGTCGCAATGATTTTGCCTGCGCCCAGATGTTGCGCGATGCGTACCGCTAATCCGCCTGAGGTACCGGTTGCGCCATTGATCAATACGGTTTCACCGGCACGCAGCTGTGCGCGACGGGTTAACGCTGCCCAGGATGACATGCCCGGATTAGCCAGCGCCGCAGCCAGAACAGGATCGAGAGTGGCGGGAAGGGGAACGATGCTATCGGCGGGCACTAAGGTTCTTTCCGCCATGCTGCCCCACGGCGCATTAAAGGCGAGGAAGTAAACCGGATCGCCATTACTGAGCATGCCGGTGCCATCAATGCCGGTAATAAAGGGATAGTGTGCCGCCGAGCTGTAATGCGTACCGGCGGCGCGTGCTTTTGCCAGTTGGCTGACGGCGGCGGCTTTCACTGTCACCACGACATGGCTGTCATCGGCCTGCGGTTCAGGGAAATCACAGTATACGGGCAGTTCACCTGCTGCGGAAACTATCGCTGCTTTCATGTTTTCACCTTCAGTTAGTCGGAAACTATGTGTAATATGCACACATTAGTCTTGCCTCGGGAAAGCGTCAATGAAAAGTGTGCAAAATACACATAATAGTGCAGCATTTGATGATCTGCACAACGCGCTGCTGATGATTGTTGGAACCTTCAATCGACCACAACGTGATGAATTGCTTATAAAAGAATCGAATATTAAGCTTGATCGCGCACTGTTTCCGCTACTGATTCAGATTGGCCGCTTCGGGCCGATTGGTGTGGTTGAACTGGCGGAGCGTGCTGGGCGCGATTACACCACCGTCAGTCGTCAGGTGGCGAAACTGGAAGAGTTGGGGCTGGCACAGCGCCAGAAAAATGCCAAAGACAAACGGGTGAACGAAGCGGTGATTACTACGGCAGGTAAAGCGATGACCGACAAAATCGATGCCGCGCGCGCGCAGATTTATCAAAACCTGTTTGCCAGCTGGCAGGATGACGAGCGCGCCGAGCTGGCGCGTTTGCTGCAGAAATTTGTCGCAGATTTTATGGCGGTTGATAATACCGCGGATTAAGCGTTGCTGTAGCGCTCGGTTTCCGGCAGCCAGCGCTCAATTAATGCCTGCGCCTGCTCAGGATAATGCTGATGGATATGGCGCGCCACGCGCTGAACTTCGGGGATCATGCCTTGATCGCGCAGCAAATCAGCCACTTTAAACTCGGCGTTACCTGTCTGACGGGTGCCAAGCATTTCACCGGGACCGCGAATCTCTAAATCGTGCTGCGCAATCACAAAGCCATCGTTGCTGTCGCGCAGCACCTGCAGACGCTTCTGTGCGGTTTTGCTCAGCGGCGCTTTGTACAGCAGCACGCAATGCGAGGCGACGGCGCCACGGCCAACGCGGCCGCGCAGCTGGTGCAGCTGCGCCAAACCGAGACGTTCTGGATTCTCAATAATCATCAGGCTGGCGTTTGGCACATCCACGCCCACTTCAATCACCGTGGTGGCGATTAGCAGCTGAATTTCATTGGCTTTAAACGCCGCCATCACCGCCTGCTTTTCGGCTGGCTTCATGCGGCCGTGGACCAGGCCAACCTGCAAATCTGGCAGCGCCACTTTCAGCTCTTCCCAGGTGGCTTCCGCCGCCTGCGCTTCCAGCACTTCAGACTCTTCGATCAGCGTACAGACCCAATAAGCCTGGCGCCCTTCATGACAGGCGCTCTGCACGCGGGTGATGATCTCGCTGCGGCGACTATCGGGAATTGCCACCGTGGTCACCGGCGTACGTCCCGGCGGTAATTCATCGATGGTCGAGGTATCGAGATCGGCGTAAGCGGTCATCGCCAGCGTGCGGGGGATCGGTGTCGCGGTCATAATCAACTGGTGCGGATGGAAGCCCTGTTCCTCACCTTTTTCCCACAGCGCTAGGCGCTGATGCACGCCAAAGCGGTGCTGCTCATCAATGATCACCAGCGCCATGCCGTTAAATTTCACCTGCTCCTGGAACAACGCGTGGGTGCCCACCACCATCGCGACCTGGCCGCTGGCAATCGCTTCCTGCTGCGCCTCACGCGCTTTGCCTTTCTGCTTGCCCGCCAGCCAGCCCACTTCAATTCCCAGCGGCGCAAACCACTGACGGAAATTGTTGGCGTGCTGCTCAGCCAGCAGTTCGGTGGGAGCCATTAACGCCACCTGTTTGCCATGCGCGATGACATTCAGTGCCGCCAGTGCAGCCACTAGCGTTTTACCGGAACCGACATCGCCCTGCACCAAACGCATCATCGGAAAATCGTTGGCCAGATCCTTTTCGATTTCTGCCACCACGCGCTGTTGCGCACCGGTTGGCGAAAAGGGCAGCGCCGCGAGCAGTTGATTAACCAGCTCATGACGTGGCGGCATCGGCAGCGCATGATGGCGCTGTGCGCCAGCGCGCACAGCCAGCATACTGAGGTTATGCGCCAGCAGTTCTTCCAGAATTAAGCGCTTCTGTGCCGGATGACGCCCGGTCTCCAGCTCGCTCAAGCGTAAATCCGGCGGTGGACGATGCAAAGTGCGCAGTGCATCTGGCAGGCTAATCAGCCCGCCGCTCAGTTCTGACGGCAGCAGTTCGGCAATGGGGCAGCTTTCCAGCAGCGTTAGCGCCTGATCGGTGAGATTGCGCAGCGTCGCCTGGCGGATGCCTTCGGTTGTAGGATAGACCGGCGTGAGGGTTTCCTGCAGCTCAACGCCGCCTTGTTCGCCCTGCACGCGATACTCGGGATGAATGATTTCCGCACCGCGCTGGCCGCGTTTTATCTCGCCATAGGCAGTAACATATCGGCCTGGTGACAGGCTGTTTTTCATCCCGGCATTGAAATTGAAGAAGCGCATGGTCAGCATGCCGCTGCCATCGCTAATCTGGCACACCAGCATGCGGCGGCGGCCAAAGGTAATTTCGTTGCTCAGCACTTCACCTTCCACCGTGGCATAGACGCCCGGTAGCAGGTCATTAATTTTATACAGTTGGGTGCGATCTTCGTAGCGAAGTGGCAGGTGCAGCAGCAAATCCTGAATGGTAAACAGGCTGAGTTTAGCCAGCTTACCCGCCTGACTGGCGCCGACGCCGGTCAGGGTACTGAGCGGGATGGCATCCAGCAGACGGCCTTTCATTTTTTACCCGTCGATTGCATGGTGGCCCACCAATCGGCGTCGGCTTCCACCTCGCCCTGGGCATTGATGTGCGGATAAGGCAGGCCCTTCTGTTTGGCGACGCGTGCCAGTACCGGATAGCCGCCTTCAAACAGCAGGCGCTGTTGTTCGTCTTCATCCAGCAGGCTGTAGGTGCGCTGATACATCCCGGCATTCTGTCGTTGACGCTGCGCTTCATACAGAATCAACGCAGACGCGACCGAGACGTTGAGCGACTGCACCATGCCAACCATCGGCACAATGATGTCCTGATCGGCCAATGCCAGCGCTTCCGCCGTAATCCCGGTCTTTTCCTGACCCATCAGAATACAGGTCGGTTTAGTGTAATCGACCTCGCGAAAATCCACCGCTTTGGCCGACAGATTGGTCGCCAGCACCTGCATGCCTTCATCTTTAAGATGGCGTACCGCTTCGGCAATATGACGATGCGTTTTCACCTTGACCCAGCTGTTGCTGCCAGCTGAAGCTGAAACCATAGTGCGCATACGCACGCTTGGCCACACGGCGTGCACTTCGTGGATGCCGACCGCATCGGCGGTACGAATTACCGCTGAGACATTATGCGGTTTATGCACCTGTTCCATGCAGACGGTGAGATCGTGCTGGCGCAGGGCCAACATCTCCTGAATACGAGCAAAGCGTTGAGCGTTCATCGACTAGTTACGGTTTCTGTGAACTTTGATCACGTCCGGCATTACGCGGATTTTGCGCATAATATTCGCCAAATGGACGCGATCGTTCGCGGTGAGGCGGATAAAGGCGCTGTATACGCGACCATCTCGCTCTTCGGTATTCAGGCTCTGAATGTTGGAACCGGCAGTATTAATTGCCGCAGTCAGATTCGCCAGCGCGCCCTGATGATTGAACATGTCGACTTTAATCTCGGCGACAAATTCCTGATCGGTCACTTTATCCCACTCTACCGGCATGAACTTTTCAGGCTCTTTTTGGTAGCCGCGAATATTACGGCAGGATTCGTGATGCACCACCAGTCCTTTGCCGGGACTAACGTGCGCAACGATGGGATCGCCTGGAATCGGACGGCAGCATTTGGCAAAGGTGATCAGCACGCCATCTGCACCTTTGATCGGCAGCTTTTTGCGTTTGCTGTTACTTTGCGGCTCATCACTGCCCGCCTGCAGTAGGTTCTTCGCTACCACCACGCTCATGGCGTTACCGAGGCCAATTTCCGCCAGCAAATCATCGATGGCGGTCAGCTTCATGCGTTCCAGTTCGTGCTGAATATTCTCTGCCGGAATTTCTGCCAGCTTCTTGCTGCCGCCAAGCGCATGGCTTAACAGACGACGGCCAAGATTAACGGAGTCTTCACGTTTGAGGTTTTTCAGCAGTTGACGAATTTTGGCGCGCGCTTTTGAGCTGACAACAAAATTGAGCCAGGCAGCGTTCGGGCGAGCGCCCGGCGCGGTGATGATTTCAATGGTTTGACCGCTGGTCAGCGATTGAGACAGCGGATAAGGCTGGCGATCGACGCGAGCGCCAACGCAGGCATGACCGATATCGGTATGCACCGCATAGGCGAAATCGACTGGCGTGGCGCCAGCCGGCAATTCGACAATGCGGCCTTCCGGCGTGAACACATAGATCTCATCCGGGAAGAGATCGGATTTCACGCTTTCAATAAATTCAAATGAGCTACCGGCGCTTTGTTGCAGCTCCAGCAGGCTTTGCAACCAGCGCTGAGCACGAATTTGCGCGGTAGTACCGCTAATTTCACCGGTCTCTTTATAAGCCCAGTGTGCGGCAACACCCATTTCAGCCATCTGATCCATATCTTCGGTACGGATCTGCACTTCAACCGGCACGCCATGCGGGCCAATCATTGAGGTGTGCAGCGATTGATAGCCGTTGGCCTTGGGAATGGCGATGTAATCTTTCACGCGTCCGGGACGTGGTTTGTACAAGCTGTGCATCTGGCCAAGCACGCGGTAACAGGTATCCAGATCTTTCACGATGACGCGAAAGGCGTAGATGTCCATGATCGAGTGAAAACGCTGCTCTTTCAGGTGCATTTTGCGGTAGATCGAATAGAGATGCTTCTCACGTCCACTTACGCGGCAGGGAATACCTGCTTCCTGTAAGCGACCGTCGATTTCAGCGAGGATCTTTTGAATCATCTCTTTTCGATTACCACGCGCCGCTTTCACCACCTCTTTGATCACGCGGAAACGGTTCGGGTAGAGCGCTTCAAAGCCGAGCTCTTCCAGTTCTGTTTTCAGGTGATGAATACCAAGACGGTGCGCCAGAGGACTGTAAATCTCCAGCGTTTCCAGCGCGATACGGCGTTTTTTATCCGGGCGTAACGCGCCGAGCGTGCGCATGTTGTGCGTGCGGTCAGCCAGTTTGATCAAGATGACGCGGATATCCTGCACCATCGCCATGATCATTTTGCGGAAGTTTTCAGCCTGCGCTTCTTTCTTGTCGCGGAACTTCAGCTTATCGAGCTTGGAGACACCTTCCACCAGTTCGGCAACGCTTTTACCAAACAGCTGTTCCATATCCTGATAAGTGGCGGGCGTATCTTCAATCACATCATGCAGCAGCGCCGCCATTAGCGTTTCATGGTCGAGTTTCATCTCGGCCAGAATGCAGGCGACAGCAACAGGATGGGTGATGTAAGGCTCGCCGCTGGAGCGTGTTTGACCCTCGTGGGCATCACGCGCGACTAGATAAGCTTGCTTGAGGCGCTTAATTTGCTCCTCAGGCAAGTATTTTTCAATCAGTTGATTGAGGCTTTCGAACAGATACAAGGGCGACCTGCAGAGTGCTGTTAACGACGACCTTCAGCGATAGCGGTAACGGCTTGTAACTCAGCGGCTTCCTGCTCGTGCTGTTCCTGACGATCACGGACATCCAGGATCTGGGTGGTGATCAAACCTTCTTCAATTTCGCGCAGGGCGATAACGGTCGGCTTATCGTTCTCTTCTGGAACCAGCGCATCTTTACCGCCTACCTGCATCTGACGTGCACGACGTGCAGCGACCAACACCAGGTCAAAACGGTTACCAACTTTCTCTACTGCGTCCTGAACGGTTACGCGTGCCATAGGTGTGCTACTCCACAGATGATGAAGAAATGACTGGGCATAATACTGAAAGTGAATTCAGACTGCCAATAGTTTGCTGATTAAAGCATCATGTCGCGATTTTTGGCGACCCATACGCAGACGTTCTGCGCGAATAATGGTTTTCAGATCTGACAACGCCAGATCGAAATCATCATTAACAATTAAATAATCATATTCGGCATAGTGGCTCATTTCCGCCACCGCCTGTTGCATACGACGGGCAATCACCTCTTCGCTGTCCTGACCGCGTCCACGCAGGCGGCGATCCAACTCTTCGGTAGAGGGCGGCAACACAAAGATGCTGCGTGCAGCAGGCATTTTCTTGCGAATTTGCTGCGCACCTTGCCAGTCGATATCCAGGAAGACGTCAACGCCGGTCGCCAGCACCTGCTCAATGGCAGCGCGTGACGTACCATAATAATTGCCAAACACTTCCGCATGTTCGAGGAAGTCATCTGCTGCAATCATGGTCTCGAATTCGGGCTTAGAGACGAAAAAGTAGTGCTCACCATGAGCTTCACCGGGACGCACGCCACGGGTGGTATGCGAAATAGACACTTGCGTATCGTACAACGGTTGTGTCTTTAACAGCGCCTGAATCAGGCTGGATTTACCCGCGCCGCTAGGGGCGGAAACAATATAAAGCGTGCCTTGAGCCATGGTTATCTTGAATTGAGTAAAGAGCGGAGTCGATTTCCTGCACAGTATACACGGCTTAAGGGTGTCACGCAGCGTTTGCCGCTTGGCTGAGGCAATTCTTTTTCTGTGAAGCCGCGCCAGAAGCAGATGTAGCATGCTGCAACGGGCATATAAACGATGGAATCTGCTTCTATCTTGCAATTTTCACTGCTGGTAAAAGCCTTCGCTGCACTCTCCAATAGCCAAAAAGGAGAGTGAAGATGAAAGGATGCCTCAGTGTGATTTGCTGCTTTTTCAGCATAGGTTGCTGGGCCGAAGCGCTGTGTCCAAATTGGTCGCCCGTGCGCGCCGGGCAGGAGATAGCGCAGCTGCAAACCCAGCTACGTCAGTGGGACGACGCTTATTATCGGCAGGGTACTCATGCGGTGACCGATGCGGATTATGACAGCCTGCAACAGCGGTTACAGCAGTGGCAGCGCTGTTTCACCCCCGCGCAGCCCTCCTATGATGCTCAACTCACCACCGACGGCAGCACGCATCATCCCGTTGCACACACTGGCGTGCGCAAACTGCGCGATAAGCTGGCGGTGGCGTATTGGATGCAAGATAGATCTGCGCTGTGGGTGCAGCCCAAAGTTGATGGCGTAGCTGTCACGTTAGTGTATCGGCAAGGTCGGTTGGTTTCATTAATCAGCCGTGGCGATGGTTTGCGTGGTGAAGAGTGGCTGGCCAAATCGCCCCATATTCCTGCCATTCCGCAACGTATTCATACCCAGCGAGACGAAGTCATACTGCAAGGTGAGCTGTTTCTGCAGATGAACGATCATCAACAGGCTCGCGACGGTGGTAAAAATGCGCGTGCTCAGGTGGCGGGAGCGATGATGCGGCACGACAGCAGCCCGCTTCTTGATCGCCTCGGTATATTCATCTGGGCGTGGCCGGACGGCCCGGCTTCGATGTCCGATCGTCTGGCGCAGCTAACGCAATGGGGCTTTGGACTCACGCAGAGCTGGAGTCGTCAGGTGAGTAATGAAGAGGAGGTCGCAGTATGGCGCGATCGCTGGTTCCGCGAATCGCTGCCGTTTGTCACCGATGGCGTAGTGATCCATCAATCACCTGCCAGCGCAGGGCGCGATTGGCAGCCTGGGCAGGGCAGTTGGTCAGCGGCATGGAAATATCAGCCGGCGGAAGTCAGTAGCGAAGTGCTCTCGGTAGATTTCAATGTAGGACGCACGGGCAAGATTGCCGTCGTGCTGAATCTGATTCCGGTGCAACTCGACGATAAAACGGTACGGCGGGTCAACATTGGCTCACTGCGACGCTGGCGCGAACTGGATGTGATCGCGGGCGATGAGGTGACGCTCACGCTTGCGGGATTAGGCATTCCCCGGCTGGAGCGGGTAATTTGGCGCGTTGTGCAGCGCGATTATCCATCGTCGCCTCAGGATGGCGAATTCCACGGCTTAACGTGTCTGCACTTCAGCGCTGCCTGCCGGGCGCAGTTTTTGTCTCGCCTCAGCTGGCTGAGCCAGAAAACGGTGTTGGATATTGCGGGCGTACAGCGCAGCAGCTGGCAGCGCTTACTGGATAGTGGTGCTATCACGCATCTCTTTTCCTGGCTGACGCTGACGCCAGAGCAGATTGCGCAGGCCAACGGGATAACGCCAGCCCGCGCGCAGCTCATCTGGCACCGCTTCAACTTAACGCGGCAACTGCCGCTGCGGCGCTGGGTAAGTGCACTTGGCTTGCCGTTACCGCGTACGGCTCTGCAGGCGCTCCCGGATACACAGTGGTCGCAGTTGATGGCGCGAACGGCGGAAAGCTGGCAGCAGTTGCCCGGTATCGGTAGCGTTTTGGCACAGCGGATTGTGATGATGCTGCAGGATGCGAGCCTGCAGCAATTGATTCACTTTCTGCAACAGCAGGAGATCCCTGCTGTTGACTCAATGTTCAGGGTGGGGATAGTTGAAAATTGGCAAACCGAGGCGGAAACGCAGCGCCAGCAAGCGGGCGAAGAAGCCAAACAGTAGCGTGATGATCACCACCGCTTCATGCGCCAGCGGCGTTTTCAACAGCAGGATGTACATCCAGCCAGAGGCGAACGCGATACCGGCATACAGCTCTTTCTGGAACACCAGTGGAATGCGATTGCAAAACATGTCGCGCAGTACGCCGCCAAACACACCGGTAATTACAGCGGCGATGGCAGCAATAATGGAAGCATGACCACTATCAAGTGCGACCTGTGCGCCAATAATCGAGAACACCACCAGACCCAGCGCATCCAGCACCAGAAATACTTTACGCAGATGCGTCATTAGGGGTGCAACAAAGGTCGTCACCACCGCAGCGGCGGCGACGATCATGATGTATTCAGGATGTTTTACCCAGCCGAGAGGGTAGTGACCCAGCAGAATATCACGCACCGAACCACCACCAATCGCGGTAACCGAAGCGATGATGATCACGCCGAACAAATCCATTTTGCGACGCCCTGCCGCCAGTGCGCCGGTCATGGCTTCGGCAGTAATACCAATAATATAGAGAACGGTTAATAACATAGAGCACTCCATCAGATTGGCGGCAAGGCTAAAGATTTCCCAGCGTGTAGACCACTGAGATTTTCTCAATAAAGCAGCATCAGATTAGCCATTTTTATGGCAAGCATGCTAACAGGCTTAGCAGGTGGGATAAATCAGCATTCAGCCACCGTTTCGCATGAGTATAAATGATGCGAATCGTTAAAAACCTCATCAACTTAAGTTTCAGGCAGATTGTGTCGTACCTGTCTATTGCCTGTTCAGCCAGGCTCCCAACTCATTGGCATCACGCGCGGCAACTATCGGACAGGCATGAAAACTCGTAACGAAGACATTCTCTTTTTCTCTTCCGACAAATTGGCGGCGGTGGGGTTGGAGGGGCTATTGGCTACAATACCTATTGACGGCCAGGTGCATGAGTTGTGGTCGCTGAGCACCGTGATGTCGCAGTGTGAAAAACTCAAGCCGCGGTTGTTAGTCTGCATTTTCCACGAAAATATGCCGTTGGCCGGTACCTTCAAGGTGCTCTATGCCTTGCAACAGCAGTTTCCCACGATGCAGATATTGGTGCTTACCCGGCGCTTATTACCGTTAATGCATGCATTAAGCCGCTATCTGCCAGCACTCAATATTCTGGATTTAAAATCATCCTGTCAGGCTGTTACCCACCGCTTGAGCGCTTGCATCAGCGCGAGTACACAGGTTCAGTTGATGGAAGGCGCTGACATTCTGCTGCCCGATCGTCAGCTACGCGTGTTACTGATGATGGCATGGGGTTATAGCACCGAACACATTGGCACTCGTTTAGGTATCAGTCATAAAACGGTGAATGCGCACAAGCTCAACGCACTGACGCGGCTGCAGATCAAAAACAAGAATGATATGGCCGATCTGTTTATGGTGATTGATGAGTTGCGGATGCTGGTGAGTTGGCTGCGGTTGCAGCGTAACGGTAAGTTAAGCGAACTCGCTTTTCACTCATTGGAAGAGTTACTGGAAACATAAAAAAGAAAAAAGCGTGCTGGCGACCAGCACGCGAACGCATCTTTTCAGATGCCCAGAGCCCACCATACAGACTTGTTTTTATTATCCGTTTCTTGCTCGCACGTTGACGAAACTTTTTAGGCTAAAACGGTATTCTGGCTGAAACCAGGCACGACCGTAGTAGCAATAAACCAGCATTCTGATGGATACCATGGCAAGGTAACCCCAGATAGCGCACAACACTGAGGGTGTCAGCCACACGGTGAAGAGCGTGACGCCTAATCCCACCAGCACAGAAGAGACTTCCGTGAATGCAATGCGCGAAAATTGGTTTTCCCGCTGTAATATTGCGCGATAATGTTGCCCCTGCGGAATAATAATGAATATGACCGAAATCATTTCAAGCATTACCGCCATCTCAGGTTGATTCATTATACGACCAGAAATATCACTGCCAATAAACAGTACAGCAAAGATAACAAGGCCGCTTAATACGTTTCCCCAATATAAAATTGAGAGATCGCTATTATTGAGGTTGTTATTTCTTATAATGGCATTGCCAAACTTTCGGTCGGCTAGTGTATCAATAATTAACAGCATCACAATCGCAATGGCGAGTAGATCTAACTCATTTGCCTGAAGTATTTTTGCCAGTAGTGAAAGTTGTAAAACACCAATGCCGACGATTTTGATTGATGACAAAATTGACCATTTAGCGTGGGTCAGATTTTTCTCTCTTAACGCCATACTCTGCTCATTATGGTACATGTACCAGTGCAATTAAGGGGTTACTCTAGCCAGAGGTTAGAGTCCAGCTCACATCAATGCAGCGATTCCTGGCACAGTCCTGAAATACCTTTCAGGTTTTGCCACGTAAAAGATGCTTTCAATTAAATGATGTTCTGAATGTATAAAGATGCCCCTGGCGCTTAATGGTGTTTTTTGTCTTAACGGTATCTCCTCCTGTGCGGAGGAAATCCGTAAGATCATTATAAAATCCCTTTGCGTTTATATATTCCCCGGCCAGCATCCGCCTGGCAATCTCAACAAATTCTTTTTCTGATAACAAAGGATAGGTTGAGCGATCCATGTTATTTCCCTGCTGTTGTTATTATGGTTACTGCTGTGTGTGAAGGAGTTATACCGTGTTTTAATTAAATTAACACCATCAGAAAACTCCTATAAATACACCGCAGGAATAAATGGTTTCAGAATATGCATCAGAATATATTAGGCGAACGACTTACTATTTATTAAAATTTTTAGTCTTTCCTCGCCCCTTGATGAAGTTGCAATAGACGGATAACTAAAAAATCTCGATAAATCATACGGGCCAGGCTTTTTTATAAGCATCCTCACCAGGAGGTTTCCTGGTGAGGATGCTTAAGCCGGACTGGTGATTAGCGTATAAATCAGTGGAGGTTTTGCTAAAACAGTTAAACGCTGCTGTGCGAAAAAGAAACCGATTTTTATCGTTTGATTCCAGCAACAGTTAAAGAGGTGTTGATTGCATAATTCATTGATTCTAATGAGTTAACAGGTGAAGAAGTTGTTCGAGGTCGCGTTTTACCCATGCAACATCCTGGGCAAATTTCTCATCCGACATCAACGGCTGGCGATAAACGACCATCACCACTTCTGCACCTTGTTCGTTAGCAATCACCCGCATCGGCATATAAATCTCTTTTCCGCTACCGGTATCAATCCAGTGGTCCATTACGCCAAACGGGTTGTGTGGGGTAAATCGAATCTTTACCGTTCCCTCTGGGCCTTTGGCTTTCCAGCTATTTCCTTCCTGCGTCAGCGTGCTGGCGCTGAGCCCACTTGCCCATTTGGCAAAGCATTCAGGCTTCCAGATGGTTTCATATAAATCTAACCAGTTGCGTGGAACGGTCAGCGTGACTGTCTGAGATGGCAGCATGGAACCTCCTGATGTGATACAGCCATTAAAGCACGGTGGTACCGGGCTGCAAACGGCCCGGTCATGGAAGTGTGGTACAGCAGCGGTTTCCGTGAGAATGCTGTAATCAGATGAACTTGCCGCGCCCCTGAATATCCCGTTCTTCACTGCTGCCATCAGCCTGACGCAGCACGAAGCGATCAGACTGCGCCACCACTGCACAGCTGTGATTAGGGAAGATACGCAGCAGTGCGCCAACAGGCGGCGCCTGATCGCCATATTGCAGAAAGCCATGCTCTTCCGACAGCTTCAACACTTCATAGTGATTGCCTTGCTCATCCACCGCGATGCCAAATCCGCTGGCATTGGTGCCGTGTGGACCTTTATCTGAACTGAGCATCTTGGAGCCAGCATCAATAATGGCGAAGTGCGGATTAACTGCGACGACGCGTGTCACCACGCTCAATGCCAATTCATCCGGCGCACACAGACCCAAACGCCATGCGGTAAGATCCAGCAGCGCGTAATTGCCGGGGCGGATTTCATCACAGCCATTGGCTACCGGAGCTGCTAACGCCGTTGGTGTTGAACCAACCGAAATCGCGCAGTCAGCAAATCCGGCGGCGATCAGGCGCTGTTGCACATCGCGCATCAGTGCAATTTCCTGCAGTGCAATTTCCGCGATGGCAACGGCATTGCCCGCACCATAAGCATGTCCAGCATGAGAAACCAATCCGGCAAACGGCAGACCTGCATCCTGAATTTGCTGCGCCAGCGTAATGGCGGCACTGCTGTGGGGATCGATACCAATGCGATGCAGGCCGACATCCACCTTAATCGCTATCGCTAACTGGCAATCGGGCTGACGCTGATGTGCCGCAGTAATCGCCGCAACGCCAGTTGCGCAATCAGCAATGCAGGTAATACGCGCCTGGTGTTGTGCGGCAACCGCTAACATTTCGGCCAGTGTGTCGGCTTGCACTATCGGATAAGCCAGCAGCAGATCGCGTTCACCACCGAGAATAAAGGCGATGCCTTCACTCGGCTTAGAAACGGTAATGCCCTGCGCGCCAAGTGCTCGCTGTTGCTCAGCGATCCAGACGCTTTTATGGGTTTTGATATGGGGGCGCAGCGCGACGCCAGCGGCATCGGCTTTTTGCTGCATCTGATGCAGATTGCGCTGCAGGCGCGGTGCATCAATTTCAAGGTAAGGAGTGAGCCGGTCGGCAATCAACGGTCGCAGCCAGCCAGCCGCTATATTCTGTTCCATCATAATAGTCCGCAGGTAATGACAAGTGCGGACCATCATTAAACAATGCGCAGCAGAATGCCAGCCGCTAGCCTAACCCATTGCCAGCATTCTCTTTTCGGCAAATAAGGTGCGGCAAAGGTTGATTAACGAGTTTGGTACGAGTGGGGGTCAACGATGAGCGGAGCAGAATGAGCAGCAGGCCAAAACCTGCTGCCTCGGAAGATTAGATATAGAGAGAAGCTTCACCCGGCGGACGCGTTTTAAAGCGACGATGCAGCCACAGGTACTGATCGGGCGCACGGAGGATCTCTTTTTCGATCACTCTGTTCATGTAGGCAGCCGCTGCGGCTTCATCCTCATAAGGATAATTTTCCAGTTCTGGCTGAATAATCAGCTGGTAACCGCTTTTATCCTGATTACGAATCAGCACGATAGTCAGCATCGCCGGTTTCGCCAGGCGTGACAGAACAAAAGTACCGTTGGTCGTTGCCGCTTGTTTCACCGCAAACAGCGGCGCAAACACGCTGCCTTTCGGGCCGTAATCCTGATCGGGTGCGAACCAAACGGCTTCGCCTTTTTTCAGAGCCTGCACCATGCCACGCAAATCACGGCGATCAATCATGGCTTTATTCGAACGCATACGACCTTTAGTCTGCGCCCATTCCATGGCTTGATTATTGTGCGGGCGATACATCGCCATCATCGGCTGACACAAACCGGTAATCCGTCCGCCCAGTTCGAGCGACATAAAATGCACACCGATAACCATCACACCACGCTGGTGGCTTTGCGCCTTCTGCAGGTTTTCAAGGCCGCTGACCTTGAAGTAACGACGCACGCGCGCGTCCGACCAGAACCAGGCAATGCCGGTTTCTGCCAGTGCCATCCCGAGCGAGGCGAAGTTGCCCGCGATCATCGCCTCTTTCTGTTCTTCTTCAATATTGGGGAAGCACAGCTCAATGTTGCGGCGAGTAATGCGTTCACGGCGCTGCAGGAAATGGCGAGACAGTTTGCCAGCGCCAGCACCAAGCCGGATAAGAATAGGGTAGGGAAGTTGCACCAGTAGCCACAGAACACCTAGCCCAAACCAGGTAAACCAGTAGCGAGGATGCAGAAGAGTGGATCGGAACTGCCTGGATTTCGTCATAACGCCTTCATGTCGGGAAAATGTATCGCACAAAGAAGAGAGTCCATGAGTTCCTGGCGGTACAACTGTTCTAATTACGACCAGTAGATTAACAAATAGTGCCGTCAAAGAAACGCGATCTCCACAATCTTTAAGATTAAGAGAAGTTGTTGATGCAGCGACTATGAGTAGTTTAATGGCTATCTGGTGGAAAGTTATTTTTTAATATCAGTAGTTTAATGGCAGAGTTTCATAAGGTTGAACGGTGATGTTTGCTCGCTTAAAGTCAATTCTGAAAAGATTTTTTATGATTGCTGACACTTATTTAACGCTAACTGCGAAAAATAGCGCTCTGGCTTACGTAGCTTATGAGTAAACCGCAACGCTTTTGCCTGCCATCTATACCTTAAAAAGCCCGCTATGCTGCGGGCTTTTCGAAAAGCATGTTACTCGATATTCTGAATCTGCTCGCGCATCTGCTCGATCAAAACTTTCAGTTCAATCGCTGATGCGGTGATCTCGGCATTGATGGATTTCGATGCCAGGGTGTTCGACTCGCGGTTGAACTCCTGCATCATAAAGTCGAGACGGCGGCCAACGGCTTCTTTCTTCTTCAGGATGTTGTAGGTCTCTTTCACATGCGCATCCAAACGATCCAGCTCTTCCGAAACATCGGTGCGCTGCGCCATCATCACCAGCTCTTGCTCAAGGCGATTGTTCTCGAGCTGCACTTCGGCTTCTTCCAGCTTGGTCACCAGACGCTCGCGCTGCCATTTAATGACTTCTGGCATCTGCGCGCGCACTTTGCTGACTTCTTGCGATACGCCCTCCAGGCGCTGTTCGATCATCGCTTTCAGCGCGGTACCTTCGCTTTCACGCGCTTCGATAAAGTCATCCAATGCGCCATCCAGCGCGACCAGCAGTTCGGCGTTAATCGCATCGAGATCCTGCTCCTCGGCTGACATCACACCCGGCCAGCGCAAAATATCCAGCGGGTTGATCGCGCCTTCATCACTCTGCATTTTTACCCAGTTGGCAGCCTGCACCAGCTGTTTTGCCAGCGACTCATTCAGCTGCAACTCGCCTTGCGCGCTGGCATCGGCGTCATAGCGCAAATAGCACTCGATTTTACCGCGCGTCAGACGGTTGCGAATACGCTCGCGGATGACAGGTTCCAGACCACGGAACTGTTCCGGTAAACGGATATAGGTTTCCAGATAGCGCTGGTTAACAGAACGAAGCTCCCAGGCGGCGCTGCCCCAGTGGCCTTTGGCTTCGCGGCGGGCGTAAGCGGTCATACTGCGGATCATAATCGTCTTCTCATTTTCAGAAATGTTGGATGAAGTATAGCGAGGCAGGCTCGACGCTAACAGGCATAAGCGTACATAAGCTTGAATAACAAAAAATTTCCGCTTTTGGCGACAGGCACTTATGCTTAGCGCTGGTTCACATCTTGAGGATGAAGTGATGTTCCGCTCTGTGGCTCTCCCGGTTTTATTGACCTTCCTGCTCGCTGGATGTCAGGCGCCTTCGACACCGCGTGAACAAATTCCGCCCAACACGGCACCCGTAGCAGTATGCGGTTCTGGTGAAGTCATGATGCAAACGACATTGTGGTTTGGCATGAATAAGCCAAAAGGCGGCACGGTGAGCAGCCTTGAGTGGCAACAATTTGTCGATAACGATGTGACTCCGCGCTTCAAAGACGGGCTGTCGGTATATGACGCGAAGGGACAGTGGCTGGGCGAAAACGGTAAGCTGGCGCGGGAAAACAGTAAGGCGCTGATGCTGATTCACCATCCCGATCACAGCAGCTCGGAGAGTATTAACGGATTACGTGATATCTATAAAAAGCGTTTCGAGCAGGAATCCGTAATGCGTGTTGATTCACTGGTGTGCGTGGCGTTTTAAATAAAGGGCGGCCGCTCAGCCGCCCTTTATCATCAGATAAACAGCCCGGCAAATGCGGCAGAGAGCAGGCTCACCAGCGTTGAGCCATAAACCAGCTTCCAGCCAAATCGTGAGACCACATTGCCCTGCTTTTCATTCAGACCTTTGATCGCCCCGGCAACAATGCCGATAGAGGCGAAGTTAGCGAACGATACCAGGAACACCGACAGAATGCCCAGCCCGCGTGGCGTCATCTCAGCGGCGACTTTCTTCAGCTCAATCATCGCGACAAACTCATTCGCCACCAGCTTGGTCGCCATAATACTGGCTGCCTGCAGCGCATCGGCGGACGGAATACCCACCAGCCACGCAAACGGATAGAACACATAACCAAGCAGATGTTGGAAGCTGTAGCCGAATACCGCCGCGAACAGCGCATTTATCGCCGCAATCAGCGCGATAAAACCAATCAGCATTGCCATGATAATCATCGCCACTTTAAAACCGGCGAGAATGTATTCCCCCAGCATCTCAAAGAAACTTTGATCTTCGTGCAGCTTATCCAGCGCAATCTGTTCTTCATTTTCCGGACGCGTCGGATTGATGATCGACAGAATAATAAAGGTGCTGAACATGTTGAGCAGCAGCGCCGCAACCACATATCTGGCATCAATCATCGACATATAGGCCCCGACAATCGACAGAGAAACTGTCGACATCGCGGTTGCGGCCATGGTGTACATACGCGGTGCGGAGATATCGCCGAGAATGCCTTTATAAGCGATAAAGTTCTCCGACTGGCCGAGAATCAAGGTACTGACGGCGTTAAAGGACTCCAGCTTGCCCATGCCGTTCACTTTCGACAGTAGCGTGCCAAAGAAACGAATCAGCAGCGGCAGAATACGCCAGTGCTGCAAAATACCAATCAGGGCAGAAATAAACACAATCGGGCACAGTACGCCGAGGAAAATAAATGCCAGGCCCTGATCGGCCATATTGCCAAACACAAAGTTGGTACCCTGAGCGGCATAGGTCAGCAAGGTTTCGAAGAAGCCGCCGACGGCGGTAACCACGGATTGGCCACCGGCAGAATGCAGGAAAAACCAACCCAG
The DNA here is from genome assembly GCF_037479095.1 of Pantoea nemavictus. NCBI lineage: Bacteria > Pseudomonadati > Pseudomonadota > Gammaproteobacteria > Enterobacterales > Erwiniaceae > Pantoea > Pantoea nemavictus. The sequence continues at coordinate 2,022,312 of NZ_JBBGZW010000001.1, read as the reverse complement.
CGCCGCTTCTACGATCAGCAGTTGAATAATAAAACGCGGACGAATCCGTTTGCGGTCATGGCTGACCAACAGCGCAAGGGCAAAGATCACCACCAGCGCCAGCAGAAAATGCAGTATCGCTATCATCGTTTATCTTTTTTAGGGAGGAAACGCGCATTTAGCCACAGCCACAGCGGAATTTCATCCGGGATTGCGCCGATCGCGGGCAGGACAGCCGCGCATGAAGTCCGTATAATGCGCAGCCAAACCTAAGCAAGCCGGAGAGAAACCATGCGTCCAGCAGGCCGTAGTGCATCAGAAACACGTCCCGTCACCCTTACTCGTCACTACACCAAACATGCAGAAGGCTCTGTGCTGGTTGAGTTCGGTGAAACCAAAGTGCTGTGCACCGCCACCGTTGAAGAGAGCGTGCCGCGTTTCCTTAAAGGCAAAGGCCAGGGCTGGATTACCGCGGAATATGGCATGCTGCCGCGTTCTACCCACAGCCGCATGGCGCGTGAAGCGGCTAAAGGTAAGCAAGGCGGACGTACGCTGGAGATTCAACGTCTGATTGCGCGTTCACTGCGCGCCGCAGTGGATCTGGAAGCCTTAGGTGAATTTACTATCACACTGGATTGCGACGTGATTCAGGCCGATGGCGGCACGCGTACCGCTTCTATTACCGGTGCCTGCGTGGCATTAGCTGATGCGTTAAATGCATTGGTTGCCGCAGGCAAACTGAAAGCCAGCCCGTTGAAAGGTATGGTGGCGGCAATTTCCGTCGGCATCGTGGGCGGTGAAGCGCTGTGCGATCTGGAATACGTGGAAGATTCCGCCGCTGAAACTGACATGAACGTGGTGATGACCGAGGATGGTCGCATGATTGAAGTGCAGGGCACCGCAGAAGGTGAACCGTTCAGCCACGAAGAGTTACTGCAGCTGCTGGCGCTGGCGCGAGGCGGCATTGAGCAGTTGATTCAGGCGCAAAAAGCAGCGCTAGCGAATTGATGTAACAGGCGACCTTAGAGTCGCCTTTTCTTTATTTGAGGAGTGAGAAATGAAAGCCTGGCAGCGTCAGTTTATTGAATTCGCCCTGAACAAAGGGGTACTGAAGTTTGGTGAGTTCACCCTAAAGTCGGGTCGTATTAGCCCCTATTTCTTTAACGCCGGATTGTTTAATACCGGCCGCGATTTAGCGCTGCTGGGCCGTTTCTACGCGCAGGCGCTGGTAGATGGCGGAGTTGATTTCGACCTGCTGTTTGGCCCGGCATATAAAGGCATTCCCATTGCCACCACCACCGCGGTGGCGCTGGCCGATCATCACGAGCGCGACGTGCCTTACTGCTTCAATCGCAAAGAAGCCAAAGATCATGGCGAAGGGGGCTTGCTGGTGGGCAGCCCGCTGCAAGGCAAAGTGATGCTGGTGGACGATGTGATTACCGCCGGCACCGCGATTCGTGAATCGATGGATATTATCAGCGCGCATAACGCGACTTTAGCGGGTGTGCTGATTTCATTGGATCGTCAGGAACGTGGTCGCAGCGATATTTCAGCCATCCAGGAAGTGGAGCGTGACTACAAGTGTAAAGTCACCGCCATTATTACGCTGGCTGAGTTGATTGATTATCTGGAAGAGAAGCCAGAGATGGCTGACCATCTGGCGAAAGTGCGCGCGTATCGCAAAGAGTACGGGATTTAATTATTCGGCAATTGTGCGTTCGGTAATGAGGTTGCCATGAATGGCAACCCTACACTGTAGGGTCGGCATTCATGCTGACCTGCTCTTTTAAACCAACTGCGCAGCCATCAGCGGCCAGCGGCTATCGAAATCCGCGGTAGGGCGAAAACGGAATTCAGAACGCACATAGCGCGACAGCAATCCTTCGCAGAACGCCAGCAGCTGGCTCGCCAACAGCGTTTCATCGTTCTGAAAACCTTCGCCATCACGCATTTTCTTCTCGCGCATCACCTGACGCAGCTGCACTTCAATACGTTCAAACAGCTGATTGATACGCCCTTGCAGGCGATCCTGTTCAAACATCAGTGCGTGGCCGGTCAAAATGCGCGTCAGCCCCGGATTACGCTCACCAAATCCCAGAATCAGCTGCACGATTAAACGCAGTCGCGTCAGCGTCTCTTTTTCATCTTTCAGGATTAGATTGATGCGGGTAATCAGACTGTCTTCAATAAACTCGATGAGGCTATCGAACATCCGCGTTTTGCTGGGAAAGTGGCGGTACAACGCCGCTTCTGAAACGCCTACATTGGCTGCCAGCTTGGCGGTGGTGATGCGCTGACTGCCATCGCCCGACTCCAGCATCTGCGCCAGCGCCTGCAAAATCTCTTCGCGACGATTCCGTTTCGCGACTTTTTTTTCTGCCATGACCTTCAACACCCCTGAAATTCACCAAAAACAGGCAATACTGCCTCATCTGCCACAGACAAAGCGGCCCGTGGCGACAAGAAATAAAAAGATGGCTAAGCGAAAAGTGTCGCGTGTTACTGGCGGCCTGAGTGACCGAATCCGCCCGCACCGCGGTCGCTGGTGTCAAAATCTTCCACCAGGTTAAATTCGGCCTGTACCACCGGCACGAAGACCAGCTGCGCCAGACGGTCGCCCGGCTGCAGCGTGAAGCTGTCCTGACCACGGTTCCAGACGGAAACCATCAGCTGTCCCTGATAATCGGAGTCGATTAAACCGACCAGATTGCCCAGCACGATGCCATGTTTATGGCCAAGGCCAGAGCGCGGCAGAATGACGGCGGCAAGCGCAGGATCGGCGATGTGAATCGCCAGGCCTGTTGGTACCAACGTGGTCATGCCCGGTGCGATTTCCAGTGCGTCATCCAGGCAGGCGCGCAAATCGAGACCAGCGGAACCAGAGGTTGCATAGGTTGGCAGCGGAAATTCGTTGCCCACGCGTGCATCAAGAATTTTAACGTCGATTTTTTTCATCATAACGGCTGACAATCTCGTCTATTAATTGTTGGCCAAGGAGCGTCTTATCACTGAGCGGTAAGACTTTCTCTCCTTCCTGCCAAAAAAGGTGAAGAGCATTGGTGTCGCTATTGAAGCCCTGACCCGCCTGCGCCACATCATTGGCACAAATCAGATCGAGGTTTTTTCGCGCCCGTTTTTGCCGCGCGTATTCTTCCACATTCTGGGTTTCAGCAGCAAATCCCACAACGTAAGGGCGATTTTCCTGCAGCGCCGCTACGCCTGCGACAATATCGGGGTTCTTCACCAACTGCAGCGTGACGTTATCATCGCCACCCTGTTTTTTGATTTTCTCTGCGGCAATCGTGGCCGCCCGGTAGTCTGCCACGGCTGCGCTGGCAATGAAAATATGTTGTTGCCCGATTTGCGCCATCACTGCTGCTTCCATCTCTAACGCGCTGTCGACATCTACGCGCTGCACGCCTGGCGGTGTTGAAAGCGCAACCGGGCCCGCTATCAGCGTCACCTTCGCACCGCGTTTTGCCGCGGCGGCGGCAATCGCAAAGCCCATCTTACCTGAGCTGTGATTGCTGATATAACGCACCGGGTCGAGCGCTTCGCGGGTTGGGCCGGCGGTGATCATAATGTTGAGATGTTGCAGATCGTTGACGGGCGCAGCCCATTCTAATGCGTACGCCACAATCGCCAGCGGATCGAGCATCCGGCCAGGACCAATATCGCCGCAGGCCTGGCTGCCGCTGTCGGGCCCCCAAATCAGCACGCCGCGTTGATGCAGACGTTGCAGATTCTCCTGGGTTATCGCGGCACGGTACATTTGCTGATTCATGGCGGGAACAATCGCGAGAGGCGCATCGCTGGCGAGACACGCCGTGGTGACCAGATCGTTCGCCATGCCGGCGGTGACGCGGGCAATCAGATCGGCAGTTGCGGGGGCTAACACAATCAAATCAGCCCACTTCGCCAGTTCAATATGGCCCATTGCTGCTTCTGCTGCTGGGTCGAGAAGGTCATCAAATACCGGATAACCGGAAACCGCCTGCAGGCTCAGCGGCGTAATAAAGGCTTTGGCCGCTTCGGTCATCATCACGCGCACATCTGCACCGCGATCGCGCAGTCGACGCACCAACTCCGGTGCTTTATACGCGGCAATGCCGCCGCTCACGCCCAGCAGAATTTTTTTACCGGCTAATCCCGTCATGTTCTTCGCCTCAACTTAAAGCAGATTGCCGCATTAATGGCGGCAGATGCAGGCAACTTTATCACAAAATCTGTAGCTCGCCTTTTCACTGCCTGCGGCCTTTGCGAGCCGCCTCTGAAATCGCGTTTTGTCTGCTGGCACGACGAGTGGCAGAGGCGCAGAATCGCCACAACGCAGGGAGAACAACGCATGACGGAACTGGCACCACGGGAAAAACTGTTGTTAATGGGCGCGGAGATGTTGAGTGATGCGGAGTTACTGGCGATTTTCTTGCGCACCGGTACCAGCAGCACCAGCGTGCTGTTGCTGGCGCATCAGATGCTGAACGAGTTTGGCTCGCTCTATCGCATTATGACGGCCAGCCAGCAGGAGCTTGGACAGATTAAGGGCGTGGGCAGCGCTAAGATGACGCAGCTGTATGCGATAGCGGAACTGGGACGGCGTTTCTTTGCCAGCCAGCTGGCGCGAGAAAATGTGATGGAAAATCCACAGGTGACACGCCATTACCTGCAGAGCGTGCTGGCGCATGAGGAGCGGGAAGTGTTTATGGCACTGTTCCTTGATAATCAGCATCGCGTATTACAGGCGCAGAAGATGTTTTCAGGGTCGATTGCCAGCGTGGAGGTGCATCCGCGTGAAATCGTGCGCGAAGCCCTGAAACTCAACGCAGCGGCCGTCATTCTGGCGCACAATCATCCTTCCGGCATTGCCGAACCTAGCCGGGCAGATCGTGATATCACCGGTAAAGTTGGCCAGGCGTGCGCGCTGCTTAATATCCGTTTACTTGATCATTTGGTGATCGGTCACGGCGAGTTTACCTCTTTCGCTGAGCGTGGTTGGTTGTAATTCAGCGATTCAATTGAACAGAAATGAGGCATTTTTGCGCGATCCAGAGGGATCTTTATCTGTTCGGGACTTGAGCACTCAGGCTGAGCGGCGTATACTACGCCACCTTTGAGAATCTCGGGTTTGGCGTTTGGGCCAGCTTAGCGGGTTCACATGGAACTCGCCTGGGCGGGCTAAGGCCTGACGAGGCGGCCAAAACCTAGTTTTTAAAGCTCGAGCTGATTTGATTTTTGGAGAATAGAAATGTCACGAGTCTGCCAGGTAACTGGAAAGCGTCCGGTAACGGGTAACAACCGTTCCCACGCAATGAACGCGACGAAACGCCGTTTCCTGCCGAACCTGCACTCTCACCGTTTCTGGGTTGAGAGCGAAAAGCGCTTCGTTACTCTGCGTGTATCTGCTAAAGGTATGCGTGTTATTGATAAAAAGGGCATCGATACGGTTCTGACCGAAATCCGCGCCCGTGGTGAGAAGTACTAAGGAACTGAATCATGGCTAAAGGTATTCGTGAGAAGATCAAGCTGGTTTCCTCTGCTGGTACAGGTCACTTCTATACCACCACGAAGAACAAACGTACTAAACCAGAGAAATTAGAACTGAAAAAGTTCGATCCGGTTGTACGTCAGCACGTTCTCTACAAAGAAGCTAAAATTAAGTAATTTTAGTGTTCTGAGAAAAACCCGGCTTCGGCCGGGTTTTTTGTTTCTGCGATTCGTTGAGGAGATGAGATGCCTGAATTACCTGAGGTAGAAACCAGTCGTCGCGGTATCGAACCCCACATGGTTGGTGCCACGATTCTGCATGCGGTAGTGCGTAATCCCCGTTTGCGCTGGCCGGTCTCGCATGAAATTCACGCGTTAAGCGACCAACCGGTATTGAGCGTGCAGCGTCGCGCCAAATATCTGCTGCTCGAACTGCCGCATGGCTGGATCATCATTCACCTCGGCATGTCCGGCAGCCTGCGTGTGCTACCCGGCGAACAGCCCGCAGCCAAACATGACCACGTCGATTTGGTGATGAGCAACGGCAAAGTGCTGCGTTACACCGATCCACGGCGTTTTGGTGCCTGGCTGTGGAGCAACGACCTCGCAGGCAGCAGTGTGCTGGCGCATCTTGGACCAGAGCCACTAAGCAGCGAATTTGATGGTGCATACTTGTTTGAAAAGTCGCGCGGCAAACGCACAGTGATTAAACAGTGGCTGATGGATAACAAGGTTGTGGTGGGCGTCGGGAACATCTACGCTAGCGAGTCGCTGTTTACCGCCGGGATCTTGCCCGATCGTTCAGCGATGAGTTTGAGTCAGGAGGAAGCGGAACTGCTGGTTAACACCATCAAAGCGGTATTGCTGCGCTCGATTGAGCAGGGCGGCACCACGCTGCGTGATTTCCTGCAGACCGACGGTAAACCCGGCTACTTCGCGCAGCAGCTGCAGGTTTATGGTCGCGCCGGTGAGCCTTGCCGAGCCTGCGGTACGCCGATTGTCAGCGGCAAGCATGGCCAGCGCAGTACCTTCTGGTGCCCACGCTGCCAGCACTGAGTTAAGGCTGAGCCAGTCGCGCCAGTAACGCCTTGTGCACTACGTCAGGCAGAAATGCCTGCACGTCACCGGCATGGCGCGCCACTTCTTTTACCAGCGAAGAAGAGACGAAGGAGAAACCTTCTGACGGCATCAGAAACACACTCTCCAGCGTTGGCAACAGGTGACGATTCATCTGCGCCAGCTGCAGCTCATACTCAAAATCTGATACCGCACGCAAACCGCGCACCAGCACGTTAGCGTTCTGTACCTGGGCAAAATTCGCCATCAAATCGCTGAAACCAATCACTTCCACATTCGACAAATGCGCAGTGACCTGACGCGCCATATCGACGCGCTCATCCAGGCTGAACAACGGCTTTTTACTCGGACTGGCGGCAATCGCCACAATGATGTGATTAAACATCTTCGCTGCACGCGTCACAATATCCAGATGACCCAAGGTAAAGGGATCAAAGGTGCCGGGATAAATCGCTTTCGTACTCATACGCGACCTTGTGTTGAGGTGTGATGCAGCGCCCACAGCGCCGAATATTTGTTGAAGGTGTACTGCGCGTTGACCACCGCTAAAATCCAGCCCTGTTTACCGTCGAGAAAACCGGCGCGCAGCAGCAGCGTTTTTACAAACGCGCCGAGCGTGTGGCTAAAGATGGAGAACAGCCCGCAGCGTTTTCCGCGCTGAAAACGCTCCTGCGCCCAGGCTTCGGCATAATTCATCTGTTTACGCTGAAACGCAATCAGGTCGCGACAGGTAAGATGTTGCAGATCGCCCACCAGTTTCACCACTGGCGCACCTTGCGTCTCGAGTGATTCGTGTACCAGGTTGTCGTTGTAATTGAGCTTGCGCGGATAGAGGCGCATTACGCGGTCGGGATACCAACCGCTGTGGCGCATAAACCGACCAAGAAACAGATTACTGCGCCCGAGGCTGTAAACGTTATCCGAAGCGGGCTGGATGAGAACCTGCTCAATGGCATCACGCAGTTCTGGCGTGACGCGCTCGTCGGCATCGATCATCAAAATCATATCGCCCTGCGCATGCGCCTGCGCGCGCTGACGCTGTTTGCCAAACCCTTCCCAGCCTTCAGCCTGGAAGACCTGCGCGCCGTGATCGCGTGCCACCTGTACGGTGTTATCAGTACTACCGGAATCCAGCACCACAATCTCATCCGCCCAACTGACGGAAGCCAGCGCCTCCGGCAGCAGTTCAGCTTCGTTTTTGGCGATCATCACCACAGAGAGACGTTGGCGTTGCGACATGAGTTAGTGAGCTCGCGGCGGTAAATGAGGTTCGAGTAACTGTAGCAGACGCTGTAATGCGCCCTGATTCTGATGCAATACTTCTACTGCATGGCGGCCGTAGTAGCGGCGATAATCGTCATCCTGCAGCAAGTTCGCGACTTCTTTCTGTAGCGATACCACGTCAGTGACGGTAATCAGCCCTTCGGCCTGCTGCAATTTGGCGCAGATATCTTTGAAGTTCCAGATGTGCGGGCCCATCAGCACCGGAATGGCATGCGCCGCCGGCTCCAGTGGATTATGTCCACCGCGCTCTACCAGGCTGCCGCCAACAAAGGCGAGGTCAGCAATGCCGTACAGCATCATCAATTCGCCCATGGTGTCGCCAATCACCACTTGTGTGGAACTTGAGGGAATTTCACCGCTGCTGCGCAGCGTAAAGCTGAAGCCGCGTTTTTGCGTCAGATCGCAGGCATCTTTGAAACGTTCCGGGTGGCGCGGCACCAAAATCAGCAGCAGATCTGGGAATTGCTGCAACAGGCGGCGATGGGCATCGAGCACAATCGCTTCTTCGCCTTCATGAGTGCTGGTAGCGATCCATACCGGACGGCGCGACGCCCACTGACGACGCAGCGTCACCGCTTTGGCCGCCAGCTCTGGCGTCACCGAGATATCAAACTTCAGGCTGCCCGTAACGGTCAGATGCGAACGTTTCAGACCAAGGCTGAGAAAACGATCGCCATCTTCGGCGTTTTGCGCGGCAATCAGCGTAATGCGTTGCAGCAAATCACGCATAAAGCCACCGAGTTTTTTGTAGCCTTTGGCCGAGCGTTCAGACAGGCGCGCGTTGGCAATCACCAGCGGAATTTTGCGCTGGTGCAAAATGCGAATAATGTTTGGCCACAGCTCGGTCTCCATGATGATCACCAGTCGCGGGTCGACGGTATCGAGGAAACGATTGATCGAGCCTGGCAGATCATAAGGCAAATAAACGTGGTGCACGTCTTTACCAAACGCTGATTGCGCCCGCTCAGAGCCGGTTGGCGTCATGGTGGTGACGGTAATCGGTAGCGTTGGGTAGCGGTGGCGCAGAGCGCGCACCAGCGGCACCGCCGCCAGCGTTTCGCCGACGGAAACGGAATGCAGCACAATGCCATGTGGCAGGACTTTGCCGCTACAGTAGCCGTAGCGTTCTGCCCAGCGTTTACGGTAGGCCGGTGCTTTTCGACCGCGCAGCCACAGGCGCAGCCAGATTAGTGGCTGAATCAGGTAGAGCAAGGCTGTGTATAGAGTCGTCATAGTTACCGTTACGACAGAATCGCGTCAAAAAACAGATGAAAGGCGGCATGTTATCAGAAACTAGCCACCTGCTCATACCCCTTCATCAGCGGCTTTGCAGCACCTGCTGATAAAGTGAAGTCAGCGCCTGCGCCAGTCGCTGCGGACCAAAAGGTTCAATTCTGCGCCGTGCAGCTTCGCCCATGGCAGAATTGTGTGAAAGTGCCGGTGTGGCTTTTACTGCTTCGTTTAACGCGTTGATATCTAATGCATCGCAGACAAAACCTTCCTGCCCCGCGGTGATAAATTCCGCGCCACCGCAGCCGGTGCTGGTGATCACCGCCAGCCCGCAGGCCATCGCTTCCAGTACCACGTTAGGGAAGGGATCATAAAGCGTTGGCAGCAGCAGCGCGTCAGCCGCATGGTAGAACGGTTGCACATCTTGCTGCACGCCGACAAAGCGCAAACGCTCCAGACAATTAAGCTGATTAGCCAGCTGCTGGTAGCGCGACAGCTGCTTATCCTGACCAACCACCACCAGATAGCGATCGCTTTTCGCCACTGCTTCAATCGCCGCCTTCAGTCCTTTGCGCTCAAAACCCGAGCCGACGTAAATCATCACCGTCGCCTCTTGCGGCAGCTTTAGCTGCTGGCGGGCTGCATGGCGCAATGCTTCGCTGGCAGGCTGGAAGCGCTGACTATCAATGGCGTTATGAATCACATGGATCTTGCTGGCATCGAGCGTAAAGTTGCGCAAGATATCCTGCTTCACCATCTCTGAATTACAGATCACCGCCTTTAACGACGGTGCGTTGAACATCTCGTTTTCCGCCTGCAATACGTAGCGATGATAAGGACTTAGGCTGGCGCTTAAACGCTGCCAGGGCGACACAATGCGCGCGCGCTGTTCCAGCCATACGCGATGTACGCCATCGCCAGCGCGGAAGATATCGCACCCGGCAATGCGCTCATGGCTCTGCACAATATCGAACTTTTCCCGCTCCCAGCAGGCGCGTGCGGCGCGCGCAAAACCACGCTCACGCGAGATGCGGCCGAATTTAGCCGGATTACAGATATGCAGATGCCATGCCGGATTCGGCGTGCCCTGCCAGCTGCGGGTAATAATGTTGAGATCGAGCTGCTCGCTGTCCAGCGCTTCCAGTGCACGTGAAATAAAACGTTCGGCACCGCCATCTGGACGATATTTCTGCCGGACGATAGCCAGGCGTAACTTACTCATGCAAAAAACTCCGGGCGGCCACAATCACATCCTCAACGGGAATGGCAGAAAGATAGCGCTGTTGCGTACTGGTATCGATCGCGTCTGGTGACGGCAGCGGGCCATAATCACCGGCCCAAATCACGCGGTTGTTCTCGCCCCACGGTCGCCAGTGCTGCAGTTTGGTTGGGCCAAACAGCGCGAGGCAGGGCGTCTCCAGCGCGGCAGCCATGTGCATTGGCGCAGAATCCACGCCGATAAACAGTTGTGCGGCATCAATAAGTGCCGCCAGCTGCGGCAAGGAGAGTTCACCGGCCAAAGACACCACATTAGGGCTGTGGCACAGCGCTTGAATATTGGCGATCATCGCCCGCTCTTTCTGGTCCGGCGCAGCGGTCAGTACCACAGTGCGACCTTCGGCGGCGAGTGCATCAATCAACTGTGCCACCTTTTCATCTTCCCAGCATTTGAACAGCCAGCGTGAAGTGGGCTGAAGCACAATAAACGGGGAATGTACCGCATGCTGTGCCAGCACATCCTGCACTTTCTGTTGGTCGGCCGCGCTGAAATGCATTGAGGCTTTGGCGCCGGCTGCGCTGATACCCAGCGGCCTGAGCGCGGCCATATTCTGCTCAACCGTATGCAGCTGGTTATGATCTTCCGTGCTGACAAGTTGATTGTGCATCCAGCGCCAAAAGACGTTATCACGTTTTCGGAAGGCAAAACCAATGCGCACCGGTGCGCCAGAAAGCCCGGTAATAATGGCGCTACGCCACTGGTCGGCGAGGTTAATCACGATGTCGTAATGACAGGCGCGCACTGCGGAAATCAGAGCCATTTCATGACGGAATTTCTGCCAGCCACCCTCTTTCTTCCAGTTGCGATCGATGATGTGTAACTGGCGAATGGCGGGATGAGCCTCCAACATCGGAGAGGTTTCTTTATAGAGCAGAACGTCGATGTTGGCCTGTGGATAGCGCTGGCGAAGCGCATTGATCGCCGGCGTAGTCAGCAGCATATCGCCATGATGGCGTAGCTTGATTAATAGAATGTTTTTCGCCGCAAATGGGTCTGGAATCGGACTTGCCATACTCAAATGATCTCAGAATTCAGTCAGCTGATTGTAGGGCAAACCCCACAGGCGTGAAAGCCAGGCGTAGCGCTTATTTCCTGCGCCAGCGATAAATCCGGCTCAGCCATAACAGCAGCTGATACCACTGCTGTACGCCGCGCGCGTTACGCAACATGCGTTTGTGCGTTTGCGTGGCAAACAGGTCTGCAATCATCGCCTGGCGTGCGGACTCGTCGGGCTCACGGCGAATACAGTGACAAACGCTGAGTGCCTCATGGGTAATCTGATAGTGAAACGCCGGGTAGATTTTCACTTTATGGCGATAGCGTGCATTGATCTCTTCCAGTAATTGCGCAATTTTCAGGTAATGGCGCTGATACTCCACGTTGCGCTGACCGGTGCGCTTACGGTTGCTGATAGAGGCATCATGCATGTAATAGCAATACAGCACCTGGTCGGTATAGCGCACCCGTTTAGCGTTCAGCATGAACTCGGTGGTCCAGGGAATGTCCTGATGGTGCAGGCCTGGCTCAAAATCGAGTTTTATCTGTTCGATTAATTCGCGGCGGTAAATTCCTAACCACACCACATGCATATAACGATGCGTTTGCAGCGCTTTGTTGAGCCACTCTGGACCGCTCAGCACCTCGGTGCTGGTCAGGCGATCGAGCGGAATCAGAGGTTTCACTTGCTGGCTGGCTTTAAAAAACCACTCCGCATTGCACTGTGCGGCATCGAGATTATCGCGTTCTGCCATCTCAACCAGCGTTTGATACATCGCCGGATCCATGGTGTCGTCAGCATCCGGAAACGAAACATACTTGCCACGTGCCAATGCTAAGCCGGCATTGCGGGCGCGTGATACGCCGCCATTGGCCTGGTGGATGACCTCAACATGTTGGTATTGCTGCGCATAAGCGTCAGCACGGGCACCCGAACCGTCAGTGGAACCATCATCGACGATGATGATTTCCAGCGAGGTTAATGTTTGTGCTAATAGCGACTGCATACAGGCAGCAAAATCGCTGCCTGCGTTGAACATGGGAATGATGAGGCTAAGTAATGGGGATGATTTTTCTGGCTGCATGATCATGCTGTTTTTGTATTCGTCCGTCGCGCGAGGCGTTGCTGTTGCCTTGCGGATATAAAATCATGGATATCTTTCAACTTCCGCTGATCCAGTTCAAATAGCTGTTCAGTGGGGTGCATAAATTTGTATTGCGCCGCGAAAACAAACGATGAAGGCGCAATATGATTTGGCCCGATCAGCAACACATCGCCAAGGGGACGCTGTTCTTCGACACAACATGGGCCATAAATCAAAATGATCGGGACGTTCTGCGCGTCAGCAATATAGACATTGCCAGAATCTGAGGCGATATAGAAATCCATCTCGCTAATTGCAGCCGGTACGTCTTCCAGTGGCACTTTACCGACTAAACTAATCAGGTTCTCGCGCACGCCGACAACTTTATACAGCTCCTGCAGACGTGATTGTTCATTCGGCGCGCCAAAGGCATAAAACTGGCAAGGCAAGTCGCTTAAGTGGTCAAAAAGTCGCTGCCAAATCATCGGTGGGATAGTTTTTGCCTGATTGCCTGCAGTGATACTGATACCAATGCGAATGCCATCATGCTGGAATATCTCAGCCGGCAGTGAGTTAGGTTGCCAAAGTGGTTGCGTCGCGTGCTTCGGGTAGCTCTCTTTGGTGAAAGAGCGATCGGCGAGTTTTAGATAGTTCTCCAGCGTAAGGGTATGTTTCTCATGCTCTACTACACCGCTTGTGGTGAGATAAAACAGGCCCTGATAGCCTTTGCGCCGATAGCTGGAAAGAAACTGTTTGTTGCTGGCATTGCAGCAGGCGGCAATAAACAAATTGAGATTGGTAGGATGTAATAGATAGATATTGTCGTAGCGGTTGAGCAGCTGCCACACCAACTTCATCTTTTTAACTAAGCCAGAGCGATATTCTTCGATATACCAGATTTTTTCCAACGTGTTATCACGAGTTGCAAGTGCAGCAACGCTTTTGCTCAATAGCGCATCGCTTTTCCCCAGATGGGTTAATAGCGGAGTGATATTAATGAAATCACCGATCTTAGCTGTTTGAATTACCAGATTTTTACCGGTTCGGCCATGGAAGATTTTCATCACCCATTTGACCGGAAAAAAAAGTAAAAAGAGAATTACATACGTCAACGATCTATCCCCATGATACGGCCACACCGACAAGGGGACCTGTTAACCTGAAACGTGCTGAGTGCCTATAAATGCGGGCTCTTCCATTTCTGCCAGTCGCAAATACTGCTGACAAATAACGTTGAGACTATAAATGCTTAAGTCAAGATGTTGCAACTCAGGCGGAGCGACATAAATCTCGCGCATTTTCTGCGCCAATGAATCAACATTCATATCAGCCAGCCCACGCGCAAGGTCACCGCTCATAATCGTCGAGGGTGCACCGGGGCAGCGTGTACTTACCACAGGCGTGCCGCAGCTTAAGGCTTCGATCAACACATTACCAAATCCTTCGCTGTCTGAACTCACCACTAACAAACGGGCATGCCGGATCCACGGATAAGGATTTTTATGAAAACCTTCAAAACGTACGCGCTCCGCTATGCCTAAATCAGAGGCCTGCTGGCGTAATCTTTCCGTGATTTTTTCGCTTCCCTGACCCAATAAAACCAGTGGAGCAGTGATGCCACTCTGAGCATAGGCGGCAAGCAAACGATCGTGACGCTTCGTTTCATGAAAGCGTCCTACATGAAGGACAAAATTACTCTCTGCTAAAGGGCAAGGTTCTGCGGCCAGACGGGAAATAAGATCGAAATCGAACGGGTTAAAGATCACCTGCGCTTTGCGGGGCTTCACGCCAATGTTCTGGATAACATCATCAATCACATATTGTGAGACACCGATAAGCTGCTTGTGATGATAAGTATTGCGAATCTTCAGGCGTTTGAGCCACAAAGAGAAGCCTGATTTACGAGCAAGATAAGAGGCTGAGAAAACACCGTGCAGGCAATACCAGGTTTTACTCGCATCCAGTGCACGCGCATAGCGAACAATGCGATCGGTTTTGTGAAGATTAGACAGTACCAGGTCGAATTTTCCGTGCAACGCTTCGCTTTGACGCACAGCTTCATCAAGTAAATGCGCGCGACGATGAGTTTCAGTCAGCTTGCGCCAGGGACGTGAACTTTCATCAATTACGATCTGATAATCTACGCCAGCAGGAATAGGGTATTCACATACCTTGCGCAAGGAGAAGAGCGACACCCGATGTCCCTGGCTTATAAAACCTTCTGCCAGTGTGAGGACGACTTTTTCGGCCCCACCGCCCGGCAGGCCATCAATCACCATCAGAATGCGCTTCGACAAATTCTTTGCTCCTAATCGCCAGCCTGTTTTGTATGACAAAACAACTATCATCCCCTGAGAAAACAGGACTGAATATAAGATAAATCAATTTATTAGATATATTTTAGCTTCAGACATTACGCATTGGCCTTAAGGTGAGCATTCGCGCAGCCGTAGGCATATGCAGTCTAAATTAGACTAGTTTAAACGACCTTATACTGCTACCAACATCTACTGGAACACGCCAGATGAAATGTTTGCCCTCATTCATTGGCTTGCGTACCATAGCGGCTAGAAAGTGCTCATATTACCGGATAAGTTATGGATAAGCCTGCGTTTTTAATCACTCTTGATACAGAAGGAGATAACCTGTGGCGCAATCGCAGCGGCAAGGTTACCACGCATAATGTTCAATTCTTGCCGCGTTTTCAGTCGCTGTGTGAGAAATATGGTTTTAAACCTACCTGGCTGACCAATTACGAAATGGCGAGCGATCCTGCTTATGTTGAATTTGGCCGTGACTTGGTGGCGCGCGGACAGGGTGAAATTGGCATGCATCTGCACGCATGGTATAGCCCACCGCACTATGCGCTGACCGATGATGACTGGCGCTTTCAGCCTTACTTGATTGAATTTCCTGAAAATATCCTGCGCGATAAAGTCGCTTACATGACCGATTTACTGGAAAGCGCTTTTCAACGGAAGATGACCAGTCATCGTGCCGGACGCTGGGCTTTTGATGAAGTTTACGCGCGTGCTCTGATCGACAACGGCTATTTAGTTGATTGCTCCGTTACACCGCGCGTGGATTGGCGCAATTCACCTGGCGCGCCGCAAGGTAAAGGCGGCACCGATTACAGTTGTTTCCCCGATCATGCTTATTATATTGATATCAATGATATTTCTCGAGAGGGCGGCAGCTCGCTGTTAGAGCTGCCAATGAGCATTCAGTACCGCTATGGCGCTTTAACTAACCAGCTCAAAAAAGTGTGGAATGGCTTGCGCGGCAAAAAACGCGGTCCGTCCGTCAACTGGCTACGACCAGTGGGCGGCAATGTGGCACAGATGAAGCAGGTGGCCCTGCAGACGCTCAGCCAGGGAAATGATTATATCGAATTCATGCTGCATTCATCAGAATTCATGCCCGATGGCAGCCCTACATTTAAAAATGAGGCTGACATTGAGCAGCTTTACGCTGATTTAACGGAGCTTTTCAGCTGGTTACAATCACGTACTCAGGGTATGACGTTGACGGAGTACGCGCTATTGAAGAGAGGAAGCCAACAGCGCTGAAAATGATTAGCGGTATAAACTTATACCGCTAATTTTTTCATCATCACCGCGACATCCGCAGCCTGAATATCCGCCATGCTGTGACCATGTGCAGGCTGTAGTTCATGCTGGTTCTTACCATATCCGCCAATCAATCCCGGATCGGTCGGCCCAAATAACGTGATATTTGGGCGGTCCAGCGCTGCGGTCAGATGACTTAAACCGGTATCCACCGAAACCACCGCACGCGCGCCTGCTAATTGCTGCGCTACCTGCTCAAGGGTTAATTTCGGCAGCACCTCAACATGTTCAAAGCCTTCCGCCAGGCGCTGCGCGCGCTGATGCTCGTGCTCTGCGCCCCACGGCAACTTTATGCGCAGGCCCGTTGGCTGCACTAATTCGATCAACTCGCGCCAGTGTGATTCCGGCCAATGTTTGTTGTCGCGCGTGGTCGCGTGCAGAAACACCAGATAGGGCTGCGCATCATGCGGCAGCGTTGACAGGAAATGATCGGCAATGGCGTAGTCACCCTGGGTGGCGGGCTTTGCATAGCCGAGGCTCTTAGCAAACAGCTCACGCGTGCGTTCTACGGCATGCTGTTGCTTGTCGATTTCATGACGCTTGTCGTACCACCAGCTAGCAAAAGGCTCGCGTGCACTGCGGCTGTCCTGGCCGTGTTTCTCACCTTTTGCCAGACGTGTGACCAGCGCGGCGCTTTTGATCAAGCCCTGCGCATCAAGCACCACATCATATTCACGTGATTGCAGTTCCCGCTTGAAGCGCACGCGCTCTTCACGCTGCTGGCTGCCAAACCAATGCTTGCGCCAGCGGCGAATCGCCACAGGCAACACTTTATCCACAGCGGGATGCCAGCTCGGGATTTGGGCGAAATTCTCTTCAACGACCCAATCGAACCGAATGCCTGGAATGGCCTGCATCGCATCAGTGAGCGCCGGTAACGTATGCAGCACGTCTCCCATCGAGGAGGTTTTAACAATCAAAACGTGCATTTCTACTCCTGCACCGGATGCAGCAACGCGCTCAATTCCTGATGAACACGCGCCGGCTGAATATCAATCAGGCTTTGGTGATAACCCTGCTCGGCATCGCCTTTGCGGACTTTATGATAGCCGGTGATCAAACGAATAATGCGAGCATGCTGGGACAACGGCGGAGTGAAATCCGGGCTGCTTGGGCCATACAGCGCCACCAGTGGACGATTCAGCGCAGCTGCAATGTGCATTAAACCCGAATCGTTACTGACAACGGCGGCGCAGTTCGCCATCAGAATCACCGCTTGCTCCAGTTGCGTATCGCCAGCCAGATTGCGGCAATGTACACGTGCCGCTTCCGGCAGCGTTTGAATAATGGTATCGCCGGTTTCACGATCTTTCGCCGAACCGAACAGCACCACCTGATAACCTTCGCCAATCAACTGTTCTGCCAGCGCGGCGTAATGGTAGTGCGGCCAGCGTTTTGCCGGTCCGAACTCGGCGCCCGGGCAAAAACCGATGACCGGACGATCGGCTGACAGCGCAAACTGCGCCGCCGTCATGCGTTTCTCATCGTCATCAACACGCAGTTGCGGCCATAGCAACGGCTGCGGCAGTTGCTGGGCTGAAGCGAGCGGTTTGTCGTAGCTGAGCGCCACATAGCGCTCCACCATCAACGGAAACGCCGCTTTATCCAGCACGCGTACGTCATTCAATACGCCATAACGCATCTCGCCGCGCCAACCGGTGCGACGTTTGATTCCGGCAAAAAACGGCACCAGCGCTGATTTGAAGGAGTTCGGCAACACATAGGCGCGGTCATAGCCGCTCGCCTGCAGGGTTTTCCCCAAACGGTGCCGCTCACCCAGCGCTAATGCGCCATGCCCGAGCGGCATCGCCAGTGCCTGGTTCACTTCCGGCATGCGCGACAGTAACGGGCGGCACCAGGCCGGCGCCATCACATCGATCACCGCCTCAGGATGCTCAGCCTTGAGCGTGCGATAGAGACTTTGCGACATCATCATATCGCCGACCCATGATGGGCCAATAACCAGAATTTTCATCGCTGGAGCCGCTTTCCTTATACGCTACGGTTTAGCCAGGCCATGTATTCGCCCACGCCTTGCGCGACGGTTTTAAATGGCTTGTCGTAACCGGCTGCACGCAGATTAGTGAGATCGGCTTGAGTAAACGCCTGATAGCGACCTTTCAGCTTATCCGGGAATGGAATGTACTCAATCTGGCCTTTCTGATGGAAGTTCAGCACCGCATCCGCCACTTCCTGGAAAGACTCGGCACGGCCGGTACCGCAGTTATAAATACCGGATACGCCGTTTTCCCAGCACCACAGATTTACGGCAACCACATCATCGACATGGATAAAGTCGCGGCGGAAGCCATCGCTGCCTTCGAACAACTTCGGATTTTCATCATTGCCGATCTGCGTATTGAGATGGAACGCCACGCTGGCCATGCCACCTTTATGACCTTCACGCGGACCATAGACGTTGAAGTAACGGAATCCGCATACCGGTGATTCGGCTTCTGGCAGAATCTGGCGCACATAGTGATCGAACAGCATTTTTGAGTAGCCGTAGACGTTCAGCGGCTGCTCGTACTGGCGCTCTTCGATGAAGTTCTCATTGCGGCCACCGTACGTCGCGGCAGAAGAGGCGTACAGGAACGGGATTTCACGCTCCAGACAGAAATGCAGCAGATCTTTCGAGTACTGATAGTTGTTATCCATCATGTACTTGCCATCCCATTCGGTCGTTGCCGAGCAAGCACCTTCATGGAATACCGCTTCGATTGGACCCAGATCTTCGCCAGACATGATGTAGCTGAGGAACTCCTCTTTATCCATGTAATCAGCGATATCGAGATCGGCCAGATTCACGAACTTGGTGCCATCCTTCAGATTATCCACCACCAAAATGTCGGTAAGACCGCGGTCGTTCAGCGCTTTAACAATGTTGCTGCCAATCATGCCAGCGCCACCGGTTACGATAATCATATGCTTTGCCTTTAAAGAGTTGGGGTGCAACAGGAGGTTTCACCCACGAATGCCTAACATCATAACATTTCAGCCAGACGCAGGCAGCCAGATGACTCCGGAAGCGCTGCACAAATCCTGTCCGCAGCGTGAACTATGCTACAAAACCGAGATATTGATGGCTGAAATATCGTCTATTCGCTTTTCGATCAGTAATATGTGCCAAAATTTTGCTATCTGAGGAGCAGAATCATGTCCAGTCAGTTTTATTCGCAAATTCGTCAACAGCTTGAGACAACACGTCACGACGGATTGTTCAAACAAGAACGCACCATCACGTCGGCGCAGCAGGCGGAAATTAACGTCGCTAACAGTCCGCCCGTTATCAACTTTTGCGCCAATAACTATTTGGGTTTAGCTAATCATCCGGCATTAATCCAGGCGGCAAAAGACGGCATGGATTCACACGGCTTCGGCATGGCCTCAGTGCGCTTTATCTGCGGCACGCAAGACATCCACCAGCAGCTCGAGCACAAGTTAGCCGAATTCCTTGGTATGGAAGACGCCATTCTGTTTTCCTCCTGCTTTGATGCCAACGGCGGCCTGTTTGAAACGCTGCTCAGCGCGGAAGACGCGATTATTTCGGATGCACTCAATCATGCATCGATCATTGATGGCGTGCGTCTGTGCAAAGCGCAGCGCTATCGTTATGCCAACAATGACATGCGCGAACTGCGCGCACGCTTGCAGGAAGCACGCGACAAAGGCGCGCGTCATATCCTAATCGCCACCGACGGCGTGTTTTCTATGGATGGCGTGATTGCCAATCTGCAGGGGATTTGCGATCTGGCGGATGAGTTCGATGCACTGGTGATGGTTGATGATTCGCATGCAGTGGGCTTTGTCGGCTCGGCCGGGCGCGGCACGCACGAATATTGCGGCGTGATGGACCGCGTCGACATCCTGACCGGCACGCTGGGCAAAGCGCTGGGCGGCGCATCCGGTGGTTATGTGGCAGCGAAGAAAGAGGTTGTGGAATGGCTACGCCAGCGCTCGCGCCCTTACCTGTTCTCCAACTCACTGGCGCCGGCGATTGTGGCTGCCTCGCTGCGCGTGCTGGAGTTACTGAGCGAAGGCGATGGTTTACGCCAGCGACTCTGGGAAAACGCGCGCTTCTTCCGCGAACAAATGACCGCCGCCGGTTTCACACTGGCTGGAGCCGACCACGCCATCATTCCCGTGATGCTGGGCGATGCCAAAGTGGCGCAGCAATTCGCCAGCCTGTTACAGCAGGAAAGCATTTACGTCACCGGTTTCTTCTATCCGGTGGTGCCGCAAGGCCAGGCGCGTATCCGTACACAAATTTCGGCCGGACATACACAGGCACAGCTGGAACACGCAGTTGCCGCCTTTACGCGCATTGGTCAGCAGCTGGGCGTTATCGCTTAAGGAGCAAGGACATGAAAGCACTCGCCAAATTAAAAGCTGAAGAAGGCATCTGGATGGTCAACGACGCACCGATTCCGGAGCCGGGCCACAATGACCTGCTGATTAAGATCCGCAAAACCGCCATCTGCGGCACCGACGTGCACATCTATAACTGGGACGACTGGTCACGCAAAACCATTCCGGTACCGATGATCACCGGACACGAATATGTGGGTGAAGTGGTGGGCATGGGGCAGGAAGTGAAAGGTTTTGCCATTGGCGATCGCGTCTCCGGTGAAGGCCACATCACCTGCGGTCATTGCCGTAACTGCCGTGCGGGACGCACCCATTTATGCCGCAATACGGTCGGTGTCGGCGTCAATCGTCAGGGCTGCTTCGCCGAATATCTGGTGATCCCGGCTTTTAATGCTTTCAAGATTCCCGACAATATCTCTGATGAGCTGGCGGCCATTTTCGATCCCTTTGGCAATGCGGTTCACACCGCGCTGTCGTTTGATTTAGTCGGTGAAGATGTACTGATTTCCGGTGCCGGCCCGATTGGTATTATGGCGGCGGCGGTGTGTAAGCACGTCGGCGCACGCCATGTGGTGATCACCGATATCAATGAATATCGCCTCGAGCTGGCGCGTAAAATGGGCGTAACGCGTGCGGTTAATGTGGCGCAGGAGAATCTGCGTGACGTGATGGCCGAACTTGGCATGACCGAAGGCTTTGATGTTGGACTGGAAATGTCCGGTGCGCCACCCGCGTTTCGTACCTTGCTGGACGTCATGAACCACGGCGGCCGCATCGCGCTGCTGGGAATTCCACCGGGCGAAATGTCCATTGACTGGAATCAGGTGATCTTTAAGGGGTTATTCATCAAAGGCATTTACGGCCGTGAGATGTTTGAAACCTGGTACAAAATGGCCGCACTGGTACAGTCTGGCCTCGATCTAACGCCAATCATTACCCATCGTTATCACATTGATGCGTTCCAACAGGGCTTTGATGAGATGCGTTCGGGGCGATCCGGCAAAGTGGTATTGAGCTGGGATTAATCAGTTCTCCGGCCATCTGGCCGGAGAATCTTGAAATGAATACCTAAACAGCTAACCGTTTTTCAATACTCTCATCCAAAATCCTTTCAACACCTGCAACATAGTTCTCGATGGCGTAGCTTTCGCGAACGCGTATCTGTGCGGTGTTGATCAAACGCTGACGTAAACTTGTGTCTTGCCATAGGGCGGTGAGGTGAGCGCTTAATTGATCAATTTCGCCGTATTCAAAAATTAACCCTGTCTCGTCGTGATTAATTAACTCTGCGGTTCCCACCACATTTGAGCCGATAACAGCCGTTTTTACCAGCATTGCTTCAAGTACGACGCGTGGTAAGCCTTCACTTCGCGAGGCGAGAATAAAGGCATCGAATGCAGCAAGATAGTCCAACGGATTGTTTTGAAAGCCAGTAAAAACAATATGCGTCTCAATATTCTCTTTACGTGCAAGTTGAATGAGGTTTTCATGCTCAGGTCCAGATCCTACCACCACCATTTTCCATTTGGCATCAGGATGAGCGCGCTTGAATAGGCTTAGCGCCTGGAAAATATGATGGTTCGCTTTGCGCGTAATAAGTGAACCAATTGAACCAAAAATGAACGTATCAGGCGGATAAGCAAAACGCTCGCGTACTTCCTCACGACTCGGCAACGCCTGATGGATATCGATAGCGTTCGAGACAGTAAAACAACGCTGCGCATCAACGCCACTCTGGCGCAGTGTTTGATTCACACCATGGGAAACGGCAATAATGGCATCAACGCGTTCATTCACCATTTTAACTAATCCCGAACTCAATTGCGGCTCAATGCGGCAGTGCTGAATAAGTGCAACCCGTAAACCCTGAGCGGCGCGATAGCCTTCAACATTAGTGCTGGGTTGATTATTCATATACAGCGCGTCATATTGCCCGGCCTGCAAAATTGACGATATGTGATGGGCATTGGGTAACACACGCCATTTTTCATCAATCCGACCTATCATCTCTTTCTTCAGGGAACGGTTGAAAATAAATAGTGTGCGCAGTAACTCTTTACTGATTTTCGCCCATTTCGGCTGACGGCATTGGGTGATAAATACAACAGGAATGCCAACTGAACTTAAAATTGACTCAATTGTTTCTCTGTTGCCGCGAGAATAATTGTTATAAAAACAGCAGGTGATATCAAACTTCTGACGATCAATGCGCTTGAGCAACTCAAGCATACTGTTGGTGCCACCGCCCCATTCGCGACCGGTATCCAGTAGCAGGATCTTTTTTCTCATTGAGTACATTTGTCCCGATATCAAAAGAGCAGTTTTAAGGACTTAACCAGCTGGCTCTGCGCAATACTTCCACTGACCAACTCAACAGCATAGCTCTGTGGCACCGGCGGCAACGGCTTGCCAGCCTTACACACGCCCGGCGCGCGGAAACGTGAATCTGGTAGTGGTAGGTTTTTAGCAGGCGACGAGGTTGAGCCGTGATGCAGCGGCTCATTCAGCAGCTGACTTGGGCGCACCAGCGTAATATCGGCGGGTAAGGACGGCAACATCTGCTGCAGTACGCGCACCGTTGTAGGATGCGGATGACCAATGGCGATGGCATAACCATCGCGCTGTGCCAGCTTCACTGCGCGGGTGAATTGCGTGCGGATGGCGGCTTCGTTCTGGCTATCATCGAGGAATACCCGACGTTTCAGCACTTTAACGTTTGTGCCTTGCGCTGCCGGAATCGACTGGCTGTTACCAATCGTCATGCTATCGAGAAAGTAATAGTTGTAGTGATTGAGCACCTGCATCACTTTCTGCATGCCGGGCAGGCTGGAGGTCATTTTACTGCCCATGTGATTATTCAGCCCAACCGCGTAGGGCACTTTGCTACTGGCTTCACGAATGATGCGCTCGATCTCGGCGCTGCTCATCTCCGGCGTCAGCGTGTCCTTCTCCAGCGGCTGTTTACTGAGTGGAGCCATTGGCAGATGGATCAGCACTTCGCGGCCGCCCTGATGCGCCTTTGTGGCCATCGCGCGCGCATGTGGCGCATTGGGCAATACCGCAACAGAAATTGCCGTAGGCATCTGCAGCACTTTATTCTCTTCAACCGGCCGGTAACCAAAGTCATCGATCACGATGGAGAGTTTGCCCGCATGGGCGGAAAGTGTCATAAACAGGCCGCACAGGGCGGCCGAGAGCTTAAAGGGTTGAAACAAAACTTATCTTCCTAACCACGGTAGTGGATTGACGGCCTGTCCTTGACGTCGGATTTCAAAGTAGAGCGAAGGCGTGCCGCGGCCGCCGCTGGTGCCCACAAGGGCGATAGGCTGTCCTGCCTTCACCTGAGCACC
Organism: Pantoea nemavictus; assembly: GCF_037479095.1. Taxonomy (NCBI): domain Bacteria; kingdom Pseudomonadati; phylum Pseudomonadota; class Gammaproteobacteria; order Enterobacterales; family Erwiniaceae; genus Pantoea; species Pantoea nemavictus. Next base: position 1,998,551 of record NZ_JBBGZW010000001.1, on the reverse strand, counting down.
TACGCTCACCAGTGCACTTTGGTTGTAACCATAAAGGCTCATGTCGCCTTTACCGTGTTCCAGTACGACAACCAGACCGTAGCCTTGCAGCCAGTCGGCCATTAATACCCGTCCATCAGCGATGGCTTTCACTTCGGTGCCTTCTGGCGCATCAACCACCAGGCCTTTCCAGCGCAGTTCGCCCTGCATCGATTCACCGAAGCGATGTTCAATACGTCCACGTACCGGCCAAACCGCTTGCCCGCCGGGTTTGCCTAATCCACCGGTACGCGCCATCAGCTCGCGTTCACTCTGCGTTGGCTGATAACTGGATCCTTTGGCTTTCGCTTGCGCCTGACGCTGGCGCACCTTCTCGGCCTCGCGCGCTTCGCGTTCGGCACGTTCACGCGCTTCACGTTCAGCCTTGGCGATTTTGCTTTGCAGACGGCTTTCGTTCTCGCGCATCTCAACCAAATCGGCCTGATCTTTTTCCAGCGAGCTTTCCAGCACGCTGAGCGTTTTCTTACGCGCTGCGCTGGCCACTTGCAGTTTGTCTTGTTGCGTTTGCTGCTGAGCTAACAAGGATTTTTGTTGGTCTTGCTTACCTTGTAATGCCTGACGCTGTTCGGCCAATTGCTGCTGAGTTTGCTTGAGATCGTCGATGTTTTTCTGACGTGCGGCGTTGAGATAGCCGAAATAGGCAAGAATACGCTCACTGCGTTGAGCTTCTTCACCACCAAGCAGTAACTGCAAACCGTTGTGTTGTCCCTGACGGAAGGCGGCATCAAGCTGCTGCGCCAGCAGTTTTTCCTGCTGTGCTTGCTGCTTTTCCAGACGAGAAATTGATGACGTAATCTGGGTAATTTCCCCATCAAGCGTGCTCAGGCTATTGCGTGTTTCACGCAGTTGACGGCTAGCTTGCGCGATCACCTTTTCCTGACTTTGCAGCTGGTCCAACAGTTTACTGCGCTGAAGCTTTTGCGCTTTAACGCTTTTCTCTTTCTCGGCAATGTCCTGTTGAATAGACTTCAACTGCGTTTTGCTGTCATCCGCACTGCGAGCAGCAGCAGGTATTAACAGTGTGCCCGCCAGAAGCAGACTCAGGGAGATTTCGGACCAGCGGAATGACAACGGATGCGCAGTGCCGTTGTGACGGGTCCTTGTGTGTGTAACGGTCGCTTTTCCCTTCATAGTCGATAATTATTCCACGATGAACAGCCGCTTACCAGTTAGCCCGGCCGGGTTTTACTTTGCTAAAAATGTCTGTACCGAGCTTACCAGCATAAACTTTGTCTTAATTTTGGGATTAGAACACTTTTTTTGGAAAATGACGCACAAATCGTAACTCTGTCCCCTTAGCGACTGTACATGCGAAGTGGCGCAGGTATACTCAGAACCCTTGTTTTAGCTTATCAGCCCGGTTTGGAGTCGTTACCCCTCATGCAAGAAATTATGCAGTTTGCAAGCAATCACCCCATCCTCAGTCTGGCATGGGTTGCTTTACTCGTTCTCGTGATTGTGACCACCGTTAAAGGTATGTTCTCTAAGGTAAAAACCATCAGTCGTGGTGAAGCAACCCACCTGATTAATAAAGAGGACGCGGTGGTGGTAGACGTTCGTTCACGTGACGACTACCGCAAAGGACACATTTCTGGGGCTATCAACGTAGCGGCAGCAGACATCAAAAAAGAGAGTTTTGGCGAGCTGGAAAAGCATAAGTCACAACCCATAATTGTAGTTTGCGCTACCGGTCAAAGTGCGGGTGAATCTGCGGCTAAATTAAGCGCTGCAGGTTTCGAGAAAGTCTCCGTATTGAAGGATGGCGTGAGCGGCTGGAGTGGTGAAAATCTGCCACTGGTGCGCGGTAAATAACTTCTCAGAGGTAACCGTATGGCGAATGTTGAGATCTACACCAAAGTCACTTGTCCTTATTGCCACCGTGCAAAGGCGCTGTTGGATCAGAAAGGCGTGTCGTTCCAGGAGATTCCCATTGACGGGAACGCGGCGAAACGTGAAGAGATGATTCAACGCAGCGGCCGAACCACGGTGCCGCAGATTTTTATTGATGCGCAGCACATTGGCGGCTGTGACGATCTTTACGCGCTGGATGGGCGTCAGGGACTTGATCCTTTACTCCAGGCATAACTTTTCGGTCAGACAATTTTAACTCACAGGATTTAGTCACATGTCAGAACAAAGCAACAGCGAAATGCAGTTCCAGATTCAACGTGTATATACCAAAGATGTCTCTTACGAAGCGCCAAACGCGCCACAGGTTTTCCAGAAAGAGTGGGAACCAGAAGTTAAGCTGGATCTGGATACCGCCTCTTCTCAGTTGGCTGACGGCGTTTTTGAAGTTGTTCTGCGTGTCACCGTAACGGCAACCGTTGGCGAAGAAACCGCATTCCTGTGCGAAGTTCAGCAGGCCGGTATTTTCACTATCAGCGGTATTGAAGGTACGCAGATGGCGCATTGCCTCGGTGCTTACTGCCCGAACATTCTGTTCCCGTACGCACGTGAATGCGTAACCAGTCTTGTGTCTCGTGGTACTTTCCCGCAGCTCAACCTGGCGCCAGTTAACTTTGATGCGCTGTTCATGAATTATCTGCAGCAGCAAGGTGAAGGCGAAGCGCCACATCAGGATGCCTGATGACTACACTCAACGCTTCAATTAGCGTGATCGGTGCCGGCTCGTACGGCACCGCATTGGCCATCACGCTGGCCCGCAATGGCCATCCAGTTCTGCTTTGGGGCCACAACCCACAAAGCGTGGCGCAGTTGCAAGCAGACCGCTGCAATGCCGCTTTCCTACCCGATGTTCCTTTCCCTGATAATCTCGTTCCTGAAGCCGATCTGGCGAAAGTGGTTAATGCCAGCCGCGATCTGTTGGTTGTGGTGCCAAGCCATGTCTTTGGTGATGTATTAACGCAGCTAAAGCCGCATTTGCGTGCCGATTCGCGGATTGTCTGGGCAACCAAAGGTCTGGAGAAAGAGACCGGTCGTTTGCTGCAGGATGTGGCGCGTGAAATCCTCGGGGATGCGATTCCGTTAGCGGTGATTTCCGGGCCAACCTTTGCCAAAGAGTTGGCTGCAGGCATGCCAACTGCTATTGCGCTGGCATCAACCGACGCGCAGTTCGCTGAAGATCTGCAGCAAAAGCTGCATTGCGGCAAAAGTTTCCGCGTTTACAACAATCAGGATTTCATCGGCGTGCAGTTAGGCGGCGCGGTGAAGAATGTGATTGCGATTGGTGCCGGGATTTCTGACGGAATTGGCTTTGGTGCCAATGCGCGAACCGCACTGATTACACGTGGCCTGACGGAAATGAGCCGGCTTGGCGCAGCGCTTGGGGCCGATGCCACCACCTTTATGGGCATGGCAGGCTTGGGCGATCTGGTGCTGACGTGTACCGATAACCAGTCACGTAACCGTCGTTTCGGCATGATGCTGGGGCAAGGTGAAGGCGTGGAGGATGCGCAACGCATTATCGGACAAGTTGTAGAGGGCTATAGAAATACTAAAGAAGTCAAAGCATTAGCGGCTCGTGTTGGCGTTGAAATGCCGATTACTGAACAGATTTATCAGGTGCTCTATTGCGGAAAATCTGCGCGAGAGGCAGCATTGACTTTACTTGGCCGTGCAAGGAAGGACGAAAACAGCCAAAGCTGAAGCAGGATGCGCCAGCGTCACCACCTGTAGCGCCCTATCAGGCGCTTTTTTTATCGGGAGCAAACAGCAATGTCGTCTGAAGAGTTAGAACTGGTCTGGAACCATATCAAAGCCGAAGCCCGCGCGCTGGCTGACTGTGAACCGATGCTGGCCAGCTTTTACCATGCGACATTGCTCAAGCACGAAAACCTCGGTAGCGCCCTCAGCTATATGCTTGCCAATAAGCTGGCAAATCCCATTATGCCCGCTATCGCCATTCGCGAAATCGTGGAAGAAGCCTACCGCGAAGATCCGGAAATGATTGTTTCTGCGGCTTATGATATCCAGGCGGTACGTCAGCGTGACCCAGCGGTTGATAAGTACTCCACGCCGCTGCTCTATCTGAAAGGCTTTCATGCACTGCAAGCTTATCGCATCGGTCACTGGTTGTGGAAAGAGGGGCGCCGCGCGCTGGCTGTTTATTTGCAGAATGAAATCTCCGTCTCATTTGCCGTGGATATTCACCCGGCGGCGCGCATTGGACGCGGTATCATGCTCGACCATGCTACGGGTATCGTCATCGGTGAAACCGCCATCATTGAAAATGATGTTTCAATACTGCAATCGGTGACGCTCGGCGGTACCGGCAAAACCAGCGGCGATCGCCATCCAAAAATTCGTGAAGGGGTGATGATTGGCGCGGGCGCCAAGATTCTGGGCAATATTGAAGTGGGACGCGGTGCGAAAATTGGTGCCGGTTCTGTCGTCCTGCAACCCGTGCCGCCGCATACTACGGCGGCCGGTGTGCCTGCACGTATTGTTGGCAAACCGACCAGTGATAAACCGTCGATGGATATGGATCAGCACTTCAATGGTGCGGGCTTTGAATACGGCGACGGCATCTAGCCTTTAATCAGCGCGCCAGCATAATCGAGTTGGCGCCACGCTTCATACACCACTACCGAAACTGCATTAGACAGATTCATGCTGCGGCTTTCTGCCATCATAGGGATACGGATTTTCTGCTCGGCTGGCAACGCGTCGAGCATCTCTGCGGGTAAGCCACGGCTCTCCGGACCAAACACCAGATAATCCCCCTTTTGATAGCTCACCGCGCTGTGTGCAGGCGTACCTTTGGTAGTGAGGGCGAACATACGCTGTGGGGTTTCAGCTGCAATAAATGCCGCGTAATTAGCGTGTTTTTTCAAAGCGGTGTATTCGTGATAATCCAACCCGGCACGGCGCAGGCGCTTATCATCCCAGGCAAAACCAAGCGGCTCGATAAGGTGTAACTGGAAACCGGTATTCGCGCACAGGCGGATGATGTTGCCGGTATTTGGCGGGATTTCAGGTTCAAATAAAACAATGTTTAGCATAAGGCCCCCAGAAACGAGGGCCGAAGCATAACAAATTATTGGCGGGCGGAGTACAGCGGTAACCACAGCGTGAGGCGTAAGCCGCCTAACGGGCTATCATCGGCTTTGACCCAACCGCGATGCTGCTGAACGGCAGTTTCAACGATCGCCAGACCTAAACCGGTACCGCCGGATTCACGATCGCGCGCTTCATCAGTACGATAGAACGGACGGAATATCTGCTCGCGATCTTCTGGGCTGACACCCGGACCATCATCATCGACATGGATAGTGATACCCTCAATATCCACCGAAAAGCTAACGCTGATGTGCGAATTAGAATAGCGCAAAGCATTACGCACGATATTCTCCAACGCACTCTCCAACGCGTGCGGGTTTCCGTACAGCGGCCATGGGCCAGGCGGATAGGGCACATCCATCATTTTCCCCATCTGCTCGGCTTCAAATTTGGCATCTTCCAGCACGCCGTTCCACAGCTGGTTGGCTTTCATCGCTTCGCTAACCAGCGCATTGTTGTGCTGCGTGCGTGACAGCACCAACAAATCGTTAATCATGCCATCAAGACGCTGCGCTTCAGTTTCAATACGCTGCAACTCTTTGCCCTCACCATTACGTCGGCGTAGCAGCGCGGTTGCCAGCTGCAGGCGAGTTAATGGTGTCCGCAATTCGTGGCTGATGTCAGACAGCAAGCGCTGCTGAGCGGTCATCATGCGTTCGAGTGCGCTCACCATTTGGTTGAAGCTTGAACCCGCGGCCAGAAACTCCTGCGGCCCTGATTCCAGTTCCGGATGCTGACGCAAATTACCGCTTGCCACTTCATCTGCAGCATATTTAAGTTTGCGGGCTGGGCGCGCCAAACTCCATGCTAGCCAAAGCAGCAGCGGCGAGCTGATCAACATAGTGACAATCAGCAGCAACAGCGGGCGGTCAAACAGCAGATTTACGAAATCAAGCTGCGAGCTGGTGGCCGGACGAATCAGGTACAGCTGATAGTTGTCTTCGCCATCGCGAACGGCGAACGGTCCTACCATCTCAACGCGACCATACTTCTTCTTCTGCGGATGATCGGCATTATCAGACTGGCCAATAAAGTTGCGGATAATCTGCATTTCATTGTGCTGCGCGCCAATCACACGGCCTTCGCTGGTTACCAGCAGCAAACGCTGACCGGGCGGTGCCCATTTGTCGATGGAGCGGAACAGACGACGCCACCACATCAAGTCGTTTGGTGGGTCCTGAGACAGCTCCGCTTCAACGTGTTGTTCGATCATGGTGCCCTGACGCTGCTCGCTCTCCAGTAACGCGGTCATCTGGCGCGAATCAAGTTTGGGCACCATTAAAACCAGCATCAACACCAGCGCTAGCGTGAGCCAGAAGATGGCGAAGATGCGGGTGGTTAAACTTCCAATCATGATGCCGAAACCATCAGATAGCCGCGTCCGCGCAGGGTTTTAAACCACGGGTGACCATCACGACGTTCCGGCAATTTACGACGCAGGTTAGAGATGTGCATATCGATAGCACGGTCAAAAGGTGTCAAGCGTTTACCTAACACTTCCTGACTTAGGTGCTCACGCGAAACCACCTGACCCAGATGCTGTGCCAGCAAATAGAGTAGGGTGAATTCGGTGCCGGTGAGATCCAGCGTTTCGCTATCGAAGCTGGCTTCCTGACGGCCTGGATTCAGGCGCAAGCAGTCAACTTCTAACGTCGGTGAGCTGTTATCGTGCTGCTGTTGCTGCTCGCTCCAGTTTGAACGGCGCAAAATGGCACGGATACGCGCCACCAGTTCGCGATCGTTAAACGGTTTAGGCAGATAGTCGTCCGCGCCCAGTTCAAGGCCGAGAACGCGATCCAGTTCGCTGCCACGTGCAGTCAGCATAATGACTGGAGTTTGGTGCTGTTGGCGTAGTTCTTTCAAAGTGTCGATACCGTTCTTCTTCGGCATCATCACATCAAGCAATAGCAAGTCTACGGTGTTGTCTAACAGGTTGAGAGCCTGCTCACCATCGCTTGCCACAATCACCTCAAAACCTTCCATCTCAAGCAGTTCTTTAAGCAGCGAAGTTAATTCGCGGTCATCATCAACCAACAGGATTTTATTCATTTTTTATTGCCCTCCGCAGGCAAAATACCGTGTTCCTTGACTTGCAATCCAACGCTTTACGTAGTTTTACACCCCCTGACGGATGTTTGCAGCCATCGCCGTACACTGGCTCTCGTTGAATCGCAAAACGGAACGAACTGGGAGTTAACGATGCGCTACTTAACCGCCGTCGTCATTGCCTCAGCGATGGTTCTCAGTCAGGCCAGCGCCGAAGCAGCAGACACGACGACGATTGACGAGATGCATCCGAACAGCGGATTGACGACAGGCAGTATGACGCAAAATCCGCAAAGCTACATGTTCGACGGCATTGAGCTGACTGAACAGCAGCGGCAACAGATGCGAGACCTGATGCAGCAAGCGCGCCATGAGCGCCCAACAATCAGCGTTCAAGACATAGAAACTATGCATGACCTTGTCATTGCAGACAAATTTAACGAATCGGCTATTCGACAGCAGGCAGAGAAACAAGCCCGCGCAGCGGTAGAGCAGCAAGTCGAGATGGCTCGGGTTCGTAATCAGATGTACCACCTGCTAACGCCTGCACAGCAAGCGACATTGCAGAAGAATTATGAGCGACGACTCGCTGAAGTGCGTCGGCTCTCAGGATTGCAGCCATCATCACCGCTGCAAGCAGTGAGTAGTACCAGCAGTAACCAGTAACATAGTATCCCTGTTTTCCTTGCCATAGACACCATCCCTGTCTTCCCCGCCATGATGGCGGGGTTTTTTTTGTCTGTCATTTCTCTCTAACATCATTGCCTTAAAATTCAACCACGCAGCACACTTCTGCCGATGATAAACTTTAGCCATCTTAGGATTAAATGGCCGCACCTTTGCTATGTGCGACCCGGCGAGGCATAGCATGGATTCTTCCTATGCAAAATTAGTCAATCGGGCGGCGCTGGCGGCAACCACGCTGGCCACATTGCTGTTGATTGTGAAAATTTTTGCCTGGTGGCATACCGGTTCGGTCAGTATGTTGGCGGCGCTAGTGGATTCTTTGGTGGATATCGCGGCTTCTCTTACCAACTTGCTGGTGGTGCGATATTCACTGCAGCCTGCCGATGACGATCACACCTTTGGGCACGGTAAAGCGGAATCACTGGCCGCGCTGGCACAGAGCATGTTTATTTCAGGCTCGGCGCTGTTTCTGTTTCTTACCGGCATTCAGCATTTGGCGTCACCTGAAACGTTAAATGCGCCGCTGGTAGGTATCGTCGTGACGGTCATTGCGTTGTTTTCCACTTTGACATTGGTCGCTTTTCAGCGCTGGGTGGTGCGTCGTACACGCAGCCAGGCGATTCGGGCTGACATGCTGCACTATCAATCTGATGTGGTAATGAACGGTGCAATATTGGTCGCACTCGGTTTAAGCAGCTATGGTTTTGTACGGGCTGATGCTTTGTTCGCGCTCGGCATCGGTGTTTATATTCTCTATAACGCGTTACGAATGGGTTATGACGCAGTACAAGCGCTGTTAGACCGCGTACTGCCCGAGCATGAAACGCAGGAGATTATTAACGTGGTGAGCAACTGGCCGGGCGTACGCGGTGCACATGCGTTACGCACGCGACAATCGGGGCCCACGCGTTTTATCCAGCTGCATCTGGAGATGGAAGATCAGTTACCTTTAGTGCAGGCGCATCAGGTGGCCGATCAAATTGAGCAGGCATTACTAAAGAAGTTTCCCGGCTCAGACGTGATCATCCATCAAGATCCCTGTTCAGTTGTGCCGAGTAACCAACACGGCTTTTTTCAAGGTTAGCGATTTAAAATCATGCAATTACACAAAGAAAGTGACGTAACGCTAACAACTCTGTAAAAAATTAGCGAAAACTTGTCTGACCTGAATCAATTCAGCAGCAAGCCTTTGATATACTATCTGCAACTATTAAGCCATGCGATCGCGAGCTGCTCCACGCCAGACACATGGCAGGAATAATCCTTAGTTTTGAACAATCCAGAGGTTGTCATGATCAAAAAAATCGGAGTACTGACCAGCGGCGGCGACGCCCCAGGCATGAACGCAGCCATTCGCGGAGTTGTACGTTCCGCGCTGAGTGAAGGACTGGAAGTTTTTGGTATTTACGACGGCTATCTGGGTTTGTACGAAGATCGCATGATCAACCTCGACCGCTATAGCGTGTCAGACATGATCAACCGCGGCGGCACCTTCCTCGGCTCCGCGCGCTTCCCAGAATTCCGTAACGATGAAGTGCGCCAGACTGCGATTGATAACATGAAAAAGCGCGGTATTGATGCGCTGGTGGTTATCGGTGGGGATGGTTCATATATGGGTGCTAAGCGCCTGACCGAAATGGGCTTCCCATGCATCGGCTTGCCGGGCACCATCGATAACGACGTAGCGGGCACTGATTACACCATCGGCTACTTCACAGCGCTGGAAACGGTGGTTGAAGCTATTGACCGTCTGCGCGACACCTCATCTTCACACCAGCGTATTTCTATCGTCGAAGTGATGGGCCGTTATTGCGGTGATTTGACGCTGGCGGCAGCGATTGCGGGTGGTTGTGAATTCATCGTTCTGCCAGAGATTCCTTATACGCGTGAAGAGCTGGTTTCTGAAATCAAAGCCGGCATTGCTAAAGGTAAAAAGCACGCCATTGTGGCGATCACCGAGCACATCTGTGATATCGACGATTTAGCGCATTTCATCGAAGCTGAAACCAAACGCGAAACGCGCGCGACCGTGCTCGGCCATATTCAGCGTGGTGGCGCTCCTTGTGCATATGACCGCATCCTGGCGTCACGCATGGGTTCATACTCTATTGAACTGCTGCTGCAGGGTTATGGCGGCCGCTGCGTCGGTATTCAGAACGAGAAGATGGTGCATCACGACATCATCGACGCGATTGAAAACATGAAGCGTCCATTTAAACGCGACTGGCTGGATACCGCGAAAAAACTCTACTAATCATTATCATCAAGGCGCGACGAGATTCGCGCCTTTTTTATGCCTGTTCATATTCCGTAAGGTTATAACAGCTTATTTTTAATTCTTTAATCCATGGATAAGTTTGTGTCAGTCTTGTTCTATAACGACCTCGGGAGAGCAAGCAATGAATAAGTGGAGTATTGGTGTCACCCTGTTACTGGCTTCAACCAGTGTTCTGGCAAAGGATATTCAGCTGTTAAACGTCTCTTACGATCCCACCCGTGAGCTGTACGAGCAGTACAACAAAGCATTTAGCGCCCACTACAAGCAGGAAACCGGCGACAACGTAGTGATTCGCCAGTCGCACGGCGGATCGGGTAAACAAGCGACTTCCGTGATCAATGGCATTCGTGCTGATGTGGTTACGCTGGCGCTGCAATCCGATGTAGATGCTATTGCTGACCGTGGTCGTATCAATAAAGATTGGATCAAACGCCTGCCAGACAACTCTGCACCATACACCTCGACCATCGTGTTCCTGGTACGCAAAGGCAACCCGAAAGGCATTCATGATTGGCCAGATCTGATCAAACCGGGTGTTTCTGTCATCACACCAAACCCAAAAACGTCGGGCGGCGCACGCTGGAACTATTTGGCTGCCTGGGGTTGGGCGCTGGATCAGAACCATGGCGATCAGGCCAAAGCACAGGCTTACGTGAAATCGCTGTTTAAGAATGTTGAAGTACAGGATTCAGGCGCACGCGGCGCAACCAATACCTTCGTTGAGCGTGGCATTGGTGACGTGCTGATTGCGTGGGAAAACGAAGCGTATCTGGCGGTCGATAAGCTGGGTAAAGACAAGTTTGAAATCGTTACGCCGAGCGAATCGATTCTGGCCGAGCCAACGGTTTCGGTGGTGGATAAAGTGGTTGATGAGCAGGGCACGCGTAAAGTGGCCGAAGATTACCTCAAGTATCTCTACTCACCGGAAGGCCAGACCATCGCCGCCGAGAATTTCTACCGTCCGCGTGATGAAGCCGTGGCGAAGAAGTTTGCTGATAAATTCGCGCCGGTGAAACTGTTCACGATCGACAGCAAGTTTGGTGGCTGGACGCAAGCCCAGAAAACCCACTTTGCCGATGGCGGCAGCTATGATCAGGTGATGAAACCTTAAGGCATCAAGAAACGGCCAGCGCTTATGCTGGCCGTTGGTCTTTTATGCTTCCTGCGTGGCCAGTCTTCGGCCAGCCCGCTGTGCCACCAGCGGTAACAGCGCCAAACGTACCAGATAGCCATCTGGATCGAGCCCCCAGCCCAGCTCTGTTGCGGCATCGACAATCGCTTTATCCCACTCCAGCTTTTTCCGTTCGTCACCTGCGGTGGTGATCACCACTTCGCAATCATCATTTTGTGCTTGATAGCGACGCCAGCTGCCTGCTGGCACGGAAACCACCGAACGTTCTGGCGCGGTAATAGTGACTTCTTCGCCATCACGGTTGAACGTGACGCTAAGCGTGCCCTTAAACACCATCAACACTTGCACCTGTTCACAGCGGTGTAAGCCCATTTCGCCCTTCTTGGGTAGCGCCAGCCACTCTACGGAGAAGCCATGTGGCGAACTTATCGGCGGAGTGACCTGACGATCCTGGCTGATGCCGTAGCCGATAACGGGTGCCAAACGCGCGCCGTGATCAGGCAACATCGCATCCAACAATGCGCACTCGCTCCACGCGCGCTGCTCGCCAGTAACGGCAAATTGCGCCATTTGCTGCGGTGAGAAGTGATCGAGCTTTGCCATCTCTGCATCGGGCAGCGGCGGCATACGTTCAGCGACATCGGGAATTGCCGCGCCGGTTGAGGTATCGATAAGCATGTTATTGGGGCTGAGATAGAGTCCATATTCCGCCGCAGCCGACATCACATCGGGATGCCAGATAATACCGCCGGTATTATCACCTCCGAGTACGGTAAATACCCAACCATCGGTATCGGTGGCTGAAACGTTGGTGAACCCGCGGAAAATCCAAGTCGGCAGGCTAACAATCGCCGGCGCTTCAAGCTCCAGTGACTCTTCACCTTTGTTGCCCCAGCGAAAACGCCAGCGGCCTTCATGGATCAGGAACACTTCGGCGGTGAAATGCAGATGCAGATTGTTGGTAACACCTTTCGGCATGGCTGCGGCGCCAATATTAAAACCGTGTGCTTCGGGAATATTAATAACCTGCTCAGACGACTGTGTGACGCCCGGCCCGATAAACGAATAATTCTGCTTCAGATGCGATCCCGGCAGTTTGCAGTCGATAAACGCCAAATTGCACGACACCATATCTTCTGGCGCAATCAGGCGCGCACGTGCTGCTTCTTTAGACAACGTTTGCTGTTTCATCATCTTCTCCTTAGTAACCAGAACCGGAACGTACCGGCATCACCTCACCACGCGCGGTAGCAACGGCATGGCGTGCTGCATGGGTGAGTTGCATTACATCGTTAGCGGGTGTCACCAGTTGAAAGCCCTGCGCAATACGCTGTGCGGCGGCTTCTCCGCTGGTACAAAAAATCCCGGCCAGCTTATGGCAGGCGCGAGTGCGGCTAAGTACGCGTTCGATAGCATTCAGCATCTCAGGATGTTGCGATTCGGCGCTGGCCTGGCCGGTAAGCGTCAGAGAGAGATCGTTTGGACCGATAAACACGCCATCCAGCCCGTCAACGTCGAGAATGGCATCCAGATTGGCCAGCCCGGCGTGGGTTTCGATCATCGCCAGCGTCAAAATTTGCTGGTTGGCGTGCTGTGGATAATCTTTGCCGCCGTATAGCAGCGCACGTGCCGGGCCAAATGAGCGCGAACCTTGCGGCGCATAGCGACAGGCGTCGACAAACTGCTGCGCCTCGGCGGCATCGTTAATCATCGGGCAGATAATGCCGTAGGCTCCGGCATCCAGCATGCGCATGATTTGTGCCGGTTCGTTGTGCGAAACGCGCACCAGCGGCGTAGTGGGCGTAGATGAAAGCGCCTGCAACATAGTGAGCGCGGCGGCAAAATCTATCAGGCCATGTTGCAGGTCAACGGTTACTGCGTCGTAGCCCTGATGCCCGGCTATCTCAGCGCTGTAGCTGCTGGGAATCGCCAGCCAGCCATTAATGATCGGCTCATGTCGTTGTTTTAAAGGGTTGATACGCATAATTCGCTCTCCTCAATCCAGGTTTGCAGCGCGCTGGCACAGGCCTGCGGCCGCTCCAGCAGCAGAAAGTGTCCGCACTGCTCAAGGGTGATGTGTCGGGCCGCGGGTGCGGCCTTGACGAGCAGACGATGATGTTCAGGTGTGCAGATGGCGTCGCTGTCGCCGTTGAGGATCAGCAACGGAGCATGTAGCGACAGTAGTGTGTGCCGCAGGTCGCGACGTTGAATAGCGATTGCCGTTTGCTGGCGAAAGCGCTCAACGCTGGTGCGTTCAGCCATCTCAACCAGCGTGCGCAGCAGCGCGCGATCCGCTAGCCGCGAAGCATGGACGTAACGCGGCCACATTTGTTCAACAATTGGCTGCATCCCGGCTTGCTCGGCATGAGAAAGTAAGGCAATGCGGTTCGCGGCATTTAGCGGCGCATCAGCCAGCGGATTGACTGCCAGCAACGCCAGGCCAGCGATGCGCGCTGCGGCTTGCGCTTGCATCTCCAGCGCCACTAATGCGCCTAACGAAAACCCCGCCAGTAGAAAGCGTGCAGGTAAATCGGCCAGCAGCTGCGCCGCCAACTGTTCAGCACTCTCGGCCCCTCCCATCTCGGGAATGATCACCGGTTGCTGCGGCAGATGGCGACAAAGCGGTTGCCACAGTGCGCCATCACATAATGTGCCGCCTAATAACACCAAAGGCAGTTGCATGGTTAGCCCTCCGCCATAGGACGGGCATGCACCATCTGCATGACATGGCGCACCAGCAGCAGCGACAGCAGGGAAATAATGCCAATCACCATGAAACCTTGCTGCATCGCAAAGTAGTACTTGATGTAGCCGACCAACACCGGGCCAAAGAAAATCCCGGCAGAATAAATGCTTTGATACAGGCCAACGCGCGTTGATTGCTGCCAGGCTGGCGTGCGGGTGACAATCAGCGAATTCAGCACAGTAGAGATCATGCCGAAGGCGCATCCGGCCAGGGCCTGCAAGCCATACAGCAGCCAGATATTGGGTGCATATGGCATGGCGATCGCCACCACCCCTTGCACGACACCGCCGATAATGGCGGTATTACGTAAGCCCAACACGCGATAGAAGAAGGGCGCGCACAGCGCAGTGGCCAGCGCATAGAAGAACAGATGAATGCCGCTGAGTGTGGCCAGCGAGGCGGCCGCCATACCAAAACCCTCTGCCAGCAACGGCGTTAGCGTATCGCGCGTGGCGAACGGCACCATCATCACCAATGCACACAGCCCACCGAGATACCACACCGAGGGATCGCGTAGCTGAACGCGCACCGCAGAGAGGCGCTGAGCCGTGGGCATGGCTTCCGGGCGTTTTTCACGGATAAAAAATGTCAGCAAAAAGGCCAGTAGCGCAGCGGTGGAAGCGACCAAAAAGCTCGATTCGGCCCCGAAATGACGGGCGATAAAACCGGCAATGGAGATACCAATAAACGTGCCTAACGGCGAGGTAACACTCAGCATGGCTACCGCGGCGGCGGCCTCCAGCGGCGGAAAATAAGCAACAAACATCACGTTGTAAACGACCCACGTCGCGCTGGTCACACCATCGGCGAGCTTGGCGATAAACAGCGTTTCCGGCGTTGGCCAGAGATACACAACCGGCCAGGCGACGATGGTAAACAACAGGCCAATCTGGATGATGCGCTTACGGCTGCGAAAGCGATCCGACAGGATGCCGGTAGGAAAACGCAACAACATGGAAGCTAATCCGGTGGCGCCGATGATAATTCCCATCACGCGCGCCTCCACATTCAGTGAAGTAATGTAAGGCGCGAGAAACGGATCAAAGGCGTGAATGCTGATAAAAAACAGCAGACTAATAATGAAAAACAGCAGTACATCGCGACGTAATAACGCTTTCATAATCCGCTCCTCAATAAGCCGTCCAGCCGCCATCCACCTTCAGCGCGCTGCCGGTGATCAGTGCAGCCGCACGGGACGCCAGAAACACCACCGGGCCCATCACATCTTCAAGCGTGCCGAGGCGGCCCAACTGAATACGGCGCAGCGTCTGCTGACGGAACGCTTCATCTGCCAGCGAAGCCTGCGATAGTTCGGTTTCAATAAAAGTGGGACACAGCGTGTTGACGCGAATGCCGTCGCGTCCCAGCTCCAGCGCCATGGCGCGCGTCAATCCTTCCAGTGCGGCCTTAGACGCGCAGTAGACGCTGCGCTGTGGCCCGCCAACGTGTGCCATCTGCGAGGAGAGATGGATAATGCTGCCGCCGTGTTGCGCAGCCTGCATTCCCGCCGCCACCTGCTGCGACAGAAAAAACGTCGCGCGCAGATTCACATCCATGACGGCATCGAAATTTGCTTCGCTGACCTCGCTGAACGGTTGATGACGTGCCAGCCCAGCGCTGTTAACCAGCACATTAAAGCTCGGCAGGTCGTGCAGCGTCTGGCGTACCGCGTGTATGTTGCAAACGTCGAGCGGCAGCGCATGCAGCGTCAGGCCAGCGTTAGCTGCCTGCTGTACGGCGTTGTTCAGGCGATCGGCATCGCGGGCGGCAATCCACACCTCTGCACCGGCTTCGGCCAGCGCGATAGCGGCAGCGAAGCCGATACCGCGCGATCCACCGGTTACCAGCGCACGCTGTCCATCAAGACGAAATGAAGGGGTCATCGGAACCATGTGCGCCTCCTTATTTCACCGTCACCGGAGCAGGTGTGGCGTAAGGTACGTCTTGTTGGCCGTAACGGCGCACGCGGATGTTGGCCTGTTCAGCATGGCCGGCAAAGCCTTCCAGCAGCGCCAGACGTGAGCAGTAAGCGCCTATTTCCGCCGAAGCTGCATCACTGGTGATGCGTTGCCAGGTGCAGGTTTTCATAAATTTGCCCACCCACAAGCCGCCGGTATAGCGCGATGCGCCCAGCGTTGGCAGCGTGTGATTGGTGCCGATCACCTTGTCACCGTAGGCCACATTGGTACGTGGACCGAGAAATAACGCGCCGTAATTGCGCATATTCTGATGATACCAATCGTCGCGATCGGTCATCACCTGCACGTGTTCTGACGCGATACGATTAGCTTCTGCCAGCATCTCATCGTGGTCGGCACACAGAATGATTTCGCCGAAGTCGTGCCAGGCTTTTTGCGCCACATCGGCGGTGGGCAGTTGCAGCAACAGCTGGTGGATGTAGCGCTCGGTATCCTCAGCGAGCTGGCGCGAGCAGGTCAGCAAAATCGCGGGTGAGGTGGGGCCGTGTTCCGCCTGGCCGAGCAGATCGGTAGCGCAGAGTTCGCCGTCGACGCTGTCATCGGCAATCACCAGCGTTTCGGTGGGACCCGCGAACAGATCGATGCCGACGCGACCAAACAGCTGGCGTTTGGCTTCCGCAACCCATGCGTTACCGGGTCCGACTAGCATGTCGACCGGCGCAATGCGTTCGGTGCCAATCGCCATGGCGCCTACCGCCTGAATGCCGCCGAGCGCATAGATTTCGTCTGCGCCAGCCATCGACTGCGCCGCCACAATCGCCGCGGCCGGTTTACCGTGAAACGGCGGCGCACAGCTCACAATGCGATCGCAACCTGCCACTTTGGCGGTGATGATCGACATATGCGCCGAAGCCAGCAGCGGATATTTACCACCGGGCACGTAACAGCCGACATGACTAATCGGAATGTTGCGATGGCCGAGAATCACGCCTGGACGGGTTTCAATCGCTAAATCGGTCAGACAATTTTTTTGTGCCTGCGCGAAGTTGTGCACCTGTTCCTGGGCGAATTCGATATCGCGAATTTCTTGTTTTGTGAGCTGTTGCAGGCAGGCATTGATCTCCTGCGGCGTTAAGCGGAAATCATCGCGAGCGAAGCCATCAAATTTGATGGAGAGTTCACGTACCGCGTCATCACCGCGCGCTTCAATGTGCGCCAGCACGGTTTCAACATCGCTGCGTACCTGTTGCTGCTGCTGTTGGCGTTCAGCCTTTGCTGCCGCCTGTTTTAACCAAATTGCCATGTCCAATTCCTCATGATTGCATCCCGTGAAATAGGTTTGCATACGTATGCAAAAGGCGTAAAGGGGGCGAATCAGGAAAAGATGAAAAGTGAGAATGTGCGCAGTTTTATGCGGTATCAGGCAGCCGAAAAGCCCCGCGGGAGAAGGGTTCCCACAGGGTTAATACCGACAATGCTGCCGTTAACGCTGGCGTTCTATGGCTAGCGCCAGCGCCAGTAATGCCTCTTCATCAGCGGTGGGATAGAGCAGTTCCAGACCGAGCGGCAAACCGTTAGCTATTTGCCCGAACGGCAACGTCACGGCCGGCAAACCGCTTATAGCCGCCAGCTCAGGCGCCCAACCCGGTGGCATTTTCTCCAGCGAAACCGGCGTGCGCTGGCTGGTGGGATAGATCAGTGCATCCAGCCGCAGCGCCTGCATTTGCTGTTGCAACTGCTGACGCAGATGGCGTTGAAAACGGCGCTGTTCGCGCCACGCTTCGCACACCAGCGCGTGGCGCGTGAGATGCAATTGCAATAAAGCGTCGAATTCGGCGAGATGTTCGCCACGGGCAAGCAGCGCAGAGAGTGACGTGGGTGCATACGCCATTTTTGTTAGCCAGCGTGCAATGGCCGGATGGAACTCGCGCAGGCTCAGGCAAGTTTCCTGCGCGACACGCGATGCCAGTGGCAACCGCAGCGGAACCAGCGTCGCACCAGCACGCCGCAGCCGGCAGAAAGCCTGTGCTAACGCCTGACGCTGCGCAGCCTCATCGCCGAGCAGATCGCTGACAACCCCTAAACGCACGCCGCGCAGGGATCGCGGCGGTAGCGGACGCACCGGCAACCCATGCATTACCTGATGCAGCAGCGCCGCATCGGTGACGCACCATGTCATGGGTCCAACGGTATCTTTACTCAGCGAAAGAGGCGCGACGCCGTGCAACTGGCGACGACGAAATGCCGGACGTAATCCCACCAAACCGGTCCAGGCAGCGGGAATGCGGATAGAACCACCGGTATCGCTGCCGAGAGCCGCATCCGCCATGCCCGCCACCACTGCCGCCGCGCTGCCGCCGCTGGAACCGCCTGCGGTCAGAAGTGGATTGAGCGGATTGCGTACATCGCCGCCCAGCGAACTGCGCGAGCGTACATCAAAGGCAAACTCGGAGAGATTGGTTTTAGCGAGAATTAACGCGCCCGCAGCTTTGAGGCGCGTAATAACACGCGCATCTTCGCGAGGCTGTGCGTCGGCCAGTGCGCGACAGCCGAGCGTGGTAGGGAGACCCGCACAATCAATATTGTCCTTTATCACCAGTGGAATGCCGTGCAGCGCGCCGAGCGGCGTGCCGGTGCGCCACAAGCGATCGCAGTGCTGCGCTTCATTCATCACGTGCGGATTAACACTAATGATGGCGTTAAGTGAATGGCCCGCGCGCAGGGCGGCCAGCCGTCGCTCAACCTCATCTGCGCTATGAGGCTGTGGCTGCAGGCGCGCGGCAATCATTTCACTGCATCCTGTGACAACATGCCGCTGGTTTCAGAGGCAGCCTGCGGCATCTGGCGCTGCTGTACGCGTTTTGCCGCCAGTGGCGTCAACACGCCCGCGACCAGACACAATCCACCAATCACCCAATAACCCGCATGCAAGTTAACGTGCTGCAACAACACGCCCATCAACACCGGGCCAAAAAACATGCCGCACGAATAGATGGTCTGAAACAGCCCCATGCGCGTGGTTTGCTCATTCTCCGAGGTATTCACCACGCTGAGCGACATAAACACCGCGAACGCCATACCGAAGGAGAAACCGGCGAGACCTTGCCAGAGATAGATCAGCCATAAACTGCTGGTGAGTGGCACGAAAATCGACGAAACAATTTGCAGGCCAATGCCGATTAGCGCGGTGTTGACCAGGCCAAGGCGCTTATAAAACACGGAACTGCATAGCGCCACGGCGATGGCATAAAACAGTAAATGGATATTGCTCAACACCGCCAGCGTACCGGCCTGCGCGCCAAGCTGTTGGGCGTAAATTGGCGTCAAGGTATCGCGGGTGGCAAAGGGCACCAGAATCACTATGGTTGCCAGCAGGCCGATAAACCAGATGGTGCTATCACCCAGCTGGCGTTTGGCACTTTGTACGCAGGCTTTTAGATGCGGCGCTTTATGAATATCTTCCCCTTCACGAATGCGCAGGCTGAGCATCAGAGCCAGGCAGCCGGCCACGGCGGGGACGAAAAAGGCCTGCGTGCTGCCGAACCAGTGCACGATGACGCCACAGATCGCATTACTGATAAACACGCCGATCGGACCTGCCAGCGCCAGCAAGGCGACGGCGGCGGGCGCTTCATCGCGACGAAAATAGCGAATGAAAATGATGTTGTAGAGCACCCAACTGGCGGCCGTAAAACCGCAGGCCAGCTTCGCCAGCCAGAATGTCAATGCGCCTGGAAAAAGCCACGCCAACGGCCAGGCGATGACCGGCAGCAGCAGCGCGACCTGCATAAACACTTTACGATTTTTCAATACGTCGGAGACGACGCTGAGTGGGAATCGGGTGCAGAGTGAGGCCAAACCGGTTGCACCCATAATCATACCGATGGTTTGTGGTTCAATGCCCAGCCGCACCATGTAGGGCGCCAGAAAGGCATCAAAGCCGTTGATGCAGATAAAAAACAGCACGCTCATTAAGAAAAACGTCAACAGCTCGGAACGGCTAAACAGTGCTCGAAACATGGTGTTGAACCTCTTGCAAGCCAGGTAAGTGACTAAAAACGCGGGTTTCATCCTGAGTCCGGGTCGCTAATTTTGCACTCTTTGAATACGTATTCAACGGCCGAAGTTACGAAATGATTACAACTTTGTAAAGTGTCGCTGTGGCATTGTGAAAAAAAAGTTATTGAGTGTTGCATACGCATGCAAAACTGGTGTAAGAGTAAAAAACACACACCGAAGCAGGTGAGTCCGGCTGGTGAAATTGGCTACAATGCTCAGCAGTCACCCGCGCATCAGTGTGCTAAACAGGAAGATAACACCATGAAACGTAAGACCTTCGGTCCAGTGACCTCACAACAAGTTGCGCAGCATGCTGGCGTTTCACAGTCTGCGGTGTCGCGTACCTTCACGCCGGGAGCCAGTATTTCACCCGCCACGCGTGAAAAGGTGCTGCAATCTGCCCGAGAGCTGGGTTATCGACCCAATGCGCTGGCGCGGTCGCTGAACACCGCACGCTCACGCATTGTTGGCG
The DNA here is from genome assembly GCF_037479095.1 of Pantoea nemavictus. Classification (NCBI taxonomy): domain Bacteria; kingdom Pseudomonadati; phylum Pseudomonadota; class Gammaproteobacteria; order Enterobacterales; family Erwiniaceae; genus Pantoea; species Pantoea nemavictus. The sequence goes on along the minus strand of NZ_JBBGZW010000001.1, from coordinate 1,978,151 downwards.
TGGTGATCTCCTGTTTCGATAACCCGTTTTATCCGCATGTGCTGGAAGCGCTGGGACGGGAACTGGATGCGCTTAACTATCATTTGCTGCTGTTCGTTAGCGATCGTGACAGCAATGTTGATCGCATTTTCGATCAGATCATGCAGTACCGCGTAGATGGCATCGTGCTGGCGTCTGGCGCGTTGTCCGATGCCTTGTCTGAAGAGTGTCACGGTGCCGGTATTCCCGTGGTGCTATTCAATCGCACCGCCGAAAGCGAGATGGCGTCGAGTGTGAATACCGATAACCGCGCCGCCGCACGGCAGATCGCCGAATTTCTGCTGGCGGGCGAACATCAACGTTTTGCTTGCATCTCTGGCGCTGATAACGCTTCGGTCAATCAGCTACGGCTGGACGGCTTCCGCGATGCACTACGTGCACGTGATGTTGATGTCACCGTCGTTGCAGGCCATAACGACAGTGAGCACACCGCGCAGGCGGCACGTCAACTGTTCAGCAGCACCACGCCACCTGATGCGGTATTTGCGGTTAACGACCATATGGCATTGACGGTTATGGATGTGGCGCGCTACGAGTTCGGCTTGCGCATTCCGCAGGATGTGTCAGTGGTGGGTTATGACGATGTTGGGCCCGCGGGCTGGCCTTCATATGCGCTGACCTCCATCTGCCAGCCGGTTGAAGTGATGGTGCAACGTACGATTGGCCTGCTGATGCAGCAAATCGACAGTGCGGTGATGGCACCTGAGCAAATTGTTATTCCCGGCACGTTGGTAGTGCGCCACTCCGCACGGCGTCCGCGTCACGGCGTGGTAGAAGAGAACGGCCAGCTGCTATTTCGTTCTGAGGAGGTTGAGTAATGCGATTGCCGGGTTTCAGTCCCCAGTTTGATTCTATTCAGCAGTTCGTCCTGACGCTAACTCACGTGGTGTGGGAGCAGAAGGACATCGGGCAGCTGGCCGACTTCTATGCCACACCGGTGGTCTTTCACACGCCGGAAAAGCGGTTAACTGACTTAAGCGATTTTATGCGCCTGACCCTGGAAGCGCTGCACTGTTTCCCGCAGCGTCAGGTACTAACAGAAGATATTCTCGCCGCTCGTGAAGGCGATACGTGTTGGTACGCCTCGCAACGCACCCAGGCACGCATTCAGCATCTGGGTGAAGGTTTCTTTGGCGCGCCGAGTGGCAAAACGCTATGGGTGCGCACCTTCGCCGATCGTATTTGCCGGGATGGCCTGGTGGAACAAGAGTGGCTGTTACAGGATCGCGCAGGGATTTTGGCGCAGATTGGCGTCAACGTAGCGGAGTTTGCTCAACATCTAACGCAGATGCGCCAACAGCAAGGACTGGAGATGCCGGCACCCGAAGAGCTGGAAGCGCGTTGGGCGGGCGGCCCGGATGGTGATGATGCGGAGGGCGCGCTGGCCGGCTTGATTGAGCGCTATCTCAGCATGTGGGCGGGCGGCAACAGTGGGGTAGTCCCAGGCGTTTATCATCCCGCCGCCACCTTGCACGGTCCGGGCCACAGCAGCTTTACCGGCGAGCAGGAGATTGGCAGCTTCCTTTCTGGCTATCGCGCCTCATTCGCTGACAGCGAAACACAGCTACATCATTTGGTGGTGCGGCGTGATGCCAACGAACCGGTGCGCATCAGCCTGCGCTGGTCACTGTTGAGTTGGCATGATGGCTACGGAAAGTTTGGTCCACCGTCCCGTAAGCCGGTGTGTATTTCCGGAATTTCACATTTGGAATTACGTGATGGCGTAATTATGCGGGAATATTTAGGTATCGATGAACTCTCAATCTGGTTGCAGCTACTCAACTGAATAACCAGCACTTTTAAATAACGCGTTACGTCACGGTAATTAATTCCCTTAATTACCGACGGCGTTCTGCACCCTGAATTCAGCCGGGTGAATCGGCAGCGCTTGATTGCGAGGACCGCGCTCACCCTTAATTCGTCAAAAGCAGGAGTGTTTATGTCTACAACGGACACGGCTAATAAAGCCACCGCCAGTGAAAAGAGCGCAGAAAAAACCTCAGCACGTACCCAGGTCGAACCGGTTTTGCAGGTTGAGCGACGGGATTTTGTCGATCTGGTTCCAGAAAACCGTGCGCGAGTACAGCCGATGCGCGGTTTCGATCCCTGCTATACCGATATTGTTGATTACATTGTGCGTTGCACCCACAAGATTTGGGATGAGCGTGATGTCGGACTGATCTACAGCCATTACACCCATAACTGCGTGCTCTATAACGCGCTAGGCACGATTTATACCCGTGAACAGGTGGTGCTGGATACGCTGCAGCGCTTGGTGGCTTTCCCGGAGCGACGTGGCATGGCGACGCAGGTGATCTGGAACGGCAACGATGTTGACGGTTTTTACACTTCGCATCTGGTCACCGGCAGCGGTCGACACACGCAGCCAAGCCAGTACGGTAAGCCGACCAATCGAACCTTCACCACGCGTACCGTCGCGGACTGCATGATTCTGGAAAACAAGATCTACCGCGAATGGGTGGTGAGCGACAACATGTCGCTGATGCGTCAGCTGGGACTGGATACCGATCAGATCGCTTACAACATGGCGAAAGAGCAGTTTGATAAAGGTTTCCGCCTGACGGAGATTGGCGAAAACCGTCGCCTGCTGGGGCAATATCCGCCGGAAAGCGACCCGGATTATACGCTGGCGCACAGCGATACCGAGGCCCAGGTGCTGGGCTGGCTGCATGAGATCTACAACAAACGCATGCTGGGCAAAGTGAAAGACGTTTACGCCAGTAATGTGCAGTGGCACGGCCCGCTGATGAAAGAGCTGTATGGTCAGGCATCGGTGATCCACCAGACGCTGGCGTTGATCGGCATGATCCCTGACGGCGCGTGGATGCCGCAGCATATTTGCTCCAATCCGTGTGAAGAAGGCGGCACTAAAGTGGCGGTGCGCTGGGTGATGGAAGGACATCATCTGGGCTATGGCGAGTTGGGCAAGCCGACCGGTCAGCGTCTGCTGGTGATGGGCATGAGCCACTATCACGTGGTAAACGGTAAAATTGTGGATGAGTGGGTGGTTTACGATCATCTGGCGATGCTGGCGCAGATCAAATTGGGCCAACTGGCGGAGACGGAAGCATGAGTAAGCAACGCGTGCAGTTTATTAAGCAACCCGCAGGCGAAGATGCGCAGGCCGATGCCAGCCTGATCGCCACGGTAAGCGACATTATCAGCAATGTGCGCCAGCATGGTGATGCGGCGCTGCAGGCGTATTCACTGAAATTTGATGGGGTAGCGCCGGAGCAGCTGGAAGTTTCGGCAGCGGAGATCGAGCAGGTGCTCACACAACTGGCTCCTCAAACTCGCCACGACAGTGAATTTGCCATCGCCCAGGTGCGCCGCTTCGCCGAAGCCCAGCGCGCAACACTACAGCCGCTAGAGATTGAAACGCTGCCCGGCGTGCATTTGGGGCATCGCATCATTCCTATCGAAACCGTGGGCTGCTATGTGCCGGGCGGACGCTATCCGATTCTCTCCGCACCGGTGATGTCCATCGTGCCCGCGGTCGTAGCGGGCTGCGACAACATTATTGCCTGCCTGCCACCGGGCGCGCATCCGGCGATGATTGCTATCTGCCATTTAGCCGGGGCACACCGTATTTTTAAAGTTGGCGGCGCGCAGGCGATTGCCGCGATGGCGTATGGCACCGCATCGCTGCCGGCAGTGGACAAAATTGTTGGACCGGGTAACGCCTTCGTCAATGAGGCCAAGCGTCAGGTTTTTGGCAAAGTGGGTATTGATGCGCTGGCAGGACCAAGCGAAATCTTTATTGTGGCCGATGATAGTGCCGATCCACGCGTGCTGGCGGCGGATCTGCTGGCGCAGGCGGAACATGATGTGCGCACTCGCGTAGGGCTGGCCACCACCAGCGAGCGCATAGCGCATGAAACCTTGCGTGAAATTGAGGCGCAGCTGTCATCGCTGCCGACGGCGAAGACGGCTGGTGAAGCATGGCAAAGACAGGGCGAGATTGTATTGTGCGCCGACGAAGATGCGATGGTGGCCTACACCGATGAGATCGCCACCGAACATTTGCAAATCCATGCTCGCGATCCCCATGCGCTGGCGGCGCGTATCCGCAACTACGGATCGCTGTTTATCGGTCAAAATGCCAGCGTGGTGTTCTCTGATAAGTGCTGCGGTACTAACCACACGTTACCCACCATGGCAGCGGCGCGCTATACCGGCGGGTTGTGGGTGGGCGCCTATCTGAAAACCTGTACGCATCAATGGATTGACGATCAGGGTATCGCGGCCATCGCCGCGCCTGCGGTGCGTCAAAGTCGTACCGAAGGCATGCAGGCACATCGTCGTGCGGCGCAGATTCGTCTGCAGCCGGAAAAACTCGATGCCATCCTGCGTGGCGCCGAGGATTAGTCCGTGACTTTCATCACCTGCCAGGCGAGGATGCTGGCAGGTGATGAACAGAGGAATCGGGCTATGCAGGGCAGTCGTCGTACCCTGAAGTTACTTACCGCACTATTGGTGCTGTTGATTGTCGGATTGATTGCCGCCGCCATTCATTTCCAGAAAAATTCCAACGCCTTGTGGCAGATCATTAGCGAGAAATGCGTGCCTGGCATGGCCGCCAGCGGCAAACCCGCGCCTTGCCAGCAGGTGAACAGTGCGCAGGGTTACGTCACGCTGAAAGATCTCAACGGTCCGTTGCAGTATCTACTGATGCCGATCGAAAAAATCAGCGGCATGGAAAGTCCCATCATTCTTGAGCCGTCTACGCCGAATCTGTTTGCCGACGCCTGGCAACAACGGACATTACTTGCACAAAAGCACGGCGCGCCGATATCAGATAGCGCGCTGTCGCTGGCAATCAATGCGCAATACGGGCGTACGCAGAATCAGCTGCATATTCACATCTCTTGTCTGCGACCCGATGTGCGTCAGCAACTTGATGCCCTGGCGCCGAGGCTTAACGCGCAGTGGCAAAGCGAAACGCTGCGCAAGCATCGTTACCTGATACGTACGCTTTCAACAGCAGAACTGGCGCAGCAGAGTGCGTTTATCCGTCTGGCAAACGAAGTGCCTCACGCGCGCACCGAGATGGGGAAATATGGCCTGGCGCTGGCGCAGCTGCCGGATGGTCGCTTAGCGCTGCTGGCGTTAGAACGCAACTGGCTTAAGCTGAACAGTGGTTCGGCGGAAGAGCTGCAGGATCATCAATGCGGGATTTTGTAAGGTCGACATGTCAGGTGACATAAAAAAGGCGGCTAATCAGCCGCCTCATCATACATCCAAAACTTACGCGTTTTTCGCAGCGGCTGCGGCTTTCACGATCACGGCGAAAGCATCGGCTTTCAGTGAAGCACCGCCAACCAGCGCGCCATCGATATCTGGCTGGGTGAACAGCTCAGCGGCGTTTTTGTCGTTTACCGAACCGCCGTACTGGATGATCACTTGCTGTGCGATGGCAGCGTCTTTCTTCGCGATGTGGTCACGAATAAATTTGTGCACGGCCTGAGCCTGCGCTGGCGTAGCGGATTTGCCGGTACCGATGGCCCAAACTGGCTCATAAGCGATGACCGCGCCTTCGAACGCTGCTGCGCCCTGCGTTTCCAGCACGGCGTCGATCTGACGTGCGCACACTTCTTGCGTTTGGCCCGCTTCGTTTTCTGCGTCGGTTTCACCGATGCACAGAACGGGTACCAGGCCCGCTTCCTTCACGACGGCAAATTTCTTCGCGATGAACTCATCGCTCTCTTTATGGTAGGTACGGCGCTCAGAGTGGCCGATGATGATGTATTTCGCGCCAACGTCTTTCAGCATGTCTGCGGAAGTTTCGCCAGTGAATGCGCCAGACAAGTTAACGTCGACGTTCTGAGCACCCAGAGCGATGTGGCTACCGGAAATGGCGTGTTTCGCCAGGTCCAGATAGATGGCTGGCGGTGCAATCGCGACGCCACAACCATCAACACCAGACAGCTCTTTGCGCAGGCCTTCAATCAGCTCTTTGGTGATCTGCTTGCTACCGTTCAGTTTCCAGTTACCCATAACCAGTGGATGTCGCATTCTTTCCTCCGCATAACGCGATTCATGAAATAGCGCTGCCATCGGGCAGCGATGTCTGCGAGACAGTATAGAGATCAAATGGGTTGCTGGCTTTGCTTTTCGTCATTTTTGCCGGTGTGATCAGGGCGTAGCGATCGCCAGTTTTATCGGCTCAATGGCGAAGGTTAAACCCTTGTCGCCGTTGTCCGCGACCACGAAGCGCAGTGCGCCTTCGGTGCGGGCAAAATAACGCGCACCTTTGCCGGCGCTCAGCAGAGAATCGAGCTTTTTGCGACCATCTTCGGCCGACAAACCGGGGATGAAGAAACGCAGCAGGGCAGTCATGTAATCCATGGCACGTGCCTGCGCCGCTTTCATATCGGGACCGGGAACCGGCAGCCAGGTGATTTGCAGGGTTTTGATTTTGCCGGTGCCTTGCTCCAGCGCGGTTGAAGCATACAGCGTTTCGCTGATTTTACTGGCGGCACGCGTCAGGTTACTTTTATCGCCGCGACTATCAATGGCGCGATATTCCTGCAGCGGTTCATTGGGATTGGCGGCGTTGTACTTTTCACGGAACTGCGCAACGGTCATATCGAACGTCGGCGCACCCGCGAGCAGATAGGGCGCAGCAGGAAGATGATCGCTACGATCCAGTGCAGGTGCGTCCTCCGCCCAGGCGGGAAATGTCAGTGCGAGGCCAAGCAGCAGCGCGACTGGCAGGTTCTTCATTGCTTCGGCCCTAAATCATTCACTTAGCCCACGATTAGAACGGTTTTTACCGGGGAAAGTCAAAACCCACATTGGGAAAAATCTGACAATCTTCGCCTCGCGCCTCTTACCAATAATGCTCGCTGGTCATATGCCCGGGTTTACGTTTGAAATGCTTGCGCATCTCACGTGTGTCTTTTAGCAATTGTTGGGTATCGCGCACCATTTGCGGATTACCACACAGCATCACATGGCTGGTTTCAGCTGTGAGCGGCAAGCCAACCGCGCGCTCCAGTTCGCCGCTCTCAATCAACTGCGGTACGCGGCCGTGCAGCGAACCGGCGATCTCTTCGCGGCTTACCACGGTCTGAATATGCAGTTTGCCCTGATAGCGCTGCTGCAGCTGCTGCATTAACGGCAGGAAGCTCAGGTCATCCGCGAGACGGGCAGCGTGCACCAGCACAATATTGTCGAAACGCTCCAGATCTTCGCCCTGTTGCAGAATCGATAAATAGGGGCCAATCGCCGTGCCGGTGGCCAGCATCCACAGCGTTTGGCAGTCAGGAATTTCGTCGAGTACAAAGAACCCTGCGGCTTCTTTGGTAATCATCACCTGCTCGCCGGGCTGCAATGCCTGCAGGCGTGGACTCAGTTTGCCTTCCGGCACAGTAACCAGATAAAACTCCAGCAGCGAATCTTTGGGCGCGTTGACGTAAGAGTAGGCGCGCTGCACACGCTCGCCGTCAATTTCTAATGCCAGCTTGGCAAACTGACCTGCGGTAAAGCTATCAATGGGCGCTTCGACGCGCAGACTGAACAGTGCATCGGTCCAGTTTTTTACCTCTTTCACTTCAGCATTGATCCACTCTGCCATGTTGGCTCCTTAGTGTTGATTACCCGTCATACTTCAAGCTGCAGCTGCGTTGGCTACGTGTGCTCACCCCAGTCACTTACTAATGTAAGCTCCCGGGGATTCACACACTTGCCGCCTTCCTGCAACTCGAATTATTTAGGGTATATGATCGCTATTGACCTCACGGATTACCACCTTCACGACCAGCAAAGGGCTCTCAGCGACAAACGCAGCGCACAGATCAGCAACTGTAGCGGCCGGTTTACAATCTGGACGTCAACCTTGACGGCTTAAGACACTACAGCTTTGCCGGTCCCTCTCGATTTGTCACTGAATCCTGATATTTTTGCCGCCATAAATCCGAGGCAGCCTGTTTTGTGCTGCTTATTCTTTGTTTCTCAGGCAGACATTTTGTTCCATGTTGATAAGTAAAACGCAAAATCGCTTTCTGTTATTCATGCTGATCGTGCTGGTGGCGGTGGGGCAGATGGCGCAAACCATCTATGTGCCAGCGATGGCCAACATGGCAGAGACGCTCAATGTGCGCAGCGGTGCCATTCAGCAGGTGATGGCCGCCTATCTGATGACCTACGGTGGCTCGCAGCTGATCTACGGCCCGCTTTCGGACAGCTTTGGTCGACGTCCGGTGATCCTTATCGGCATGACGATCTTTGCTATTGGTGCCTTGATCGCCATGTTCGCGCCCTCACTGGATATTCTGGTGCTGGGCAGCGCGGTGCAAGGTTTAGGTACCGGCGTGGCCGGCGTGATGGCGCGCACCATGCCGCGTGACCTTTACTCTGGTATCGCATTGCGCCAGGCGAACAGTTTACTCAATATGGGCATTCTGGTTAGCCCGCTGCTGGCGCCGGTGATTGGCGCGCTGCTGACGCATCTGTTTGGCTGGCACGCCTGTTTCGCCTTCCTGCTGCTGCTGTGTGTTGGCGTTACCGCGTCGATGGCGCGCTGGTTACCGGAAACCCGTCCCGTTGATACACCTGCTACGCCATTCCTGAAGCGTTATGCCACCCTGCTGAGTGACGGCAATTTCGTGCGTTACCTGCTGCTGCTGATTGGCGCGCTGGCAGGCATCGCAGTATTCGAGGCCAGCTGCGGCGTGCTGATGGGCGGTGTTTTAGGTCTGGATGGTTTGACCGTCAGCATCCTGTTTATCCTGCCGATTCCGGCGGCGTTCTTTGGCGCCTGGTTTGCCGGACGCGAGCAGAAATCCTGGCACACGCTAATGTGGTATGGCGTCAATAGCTGCCTGCTGGCGGGCTTATTGATGTGGGTTCCCGCCTGGTTTGGCGTGATGAATATCTGGACGCTGTTGGTGCCGGCTGCGCTGTTCTTCTTTGGCGCCGGCATGCTGTTCCCGCTGGCAACCTCGGGTGCGATGGAGCCGTATGCATGGCTGGCGGGCAGCGCTGGGGCGTTAATTGGGGGGTTGCAAAACCTGGGTTCCGGCGTGGTAGCGTGGCTTTCTGCTCTGCTGCCGCAGCACGACCAATCCAGCCTCGGCATGTTGATGTTTGTGACGTCGCTGGTGATGCTGCTGTGCTGGTGGCCGCTCTCACGTCATCCGGAGAGCGGCAAGCAGGCGATTACAGGATAAATTGATGCAGCGCCGCGTCTTTGCGATCGAGATAGTGGATCGACTGGATGCGGCGAATAGTGCGTGATTTGCCGCGCACCAGCAGCGTTTCGCTGGTGGCGATGTTGCCGTTACGCGTGATGCCTTGCAGTAAATCGCCGGTGGTGATGCCCGTGGCGGCGAAGATCACGTTATCGTTACGCGCCATCTGATCCAGCTTCAGCACCTGACCCGCTTCAATGCCCATCTCGGCGCAGCGCTGTAGCTCATTCTCACCTAAGCGACGATTCTCTTCGCTATCGCCTTTCACTTGATGACGTGCCAGCAGGCGTGCCTGCATGTCGCCATCCATCGCCCGGATAACCGCCGCCGATACCACCCCTTCCGGCGCGCCGCCGATGCCATACATCACATCCACTTCGCTGTCCGGCATGCAGGTAAGAATTGAAGCCGCCACATCGCCGTCCGGGAAGGAGAACACGCGCACGCCGAGCTGTTGCAGCTGAGCAATCACCGCATCGTGGCGTGGTTTAGCCAGAATCGATACCGTCAGCTGGCTGAGCGGCTTGCCCAGTGCCAGCGCGATGTTTTTCAGATTAATATCGAGTGGCAGATTAAGGTCGATGGCGCCGCGTGCGCCGGGCCCGACAATCAGCTTCTCCATGTACATATCAGGTGCGTGCAGGAAGCTGCCCTTATCGCCGACCGCCAGCACCGCCAGCGCATTGGCCTGGCCCATCGCCGTCATGCGCGTGCCTTCAATCGGATCGACGGCGATATCTACCGCGTCGCCGCGACCGGTACCGACTTTCTCACCGATATACAGCATTGGCGCTTCGTCGATTTCGCCCTCGCCAATCACAATCTGGCCGTCGATATCGATAGTGTTAAGCATAATGCGCATGGCGTGAACGGCTGCGCCGTCGGCCGCATTTTTATCGCCGCGTCCTAACCAGTGATAGCCCGCCAGAGCGGCGGCTTCGGTCACGCGGGAAAATTCAATCGCGAGTTCTCGTTTCATGGTTGCACCTGACAAAAAACAGGCGGGCAGTTTAACACAGCGCGGAAGGGGGACGGGGGAAAAACCCGCGGCAGGGGGCGCCGCGGGTCAGCAGGATTTTACTCTTCGTCTTCCCATGCTTTCGCACGTGCGACGGCTTTCTTCCAGCCTGCGTAGCGGACGTTACGTTCGGTGGTTTCGATGCTTGGACGGAACTCACGCTCAATCACCGCTTTCTCGCGGACTTCATCCAGATCGCCCCAGAAGCCGACCGCCAGGCCAGCAAGATATGCCGCACCCAACGCAGTCACTTCACGCACTTCCGGACGCTCAACGCGCGTGCCGAGAATGTCGGACTGGAACTGCATCAGGAAGTTGTTGGCTACCGCACCGCCATCAACGCGCAGCGATTGCAGGCGGGTGCCGGCATCGTTTTGCATCGCTTCCAGCACGTCGCGCGTCTGATAAGCGATCGATTCCAGCGTGGCACGAATGATGTGGTTAGCGTTTGCACCGCGCGTCAGACCGAAGATCGCACCGCGTGCATACGGGTCCCAATAGGGCGCGCCCAAACCGGTGAAGGCAGGCACCATGTAAACACCGTTGCTGTCTTTCACTTTCAACGCGAAGTATTCGGAGTCAGTGGAATCGCTGATCAGCTTCATCTCGTCGCGCAGCCACTGAATTGACGCACCACCGATAAACACCGCACCTTCCAGCGCATAGTTCACTTCGCCGCGTGGACCGCAGGCGATGGTAGTCAGCAGGCCGTGCGTTGAGGTCACGGCTTCGGTGCCGGTGTTCATCAACATAAAGCAGCCGGTGCCGTAGGTGTTTTTCGCCATACCCGGTTGTACGCACAGCTGGCCGTAGAGCGCCGCCTGTTGGTCACCCGCGATACCGGCGATGGGAATACGCGTACCGCCTTTACCACCAATGTTGGTCTGGCCGTAAACTTCTGAAGAACCTTTCACTTCCGGCAGCATTTCACGCGGAATATCGAGGATCTCCAGCATGCGCTCATCCCACTCCAGCTTGTGGATGTTGTACATCATGGTACGTGAGGCGTTGGTGTGATCGGTTACGTGCACACGCCCTTGCGTCATTTTCCAAATCAGCCAGGTATCAACGGTTCCAAACAGCAGTTCGCCGCGTTTAGCACGTTCACGTGCGCCTTCAACGTGGTCAAGAATCCACTTCACTTTGGTGCCGGAGAAGTAAGGGTTAATCACCAAACCGGTGGTGTGCTGGATATACTCTTCCAGTCCCTCTTTCTTCAGCTTGTTACAGTAATCTGCGGTACGTGGATCCTGCCAGACGATGGCGTTGTAGATAGGCTTGCCGCTCTCTTTATCCCACACGATGGCGGTTTCACGCTGGTTGGTGATACCAATCGCCGCGATTTGATCGGAGTTAATGTCGGCATGTGCCAGCACTTCAACCAGCGTTGAGCTTTGTGACGCCCAGATATCCATTGGGTCATGCTCAACCCAACCCGCTTTCGGGTAGATCTGGGTAAATTCACGCTGTGAAACGGCGACGATGTTCGCGTCATGATCGAGCACTACGGCACGTGAGCTGGTTGTGCCCTGATCGAGCGCGACAATATATTTTTTATCAGTCGTAGTCATTGTGCTTTCCTGATGATGTATCGATGAAACTTACGCTTTACGCTGCTGAGCGCGCGCAACCGGTTTTTCTGTTGTGCTGGCTTCCGCCACGTTAACGGGCAGATGACGGCCAATCAGTGAACGGTAACCCCAGGCTCCGAGGCAAGCACCGACCAGCGGGCCAAAAATCGGAACCAGGAAGTAAGGAATATCTTTGCCACCGGTGAAGGCGACGTTGCCCCATCCGGCGAAGAAGGCGAACAGTTTTGGACCGAAGTCACGCGCCGGGTTAAGTGCGAAGCCGGTCAGCGGGCCCATTGCACCACCGATAATGGCTACCAGCAGACCAATCAAAAGCGGTGCCAGCGGGCCGCGTGGTACGCCGTTGCCGTCATCGGTCAGCGCCATAATGACGCCCATCAGTACGGCGGTAATCACCATCTCAACCAGGAACGCCTGACCAACACTGATGTGCGGGTTTGGATAGGTAGAGAAGATGCCGGCCAGGTCGAGGCTTTCAACGCTGCCACGTACCATCTGATGACCTGTTTCGTAATCCAGGAACAAATTGTAGTAGAGACCATAAACCAACGCGGCAGCGCAGAAGGCGCCGGCAACCTGCGCCAGAATATAGGGTACGACTTTACGGCCTTCAAAGTTTGCGAACAGGCACAGCGCGATTGTCACCGCTGGGTTAAGATGCCCGCCTGAAACACCGGCGCTCAGATAGACCGCCATGGAAACCGCTAAGCCCCAGATGATACAAATTTCCCACTGACCGAACGCAGCACCGGCCAATTTCAGTGCGGCAACGCAGCCGGCACCAAAAAAGATGATCAAACCGGTGCCGATAAATTCGGCGATGCACTGACCTGTTAGTGTGTTAGTTGTTTGACTCATAATGGCATTCCTGAAGCGAGGTTAAATTTTATCAGTTTTTGTTCTCATCCATGAGTCGCCCAGCTTTTAATGTAGGGTTGATGTGAATTTATCGTTAACGAGCATAAACGAGAAATAGCGAAATTGAAAACTGTGTACTGCGTCATAAAAATGCGCGTTTTCGCGTCTTTTGCGTTTCTTTACGGCCCATTCAGCCTGCTTTGCGCGTGGACGGTTAAGTGATCGCGCACACAGATGCGCGAAGATGAGCATTTTTTTAGGCATTGACTGAAAAGTGTTACAGACTGCCCTCGCAGGCCTTGTGCCGCTGGACTTGCTGGGTTTGGCTACATACAATCGAGTCATCGTGGCTGAGCGCACCATAATAAGGCATGCACTAGCCCCATCAACGCCTTGCAAGATTTAGGAGAGGTCAGAAAGATGTCATTTGAAGTGTTCGAGAAACTGGAAGCGAAAGTACAGCAGGCGATTGATACCATCACTCTGCTGCAGATGGAAATTGAAGAGCTGAAAGAGCAAAACAATACGCTGAAAAACGAAGTCAGCCAGGCTTCAGGTAACCAGGATGCGCTGGTGCGTGAAAATCAGCATCTGAAAGAAGAGCAGCATGTCTGGCAGGATCGTCTGCGGGCACTGCTGGGAAAAATGGAAGAGGTTTAAGCGTACAGGCTTGAACCAACGGGTGCCGCGGCACCCGTTTTTGTTGCGGCTTACTCGATGTCGAGTGCGTCTTCAGACAGGATGATGCCGGTATTGTCGGCATACAGATGGTCGCCAGAGAAGAAAGTCACGCCGCCAAAGTTAACGCGTACGTCACTTTCGCCAATGCCTTCACCCGCTGCACCCACCGGAATGGCTGCAATCGCCTGAATGCCGATTTCCAGCTCTTCAAGGTCGTCAACCTGACGCACCGAACCGTAAATCACAATGCCTTCCCACTCATTTTGCGCCGCCAGACTTGCCAGCTGAGCATCGACCAGGGCGCGACGAACGGAACCGCCGCCATCCACCAGCAATACGCGACCCCGACCGTTCTCTTCCAGCAAATCGTAAAGTAAGCCGTTATCTTCGAAGCATTTCACCGTGGTGATTTGACCACCGAATGAACTGCGTCCACCAAAGTTCGAAAAAAGCGGTTCAACAACGTTCACAGCTTCGTGGTAGATGTCACAGAGTTCAGATGTATCGTATTTCATGAGGGTTTTCGTCTGTTTGCCACAGGAGCGCTAAGTATATCGCTATCTGGCGATTGTTGGCAAAATCATCAGCCGCCAAAAAAAGCGCTGCATCAATATCCTGCGTAAAAAAAAAACCCGGCGCAGTGGCCGGGCGGGGATATCGCAGACGAAGCTTACAGAATGAAGCGGCTGAGGTCTTCGTCGGCCACCAGCTCATCCAGATGCTTACCAACGTACTCGGCATCGATAGAGATCGACTCACCGTTACGATCGCTGGCGTCATAGGAGATATCTTCCATCAGACGCTCCAGCACGGTATGCAGACGACGTGCACCGATGTTTTCGGTGGTTTCGTTTACCTGCCATGCGGCTTCAGCGATACGACGCACCGCATCGTCCGTGAAGTCGATGTTGACCCCTTCGGTGCCCATCAGCGCTTTGTACTGCACGGTAACCGAGGCGTTTGGCTCGGTCAGAATGCGTTCGAAGTCATTGACGGTCAGCGCCTGCAGCTCAACGCGAATCGGCAGACGGCCCTGCAGCTCGGGGATCAAATCGGAAGGGCTAGCCACCTGGAACGCGCCGGAAGCGATAAACAGGATGTGGTCGGTTTTCACCATGCCGTGCTTGGTGGACACGGTGCAGCCTTCAACCAGCGGCAGCAGGTCGCGCTGCACGCCTTCGCGTGACACGTCTGGACCGCCTGCATTCTGGCCGCCGCGCTTACAGATTTTGTCGATTTCGTCGATGAACACGATACCGTGCTGCTCAACCGCATCGATGGCGTCCTGCTTCAGCTCTTCAGGATTCACCAGCTTGGCCGCTTCTTCTTCAATCAGCAGCTTCATGGCTTCTTTGATTTTCAGCTTACGCGGTTTCTGCTTCTGCCCACCGAGGTTCTGGAACATCGATTGCAGCTGGCTGGTCATCTCTTCCATGCCAGGAGGTGCCATGATTTCGACGCCGGCGGAGGAAGCGGCCAGATCGATCTCAATCTCTTTGTCGTCCAGCTGGCCTTCGCGCAGTTTCTTGCGGAATGACTGACGCGCTGCCGAGGGCTCAGCCGCTTGCTCAGCCTGGCCCCAGTTGTTTTTCGCGGGCGGGATCAGCACATCGAGGATGCGCTCTTCCGCCATCTCTTCAGCGCGGTATTTGTTCTTCTCAATCGCCTGGCTGCGCACCATCTTGATGGCAGAATCGGTCAGATCGCGAATGATGGAATCAACCTCTTTACCGACGTAACCGACTTCGGTGAATTTGGTGGCTTCTACTTTGATGAACGGCGCGTTAGCCAGTTTGGCTAAGCGACGGGCAATTTCGGTTTTACCGACGCCGGTAGGACCAATCATCAGAATGTTCTTTGGCGTTACTTCGTGGCGCAGCTCTTCGTCGAGCTGCATGCGGCGCCAGCGGTTACGCAGAGCGATCGCGACCGCCTTTTTTGCGCCGTCCTGGCCGATAATAAAGCGGTTAAGCTCGCTGACAATCTCGCGTGGAGTCATCTCGGACATGATTTTGATCCTTACGCCTTAGACGGTAATGCTTCGATGTTGATGTTGTGGTTGGTGTAGATACAGATATCGCCGGCGATGTTCAGCGCCTTCTCCACAATATCTTGTGCACCAATGTCCGTGTTCTCCAGCAGGGCGCGAGCCGCTGCCTGGGCGTAAGGCCCACCGGAACCAATAGCAATCAGGTCATTTTCCGGCTGGATAACGTCGCCGTTGCCGCTGATGATCAGCGAGGCGTTTTCGTCAGCGACCGCCAGCAGCGCTTCAAGGCGACGCAGCATGCGATCGGTACGCCAATCTTTTGCCAGTTCGACCGCCGCTTTCACCAGATGACCCTGGTGCATCTCCAGCTTGCGCTCAAACAGTTCAAACAGGGTGAAGGCATCTGCGGTACCGCCAGCAAAACCGGCGATCACTTTATCGTTGTAAAGACGACGGACTTTTTTGACATTGCCTTTCATTACGGTATTGCCGAGCGTAGCCTGGCCATCACCGCCAATCACTACCTGGCCGTTGCGTCGTACACTTACTATTGTTGTCACGGGCAGACCCCTTGTTGCAGTAGAAAAGGAACTCCGCGCACTCGGCGCGGAGTATCATGCAACCAGATATGGGGCAGGATTGGGGAGTTTCAACCCCTAAAGAATTTAAGGTAAGGCGAGGGGAATACAGCTTCCGTGGCCGGAGCTGTGTAAGCGTTTTACCGTGCTGTCTGCGCTGCTGCGATCTTTGAACGGCCCGATCACCACGCGATTCCAGCCACCGCCGGTCGTAATACGGCTCTCAAATCCTTCAAATGCCAGACCGGCGCGCACGGATTCCGCCTGATCGGTGCCTTTGAACGAACCACACTGCACCATCCAGCGCTGCGAAGAGGCTTTCTCTTCCGCTTTCGCTTTGGCGGTTTCCTGCGGCTTAGTCTGCTGCGTAGGCTCGCGCGTGATCGGCGCAGCCTGCTGCTGCTGCTGCTGACGCGCGGCCTGTTGTTGCTGTTGCTGTTGCTGGCGCTGCAGCTGCTGCTGACGTTGCAACTGTTGCTGCTGTTGCTGTTGTACCTGCTGCTGTTGCTGCACCTGCTGACGCTGCAGCGTCTGCTGGCGCTGCGCCGGGGTTTGTTCGTTCCACGGCACTTCGTTCAGCTGCGTAGGCTGCTGGCGCATATCGGCCTGCATCTGCTCCAGCAGCTGGCGCTGTTCATCGGTCAACTGGGTTTGTGATTGCACGCCACCCGCTGAAGGCTCAGTCGGCGACGGAACGGTAATCTGGCGATTTTCCAGCTCTTTGATGTACTTCCAGCGCTCTTCCGGCTTCGGCGGCAAGCCGTTACCGTTAGCTTTGTGATTGGGAATGACTTCAATCTCTTCTTTCTTATGATGCGAGATGAACCATAAACCACCGGCAAAGGTGACCAGCACGGCCGCGGCCAGTACCATCATGAGCTTTGAAGTGCCTGAGCCGCCTTTGCTTTTCTTGCTGCGGCTGGCGGGTTTTTTGCGACGCGTCCCTGTTGAACGCCCGCGGCCTACATAATCTTTCTGTGCCACTTTCGTTCTGATACCCTTCAAAAAAATGCCAATGGGCATGTAAATGTGCTGTTAATTGCCCGGCAATGAATGCGCCATGTTACGCAAGGGCTGGAACTTTGACCAGCACAGTCTGCCTTCAGAATCCGCTGAAAATGCAGGCGTCTGTCGGTTATTTTTCACGTTTTGCTGCCGGTGCCGTGCTGCCGCGCACGCGCAATTCCGCATCCAGCAGGCGCGAACCGTTATTCACGCGTTTGCCCTGCAGCTCATCAAGTAATAACAGCATGGCTTCACGACCAATCGCAAAGCGCGGCTGCGCCACGGTGGTCAGCGGCGGATCGTAGTATTGCGCCAGCTCGATATCATCGAACCCCACTACCGACAGATCCTGCGGAATCCGCATGCCAAGTTTACGCGCCTGATTCATGGCACCCAGCGCCATCAGATCGCTATGGCAAAAAATCGCTTTCGGCGGCTGCGGTAAACTCATCAACTGCTTAAGCGCATTGGCACCGGCTTCAAAGGTGAAGTCGCCGTGCACAATCATGGTCGGATCGATGGCGATACTGCTGCGGCGCAGCGCCTGAATGTAGCCCTGCAACCGATACTGGCTCAGCGGAATATGCTCTGGCCCGGTGATGCAGGCAATTTGGCGATGGCCGAGCTGCAGCAGATGATTCACCGCTTCAAATGCCGCCGTCAGGTTATCGATATGGACCGTTGGCAACGCCATCTCTGGCGCAAATTCGTTACCCATTACCATTGGCGGCAGGTTGCGCTGATCTTCAATTCCGGCGTCAAACGGCAGCTGCGAACCCAACAGCACCATGCCGTCGATCTGCCGCGTCAGCATTAAATTCAGGAAGGTTTTCTCCTGTTTATTCTGATGCGCGCAGTCGCCAATCAATACCAGATAACCTTCATGCGCAGCGGTAACTTCCACGCCGCGAATAATCTCACTGAAGAAGGGATCGCAGATATCCGGCACAATCACCAGAATGGTTTGTGTTTCACCCCGTTTGGCATTGCGCGCCAAACCGTGCGGCGCATACCCCACGGCCAGCACCGCTTTTTCGACTTTGAGACGGGTGGCGGCCGAGACTTTTTCTGGATTCATCAACGCACGTGAAACCGTGGCGGTTGAAACGCCGGCTTTCTCGGCCACATCTTTCATGGTGGCAGCGGTTGAGGGTTGCTTCTGGTCCAACGTATAACTCCTGACGCGGTACAGCGCATTGATTTACAGAGATTGCCGGGCTTTAACCGGGTCGGCACTATTGTTAACCGAAGGTCGCGGCGGGTTGTTACTTAATTTGCATAAAAATTGTGACTTGTGCGACTTTTTTCGATCTGGCTCGCAGATGTGGCGCGGCTTAACTCTCGGTGGGGTCGATATCCAGCGTCCACTTCACTTTACGTGCGGCGGGTAAGGTTACGATCAGTGGCAGCGATCCGCTCAGCAGCTGTTGCAAACGCTTACGTGACGGATGCTGCAACAGCAGTTGCCAGCGCCAGCGTCCACTGCGTTTCGGTGCCAACGCCGGAACCGGCCCCATCAGCCACATCGCCTCATCTTTTAACGGGCTGGCTTCCAGCAAATTGCGCAGTTGAGTGAGGAATTCCGCTGCCTGCTGGTTATCCATATCTTCGGCGCGGAACAGCGCATGGCTGGTCCACGGCGGCAGTTGTACCGATTGACGCTCCAGCAGGGTTTGATCGGCAAAGGCGAAATAGCCGCGATGCAGCAAGGTTTGCAGCAACGGATGTTCGGGATGGTGGGTTTGCAGCAACACTTCGCCCTGTTTTCCGGCGCGACCCGCGCGACCCGCAACCTGGGTATACAGCTGCGCAAAACGCTCGGCGGCGCGAAAATCGGCGGAGAACAGCGCGCCATCGACATCCAGCAGCGACACCAGCGTAACATCCGGGAAGTGATGGCCTTTCGCCAGCATTTGCGTGCCCACCAGAATGCGTGCGCCGCCGCGATGCACATCGGCCAGATGCTGCTCCAGCGCACCTTTGCGGCTGGTGGTATCACGATCGATACGCGACACCGGCACGCCAGGAAACAGCGTACCGAGCTGCTGCTCCAGCTGTTCGGTACCCACGCCGACCGGCATTAAATGCGTTGAGCCGCAGTCGGGACACTGATTTGGCAGCGGGCGCTGGCTGTCACAATGGTGGCAGCGCAGCTGGCGATGATTCTGATGCAGCGTGTAGTAGCTGTCGCAGCGCTGACATTCTGCCAGCCAGCCGCAATCGTGACACATCAGCGCCGGTGAGAAACCGCGGCGGTTAAGGAACAGCAACACCTGATTATCGGCCTGCAGATGCTGGCGCATTTTGCCGAGCAGCGCGGGTGCCAATCCCCCTTTCAGCTGCTGACCTTTCAGATCAATCAGCTGCTGTAATGCCGGTTTGGCATTACCTGCGCGTTTGGTGAGATTGAGCTGGCGATATTTGCCGACGCGCACATTGTGCAAGGTTTCCAGCGCCGGCGTGGCCGAGCCCATCACAATCGGAATATCTTCCTCATGCGCGCGAAACACCGCCAGATCGCGCGCCTGATAGCGCCAGCCTTCCTGCTGCTTGTACGAGCTGTCATGCTCTTCATCAATGATGATCACGCCCGGACGCGCTAGCGGTGTGAACAGTGCTGAACGTGTCCCGATGACAATCGC
The DNA here is from genome assembly GCF_037479095.1 of Pantoea nemavictus. Taxonomy (NCBI): domain Bacteria; kingdom Pseudomonadati; phylum Pseudomonadota; class Gammaproteobacteria; order Enterobacterales; family Erwiniaceae; genus Pantoea; species Pantoea nemavictus. Next base: position 1,958,533 of record NZ_JBBGZW010000001.1, on the reverse strand, counting down.
GGTTTCACCACTGCGCGCGCGCAGCCACACGGCAAGGCGTTCGCTGTCATTCAGCGCGGAGTGCAGCACATCAATCGGAGCGTCAAAGCGTTCGCGGAAGCGGGCGATGGTTTGCGGCGTCAGGCCGATTTCCGGCACCAGCACCAGCACCTGCTTGCCGCGCGCCAGCACGTTTTCCAGCACGCTGAGATACACCTCAGTTTTACCTGAACCGGTAATGCCGGCCAGCAGCCACGGCGCGTAGTGATCGTCTTCGCTGCGCATCGCGCCTACCGCCATCGCCTGATCGGTATTCAGGCGCAGGCGATCGCCTTTAACCGCAAAGTGGGTGCGCCAGTCGTGCATCTGCGGCGCGTGTTCGCGTAGATCGCACAAACCTTTTGCACGCAAAGCCTGCAGCGCCGCATCGGTAAAATCGTATTCACTGACCTGATGACGATACAGCGGCCGTTGACGCAGCATCGCCAGCGCCTGCTGCTGTTTCGGCGCGCGCTTCAGGCTCTCCATCGCCACTTCCCGGCCAGCATCATTGATCACCCATTGCCACAGCGGTGCCTCCTGGGCCGGCTTGCCCTGGCGCAGCAGCACCGGCAGCGCATGGCTGAGCACCTCGCCGAGCGGTGAGTGATAATAATTCGCGGCCCAATGCAGGATGCGCCACAACGCGGGCGAGAACAGGCTGCGATCGTCGAGCACGCTTTCAATCTGCTTGAGCTGGGCCAGCGGCAGATCGCTGGTCTCACGCGTGCCGACGACGATGCCAATCATTTTGCGATTGCCGAACGGCACATTCACGCGCGCACCCGCCACCGGCTGCGGCGCATCGGCTGGCAGCAGATAGTCAAACAGACGAGGTAGCGGAACGGGCAGGGCAACCTGAACAACGGGCATGTGAATCTCTATCCGGTTCTGAATTAAGGAGAAGAAGTAGTGTACACGTTGATACCCTGAGCGGATATATTACGGTGGTTTGCTAAAAGTGGTTAATTTCTGTATACTATGCCGCCTTCGATGAGATCGCTTGTCGGAGCATACACTTAATGTTCAATCGCGTGTGGTGCTGTGCAGGCTGAGCCTGGCACGGAGAGCGACACGGCCTTTTATGAGGTTCTCCCATGAAACAAGGTATTCACCCTAAGTACGAAGCAGTAACCATGACTTGCTCTTGCGGTAACGTGATCAACACCCGTTCAACCATGGCTTCTGGTCTGAACCTGGACGTGTGCGGCAAATGCCACCCGTTCTACACTGGTAAGCAGCGTATTGCTGACACCGGTGGCCGTGTAGATCGCTTCAACAAGCGTTTCAGCGTGCCAGCAAGCAAGAAATAAGATTATTTGCCGTCGAATCTTCGCGATTCGGATGCAAGAAAAAACCCAGCCTCGGCTGGGTTTTTTTATTTCTGGCTTCAGTATTCCCAGCTATCGGGATCGATGCCCATCTCGCGCATAATCTGTTTCGCTTCTTCCGGAATCTCATCGCTGCGCTCTTTACGCAGATCGACATCGTTCGGCAGAGGCTGCCCGGTGAAAGCATGCAAAAAGGCTTCACACAGCAGTTCGCTGTTGGTGGCGTGACGCAGGTTATTCACCTGACGGCGGGTGCGCTCGTCAGTTAAAATCTTCAGCACTTTCAGCGGGATAGAAACTGTGATTTTCTTGACCTGCTCGCTCTTCTTGCCATGTTCAGCGTAAGGGCTGATATATTCGCCGTTCCATTCAGCCATGGGTTACCTTAATCAATAAAAGTTGAATATGGGGAAATCCGTTGATTATGCCCGATTTTTCGATGCCTGACCCCTTAAACTGCAGGTTTTATGCTTGAGCACCGCTTCTGAAAAAGGAAAGCGCGCTGAACACCAGGCGATGACGGACAATTTTAGCGGTTATTGATGATTTGCTCAATCTATACGCAAAGACATTTAGATGTCCAGATGTATTGACGTCTATGCGCTGAATGTTATGCTGTTGCTCTTCTTTTTCTTCAGGAACAGTAGGCACCATGACGCGCAAACAGGCAACCATCGCAGTACGCAGCGGTTTGAATGATGACGAGCAATATGGCTGCGTTGTCCCACCGATTCATCTCTCCAGCACCTATAACTTTCTCGACTTCAACGAGCCGCGTGCGCACGACTATTCACGTCGCGGCAACCCAACGCGTGATGTGGTTCAGCGCGCACTGGCGGAGTTAGAAGGGGGTGCAGGCGCGGTATTAACCAATACCGGCATGTCAGCGATTCATCTGGTGACCACTGTGTTCCTGAAGCCGGGCGATTTGCTGGTGGCACCGCACGATTGCTACGGCGGCAGCTATCGCCTGTTCGATAGCCTGAGCAAGCGCGGTGCCTATCGCGTGAAGTTTGTCGATCAGGGCGATAAAGCCGCGTTGGCTGCTGCATTAGCTGAAAAGCCAAAGCTGGTGCTGGTCGAAAGCCCAAGTAATCCGCTGCTGCGCGTGGTTGATATCGCCAGCATTTGTGCTGCCGCGCGCGAAGCCGGCGCAATCAGCGTGGTGGACAACACCTTCCTCAGCCCGGCGTTGCAAAACCCGCTGGCGCTAGGCGCCGATCTGGTTGTTCACTCCTGCACCAAATACCTGAACGGCCACTCTGATGTGGTGGCGGGTGCGGTGATCTCGAAAGATGCGGAGATGGCCAGCGAAATGGCGTGGTGGGCGAATAATATTGGTGTAACCGGCGCAGCGTTTGATAGCTACCTGCTGCTGCGCGGTTTACGCACGCTGTCACCGCGCATCGCGGCAGCGCAACGTAATGCATTGGCGATAGTTGATTACCTGAAGCAACAACCGCTGGTGAAAAAACTGTATCATCCGTCTCTGCCGGAAAATGCCGGACATGAGTTTGCGGTACGTCAGCAGCGCGGTTTTGGCGCGATGTTGAGTTTCGAAATCGATGCCGATGAGGCTCGTCTGCGCCGCTTCCTGAAAGCGCTGCAGCTGTTTACGCTGGCTGAATCACTCGGCGGCGTAGAGAGTTTGATTTCGCATACCGCGACCATGACGCATGCGGGCATGTCTGCAGAAGCACGCGCGGCAGCGGGAATTTCTGACACACTGCTGCGTATTTCTGTTGGGATTGAAGATCACGAAGATTTAATCGCCGATCTGGATAATGCATTCCGGATCGCAGCCGAGGGGTAACCATGACGAGTTCAGTGGGCGCGGGAACGCCGATCAAGCAGTTGCATAAATTTGGTGGCAGTAGCCTGGCCGACGCACGTTGCTATCAGCGCGTGGCCAGCATCATGGCGGATTACAGCCAGCCAGGCGACTTAATGGTGGTCTCTGCCGCAGGCAGCACCACTAACCAGTTGATTAGCTGGCTGAAATTAAGCCAGAGCGATCGCTTATCAGCCCATCAGGTGCAACAGGCTTTACGGCGCTTTCACAGCGAGCTCATTGCTGCGCTGCTGCCTGCTGAATATGCCGAAACCCTGACCTCTACCTTTATACGCGATCTGGAACGTTTGGCGGCGCTGCTCGACGGCCCCCTCACCGACGCGGTTTATGCCGAAGTGGTCGGTCACGGCGAAATCTGGTCGGCGCGTTTAATGGCTGCCGTACTGAGCCAGCGCGAAATCGAAGCCGCCTGGCTCGATGCGCGCGACTTCCTGCGTGCCGAACGTGCCGCGCAGCCGCAGGTTGATGAAGGTAAATCCTGGCCGCTGCTGCAGGAGCTATTGACGCAGCATCCGCATAAGCGCCTGGTGGTAACCGGATTTATCAGCCGCAGCGAAGCGGGTGAAACCGTGCTGCTGGGCCGGAACGGCTCGGACTACTCGGCCACGCAGATTGGCGCCCTGGCGGGCGTGGGTCGCGTCACCATCTGGAGTGATGTGGCGGGCGTGTATAGCGCCGATCCGCGTAAAGTCTCTGATGCGTGCCTGCTGCCGCTGCTGCGTCTGGATGAAGCCAGCGAATTGGCGCGTCTGGCGGCGCCGGTGCTGCACACTCGCACTTTGCAGCCGGTCGCCAATAGCGATATCGATTTGCAGCTGCGTTGCAGCTATCAGCCGGAGCAGGGCTCAACGCGCATTGAGCGCGTGCTGGCATCTGGCACCGGTGCGCGCATCGTCACCAGCCACGATGATGTGTGCCTGGTGGAGATTGAGATCCCCGCCAATCACGATTTCAAAACGCAGCAGAAAGAGATCGACCTGCTGCTGAAGCGCGCGCAGCTGCGTCCGCTGGCGATGGGGATTCATCCCGATCGTCGTCTGCTGCAGCTGTGTTACACCTCGGAAGTGGTGAATAGCGCCTTTAATCTGTTGCAGGATGCCGCCTTGCCGGGCCATCTGCAGCTGCGCGACGGCTTAGCTCTGGTTGCGCTAGTCGGTGCAGGCGTGACGCGTAATCCGCTGCACAGCCATCGCTTCTGGCAGCAGATCAAAGATCAGCCGGTGGAGTTTGTCTGGCAATCAGAAGATCACATCAGCATCGTAGCGGTGTTGCGCGTTGGCCCAACTCAGCACCTGATTCAGGGCTTGCATCAGTCGTTGTTCCGCGCCGAGAAACGCATCGGTTTGATGCTGTTCGGCAAAGGCAACATCGGTTCACGCTGGCTTGAGCTGTTTGCCCGCGAGCAGGAATCCTTGTCTGCGCGTACTGGATTTGAGTATGTGCTGGCGGGCGTGGCGGACAGCAACCGCAGCCTGCTGAGCTACGACGGTCTGGAAGCCAGCCGTGCGTTGGCCTTCTTTGATGACGAAGCTGTAGAGCGCGATGAAGAGTCGCTGTTTCTTTGGATGCGTGCGCACCCGTTTGATGATTTAGTGGTGCTGGACGTCACCGCCAGCGAGCAGCTGGCGCAGCAGTATCACGACTTCGCCAGCCACGGTTTCCACGTTATCAGCGCCAATAAGGTCGCCGGTGCCGCGAGCGGCCAGAGTTGGCGTCAGGTGCGTGATGCCTTCGCCAAAACCGGTCGCCACTGGCTGTACAACGCCACCGTGGGTGCCGGTTTGCCGGTCAATCACACGGTGCGCGATTTACGTGAAAGCGGCGACAGCATTCTGGCTATCAGCGGCATTTTCTCTGGCACGCTTTCCTGGCTGTTCCTGCAGTTTGACGGCACGGTGCCGTTTAGCGAGCTGGTCGATCAGGCATGGCAGCAAGGCTTGACCGAACCGGATCCGCGCGTGGATTTATCCGGCCAGGACGTGATGCGCAAGCTGGTGATTCTGGCGCGTGAAGCGGGCTACGATATCGAGCCGGATCAGGTGCGGGTGGAATCGCTGGTGCCGTCGATTTGCGAGGGCGAGTCGATTGATCACTTCTTCGAAAACGCCGATGAGCTGAATGAGCAGATGCTGCAGCGGCTGGAAGCGGCGCAGGAGCTTGGTCTGGTGCTGCGTTACGTGGCGCGTTTCGATGCCAATGGCAAAGCGCGCGTCGGCGTGGAAGCGGTGCGTCCTGAGCATCCGCTGGCCGCGCTGCTGCCGTGCGATAACGTGTTTGCCATCGAAAGCCGCTGGTATCGTGATAACCCGCTGGTGATTCGTGGGCCGGGCGCAGGTCGTGATGTTACGGCCGGCGCGTTGCAGTCCGATATCAATCGCCTCGCGCAATTGCTGTAACCTGCCTCAGCGTGCAGACGGCATCGTCCGTCTGCATGTTTCATCTTCTCCCCGCATCATGAAGCGCTTTCATCCTGATTGAAGATTTGTCACGCCTGTTCATTAATTTTCAGTTGACGCTAACGCGCTAATGGTTCATTTTGTGCATCTGGACGTCTAAACGTATGGATGTTCGCGAGCCGCAAAATAATCGATATGTGATGATGAGGTAATCAGGATGAGTTTCTTTCATGCCAATCAACGCGAAGCGTTGAACCAGAGCCTGGCTGAGCTGAACGGGCAAATTAATGTCTCTTTCGAATTTTTCCCGCCACGCACCAGTGAAATGGAAGAAACCCTGTGGAGCTCAATTGATCGTTTGAGCAGCCTGAAGCCAAAATTCGTCTCCGTGACATACGGTGCCAACTCGGGCGAGCGCGATCGCACGCACAGCATCATTAAAGGCATCAAGGATCGCACCGGTCTGGAAGCGGCGCCGCATTTAACCTGTATCGATGCCACGCGCGATGAACTGCGCGGGATTGCGCGTGATTACTGGGATAGCGGTATTCGTCATATCGTCGCGCTGCGCGGTGATTTACCGCCGGGCAGCGGCAAACCGGACATGTACGGTTCCGATCTGGTTGAACTGCTAAAAGATGTCGGCGACTTCGATATCTCCGTAGCGGCCTATCCGGAAGTGCACCCCGAAGCCAAAAGCGCGCAGGCCGATTTGATTAACCTGAAGCGTAAAATTGATGCCGGCGCTAACCGCGCGATCACCCAATTCTTCTTCGACGTTGAAAGCTATCTGCGCTTCCGCGATCGCTGTGTCGCAACGGGTATTGATGTTGAAATCGTGCCGGGCATTTTGCCGGTCTCTAACTTCAAGCAGCTGCAACGCTTCGCCACCATGACTAACGTGCGTGTGCCGGGTTGGATGAGCGCAATGTTTGAAGGTCTGGATAACGATCCGGAAACGCGCAAAATGGTTGGCGCGAGTGTCGCCATGGACATGGTCAAAATCCTGTCGCGTGAAGGGGTGAAGGATTTCCACTTCTATACGTTGAACCGCGCCGAACTGAGTTATGCCATTTGTCACACGCTGGGCGTGCGTCCGGCTATTGGTGGTTAAAATTGGCGGTCGCCATGAATGGCGACCCTACGAAATCCAATAAAAAAAGGAGCCGGTTGGCTCCTTTTTCACATCATGTGGGGAGATTAACCCGTATTACGCATCCCCGCCGCGACACCGGCAATCGTCACCATCAGCGCTTGCTCAACGCGCGCATCAGGCTCGTCACCGCGCTCTTCCTGTGCGCGTGAACGATGCAGCAATTCAGCCTGCAACACGTTCAGCGGATCGGTATAGACGTTGCGCAGCGCGATCGATTCGGCAATCCACGGCTGGTCAGCCATCAGGTGCGCATCGTTGGCGATGGTCAGCACCGCTTTAATATCCGCATCTAGCTGATCGCGTAGCTGCTTGCCGAGCGGCCACAGCGACTTATCCACCAGACGCTGATCGTAGTATTCCGCCAGCCACAGATCGGCTTTCGAGAACACCATCTCCAGCATGCCAAGACGCGTCGAGAAGAACGGCCAGTCGCGGCACATGGTTTCCAGCTCATCCTGATGCCCTTCATCCATCGCTTTTTGCAGCGCGGCACCGGCACCGAGCCAGGCCGGCAGCATCAGGCGGTTCTGCGTCCAGGCGAAGATCCACGGAATGGCACGCAGCGACTCCACACCGCCGGTTGGGCGACGCTTAGCCGGACGTGAACCCAGCGGCAGTTTGCCCAGTTCCTGCTCAGGCGTAGCCGAACGGAAATACGGCACGAAGTCCGGATTCTCACGCACATAGCCGCGATACATCGCGCAAGAGTGTGCTGACAAACCGTTCATGATCTCCTGCCATTCGCGTTTTGGTTCTGGCGGTGGCAGCAGGTTGGCTTCCAGAATCGCACCGGTATACAGCGACAGGCTGGCGATAGTGACTTCTGGTAAACCGTATTTGAAGCGAATCATCTCGCCCTGTTCGGTCACGCGCAGACCGCCTTTCAGGCTGCCCGGTGGTTGTGACAGCAGCGCGGCATGTGCCGGTGCGCCGCCACGACCAATTGAGCCACCGCGTCCGTGGAACAGCGTCAGCGTGATGCCGGCGCTCTCACAGGTTTTGATTAGCGCGTCCTGCGCCTGATATTGCGCCCAGCTGGCAGCCATCACACCGGCATCTTTCGCTGAGTCGGAATAGCCAATCATCACCATCTGTTTGCCATTGATAAAGCCGCGATACCAGTCGATGCTCAGCAGCTGCGTCATCACGTCGTTGGCGTTGTTTAGGTCATCGAGGGTTTCAAACAGCGGCGCCACCGGCATGGCGTAAGGAATACCGGCTTCTTTCAGCAGCAGATGTACCGCCAACACGTCCGACGGCGTTTTCGCCATTGAGATCACGTAGGAGGCAATCGAACCCTGCGGCGCTTCGGCCACTACTTTGCAGGTGTCGAGCACTTCGCGCGTCTCATCGCCCGGTTCCCACTGATGCGGCAACAGCGGACGCTTGGAATTCAGTTCGCGGATCAGGAAGGCTTGTTTATCGGCTTCTGACCAGCTTTCGTAGTCACCGAGGCCGAGATAACGCGTCACTTCGGCAATCGCCTGGGTATGGCGGGTGCTCTCCTGACGGATATCGATACGCACCAGCGGCACGCCAAAGCACTTCACGCGGCGCAGCGTATCCAGCAACTGGCCATTGGCGATGATGCCCATGCCGCACTGTTGCAGAGATTGATAGATGGCAAATAGCGGATCCCACAGCTGATCGTTAGAAACCAGCAGATCGGCCGGACGCGGCAGGCGCTCGCCTTTCAGACGACGGCCCAGATAGGCCTGGGTCGTCATCAGCTGGCTGCGGATACGCTTCAGAACCATACGATACGGCTCCAGCGCTTCGGGATCGCCGCACAGTTCGCGCACTTCGTCGCTGCACTCGGACATCGACAATTCAGACACCAGCACGCCAATATCACGCAGGAACAGGTCCGCAGCTTTCCAGCGGCTCAGCTGCATCGCGTGGCGGGTAATCGGCGCGGTAACGTTTGGGTTGCCGTCACGGTCGCCGCCCATCCACGAGGTAAATTTGATCGGCACGAAATCAACCGGCAGTTTAATGCCAAAGGTCTCTTCGACTTGTTCATTCAGCTCACGCAGGAAGGCAGGTACGCCTTGCCACAGGCTGTTTTCCACCACGGCAAAGCCCCATTTGGCTTCATCGATAGGCGTGGGACGATATTTACGGATCTCGTCGGTGTGCCACGCTTGCGCCACCAGCTGGCGCAGACGACGCATTACCTGCGTACGCTCGTAGTCAGAGATATCGCTGTGATCGAGTTGCTGTAAACAGCTGTTCACTTCGCCCAGCATATGGATCAACGTGCGGCGGGTAATTTCAGTTGGGTGCGCGGTCAGCACCAGCTCCAGCGACAGCTCTTCAATCGACTGGCGGATAGCCGCTTCGCTGATATCACCTTGCTGTTTCAGACGCTCGAAGGTCTTCTTCAGCAGCTCAGGATGATTCGCGCCCTCGCCGCTGCGGGAAATGGTTTGATACTGCTCAGCGACGTTGGTGAGATTAAGGAACTGGCTAAACGCACGCGCAACCGGCAGCAGCTCGTCATTCGACAGATTTTGCAGCGTGGTCAGCAGTTCCTGACGATGGGTGTCATTTCCCGCACGGGATGACTTAGAGAGTTTACGGATGGTCTCCACCTGGTCGAGGATGTTCTCTCCTAGTGCATCCTTAATCGTATCCCCGAGCAGTTTGCCGAGCATACTGACATTACTTCGCATTGCGGAATATTGTTCGTTCATTGGACCCTGACACCCTCATCATCTTTTTAAATATCCCCACGGGAATTATCCACGGGCATAACATCGTCTTTTATCTAGCCACGTATCTACCTGCACGTCAATTGCCTTAAATCCGTGTAAATGTGCTGCTAAATAGCGGAAATTCAAAGAATTTGCTTGGAGCGAAGCGAGATAAGTTATTCTTATTATCAAATCCCGAACAATGACGGGGCAATTTGCTGATTTAACAGTGAAATGCCCCATCTGTTGTTCATCAATGACAAAAATGCTGCACCACTTGGGTGATAAGCGCATGAGTCGGCTTGATAAATGCGGTATCAATAAACTCATCTGGCTGGTGGGCTTGATTGATCGATCCCGGGCCTAAAACCAGCGTTGGGCACAATTGCTGGATAAAGGGCGCCTCGGTGCAATAGTTCACCACCTCGGTTGGCACGCCGAGCAGCTTCTCCACCACCTGCACCAGCTCGTGATCGGCAGGGCATTCGTAGCCTGGAATCGGCGGATGCAGCTCGCCCACGGTTAAACGTCCTGGCCAGCGCGCGCTGACCGGCGCCAGCGCGTCATTCAGCAGACCATCCAAATCGCTCAGGGTTAAGCCCGGCAGCGGGCGAATATCCATGTGCAATTCACAGCAGGCGCAGATGCGGTTGGCCGCGTCGCCACCATGAATATGACCAAAGTTCATGGTTGGATAAGGAATGGCAAAACCATCGTGGTTGTAACGCTCTTTCAGCGTGTTACGCAATTGCATCAGCTGGGTAATGGATTCGTGCATCAGTTCGATGGCGTTCACGCCGCGCGACGGATCGCTGGAGTGGCCCGATTGCCCCTGAATACGGATTACATTCGACAGATGGCCTTTATGCGCGCGCACCGGCTTGAGCGACGTTGGCTCGCCGATGATGGCGCAATCGGGACGCAGCTGGGTCGATTCAGAGAAATACTTTGCGCCCGCCATGGTGGTCTCTTCATCAGCGGTCGCCAGAATGTAGAGCGGCTTGCTGAGTTTGGTCACGTCAACGTCACGCAGCGCATCCAAAATAAAGGCGAAGAAACCTTTCATATCCGCGGTGCCCAAGCCGTAAAGCTTGTTGTCGTGTTCGGTCAGCGTGAAGGGATCGCGCGTCCAGCGGCCATCATCGTAGGGTACGGTATCGGTATGGCCGGCGAGTAACAGGCCGCCTGCGCCCAATCCACTGCGTGCCAGCATATTGAATTTATGCCGCGTGCCAGGCACCGGCTGCACTTCTACACTGAAGCCAATATCGCGGAACCAGCCGGCCAGCAAATTGATTAAAGTTTCATTACTCTGATCCAGTGCGCTATCGGTTGCGCTGATTGATGGCGTGGCAATCAACTGGCGGTAGAGTTCGATAAAAGGTGGTAATTTTGTCTTCACTGTTGACGGTCCTTGGGTTAGGATGTATCAATATTCATGCATTAATAGTGAATAAAAATACAATAACGTCGCTTGCATGTGAAGCATCAAATCTTCTGCAAACGGCATCCTGGGCAACGGGGCAAGGCCGCGACCCGATACGTGTGACTGTAAAAAGGTATACAGCCTGATGTTGAATACGCTGATCGTTGGTGCCAGTGGTTACGCTGGCGTAGAGCTTGCCACCTACCTGAATCGCCATCCGCATATGAACATAACCGCTTTGGCGGTTTCAGCGCAAAGCCCGGATGCTGGAAAGTTATTGTCGGATTTGCATCCGCAGCTCAAAGGCATTGTCGATTTGCCGCTGCAGCCGCTGAGCGAAGCCTCGGAATGGGCCGATAAAGTGGATGTGGTGTTCCTCGCGACTGCGCACGGAGTCAGCCACGATCTGGCACCTGAATTCCTCAAAGCCGGTTGCGTGGTGTTCGATCTCTCTGGCGCGTTCCGCGTTAACGACGACGCTTTCTATACGCAATATTACGGTTTCAGCCATCAGCATCAGGATTGGCTGGATAAAGCGGTTTATGGCCTGGCCGAATGGCAGCACGACAAAATCAAAGATGCGCAGTTGGTTGCGGTGCCGGGTTGCTACCCAACCGCAGCACAGCTTTCGCTGAAACCGCTAATCGAGGCCGGTCTGCTTAACGATGCACAGTGGCCGGTGATTAATGCCACCAGCGGCGTGAGCGGTGCAGGACGTAAAGCCAACGTTGCCACCAGCTTCTGTGAAGTGAGCTTGCAGCCATACGGCCTGTTTAATCACCGTCATCATCCGGAAATCGTCGCGCATCTCGGCACGCCAGTGATCTTCACGCCACATCTGGGCAGTTTCCCGCGCGGTATTTTGTCGACCACCACCTGCCGCCTGAAAGCGGGCGTGACGCAACAGGATGTGGCCGATGCCTTCCATAATGCTTACCACGACAAGCCGCTGGTGCGCGTGTATGACAAAGGCGTTCCGGCGCTGAAAGCGGTGGTCGGTTTGCCATTCTGCGACATCGGCTTCGCCATGCAAGGCGAGCACCTGATTGTGGTCGCTGCTGAAGATAACCTGCTGAAAGGCGCCTCCTCGCAGGCGGTTCAGTGTTTGAACATTCGTTTCGGCTTCCCCGAAACGCTCTCTCTGATTTAACGAACGGATAACGCAATGAATCCATTGATCATTAAACTGGGTGGCGTGCTGCTGGATAGCGAAGAAGCGCTGGCCCGTCTGTTTGATGCCCTGCTGGCATATCGCAATGAACATCAGCGTCCGCTGATCATTGTGCACGGTGGCGGTTGCGTGGTGGACGAGCTGATGAAGAAGCTCGCGCTACCGGTGAAAAAGAAGAACGGTTTGCGCGTGACGCCAGCCGATCAGATTGACATTATTACCGGTGCGTTAGCCGGTACCGCCAACAAAACGCTGCTGGCGTGGGCGAAGAAATATGGCATCGGCGCAGTGGGTTTGTGCCTGGGCGATGCCGGTTTGGTCAACGTTGCACAGTTCGATGAAGAACTCGGTCACGTTGGCAACGCCACGCCAGGTAACCCGGCGCTGGTGAACACGCTGCTGGCGGCAGGCTACATGCCGGTGATCAGCTCGATTGGTATCACCGACGGCGGTGAGTTGATGAACGTCAATGCTGACCAGGCCGCCACCGCGCTGGCCGCGACCATCGGTGCCGATTTAGTGCTGCTATCCGACGTCAGCGGTATTCTCGACGGCAAAGGTCAGCGCATTGAAGAGATGACTGCAGCGAAAGCGGAACAGCTGATCGCGCAGGGCATCATCACCGATGGCATGATCGTGAAAGTGAATGCGGCGCTCGATGCCGCTCGCACCCTCGGTCGCCCGGTCGATATCGCCAGCTGGCGTCATGCTGAACAACTGCCAACCCTTTTCAACGGCGTGTCGATTGGCACCCGGATTCTCGCATAATCAAGGATTAAGACATGAGCACGCAAAACATCAAAAAAATCGTTCTGGCCTACTCAGGCGGTCTGGATACTTCAGCCATCATTCCATGGCTGAAAGAGAACTATGGCGGCTGTGAAGTGGTGGCGTTTGTGGCGGATATCGGCCAGGAACGTGGCGATCTGGAAGGCGTTGAGAAGAAAGCACTGCAGTCTGGCGCTTCTGAGTGCCACGTGGTTGACCTGCGTGAAGAGTTCATCAGCGAATACGTCTATCCGGTGCTGCAGACCGGCGCCCTGTACGAAGGCACTTATCTGCTGGGCACCTCAATGGCGCGTCCGATTATCGCCAAAGCGCAGGTTGAGCTGGCACTGAAAGTGGGCGCAGATGCGTTGTGCCACGGCGCGACCGGCAAAGGTAATGACCAGGTGCGTTTCGAAACCACCTACACCGCGTTGGCACCACAGCTGAAAGTGGTTGCGCCATGGCGTGAATGGGACCTGCGTTCACGTGAAGCGCTGCTGGATTACCTGAAAGAGCGCAATATCCCGACCACCGCGTCGCTGGAAAAAATCTATAGCCGTGATGAGAACGCATGGCACATCTCCACGGAAGGTGGCGTGCTGGAAAGCCCGGCTAATGCACCGAACAAAGATTGCTGGGTGTGGACCGTTGATCCGCTGGAAGCGCCCGATCAGCCAGAAAACGTCACGGTTACCGTCGAGAAAGGCCGGGTAGTTGCGGTGAACGGCGAGAAGCTGAGCCCGTTCCAGTGCCTGGAAAAACTTAACGTGCTGGGCGCGAAACACGGCGTGGGTCGTATCGACATCGTGGAAAACCGCCTGGTGGGCATCAAGTCTCGTGGCTGTTACGAAACCCCGGGCGGCACCATCATGGTGAACGCGCTGCGTGCGGTTGAACAGCTGGTACTGGATCGCGATAGCTTTAAATGGCGCGAGCAGCTGGGCCATGAAATGTCTTACGTGGTTTACGATGGCCGCTGGTTCGCGCCACTGCGTAAATCCATTCAGGCCGCTGCCGAATCACTGGCAGCAGAGGTGAACGGCGAAGTGGTACTGCAGCTGTACAAAGGCCAGGCCACGGCGATTCAGAAAACCTCCGCCAACAGCCTGTACTCAGAAGAGTTCGCCACCTTTGGCGAAGACGAAGTTTACGATCACCGTCACGCGGGCGGCTTTATCCGTCTGTTCTCGCTCTCTTCACGCATTCGCGCGCTGAACGAGCAGAAGAAGTAATACCGCGGCAAGCGACACATTTTGCAAGGGCGGCTTCGGGCCGCCTTTTCTATAACGGATTCAGGAGTAATTCAGATGGCACTTTGGGGCGGACGTTTTTCGCAGGCAGCAGACCAACGGTTCAAACAGTTCAACGACTCGCTGCGTTTTGACTATCGCCTGGCCGAGCAGGACATTACCGGTTCGATTGCCTGGTCAAAAGCGCTGGTCACGGTCAACGTGTTGACCCATGAAGAGCAGCAGCAGCTGGAAAGCGCGTTGCATGAACTGCTGGCTGAAGTACGTGCCAATCCCGAGCAGATTCTGCAAAGCGATGCCGAAGATATTCACAGCTGGGTGGAAGGCAAGCTGATCGATAAAGTCGGCGCACTGGGCAAGAAATTGCATACCGGGCGTAGCCGTAACGATCAGGTCGCGACCGATCTGAAACTGTGGTGCAAAGAGCAGGTTGCGGTGCTGCTAGAGGCCACGCGCGAACTGCAATCGGCGCTGGTGACCACGGCCGAAGCCAATCAGGATGCGGTGATGCCGGGTTACACGCACCTGCAGCGTGCGCAGCCGGTGACCTTCGCGCACTGGTGCCTGGCGTACGTTGAGATGCTGGCGCGTGATGAGAGCCGTCTGCAGGATGCCCTGAAGCGTATGGATGTCAGCCCGCTGGGTTGCGGTGCGCTGGCCGGTACCGCCTATGAGATCGATCGTCAGCAGCTGGCGGGTTGGTTAGGGTTTGCGTCTGCCACGCGTAACAGCCTTGATACCGTTTCCGATCGCGATCACGTGCTGGAGCTGTTGTCAGATGCGTCGATTGGTATGGTTCATCTGTCGCGCTTTGCGGAAGACCTGATCTTCTTCAACACCGGTGAAGCGGGCTTCCTTGAGCTGTCGGATAAAGTCACTTCCGGTTCTTCGCTCATGCCACAGAAGAAAAACCCGGATGCGCTGGAGCTGATCCGTGGCAAATGCGGTCGTGTGCAAGGTGCGCTAACCGGCATGATGATGACGCTGAAAGGCCTACCGCTGGCATACAACAAAGATATGCAGGAAGACAAAGAAGGGCTGTTCGATGCACTCGACACCTGGCTCGACTGCCTGCATATGTCGGTGCTGGTGCTGGATGGCATTCAGGTAAAACGTCCGCGCTGTCAGGAAGCCGCTGAGCAGGGTTATGCTAACTCAACGGAGCTGGCCGATTATCTGGTGGCGAAAGGTGTACCGTTCCGTGAAGCGCACCACATTGTCGGTGAGACGGTGGTCGAAGCGATCAAGCAAGGCGTAGCGCTGGAAGCGCTTACTCTGGCGCAACTCAAGCAGTTCAGTGCGGTGATTGAGGAGGATGTTTATCCGATTCTGTCGCTGCAATCCTGCCTGGATAAGCGTAATGCGCAAGGCGGCGTATCGCCACAGCAGGTCGCGTTTGCTATCAATGAAGCCCAGAAACGTTTGGGTTAAAGGCATTGCGCAATAAATTGCGCCGCTTGTATCTTGAATGTGTTGCTGGTTAGCTACCAGCAACATGAAACGGAGGCAGCTTTTTGCGCCGCTTAAGACCCGATCTTGCTTCGTAGCTTTAAGCCCTCCGTTTCTCCTTTCACGCCAGCAACTACTCTGAACGGTAACCAGAAGCTCTGACTTCGTATGTACAAGGCTAGATGGCGTGATGGTTTAAGTGAAAGGGAGATATCCGATGTTCTGTCTTGGTATTGATGTAAGCAAACACAAACTCGACCTCTGCCAGTTCCCCGGCAACGGCAAAAAGAAAACGAAATCCATCAAAAATCAGGTCGGCGTAGAACGTGACATCTGCGACTGGCTCCAGAAGCAGAAGTGCCCGCCAGAGCAGGTGATGGTGGTGATGGAAGCGACCAGCGTCTATCACGAAAACGTCGCTTACGGGCTGCACGGGAACACGCCCGTGACGGTCTGTATCGGTAATCCGCAACGGGTCAGGGAGTTTGCCCGCGGAATGGGTATCCTGACCAAAAATGATGCGGTCGACGCCTGGGTGCTGGCCCGTTACGGCGAGCTGAAACAGCCCGATGCCTGGGTTCCGCCGCCACCGGAAGTCCGCAAGCTGAAAGATCTGCTGCGTCTGCGTGACGCCATCGTTGAAGATGTGCAGCGCGCGACGAACAGGCTCGAGAAGGCGAACTCAACCCAGACGGCGGGCGAGGTGACCGACTCGCTTGAAAGAACAAAAAAATCGCATGAAAAGGAGCTGAAGCGAATAAACGCGCTGATTGACGACCACATGGATAAGAATGATGGTCTGAAAGATGATCTTAAGCTGCTGGAGTCGATAAAAGGTATCGGCGGCGTAGTGGGAACGACCATGCTGTCGGTGCTTCGTACGTGCCAGTTCCGCAATGCGGGTCAGGTAGCGGCGTGGCTGGGCGTGGTGCCGGTCGAGAAGACGTCAGGCAGTTCGGTGAGAGGGCTGGCCCGGATGTCGAAAACCGGTCCCGCCGACGTGAGAGCGAAGCTGTATATGGCCGCGATAGTAGCGGCAAGGTGGAATCGACCCGTAAGAGCGCTGTATGAAAGGCTGATGGCGAAGGGCAAGCCAGCCAAAGTGGCGCTGGGAGCGGTGATGCGCAAACTGGTCCATCTCTGCTTCGGTGTGCTTAAAACACGAGAGCCGTGGAACGAAAACTACGTAGCTACCGCTTGACGTTCAAGACGGTAGCTACGGTTTTTGCACATTTTTATAGCGGCGCGATTTATCGCGCTCAGTTGATGTTCATTACGGTTACGACAAATAAAAAAAAAGCGGGCACCGTTTCGGTAGCCCGCCAACCTCTAGCTTCGGAATTACATATTGTTATAGGCACATCATCAAGGGCAGGCCACTCCCGGCCAACTCTGTGATTAGGTTTAAGCAGATTGCAGGTACTGCTCCAGATCGTCGCTGCCGCCAATGTGACGACCACCGATAAATACCTGAGGCACCGTGGCGCGGCCTGATACGGCACGCAGACTCACGGTAGTGGCATCTTGCCCCAGCACGATTTCTTCAAACGCGATGCTGCGATCAATCAGCAGCTGTTTCGCTTTGGTGCAGAACGGACAGCCGGGTTTCGTGAACACCGACACCGATTCCTGCACCTTATATTCAGGAGCCAGATAGCGCAGCAGCGTATCGGCATCCGACACTTCAAATGGATCGCCCGGCTTGTTCGGCTCGACAAACATCTTCTCAATGACGCCGTTGCGCACCAGCATGGAATAACGCCATGAGCGCGGGCCAAAACCGACATCCGCTTTTTCCACCAGCATGTTCATGCCGCGGGTGAAGTCGCCATTGCCGTCCGGGATAAAGGTGATATGTTCAGCGCGCTGATCGGCCTTCCACGCATTCATGACAAAGGTATCGTTCACTGACACACACAGAATGCTGTCGACACCGTGCTGGGCAAAGGTGCTGAACAGCTCGTTGTAGCGTGGCAGGTGGCTCGATGAGCAGGTGGGCGTAAACGCACCCGGCAGCGAGAACACGATAACGGTTTTGTCTTTAAACAATTCGTCAGTGGTGAGATCGACCCAGCGATCGCTCTGACGCGTGTGAAAAGTGACCTGCGGTACGGCTTTGCCTTCCTGGCTGGCGAACATATCTTTTCCTCAATTATCAGTGGACTCAATTCGATGAGGCGTATTATTCCCGTTCGCGCCTTGATAGGGCCAATCGTTCATTGCTATTCTATCTATCGCCACGGGCTATCGTGGTTTGGAGGATTTCAATGAATATTCGTGATCTCGAATACCTGGTTTCACTTGCGGAGCATCGCCATTTCCGGCGTGCAGCTGACGCATGTCATGTCAGCCAACCCACCTTAAGTGGACAGATTCGTAAGCTGGAAGATGAACTCGGTGTAATGCTGCTGGAGCGTACCAGCCGTAAAGTGTTATTCACTCAGGCTGGGCTGTTGCTGGTGGATCAGGCGCGAACCGTGCTGCGCGAAGTGAAAGTATTGAAAGAGATGGCAAGCCAACAGGGCGAAGCGATGTCTGGACCGCTGCACATTGGTTTGATTCCGACCACCGGGCCGTATCTGCTGCCGCACATCATTCCGATGCTGCATCAGACCTTCCCCAAACTCGAAATGTACCTGCACGAAGCGCAGACGCAGCAATTGCTGGCACAGCTCGACAGCGGCAAGCTGGATTGCGCCATTGTGGCATTGGTAAAAGAGAGCGAGGCCTTTATTGAGGTGCCGCTGTTTGATGAGCCGATGACGCTGGCGGTGTATGCCGATCATCCGTGGCGCGATCGCGATCGCGTGCCGATGTCAGATCTGGCCGGTGAGAAGTTGCTGATGCTGGAAGATGGGCACTGCTTGCGCGATCAGGCGATGGGCTTCTGCTTCGAAGCCGGCGCCGATGAAGATACGCATTTCCGCGCCACCAGCCTGGAAACGCTGCGCAACATGGTTGCCGCCGGTAGCGGTATTACCTTGCTGCCTGCGCTCTCTGTGCCGAATGAACGCGTGCGCGATGGTGTCTGTTATCTGCCTTGCTACAAGCCCGTGCCGCAGCGCACCATCGCGTTGGTCTATCGTCCAGGCTCACCTCTGCGCAACCGCTATGAGCAGTTGGCAGAAGCAATTAAAACCCATATGCAGGGTTACCTGGAAACTTCGTTAAAACAGGCGGTTTAAGCCGTTTAACGCCGCCACACGATAGGCTTCGGCCATGGTGGGATAGTTGAAGGTGGTATTCACGAAATACTCAATCGTGTTGCCGCCGTTCTTCTGTTCCATGATGGCCTGACCAATGTGGATGATCTCCGCAGCACGCTCACCAAAGCAGTGAATCCCTAAGATCTCTTTGGTTTCGCGGTGGAACAGGATCTTCAGGCTGCCGACATGCATGCCAACAATCTGCGCACGCGCCAGGTGTTTAAACTGCGCACGACCCACTTCATACGGCACTTTCATCGCAGTAAGCTGCTGTTCAGTTTTACCCACTGAGCTGATCTCCGGAATGGTATAAATCCCGGTTGGAATATCCTCGATCAGATGAGCGGTAGCTTCACCTTTGATAATCGCCTGCGCGGCAATGCGACCCTGATCGTAAGCGGCCGAGGCCAGGCTTGGATAACCAATCACGTCGCCGACTGCATAGATGTGTGGCTGCGCGGTTTGATACATGCTATTCACTTTCAGCAGGCCACGACCATCGGCTTCCAGTCCCACGTTTTCCAGCGCCAGTGAATCGGTGTTACCAGTACGACCATTCGCGTACAGCAGGCAATCCGCTTTCACTTTCTTGCCCGATTTCAGGTGAATAATCACTCCGTCATCAACACCTTCAATTTTCTCGAACTCTTCGTTGTGACGAATCACCACGCCGCTGTTCCAGAAGTGATAGGAGAGCGAATCGGACATCTCCTGATCAAGGAACGCCAGCAGGCGATCGCGGGTGTTAATCAGGTCAACCTTGACGTTCAGGCCGCGGAAAATCGACGCATATTCACAACCAATCACACCGGCGCCGTAGATGATGACGTGGCCAGGTTCATGGTGCAGGTTGAGGATGGAGTCGGAATCGTAAACGCGTGGGTGGGTAAAATCGACATCCGTTGGATGATACGGGCGAGAACCACAAGCGATAACGAATTTCTCCGCGGTTAAGCGCTCGCGCGTGCCGTCGGGTTGTTCCACTTCGATGGTGTTGGCATCAACAAAACGCGCGTCGCCTTGATACAGTTCACAGCGGTTGCGCTCATAAAAACCCTGACGCATTGCGGTTTGCTGACTGATAACGTTCTCGGTGTGGTTCAGAATGTCGGCGAATGAGGAGCGCAGGAGTCGAGTGTGATCGCTGTAAAGTGGGTTTTGATTGAACTCGATGATACGGCTGACAGCGTGACGAAGGGCTTTGGAGGGGATGGTTCCCCAGTGAGTACAACCGCCGCCGATGTTGTGGTAGCGTTCGATCACTGCAATACGCGCTCCCTGCTTCACCAGCCCCATCGCCGCACCTTCGCCGCCCGGACCGGAGCCAATCACAATGGCATCGTAATCGTAAGACTTTTGCATACCAGTACGTCCTATTTTTTTATCACATTTTTACAACGAGATTCTAACATCTCGCCGCGCACATCTGAATTCTAACAGCGTAAATTGCTGAAGTTTGACAAAGCGTGAGGTTCACAGGCGTTCACAAAGTTTGCACCGCTGTACGCTGAAAAGTTTGTTATAGTGCCTGCCAAATCACCTAAAAGGCCGGGAAAATGGGCGTCAGAGCGCTACAAAAAGAACGTACACGACGTTCACTGATTGAAGCTGCCTTCAGTCAGTTAAGTGCAGAAAGGAGTTTTGCCAGCCTGAGCTTACGGGAAGTTGCACGTGAAGCGGGGATTGCGCCGACCTCATTTTATCGTCACTTTCGCGATGTGGACGAACTCGGTTTGACCATGGTAGATGAAAGCGGCTTGATGTTGCGCCAATTGATGCGGCAAGCACGCCAGCGCATCGCCAAGGGCGGCAGCATCATCAAAACCTCGGTGGCGACTTTTATGGAGTTCATCGGGAACAATCCCAACGCTTTTCGGCTCTTACTACGCGAACGCTCCGGAACGTCGGCGGCGTTTCGTGCCGCAGTGGCACGGGAGATTCAGCACTTTATCGCCGAACTGGCCGATTACCTTGAGCTGGAAAATCGCATGCCGCGCAGTTTCACTGAGGCGCAGGCTGAAGCCATGGTAACGATTGTGTTTAGCGCGGGTGCCGAAGCTCTGGACGTCGATATCGAACAGCGTCGTAAGCTCGAAGATCGACTGGTGCTGCAGCTGCGTATGATCGCCAAAGGTGCGTATTACTGGTATCGCCGGGAGCAAGAGCGCCTGTCGGTTACCCTGGAAAAAACCGCAGAGTAATGTGATAAGGATAAAAAAATGATTGAGCAAAACCCTCGCGATAAAGGAACGCTGTTATTAGCTTTTATCACCGGTTTAGCTATCAACGGCTCCTTTTCGGTGCTGTTCAGTACGTTTGTTCCCTTTTCGATATTCCCGTTGATTGCGCTGGGCCTGGCGGCCTGGTGTCTGCATCAGCGCTATCTCAACCGCAATATGCCCGACGGCATGCCGTCGCTGGCGGCGGCGTTCTTCCTGCTAGGGATTTTGGTGTATAGCGCGCTGGTGCGGGCTGAATACCCGGACATTGGCTCCAATTTCATCCCCACCATTCTGATGGTGGCGCTGGTGTTCTGGATTGCCATGCGCTTCCGTCGCGCGAAGAACCGGCAGTAAGAGAAAAAACGGGAACCTTAGGGTTCCCGTTTTTGTTTAGGCTTTCAGCGTCAGCAGCACGCCACACTCCATATGATGGGTGTAGGGGAATTGATCAAACAGCGCCAGCCGCGTGACATCATGGGTTTCTGCCAGCACCGCAAGGTTTTCGCACAGCGTTTGCGGATTGCAGGAGATATAAAGGATGCGCGGATACGCCTGCACCATCTTCACGGTTTCCGCGTCCAGCCCGCTGCGCGGCGGATCGACGAAAATGGTTTCGCACTGATAGCTCTTCAGATCGATGCCATCTAAGCGATTGAAGCTGCGTACGCCGTTCATCGCCTGAGTAAATTCCTCGGCGGCCATGCGAATGATCTGCACGTTATCAATGTGGTTGGCGGCAATATTGTATTGCGCAGAAGCCACCGATGGTTTGGCAATCTCCGTGGCCAATACGCGGCGGAAGTTGCGTGCCAGCGCCAGCGAGAAATTACCATTCCCGCAATAGAGTTCCAGCAGATCGCCACGCGAATCCTGCGTCACGTCCAGTGCCCACTCCAGCATCTGAATATTCATCGCCGCGTTTGGTTGGGTGAAGCTGTTCTCTACCTGACGATAAATCATCTCTTTGCCGGCGACCGGCAAGCGTTCATCGACGTAATCGCGATCGAGACAGATTTTGGTTTTGGTGGCGCGACCAATTAGCTGCACATCAAAACCTTCAGCGCGCAGGCTGTCGCGCAGGGCGCTGGCTGCTGCAGTCCACTCCTCTTCCAGCTTGCGGTGATAGAGCAGCGAGATGACGATCTGGTTGCTCATGGTCGACAGGTAATCGATCTGGAATAACTTAAAACGCAGTGCGCGGTTATCCCGGATCGCATTGATCAATTTCGGCATTAGCTGGTTGATCAATTCACTGGCGGCCGGGAATTGATCGACACGAATACGTTGTTTGGTCTCTTGATCAAAGATGATGTGGTAGAGATCGTCACCGTCATGCCAGATGCGGAATTCGGCGCGCATCCGATAGTGGCTGACCGGTGAGCGGAACACCTCCACGTCGGGCGCGGCAAAGGGCACCATCATCGCCTGTAAGCGGCTGACCTTTTCCGCCAGTTGCGCGTCGTATTGTTCAATCGGGAGCTGTTCGGGTGTCATCTTTAATCCTGGTAATAAGCTGGCTTGCCGGGCGATTGTAGGCATTCAACTGCTGATGTCCAGCCCTGTGGAAAACAAGATGGCTGGAAGTCTGGATTTCCGGCCTTCCTGGCCGTAGACTGCGCCTGCCGGCCTCCTTGAGTTAAAAGGGAATCCAGTGTGAATCTGGAGCTGACGCGCAGCGGTAAAGAATGTCGTGGTGATGGCACCTATAAACACTGTCCTGCCGGATGGGAAGTTTTTCACCATTTATGATTCTCAGCCCGAAGACCTGCCGGTGTGACGTCGCAATACATACGACCATCGCGAGCTATTGGTTGTAGTCGTGCGGCATCCTGCTTCGTCTTTTGGATGCTATAACAATGAAAAACACACATGCTTCGCTGTTTGCCTTCAGTGCAACGGCGTTGTCTCTCTGGGCGCAATTTGGCTATGCCCAGCAGAATGATGATACGCAAATCGTAACGGCTAACCGCTTCGCACAGCCGGTCTCTTCGGTACTGGCTTCAACGTCTGTCGTCACGCGTGACGAGATTGATCAGTGGCAATCGAAAAACCTGCTGGAAGTGCTGCGCCGCTTACCTGGTGTGGATATCGCGCAAAGCGGCGGTATCGGTCAAAGCGCTTCTATGTATGTGCGTGGCTCGGAAGCGCGTCATACGCTGATCTTAATTGACGGTGTGCCGTTTTCTAAACCCGGTATCACCGGCGTTGCTGACTTTAACCAAATCCCGGTTTCCATTATTCAGCGTGTCGAGTTTATTCGCGGTCCGCGTTCTGCCGTTTACGGTGCGGATGCGATTGGCGGCGTAGTTAACGTCATTACGCAAAACCCTAATAACCAAAATTCACTTTCAGCGGGCTTTGGCTCGAAGGGATATCAGGAGTACAGCGGCGGCATCAATCAGAACATCACTGACCAGACGCGTTTGACGGTAGCGGGTTCTTATCAGGCCACTAACGGCTATAACGTTCAGCCCGGCTCAACGTCTGCGACCGATCGCGACCGTGATGGCTGGCGCAATAAAGCATTCTGGGCCGGCGTTGATCATAAGTTTAATGACACGTTTTCTGGCTTCTTTCGCGGTTATGGCTATGCCGCGAACTCAGATTATGATGCGGGCTATGTCGGTGGTCAGGATGAGCAGCAAATCTATAATCACTCGTTTGATACCGGCCTGCGCTTTAATCATGACGCTTACTCTTCACAACTGACCGCCAGTTATCAGAAGTACAAAATCTACAACTACGTTGGTGCTGACGGTCGCTATGCGGACTCCAACAGTTTGGATGATATGGAGCAGCGCAACCTGCAGTGGGGCAACACCCTGGCGGTGGGGCACGGTATGGTCAGCGCGGGGCTGGATTGGCAACAGCAGAAGCTGAACTCCATTGGACAACTCTATTCTGGTGCCCCGCGTGATGAAGATGGCTATAAGCAGGATAACACCGGCGCCTATCTGACGGCTCAGCAGCAGTTTGGCAACGTTACGCTTGAAGGCTCTGCGCGCGGTGATGATAACCAAGACTTTGGTCGCCATGGCACCTGGCAAACGGCAGCGGGTTGGGAGTTTGTGCCGGGCTATAAAGCTTCACTCTCTTATGGGACAGGTTTCCAGGCACCAACGCTCGGTCAGTTATATGGTTTGAAGCGTTACGGCATTAGTTCAAATCCCGATCTGAACCCGGAGAAATCAAAACAGTGGGAAGCTGCGCTGGAAGGTTTAACCGGCCCGGTTAACTGGCGTGTTGCGGCGTATCACAATAAAGTCAGCAATCTTATTACCTATGCTTCTGATCCCGTGACATTTGAGGGCGGCTATTACAATGAAAAAGCCGTTACGCTGAAAGGGATTGAAGCCACAGCTGATTTTGATACCCGCTTCCTTCATCACCAGATCACTCTGGGTTATCTGGATGCTCGCCGTGATTCTGATGGTGAAACACTGGCGCGTCGTGCGCGTGAACAAGCGAAATATCAGCTGGGTATGACGGTGTATGACTTTGATATCGACGTCATCTATCAGTACTTCGGCAAGCGCTACGATAACAACACCAGCGAATATGCGAGTGAGCAGCGTCGCTTATCAAGTTACAGCACGGTAGATCTCGCTGTCTCGTATCCGGTCACATCACAGCTCACCGTTCGTGGTAGAATTGCCAACCTGTTCGATAAAGATTATGAGACAGCGTATGGCTATCCAACTCCAGGAACGGAGTATTACCTCAGCGCCAGCTACAGCTTCTGATCTGCGTCCCACCGTGCTGGTGTTTGACTCTGGCGTCGGTGGGCTCTCCGTTTATGATGAGGTCCGACATTTATTGCCGGATCTTCACTATCTCTACGCCTTCGATAATGAAGGTTTTCCGTACGGCGAAAAATCCGAAGACTTTATTGTCGAGCGTGTGGTGGCTGTGGTGACGGCTATCACGCAGCGTTTCCCGCTGGCGCTGGTGATCATCGCGTGTAACTCTGCCAGCACCATCTCTTTACCGGCTCTGCGTGAGCGCTTCGAATTCCCAGTTGTCGGGGTGGTGCCTGCCATCAAACCTGCTGCACGTCTGACACGTAATGGTGTGGTGGGATTACTGGCCACGCGTGGCACGGTGAAACGTCCTTATACGCATGAGTTAGTGGCGCAGTTTGCCCGCGATTGTAAAATTGAGATGCTCGGTTCGGCTGAGCTGGTGGAACTGGCGGAAGCCAAGCTGCATGGCGAAGATGTTGAGTTAGCTGATGTGCGCCGCGCTGTGCAACCCTGGCTACGTATGAAAGAACCGCCGGATACCGTAGTGCTGGGATGCACGCATTTCCCTTTATTGCGTGATGAATTGCAATTGGTGTTGCCGGAAGGGACGCGTTTAGTGGATTCAGGCGCGGCTATTGCACGTCGTACCGTCTGGTTATTGGAGCATGAAGCGCCGCATGCTGTTTCATCCGGGCAGAATTTAGCGTTCTGTACGCGAATGGATGATGAAGTGACGAAATTATCACCGATTTTGCAGCGTTATGGCTTCCCGTTGCTGGAAAAATTAGCAGTTTAGTCGTGTTTCGCCGAAAAAATCAGCACTCGAAAATTAATTTGAAATTAGCACTTGTCAGCTCCGAAGAAATCCCTATACTGCGCCTCCACTGACACGGAACAACGGCTTACGAAGCGATGTGTTCAGGAGGTGGTCTTCAAGGCAACCTTCAGAAAAGCAAAAATAAATGCTTGACTGAGAATGCGGAAAGCGTAATATACGCATCCCGCGCCGCTAGAGAAATTGCGGCACTGCTCTTTAACAATTTATCAGACAATCTGTGTGGGCACTCGCAGGATTGATATCAGCGTCTCCGGACGTAAAAAAATATCAAGTCTCACGAGTGAACACATAATGAAATTCATTATGACGTTTTACAGATGAGCATCGCTGCACTCGTTGCAGCAAATCAAACTTAAATTGAAGAGTTTGATCATGGCTCAGATTGAACGCTGGCGGCAGGCCTAACACATGCAAGTCGGACGGTAGCACAGAGGAGCTTGCTCCTTGGGTGACGAGTGGCGGACGGGTGAGTAATGTCTGGGAAACTGCCCGATGGAGGGGGATAACTACTGGAAACGGTAGCTAATACCGCATAACGTCGCAAGACCAAAGTGGGGGACCTTCGGGCCTCACACCATCGGATGTGCCCAGATGGGATTAGCTAGTAGGTGGGGTAATGGCTCACCTAGGCGACGATCCCTAGCTGGTCTGAGAGGATGACCAGCCACACTGGAACTGAGACACGGTCCAGACTCCTACGGGAGGCAGCAGTGGGGAATATTGCACAATGGGCGCAAGCCTGATGCAGCCATGCCGCGTGTATGAAGAAGGCCTTCGGGTTGTAAAGTACTTTCAGCGGGGAGGAAGGCGGTGAGGTTAATAACCTCACCGATTGACGTTACCCGCAGAAGAAGCACCGGCTAACTCCGTGCCAGCAGCCGCGGTAATACGGAGGGTGCAAGCGTTAATCGGAATTACTGGGCGTAAAGCGCACGCAGGCGGTCTGTCAAGTCGGATGTGAAATCCCCGGGCTTAACCTGGGAACTGCATTCGAAACTGGCAGGCTAGAGTCTCGTAGAGGGGGGTAGAATTCCAGGTGTAGCGGTGAAATGCGTAGAGATCTGGAGGAATACCGGTGGCGAAGGCGGCCCCCTGGACGAAGACTGACGCTCAGGTGCGAAAGCGTGGGGAGCAAACAGGATTAGATACCCTGGTAGTCCACGCCGTAAACGATGTCGACTTGGAGGTTGTTCCCTTGAGGAGTGGCTTCCGGAGCTAACGCGTTAAGTCGACCGCCTGGGGAGTACGGCCGCAAGGTTAAAACTCAAATGAATTGACGGGGGCCCGCACAAGCGGTGGAGCATGTGGTTTAATTCGATGCAACGCGAAGAACCTTACCTACTCTTGACATCCAGCGAACTTAGCAGAGATGCTTTGGTGCCTTCGGGAACGCTGAGACAGGTGCTGCATGGCTGTCGTCAGCTCGTGTTGTGAAATGTTGGGTTAAGTCCCGCAACGAGCGCAACCCTTATCCTTTGTTGCCAGCGGTCCGGCCGGGAACTCAAAGGAGACTGCCAGTGATAAACTGGAGGAAGGTGGGGATGACGTCAAGTCATCATGGCCCTTACGAGTAGGGCTACACACGTGCTACAATGGCGCATACAAAGAGAAGCGACCTCGCGAGAGCAAGCGGACCTCATAAAGTGCGTCGTAGTCCGGATCGGAGTCTGCAACTCGACTCCGTGAAGTCGGAATCGCTAGTAATCGTAGATCAGAATGCTACGGTGAATACGTTCCCGGGCCTTGTACACACCGCCCGTCACACCATGGGAGTGGGTTGCAAAAGAAGTAGGTAGCTTAACCTTCGGGAGGGCGCTTACCACTTTGTGATTCATGACTGGGGTGAAGTCGTAACAAGGTAACCGTAGGGGAACCTGCGGTTGGATCACCTCCTTACCTGAAGATACCTTCCCGCGAAGTGCTCACACAGATTGTCTGATGAAATTAAAGAAGAGCGTAAAACGCCTGCAGGCTTGTAGCTCAGGTGGTTAGAGCGCACCCCTGATAAGGGTGAGGTCGGTGGTTCAAGTCCACTCAGGCCTACCAAATTCTTCCCGTTTCTGCGTTGTGCCGACAGCTCGCATACTTCAGTATGCTTCGTGTCGTCACGCCTTGAACCTGAAAGAATTCTCCTGGTAAGCGAGCGTTTTACAAAACTCTATGGGGCTATAGCTCAGCTGGGAGAGCGCCTGCCTTGCACGCAGGAGGTCAGCGGTTCGATCCCGCTTAGCTCCACCATCAACGACCCCACGTTGATAACTAACTTCAGAATGTATCCTCGGGTGCATTGCGAAGTTATTGCTCTTTAACAATCCGGAACAAGCTGAAAATTGAAACGACGCGTCGTTTTCATTCTCCGTAATAGGAATGAAATCACGATGCGTTCGAGTCTCTCAAATGCTTACAGTCCCGAGCGTTGCAAAACGCCTGTGGGTTGTGAGGTTAAGCGACTAAGCGTACACGGTGGATGCCCTGGCAGTCAGAGGCGATGAAGGACGTGCTAATCTGCGTAAAGCGTCGGTAAGGTGATATGAACCGCTACAGCCGACGATGTCCGAATGGGGAAACCCGGTGCACTCAGTGCATCATCGCAACATGAATACATAGTGTTGCGAGGCGAACCTGGGGAACTGAAACATCTAAGTACCCAGAGGAAAAGAAATCAACCGAGATTCCCCCAGTAGCGGCGAGCGAACGGGGAACAGCCCAGAACCTGAATCAGTTTGTGCGTTAGTGGAAGCGTCTGGAAAGTCGCACGACACCGGGTGATAGTCCCGTACACGAAAGTGCACAGATTGTGAGTTCGAAGAGTAGGGCGGGACACGTGGTATCCTGTCTGAATATGGGGGGACCATCCTCCAAGGCTAAATACTCCTGACTGACCGATAGTGAACCAGTACCGTGAGGGAAAGGCGAAAAGAACCCCGGCGAGGGGAGTGAAACAGAACCTGAAACCGTGTACGTACAAGCAGTGGGAGCCTCATTTATGGGGTGACTGCGTACCTTTTGTATAATGGGTCAGCGACTTATATTCTGTAGCAAGGTTAACCGTATAGGGGAGCCGCAGGGAAACCGAGTCTTAACTGGGCGTTAAGTTGCAGGGTATAGACCCGAAACCCGGTGATCTAGCCATGGGCAGGTTGAAGGTTGGGTAACACTAACTGGAGGACCGAACCGACTAATGTTGAAAAATTAGCGGATGACTTGTGGCTGGGGGTGAAAGGCCAATCAAACCGGGAGATAGCTGGTTCTCCCCGAAAGCTATTTAGGTAGCGCCTCGTGAACTCATCTCCGGGGGTAGAGCACTGTTTCGGCTAGGGGGCCATCCCGGCTTACCAACCCGATGCAAACTGCGAATACCGGAGAATGTTATCACGGGAGACACACGGCGGGTGCTAACGTCCGTCGTGAAGAGGGAAACAACCCAGACCGCCAGCTAAGGTCCCAAAGTCATGGTTAAGTGGGAAACGATGTGGGAAGGCACAGACAGCCAGGATGTTGGCTTAGAAGCAGCCATCATTTAAAGAAAGCGTAATAGCTCACTGGTCGAGTCGGCCTGCGCGGAAGATGTAACGGGGCTAAACCATGCACCGAAGCTGCGGCAGCGACGCGTATGCGTTGTTGGGTAGGGGAGCGTTCTGTAAGCCGTCGAAGGTGTGCTGTGAGGCATGCTGGAGGTATCAGAAGTGCGAATGCTGACATAAGTAACGATAAAGCGGGTGAAAAGCCCGCTCGCCGGAAGACCAAGGGTTCCTGTTCAACGTTAATCGGAGCAGGGTGAGTCGACCCCTAAGGCGAGGCTGAAAAGCGTAGTCGATGGGAAGCAGGTTAATATTCCTGCACTTGGTGTTACTGCGAAGGGGGGACGGAGAAGGCTAGGTTATCCGGGCGACGGTTGTCCCGGTTTAAGCGTGTAGGCTGACACCTTTGGTAAATCCGGGGTGTCTTAAGGCTGAGGCGTGACGACGAGCCACCACGGTGGTGAAGTAACTGATGCCCTGCTTCCAGGAAAAGCCTCTAAGCTCCAGGTAACACGAAATCGTACCCCAAACCGACACAGGTGGTCAGGTAGAGAATACCAAGGCGCTTGAGAGAACTCGGGTGAAGGAACTAGGCAAAATGGTGCCGTAACTTCGGGAGAAGGCACGCTGGCGCGTAGGTGAAGGGACTTGCTCCCCGAGCCGAAGCCAGTCGAAGATACCAGCTGGCTGCAACTGTTTATTAAAAACACAGCACTGTGCAAACACGAAAGTGGACGTATACGGTGTGACGCCTGCCCGGTG
The DNA here is from genome assembly GCF_037479095.1 of Pantoea nemavictus. Classification (NCBI taxonomy): domain Bacteria; kingdom Pseudomonadati; phylum Pseudomonadota; class Gammaproteobacteria; order Enterobacterales; family Erwiniaceae; genus Pantoea; species Pantoea nemavictus. Next base: position 1,928,728 of record NZ_JBBGZW010000001.1, on the reverse strand, counting down.
CCGGAAGGTTAATTGATGGGGTTATCCGCAAGGAGAAGCTCTTGATCGAAGCCCCGGTAAACGGCGGCCGTAACTATAACGGTCCTAAGGTAGCGAAATTCCTTGTCGGGTAAGTTCCGACCTGCACGAATGGCGTAATGATGGCCAGGCTGTCTCCACCCGAGACTCAGTGAAATTGAAATCGCTGTGAAGATGCAGTGTACCCGCGGCAAGACGGAAAGACCCCGTGAACCTTTACTATAGCTTGACACTGAACATTGAGCCTTGATGTGTAGGATAGGTGGGAGGCTTTGAAGCGTGGACGCCAGTCTGCGTGGAGCCAACCTTGAAATACCACCCTTTAATGTTTGATGTTCTAACGTAGGCCCGTGATCCGGGCTGCGGACAGTGTCTGGTGGGTAGTTTGACTGGGGCGGTCTCCTCCCAAAGAGTAACGGAGGAGCACGAAGGTTGGCTAATCCTGGTCGGACATCAGGAGGTTAGTGCAATGGCATAAGCCAGCTTGACTGCGAGAGTGACGGCTCGAGCAGGTGCGAAAGCAGGTCATAGTGATCCGGTGGTTCTGAATGGAAGGGCCATCGCTCAACGGATAAAAGGTACTCCGGGGATAACAGGCTGATACCGCCCAAGAGTTCATATCGACGGCGGTGTTTGGCACCTCGATGTCGGCTCATCACATCCTGGGGCCGAAGTAGGTCCCAAGGGTACGGCTGTTCGCCGTTTCACGTGGTACGCGAGCTGGGTTTAGAACGTCGTGAGACAGTTCGGTCCCTATCTGCCGTGGGCGCTGGAGAATTGAGGGGGGTTGCTCCTAGTACGAGAGGACCGGAGTGAACGCACCACTGGTGTTCGGGTTGTCATGCCAATGGCACTGCCCGGTAGCTAAGTGCGGAAAAGATAAGTGCTGAAAGCATCTAAGCACGAAACTTGCCCCGAGATGAGTTCTCCCTGACTCCTTGAGAGTCCTGAAGGGACGTTGAAGACTACGACGTTGATAGGCCGGGTGTGTAAGCGCAGCGATGCGTTGAGCTAACCGGTACTAATGACCCGTGAGGCTTAACCTTACAACGCCAGAGGCGTTTTGGTCTGAGAGACCGGATTTTCAGCTTGTTCACGGACTGGTTTGCGGCGCCTGTGAGGGCTTCGCGAACGAAACAGAATTTGCCTGGCGGCTTTAGCGCGGTGGTCCCACCTGACCCCATGCCGAACTCAGAAGTGAAACGCCGTAGCGCCGATGGTAGTGTGGGGTCTCCCCATGCGAGAGTAGGGAACTGCCAGGCATCAATTTAAGATCCGTTATCGGATCGTGACCTTCCCGGTGACGCGGAAAGGGCGAAACACCTGAAATCAGAACGATTTTCTGATGTCAGTACAGAATCGGTGGAGCGGTAGTTCAGTTGGTTAGAATACCTGCCTGTCACGCAGGGGGTCGCGGGTTCGAGCCCCGTCCGTTCCGCCACCCTAATTAGGGGCGTAGTTCAATTGGTAGAGCACCGGTCTCCAAAACCGGGTGTTGGGGGTTCGAGTCCCTCCGCCCCTGCCAGAAAATAATCCTTTGCTTCGGCAAAGGATTTTTTTTGTCCAAAATTTAGCAGTGAAATGAGTTTGAGTTTCACTGTGATCCACTCAAACTCTCCTCATTTATTATCTTATGGTGCCAATACCGGATATTTAAGCAGCTGGCGGATGTGACTCTGCTGATCGCTATTCTGCAGCCACACCGCATATAACGGTCGCACAGCGACTGGTGTATCTGGAATAACCATCAAATCACTATAAATTCCGTGCCAGAAATCAGGTAAAAATGCACACGCACCCGTAGTATGCAGTAATTCACGCGTAACATGTGCTGATGTAGTGGTTAATACTGGAACATCATCGCTGGATAGATAACTTTCATGTTGATGAAAATCCGCGCCCCATTCCAGCTTAATGTAATCATACTTTTCACGCTTCTCAGTTTTCCGCGCTCGGAATAATGCGAGCGAGATATGGCCAATCTGCTGACTGGTTAACTCATCCATCTTTGGTGCTTCGGTGGTAATCAACAAGTCCAACTGACGTTCATGTAATTGCTTAACCAATAGATGTCGTTGGGCAATCCGTGCTTCAAGATGAAGGCTCTCTCTGTTCTCATAAAGTGTTTGTAACCAAGGAGTTAAATAGGCTTCCCAAAGGGATGCGCTGCCTCCTATTGAAAGCTCGTGATGCTGCTGTGTGTGCGAAACTTCCTTTTTAGCCATCAACCACGTACTCATCAAGCTTTCGGCATAGGGTAATAAACGCTCACCTGCCGAAGTCAGCCGGATGTTATTACGGTGACGAGTAAAAAGATTAACGCCCAGCTGATTCTCCAGCTGACGAATGCGAAAACTAACGGCAGATTGCGTGAGGTAAAGCGCTTCAGCAGCACGCCCGAAATGACGCGTTCTGCTCACTTCGAGGAAAGTTTTCAGTAATTCCGTATCCACTGCATTCTCCCAAAAATTGTTTGTCGTACTGATTTAAATGTTTTGTTTTACACTCTGTCAAGCCTATCTAATACTCCGCGCCATAAATAGCACGGCCATATGAGAGTCAGGAGCGTGTAAAATGGCGGATAGCTTCGCAACAACGAATCGTTTCTTTGATAACAAACATTACCCACGTGGTTTTTCGCGTCATGGTGATTTCACCATTAAAGAAGCTCAGCTTCTGGAGCGCCACGGTTACGCCTTTAATGAACTGGATCTCGCTAAGCGTGAACCCACTACAGAAGAAGAGCGTTCATTTTTAGAAGTATGTCGTGGTCTTCGTGAGCCGCAAACGGAAGCTGAACGCGTATGGTCGAAATATACCGCACGTATCAAGCGCCCTAAGCGTTTCCACACGTTGTCTGGCGGGAAGCCGCAGATGGACACCGTGGAAGATTTCAGCGATAGCGATGATTAAAATAGCGGGGCTTAAATAAGCCCCGTTTTTTATTCCAGATTTTTATGTAGATAGATCATTAAGCGGTCAATGCTGCGATAACCCACCGCTTCCTGCAAATGATCCCGCTGAATCGACTCTTCTCCTGCTAAGTCAGCAATTGTTCTCGCCACTTTTAGAATCCGCTGCCATGCACGCACTGAAAGTCCCAACGAATTCAATACCCCTTCCAGCCATTCAGCATCCTGCTGCTTTAACGGGCACCAGCGTAAAATCTCGGGGTTAGAGAGGTGAGCATTCACCTTGCCACTACGCGCTGTTTGGATCTCACGGGCCACAAGGACGCGACTCAAAACCTCAGCGCTGCTTTCGCTGACCTGATGTTTCTTACTTAACGATCCGCTCGGGAGAAGAGGGACTTCCAGCGAGAGATCAAAGCGGTCAAGAAAAGGTCCTGAAAGGCGATTGAGATAGCGCAAGACCTGTTGTGGAGAAGAGCGATTGTGGTTGCCCTGATAATGCCCGGTGGGGCTAGGATTCATTGCACCAATTAATTGAAAGCGCGCTGGATAGGTCACTTTAGCGCGGGTACGCGAAATAGCAATCTCACCTGACTCAATGGGTTCGCGTAACGCATCCAGCGTTTTGCGCTCAAACTCCGGCAGTTCATCAAGGAACAACACGCCGTTGTGCGCCAAAGAGATTTCTCCCGGGCGTGGTAGTGAACCGCCACCCACTAGCGCATACAATGAAGCACTGTGGTGAGGCGCTCTGAACGGCCGTTTACGCCACTGTTGATGCAGATTGCCACTGCTGACCAGACTGGCGATAGCGGCGCACTCCAGCGCTTCCTGGTCGTCTAACGGCGGCATGATTCCCGGCAGACGCGTCGCCAGCATCGTCTTACCGGTGCCCGGCGGTCCAATGAGTAATAGATTATGCCCACCCGCAGCTGTAATCTCGAGCGCCCGCCGGCCTTGATCCTGACCAATGATATCGCTGAGGTCTTGCTTCCCCTGCTCAATCGTATCGGGTTGATAGTGGGCGACAGTCAATGTTGTTTGGTTATGTAGAAAGGCGCAGATTTCGACCAGATGTTTGCCAACCAACGTCTCGCCTTGCTGAATCAATCCTACATCCTGTTGATTCTGTTCAGCTAACACCATTTGTCGGCCTGCTTGCAATGCTGCCATGGCTGCCGGAATAGCAGCCTGAACGCCACAGAGCGCGCCGTTGAGGGCTAACTCGCCCAGGAACTCATATTGCGCCAGTTTTGCGTCAGGAAGCTGCTCAGAGGCCGCCAGAATCGCGATAGCGATTGGTAGGTCATAGCGTCCGCCTTCTTTAGGGAGATCGGCAGGTGCAAGATTAATGGTGACGCGTTTCGCCGGGAAGGTGAATCCACTGTTGATAATCGCACTGCGCACCCGTTCTCTGGCTTCTTTAACCGTGGTTTCGGGCAGGCCAACCAATGTTAGGGCGGGTAAGCCATTACTGATATGTACTTCCACCGTCACCAGCGGAGCCTGCACACCCAGCGCTGCCCGCGTTAATACTTTTGATAAAGACATAACAGCTCCTTGTTGCCTTTATCATCTGTGCCCTAATGTGGTCGATCAAATACCAACGCGACATTTCCAGACCTCGACTCCTTACGTTCAGCAATAGTTGCAGTTGTTTCGCTGTAATTCGGAACCGCCTCTCAAACCACAAATGAAAATTACGCCGCGTGCGTAATGAATATTTATCACAAATGTAAATAACCTTTTACTTACAATGTGATAACGGACAGGCGCCAAAGTCGCTATAAAAAAATCCCATGAAAATTATTGTCAACATCATGCTAACTATGGTAACTCTGTAGGTATTACTTCGAACAATCGAAAAAACAAATTACACATGAAAGCCCTTCTACAAGTGATTAGCCTAGTCGTGATTAGCGTGGTGGTGATTATTATCCCACGGTGCGGGGCATCGCTTGGAGAAAGAAAGGCTTAAAAATCAAGTCTGGAATTCCAAAAACCCCCGCACCGAAAGGTCCGGGGGTTTTTTTTTAACCAGACGAAATATCAGCGAATCAGCGAGGAACAGATTATGAGCAGTAGCATAAAATTCTGTTGTTCCCCAAGGAATACAGGAGAATAACCATGACAGGTGCACAGTGGGTAGTTCAGGCTTTACGCGCGCAGAGTGTCGATACAGTGTTTGGCTATCCTGGCGGCGCAATCATGCCAGTGTATGACGCGCTCTACGATGGCGGCGTGGAACACCTACTGTGCCGTCATGAGCAAGGTGCGGTGATGGCGGCAATTGGTTATGCCCGCGCAACCGGGAAGACTGGCGTATGTATTGCGACTTCGGGCCCAGGTGCCACCAACCTGATTACAGGGCTGGCGGATGCGATGATGGATTCAATCCCAGTTGTGGCGATCACCGGTCAGGTCTCTTCCGCCTTCATCGGTACCGACGCCTTCCAGGAAATCGATGTTCTCGGTTTGTCGTTAGCTTGTACCAAGCACAGTTTCCTCGTTGAATCCCTTGATGATTTACCTTCTGTAATGGCCGAAGCCTTCGCCATTGCCCAGGCTGGCCGCCCTGGCCCGGTGCTGGTCGATATCCCGAAAGACATTCAGGTCGCCAATGGCGAACTGACGCCGCACCTGCTGCCAGTGGAAGAAGAAGTGAGCCATTCTGCGCAGCATATCGCGGAGGCGCGAGCCTTAATGGCGCAGTCCCACAAACCGATGTTGTATATCGGTGGTGGCGTAGGAATGGCGCAGGCGGTTCCAGCACTGCGCGCCATGGCGCAGGAAACGGGTATTCCGATGGTTTCCACCCTGAAAGGTCTCGGCAGCGCGGATGCCAGCAGCGATCTTTATCTGGGTATGCTGGGCATGCACGGCACCAAAGCCGCCAACCTCGCCGTGCAATCCTGTGATTTGCTGATTGCAGTGGGCGCGCGCTTTGACGACCGCGTCACCGGCAAGCTGGATACTTTTGCACCTCATGCCAGCGTCATTCACATCGATATCGATCCTGCCGAGCTGAACAAACTGCGTCGTGCACATGTCTCGTTGCAGGGCGATATGAATCAGGTGTTGCCTGCGCTCAGCATGCCGCTGCAGATTGATGGCTGGCGCAAAGAAGTGAGCGCGATGAAAAGCGAATTCGACTGGCGTTATGATCATCCAGGCGAAGCGATTTACGCGCCGTTGCTGCTGAAGCAGTTGTCCGATCGTAAAGCAGATAGCGCCGTGGTGACCACCGATGTGGGCCAGCACCAGATGTGGGCCGCTCAGCACATGAGCTTCACCGCCCCAGAAAACTTCATTACCTCTAGCGGCCTCGGCACCATGGGCTTTGGTCTGCCGGCGGCGATCGGTGCGCAAGTGGCGCGTCCTAAAGATACGGTAATCTGCGTGTCCGGCGATGGCTCAATCATGATGAACATTCAGGAGCTGGGCACCATCAAGCGCGGCAAGTTACCGGTGAAAATCCTGCTGTTGGATAACCAACGTCTGGGCATGGTGCGCCAGTGGCAGCAATTGTTCTTTGATGGTCGCTATAGCGAAACCATTCTTACCGATAATCCCGATTTCCTCACGCTGGCCAGCGCCTTTGATATTCCGGGCCAGCGCATTAGCCGTAAAGATCAGGTCGACGCCGCCCTCGATGCTCTGCTGAACAGTGAAGGTCCTTACTTCCTGCATGTTTCGATAGATGAGCATGAAAACGTCTGGCCATTGGTACCACCGGGTGCCAGCAACGCAAACATGATGGAGAGAACCGCATGAATCAGCATCAATTGTCTATCGAAGCCCGCTTTCGTCCTGAAATATTGGAGCGCATTTTGCGTGTCGTGCGTCACCGCGGCTTCCAGGTGTGTGCGATGAATATGGCCTCCGCGGTCAATGCCGGGAACATTAATATCGAAATGACCGTTGCCAGCCAACGCTCTGTCGATTTACTGTCTTCGCAGTTAAGCAAACTTATGGATGTCGCTTGCGTCGAGATCCAACAACAGACAACACAACAAATCCGCGCTTAGTCGCCAAAGGAAAAAAGCAATGAGTACGAAGAAAGCAGACTTTATTTGGTTCAATGGGGAGATGGTTAAGTGGGAAGACGCCAAGGTTAGCGTGATGTCTCATGCACTGCATTACGGTACTTCTGTGTTTGAAGGCGTGCGTTGCTACGACTCACACAAAGGCCCAGTGGTGTTCCGTCACCGTGAGCACATGAAGCGTCTGCATGAATCCGCCAAAATTTATCGTTTCCCGATTAAAGCCAGCGTTGATGAACTGATGGAAGCGTGCCGCGAAGTGATCCGCGTGAATAAACTGAAAAGCGCTTATATCCGTCCGCTGGCCTTTGTGGGTGACGTGGGTCTGGGTGTGAACCCGCCAGATGGCTACACCACCGATGTAATCATCGCCGCCTTCCCATGGGGTGCTTACCTGGGCGCTGAAGCGCTGGAAAACGGCATCGACGCGATGGTTTCTTCGTGGAACCGCGTGGCACCAAACACCTTGCCGACCGCCGCAAAAGCGGGTGGTAACTATCTCTCCTCTCTGCTGGTGGGTAGCGAAGCACGTCGCCACGGCTATCAGGAAGGTATCGCCCTCGACACCAACGGCTATATTTCAGAAGGTGCTGGCGAAAACTTGTTCGAAGTGAAAGATGGCATTCTGTTCACGCCACCGTTCACCTCTTCAGCGCTGCCGGGCATCACGCGTGACGCCATCATCAAGCTGGCGCAAGACATGGGTATCGAAGTGCGTGAGCAGGTGCTGTCGCGCGAATCCCTGTATCTGGCAGACGAAGTGTTCATGTCTGGTACTGCAGCGGAGATCACTCCGGTGCGCAGCGTCGACGGCATTCAGGTCGGCGAAGGTAAACGTGGTCCGGTCACCGGTCGTATCCAGAAGGCATTCTTTGGCCTGTTTACTGGCGAAACGGAAGACAAGTGGGGCTGGTTGGATCCGGTTAACGCATAACGCGCTTTTTTGCGGGTGTCAGATGACGCCCGCAACCTTATTATTACTGGAGTAAATAGAGCATGCCTAAGTACCGTTCCGCCACCACCACCCATGGACGTAACATGGCCGGTGCCCGTGCCCTGTGGCGCGCGACAGGAATGACCGACGACGATTTCGGCAAGCCGATTATCGCCGTGGTCAACTCATTCACCCAATTCGTACCGGGCCACGTGCACCTGCGCGATCTAGGCAAACTGGTTGCCGAGGAGATCGAAGCAGCAGGCGGTGTGGCTAAAGAGTTCAATACCATTGCGGTGGATGATGGTATCGCCATGGGTCATGGCGGCATGCTGTATTCACTGCCTTCACGTGAGCTAATTGCCGATTCAGTGGAGTACATGGTTAACGCGCACTGTGCTGACGCCATGGTCTGTATCTCCAACTGCGACAAAATCACCCCGGGCATGCTGATGGCGGCACTGCGCCTCAACATTCCGGTGATCTTTGTCTCTGGCGGCCCGATGGAAGCCGGTAAAACCAAACTGTCCGATCAAATCATCAAGCTGGATCTGGTGGACGCAATGATTCAGGGTGCCAACCCGAACGTCAGCGATGCCGACAGCGATCAGATCGAACGTTCCGCTTGCCCAACCTGCGGTTCCTGTTCCGGGATGTTCACCGCTAACTCCATGAACTGTCTGACTGAAGCGCTGGGCTTGTCGCAGCCGGGTAACGGTTCACTGTTGGCAACCCACGCCGATCGTAAAGAGCTGTTCATTAATGCCGGTAAGCGCATTGTTAGCCTGACCAAACGCTATTACGAGCAGGATGACGACAACATGCTGCCGCGTAACATCGCCACCAAGGCGGCGTTCGAGAATGCGATGACGCTGGATATCGCCATGGGCGGTTCCACCAATACCGTTCTGCACCTGCTGGCAGCAGCGCTGGAAGGCGAAATCGACTTCAATATCTCTGATATCGATCGCTTGTCTCGTAAAGTGCCTCAGCTGTGTAAAGTGGCGCCAAGTACGCCGAAATATCATATGGAAGATGTGCACCGCGCGGGTGGCGTTATCGCCATTCTCGGTGAGCTGGATCGTGCCGGTCTGATCGACACCAGCGCGCGCAACATTCTGCAGCAGAGCATGCGTGAAACCCTCGATCAGTACGACATCATGCTGACCAAAGATCAGGCCGTGAAGGATATGTTCCGCGCCGGTCCTGCCGGTATTCGTACCACCAAGGCATTTTCGCAGAATTGCCGTTGGGACACGCTGGATGACGATCGCAGCGAAGGTTGTATTCGTACGCGCGAGCACGCTTACTCACAAGATGGCGGCCTGGCAGTCCTTTACGGCAATATTGCAGAAGATGGCTGTATCGTAAAAACCGCCGGCGTAGACAAAGAGATCCTCACCTTCACAGGCCCGGCCAAAGTGTACGAAAGCCAGGACGATGCGGTTGAAGCGATTCTTGGCGGCAAAGTGGTGGCCGGTGACGTGGTGGTTATCCGCTACGAAGGGCCGAAAGGCGGGCCGGGCATGCAGGAAATGCTCTATCCAACCACCTATCTCAAATCGATGGGCCTCGGCAAAAGCTGTGCATTGATCACCGATGGTCGTTTCTCTGGTGGCACCTCCGGTTTGTCGATTGGTCACGCCTCTCCGGAAGCGGCGAGCGGCGGCACCATTGCGCTGGTGAAAGATGGCGACATGATTGAAATCGATATCCCGAACCGTGGCATCAAGCTGGCGGTGGCGGATAACGAACTGCATGCCCGTCGTGAAGAAGAGCAGGCGCGTGGCGAAGCGGCCTATACGCCGCACGGCCGTGTGCGTGAAGTCTCCTTTGCCCTGCGCGCCTATGCATCACTGGCGACCAGCGCTGACAAAGGCGCGGTGCGCGATAAGTCCAAGCTGGGAGGCTAACCGATGGCTGAGTCTCAACCGCTACCCGCGTCGCCAAACGGCGCGGAATATTTGCGCGCCGTGCTGCGCTCACCGGTGTATGAAATTGCCCAGGTGACGCCGCTGCAGAAAATGGAAAAAATATCATCGCGTCTTGGCAACACCATTCTGGTGAAGCGTGAAGATCGTCAGCCGGTGCACAGCTTCAAGCTGCGCGGGGCGTACGCGATGATAGCCGGGCTGAATGAAGAGCAAAAAGCGCGCGGCGTGGTGACGGCTTCGGCCGGTAACCATGCGCAGGGCGTGGCGCTCTCAGCCAGCACGCTTGGCATCAAATCACTGATTGTGATGCCGTTGGCCACGGCAGACATCAAGGTTGATGCAGTACGCGCATTTGGCGGTGAGGCTTATCTGTTTGGGGCCAATTTCGACGAGGCAAAAGCCAAGGCGATCGAGCTGTCTGAACAGCAGGGTTACACCTTCGTACCGCCGTTTGACCATCCGGCGGTCATCGCTGGACAGGGCACGTTGGCGATGGAACTGCTGCAACAGGATGCGCATCTCGATCGCGTCTTCGTGCCGGTTGGCGGCGGCGGTCTAGCGGCGGGCGTTGCCGTGTTGATCAAGCAGCTGATGCCACAAATCAAAGTGATCGCCGTGGAGTCGGAAGATTCAGCCTGCCTAAAGGCGGCGCTGGAGGCCGGTGAGCCGGTAGATTTGCCGCGCGTCGGCTTGTTTGCCGAGGGCGTGGCGGTCAAACGCATTGGTGATGAAACCTTCCGCCTGTGTCGTGAATATCTCGACGACATCATCACGGTGGATAGCGATGCGATTTGTGCGGCAGTAAAAGACCTGTTCGAAGATGTGCGCGCGGTAGCGGAACCTTCGGGTGCGCTGGCGCTGGCGGGCATGAAGAAGTATATCCAGCAGCATGAAATCAAAGGCGAGCGCCTGGCGCACGTGTTGTCAGGTGCCAACGTCAACTTCCACGGCTTGCGCTATGTCTCTGAGCGTTGCGAACTGGGTGAGCAGCGTGAAGCGCTGCTGGCGGTGACGATTCCAGAGCAGCAGGGCAGTTTCCTCAAGTTTTGCCAAACCATCGGCGGACGTTCGATCACCGAGTTCAACTATCGCTACGCGGATGCGGATAACGCCTGCATTTTCGTCGGCGTCCGCTTAACGCGCGGGCTGGAGGAGCGCAGTGAGATCATCAGCCAGCTGAACGAAGCCGGTTATCGTGTGGTGGATCTCTCGGATGATGAGATGGCCAAGCTGCACGTGCGCTACATGGTGGGCGGACGTCCATCGAAGCCGCTGCACGAACGCCTGTTTAGCTTTGAATTCCCGGAAGCACCGGGCGCGCTGCTGAAGTTCCTGCAGACGCTCGGCGCACACTGGAATATCTCGCTGTTCCACTATCGCAGTCACGGCACCGATTACGGCCGGGTACTGGCGGCCTTTGAAGCTAACGAGCAAGAGCCGGATTTCGAAACCCATCTCACCGCGTTGGGTTACGAATGGCACGACGAAGCGAACAACCCGGCGTTTCGTTTCTTCCTCGCCGGGCAATAATCATAGCTGGTGCCAGAACGCATTGATAAGCGGCTCCCCGAGCCGCTTTTTTTGTACGCACACGCCAAGCTCCAGCGGCGCGACAGATTCCACATTCTCCAGCGTTAACACGCGATTGCGCACCGGTTCCGGACTGTTCTCCAGCACCACATCCGGCAGCAGCGCAATGCCACAACCCAGCGCCACCATCGAGACAATCGCCTCGTGTCCCGAAACCGTGGCGTAAATCTGCGGATTGGGGATGCGCTGGCGGCGGAACCACAAATCGATACCGCGGCGCGCAGGGCCTTGTTCCGGCAGGATAAACGGGATTTGCGCCCAATCAGGCTCGTCCTGCGTTGCCTGGCTGCGCACCGGACAAGGCAGCGCCGGGGCAATCAGCACCAGCGGGATCAACCCCAGTGGCGTAAAATCTATGCTGGCGGGCAGCGATTCGGGACGACCGGCAATGGCGAGATCGGCATCACCGGACTGCACCATCTCAATCGCATCGGCGGCGTCACCGGTGGTGAGTTTGATCTCTACCTGCGGATGTTCGGCGCGGAAGCGGTCGAGAATCGGCGGCAGATGGCTGTATGCGGCCGTCACCGAGCAGAACAGGCGCAGCTCGCCGCTCAGTGACGGGCCGTTTAGATCCATCACATGGCGCAGCTGCTGATATTGCAGCAACGTCTGCTGCGCAAACTGGCGCAGGCGCTCACCGGCTTCGGTCAGCGTGACGGTGCGGTTATCACGCAGGAACAGCGCGTGACCGACATCCTCTTCCAGGCGCTGAATCTGGCGTGAAAGGGTCGATGGGCTGACGTGCATGGCGCGTGCGGTGCGGCCAAAGTGGCAGCTTTCAGCCAGATGAAGGAAGAGCTTCAGGTCTCGTAAATCCATGCGCGTATCGCCTCAACGTTGTGTTGCAAATTTTGCAATGTGACCTTGCTAATATATCAATTTAAGCAACGGATTTCCTGTCATATGATGGGGTCATTCGCGGCGTAGTTCACATCGCCGTTACTGAACAAAAACAAACACAACATCTAACCGGAGTACCCATGGCTAATTACTTCAACACATTGAATCTGCGCAACCAGTTAGCGCAGCTGGGCAAATGTCGTTTCATGTCACGCGACGAATTCGCTGATGGCGCTAGCTTCCTGAAAGGCAAGAAAGTGGTCATTGTTGGCTGTGGTGCTCAGGGTCTGAACCAGGGCCTGAACATGCGTGATTCTGGCCTCGACGTGGCCTATGCCCTGCGTGCTGAAGCGATTGCTGAGAAGCGTGCCTCTTTCCGCAAAGCGACCGATAACGGTTTCAAAGTCGGCACTTACGAAGATCTGATCCCGCAGGCCGATCTGGTAGTAAACCTGACGCCAGACAAACAGCACTCAGCGGTAGTTCAGGCCGTTCAGCCGTTGATGAAAGATGGCGCTGCGCTGGGTTACTCGCACGGTTTCAACATCGTTGAAGTAGGCGAAACCATTCGTAAAGACATCACCGTAGTGATGGTGGCGCCGAAGTGCCCAGGTACGGAAGTGCGTGAAGAGTACAAGCGCGGTTTCGGTGTGCCGACGCTAATCGCGGTTCACCCGGAGAACGATCCAAAAGGCGAAGGCATGGCGATTGCGAAAGCCTGGGCTGCAGCCACCGGCGGCGACCGTGCTGGCGTGCTGGAATCTTCTTTCGTTGCAGAAGTGAAATCTGACCTGATGGGTGAGCAAACTATCCTGTGCGGTATGCTGCAGGCCGGTTCTCTGCTGTGCTTCGACAAGCTGGTGGCTGAAGGTCACGACGCGGCTTATACCGAAAAACTGATTCAGTTCGGCTGGGAAACCATCACCGAATCACTGAAGTTCGGCGGCATCACGCTGATGATGGATCGCCTGTCTAACCCGGCGAAAATCCGTGCTTATTCGCTGTCTGAGCAGCTGAAAACCATCATGGCGCCGCTGTTCCAGAAGCACATGGATGACATCATCTCTGGCGAATTCTCCTCAGGCATGATGGCTGACTGGGCTAACGACGACAAAAACCTGCTGACCTGGCGTGAAGAGACCGGCGCAACGGCATTCGAAAACGCGCCGCAGTTTGAGGGCAAAATCGAAGAGCAAGAGTACTACGACAAAGGTGTTGTGATGGTTGCGATGGTGAAAGCAGGCGTTGAGCTGGCGTTCGAAACCATGGTTGATGCGGGCATCATTGAAGAGTCGGCTTACTACGAATCACTGCACGAGCTGCCGCTGATTGCCAACACCATCGCCCGTAAGCGTCTGTATGAAATGAACGTGGTTATCTCTGATACCGCAGAATACGGTAACTACCTGTTCTCCTTCGCCGCGGTTCCACTGCTGAAAGAGTTCATGACCACGCTGCAGCCGGGCGATCTGGGCAAAGCGATTGAAGGCACGCAGGTTGATAACGCACAGCTGCGCGACGTCAACGAAGCGGTACGCCAGCATCCAATCGAATCAGTAGGCCGCAAACTGCGTGGCTACATGACCGACATGAAACGTATCGCTGTCGCTGGCTAAGCCACGCGCGACACAGTTTTCAGCAGAAAGAAGAAACCCCGGCTTGCCGGGGTTTTTTTTAATTAGTGCTCGCTGTTGCTCTATGTATGTACTCGCTGTCCCCCATCCCGGCCTTCCCCCGCAAGCGGGGGAAGGAGACGCTGCCACATGCAGCTTCAGAACTAACATATGGCAGCATCTTCCTCCCCCATTTATGGGGGAGGACCGAGGAGGGGGACAGCAAGCACATACGAACCAGAGTACAGCACCGCTCAATCATACCGCTTCATACAGCGTCTGATTGCGCGTCTCTTTACAGGCAATCAGCGCGATCAGCGTCAGCACCGCCATTGAAGCCAAATAGAAACCCACCGCCTGCAAACCGTAGTTCGCATTCAGCCAGGTGGCGATATACGGCGCCACGGATGCACCAAGAATCGACGACAAGTTGTAAGAGAAAGACGCGCCGGTATAGCGCACTTCGGTCGGGAACAACTCCGGCAGCAGCGCGCCCATTGGACCAAAGGTCAGCCCCATAATGCTTAAGCCCAGGATCAGGAAGCCCATCACCAGCACCTGAGAACCGGAACCCAGCAGCATTGGGAACATCAGTGCGAAGGCGATAATCATCAGCGTAATGGTGATCATGGTTTTACGACGGCCAAAGCGATCGGCCAGCAGACCGGCAATTGGTACCATCACACCGAAACCAATCACCGCCACCATCAGCATCCACAGGAAGCTGTTACGCGAATAGCCAAGGCCGGCCGGCGCGGGCGCGGTACCGTAGCTCATTGAGTAGACAGTCATAATATAGAACAGCGTATAGGTGGCCAGCATGATGAAGGTGCCGAGAATCGTCGCCGTCATATGCTTGCTCAGCAGCGTGCCAATCGGCATTTTTACCTGCTTATTCTCTTTCTGCACTTTGGCGAACACGGGGCTTTCATGCAGCGAAACGCGTACATACAGGCCAATCAACACCAGCACCGCAGAGAGAATAAACGGCACGCGCCAGCCCCAGTTCATGAACTGCTCATCGGTCAGCAGCCATGAAAGCAGTAGGAAAGTACCGTTAGCGAAGAAGAAGCCAATCGGCGCGCCAAGCTGTGGGAACGAACCATAAAGCGCGCGTTTCTTCGCCGGCGCATTCTCGGTAGCCAGCAGGGCTGCACCGCCCCATTCTCCGCCCAGGCCAAGACCCTGACCAAAACGTGCCAGCGCCAGCAGCAGCGGAGCAGCCACACCAATCGTTTGATAGCTCGGCAGCAAACCAATCAGCACCGTCGAAACGCCCATGGTCAGCAGCGATGCGACCAGTGTGGCTTTACGACCGACGCGGTCGCCAAAGTGGCCAAATACGGCAGAACCAATTGGACGCGCAACAAAGGCGATAGCGAAGGTCGCCAGCGACTGTAGCGTGGCGACGGTAGGATCGCCCTGCGGGAAGAAGATGTGCGGGAAAATAATCACCGCGGCGGTGGCATAGATATAGAAATCGAAGAACTCAATGGCAGTGCCGACCAGCGATGCCACAACCACTTTGCCACGTGAATTAACCGGCGTTTCGTCGTGTTTTTTGTCGAGTGTTTCTGTGATGGAGGCTTGCATAAGTGTTTCTTAATTGTAAATGTAGACAGAGAATCTTACGCACCTGGTTTGCGGCATTCAATGGCGAAAAACCGCGTCAGACCGGGCTTTTTCGTCGAATAAGTGGATAATTTCTGAGTTGCCGCGATCAATGGCGGATGGGAACGGGAAGTGTCACTTTTTTGGCGGGAATCTCTGCAAAAGGGCCAAATTAAAGTGACCCTTCAGCGTTTCCTGCTGGTTTTTGCGGAAAAAATAGCCAGCAGGAAACATTTTTAGCTAGTACGGCATTTGTAACAATCCCGTCAGCTTATTTTACCTGATGCGGCTGCGGCATCTCTTTATCATCTTTGTATTTCGCAGTAGCGATCCACGCCGCGCAGAACAGCGTCAAACGCGCAAAGAAGTAGAAAAACGCCATCAAGCCAAGCACCGAACCAAAAGCCGCGCCAGACGGCGAGGTTGCCAGCTTCGGCAGCGTCAGCGTCATAACAAACTTGATCACCTCAAAGCCAATCGCCGCCAGCAGCGTGCCGCGGAACAGCGCTTTTTTACGTGGCTTGTGGCGCGGCAAAATCCAGAAGATCCACAGGAACAGCAGATAGTTAGCGAAGATGGAGATCGACAGCGCAATCACCGTCATCGCCGGACGCAGCCACTCAATATCCTCCAGCCCCAGCGCATTAACGATGGCCGCCTGCGCCGCACCGGCAATCGAGGTCAGCGACAGCGTAATCACCAGCGCAAACATCAAACCGAGCAGCGACAGCAGATCGCGCGCGTACTTCTTCCAAAACTTCTCCTGATCGTCTGGCTTACGTTCCCAGACGTCGCGCGACTGGGCACGCACCGCTTCACGCAGATTGCCCATCCAGTTAATGCCGGAGTAAAGCGCCAGCAGCAAACCGGTTATTCCCACCGTGGCACGCTGCTGAATCGCGGTATTCACCGTGTTCTTCAGCGTAGTTGCCAGCGTCGGATCGCTGATGCTGTTAACGATTTTGTTGATCAACTCGGTGAGCAAATCCTGATTCGACGCCAGCACAAAGCCGACCGCCGCAAAGGAGACCATCAAAATCGGTATCAGGGAGAGAAAGGAAAAGTAGGTGATGGCTGCACCAAACTGGCTGCCGAGGCGATCGTTAAAGCGTTCCAGCGCGCGCATAAAGTGCGCCACCGCTGGAATCGCCTGAAACCAGGCGGCGAAGCGCGACACATTTTGGATTGAGCCATCCACGGTTTTATTGCCGGTTTTAATATCAATCAGCGGCTTGGTTTCTGCCTCAGCCGCTGTCTCTTTAGGGGTTTTGTCCGTCATAGACGATAGTCATCCTGTTCACTGCGAAAATTCAATTATATACCCTAAATAATTCGAGACGCAGGAAGGCGGCAAGTGTGTGAATCCACAGGAGCTTACTTAGGTAAGTGACTGGGGTGAACGCACGCAGCTAACGCACCTGCAACTCGAAGTATGACGGGTATACGTGCTATGTGACGTACTCCTGCAAGACATGGCTTAGCCACTCCATAAACACCCGCACGCGGCGCGCCACGTTACGGCGATGCGGATAAAGCAGCGAGATCGGCATCGGTTTAGCCGGGAAGTGATGCAGCACTTCAACCAGCTTTCCTGATTCCAGCAGCGGCTGTACGCCAATCGCCGGCACCTGAATAATGCCGAGTCCGGCCATACACGCGGCGCGATAGGTTTCAGTACTGTTTACCGTCACCACGCCACCGGTTTGAATGTAATGGCATTGTTTGCCATCGAAATACTCAAAACCTTGCGAAGGCTGCCCAAGCTGCTGGCTGTAATGCACCATCGCGTGTTGCGACAGATCTTCCAGCCGCACCGGCATGCCGAAACGGGAAAGGTAGTCGGCACTGGCGCAGTTAATCAAGGCGTGCGAGCCAATTTTTCGCGCAATCAGGCCGGAATCTTTCAGCTCACCCACGCGTACCACGCAGTCAAAGCCTTCACGAATCACATCCACCTGGCGGTCGCTGCTGCTCAGCTCAATTTCGAGCCCAGGATAGTGCTGCAAAAACTCCGGCAGACGCGGCAACACAAAGCCGGTCGCCATCGCCACCGACATATCCACCCGCAGCTTGCCGCTTAAGGTGCCGGGATCGTGCTGGAACAGGCTGTCCATGTCGTCGAGCATCGACAACAAATCGAGGCAGCGATCGTAATAGACCAAACCATCCTGCGTCAGATGCACGCGGCGCGTGGTGCGATGCAGCAAGCGCGTACCCATTTGATTTTCCAGCGCCTGAAGCTGGCGCGATACGCTGCCTTTCGGTAAACCCAGACTTTCTGCCGCGCGGGTAAAACTGCCCATTTCGGCCACCCGCACAAACACCTGCATTGCGTGAATTTTATCCATGTTGTGCACCGATTGTTGTTGTTAGTGAAACAGTGCTGCGTATTCCTCTGCGTTTATAGATCAATTATTCGCGAATATCCTTATCCGGTGTTCAATTTTCCAACTGGAGCGAAACATGAGTCATAAAATTGCATTGATTACCGGCGGAAATCGCGGTTTAGGTAAGAATGGGGCGCTGAAACTGGCCGCCAAAGGCACCGATATCCTGTTTACCTATCGCGGTCATGCGGATGAAGCACAGGCGGTGGTGCAAGAGATTGAAGCGCTGGGCGCGCGTGCGGTGGCGCTGCAGTTGGATGTTGGCGACACCGGTCAGTTCGATGACTTCGTGGCGCAGGTGAAAGAGGCGCTGCAAAAAACCTGGCAACGCGACAATTTTGATTATTTAGTGAACAACGCCGGCCACGGTCACTATAAGCTCTTTGCCGAGACCACAGAGGATGAGTTTGATGCGCTGGTGAATGTGCACTTCAAAGGGCCGTTCTTCCTGACGCAAAAACTGTTGCCGCTAATCATCGATGGTGGACGCATCCTGAATATCTCCAGCGGCTTAACCCGATTGACGCTGCCAGGTTCGGGCACTTACGCCGCAATCAAAGGGGCGATGGAGGTGTTAACCCGTTATCAGGCGAAGGAGCTGGGCGAGCGCCATATTCGCGTCAACATTCTGGCACCTGGCGCGATTGAAACTGACTTTGGCGGTGGTCGCGTGCGTGATACCAAAGATCTCAACGATCATATCGCCTCGGTTACCGCGTTGGGCCGCGTCGGCTTGCCGGATGATATCGGTGATGCGATTAGCGCGATTCTCAGCGATGAAACCGGCTGGATCACCGCACAACGCATTGAAGCCTCAGGCGGCCAGGCACTGTAATCGGTAGGGTCGCCATTCATGGCGTAATGCTCGCCAGTTAAGCAGCGTACTGGCTCCGCGGGGGTTCCGCCCGCTAAGCATATGGCAGTTTCAGAATGTGTGAAGCCGGCGGCCGGGCTAAGGTCCGAAGGCGCGGACCTTAGCAATCCGCGCCTGCGCCGTCCTCGCTGTTCCCTCGCTTATCGCTCCGGCCTGACGGACCGCGCGGATTCGCCATCCCTGGCTCATGCCGCGCTTTCGCCGACGTCGTGTCGGCTCATCCTGGCCGTCACTCTGCGCTCGGCGCTGCGGATAGCGCCCAACACCATCGCCTGCCATTACCGCATCTGATTTGAAATTTTGCAGGCTGAAGATTTTGGGTCATGTGGTCGCCATGAATGGCGACCCGACAGGCGCTACAGCGATGATGATTCAGGAATAGGCATTGATGCTGCAGCGCGGGTGTTGAGGCGACATCCCAGCCCGCTGAGCGAGTGAGGGATTCCAGGGCGAGCCGCAGGGATGCGGCGAGAGGCGGCGCTGAGCAGGAGCGAATCGCCGCCGGTCCGTCAGGAATCGTGAGGGAGTGAAGGCACCGCGCAGCGGCGGGATGGGCTGGCGCAGGGCCCGGGAGTGCAGAGGGCGCGGCCAGGCGTCCTCTGCTCGGTCGCCGCACGGCATAGCTGAAACTGCCTCAGCCGATGGCGAACGAAAGTCGCTCAGCGCTTAACAGATCGGCATTACGCCATTTATGGCGACCTCATTAAACAGCGACGCCAGCAGGTTGCCATAAATGGCAACCTTACAACGTAATCGTCCCGTCAATCACCGTCACGGTTTGGCCACCAATCCAAATCGCTTCATGCGTAAAACTCACCTGAATTCGACCTTCACGCTGAATCGCGCTGCCCTGACGCGCCCGGTAATCTTGCGTTTGGCCCTGTGCCGCCAGGTAGCGCGCCAGACAGGCATTGGCGCTACCGGTTACCGGATCTTCGGTCAAACTGCCGTTCTCAACCAGCAACGCGCGCACTTCATACTGCTCATTCTCACCCGAGGGCAGCGCGCCAAAAATCGCTGTGCCGTTAACGTCGGCATGTTGATGTAAACGGTGTAAATCAGAGGCTGACGGCACCACATCCAGCACCGCCTGCGCGCTGCTCAGCGGAATCAGCAGCCAGCGAATGCCCATATCGACGATGGTCGGTGCCTGGCTGAGATCGAAAGCTTCGCTATTTAACGCACTGCTCATCAACGCATCGCTAAAGGGCGTTAAGGTGGCCGCGGGCGCAGCAAAAGCCAGCGCGCCATCATCGCTGATTTTCACCTCCACCAGACCAACGCCGCACTCCTGCACGATTTTGCCCGGCGTTTTCAGCGGCCAACCGGCTTCCAGCAGCGCATGCGCGGTGCCGAGCGTAGGATGACCGGCAAACGGCAGTTCGCCTTCAACGGTAAAAATACGCACGCGGTAATCCGCCGCCTGATCCTGTGGCGGCAGCACAAAGGTGGTTTCCGATAGGTTGGTCCAGCGCGCAATCGCTGCCAGCTGCGCATCACTCAATCCCTGTGCATCCATGATCACCGCCAGCGGATTACCTTTAAACGCCGATGAGGTAAACACATCCACTTGTTTAAATGCGACCTTCATTGTCACTCCTTCCTCGTTGAGGTTGTCTGAAATCCGGATTTACATCCTGCCGATTGCGAAAGATCAGCATCAGGGCTATGAATAGATTAAGAATTCTGCAATCGGAGTCTGCAATGTTAAAAGTTCTTGGCCGTACTTCTTCAATTAACGTGCGAAAAGTTCTGTGGCTGTGCGCAGAACTGGATATCGCGTATGAATCTGAACCCTGGGGCGACGATCCGCAATCGCTGCACTCAGCAGAATTTATGGCGCTCAATCCCAACGCGATGGTCCCGGTGATGATCGAGGACGATTTCGTGTTGTGGGAATCCAACACCATTTTGCGCTATCTGGCGAACAGCAACGGCGGCGACTGGCTCTATCCCGAAAATCCGCGCGCGCGGGCACCGGTTGATCAGTGGATGGATTGGCAAGCCACCGAACTGAACACGTCCTGGCGCTACGCGTTTATGTCGCTGGTACGCAACTCGCCAGCGCACCAGGATCCGCGCTTGCTGGCCGCTGCCGTCAAAGGCTGGTCGCACACCATGAACATTCTTAACCAGCATTTGGAAAAAACCGGGCGCTACGTCGCAGGCCGTAATTTCTCGCTGGCGGATATTCCGGTTGGGCTGGCGGTGAATCGCTGGTTCGAAACACCGCTGGAGCATCCTCACTTCCCGGCGGTGCAAACCTATTACGAGCGCCTGACCGAGCGCGAGCCTTACACCACCTGGGGCCGCAACGGCAAACCCTGATCCTGTCCCGGCGCGAGGCCTGTCATCTCACAGGCCAGCGCGCCGGTGCGCTGCAGTGCCCAGGTATAACGCTCATCAAACGGATAGCAGCAGGAGAGGCGCAACGCGTGCGTATAGCGATCGCTCAGCGAGTAGAGCGCGCCCGGCGTCACACAAATGTGCTCCTGCAGCAGACGGTG
This sequence comes from Pantoea nemavictus, assembly GCF_037479095.1. NCBI lineage: Bacteria > Pseudomonadati > Pseudomonadota > Gammaproteobacteria > Enterobacterales > Erwiniaceae > Pantoea > Pantoea nemavictus. Next base: position 1,907,462 of record NZ_JBBGZW010000001.1, on the reverse strand, counting down.
AAACATCTCCACGGTATCGACTTTGCCCGGCAGTTCTACCCAGAAAACAAACCCGCCGCGCGGCAGGGTAGCGCGCGTGCCCTGCGGAAAGTGGCGCGCCAGAATGCCGCGTGCCGCATCCAGATTCGCCGCATAGCGGCGACGCAGCGTACGCAGATGATGATCGTAACCGCCGCTTGCCAGGAATTCGGCCAGCGTTTCGCTCAGCAAACGTGACTCCGCCATCGATGAAACCGCTTTGAGGTGAGCGATGGCGTGATGAAAACGTCCGGCGGCGGTCCAGCCGACGCGAAAATCGGGCGCCACGGTTTTGGTAAAGCTGGTGCAGTAAATCACCCAGCCGTCACTATCAAAGGCCTTCACCGGCGGTGACAGCGGCCACTCAAACTGCAATTCGTCATACAAACCATCTTCCAGCAGCGGAACGTGGTAAGTGTTCACTAACTTCGCCAGGCGCTTTTTGTTCTCCAGCGGCATCACATAGCCCAGCGGGTTCTGTGCGCCCGGCATGGCGATCACTGCCTGAATACGTTTCTCCTGCAGCAGCATCTCCAGCGCATCGAGCGACAACCCTTGCTGCGGATCGGTGGGGATTTCCAGCGCCTTCAGTCCCAACGAGGCCAGCAGCGGGAACAGGAAAAAATAGGTCGGCGATTCCAGACCGATGCAGTCGCCAGGTTTGGTCACCGCACGCAGCGCCAGCTGCAACGCTTCCATGCAGCCGTGGGTAAGGGTGATCGCTTGTGGCGGCAGGTTGATGCCATTATGCAGCGCGCGCCGTGCAATCTCCTCCCGTAAGCGCTCACTACCAGGCGGAAGCGCATAGCGTCCGATAATGTCGGGATTCTGTCGTAAAATCGACGCGGTAATGCGCCCGATACGCGCCGCAGGATAGAAGGTGCCATCCTGCGGACAGGCCAGCGAGATATTGGTGTACTCCGGATTATTTTGCGCGGCGAACACCTGCTCAATCAGTTCCAGCTTTTGCGCACTGGGATCGTTAATTTTAGGAGGTAACGGTTTTACCGCGCGCGTCACGGCGGGCAGCACGCCACGCACGTAATAGCCGGATTGCGGACGTGATTCGATCAGGCCACGATCTTCAAGCACTTGCCACGCATTAAGCACCGTATTGATACTAACCTGATGCGATTGCGCCACGCGGCGAATCGCCGGCAGCCGCTTGCCCGGCTTCAGGGTGCCCTGATGAATCGACTCGGCAAAGCTATCGACCAACTGCTGATACAGCGTTTGGCCGGATGAAAGGGGAAGGGACACAAAAGCCTCCGCGCGCGATGGGTACAATTCATTTTTGAGACAACTGTATCCATTACAATAGTCATTTTGTGTCTCTGTTTCCATTGCAGCGTACGCATTAGCATGAAGGCCTCATTGATTGTTAAGGAAGTACGCCATGCTCGATCCCTCGTTTTTCAGCTATGTCACCGTTATGTCGATCACTCCCGGCCCGAACAACCTGCTGCTGGCGACTTCCGGCGTCAACTTTGGCTTCAAACGCACGCTGCCGATGCTATTTGGCATTCTACTGGGTTGTGCGATTCAGATGCTGCTGGCGAGTATGGCGCTCGATGTGTTGCTGCACTGGATGGGCGCGATTCGCCTGCCGCTGACAGTGGTCGGATGCAGTTATCTGCTGTGGCTTTCGTGGAAGATATTCCGCGCCGGCGCACCGCAGCTACGCGAACGCCCGCGCCCCATGACGTTAATTGGCGGCATCTGTTTCCAGGCGGTGAACCCAAAAGCGTGGTTGATGGTGACGAATGTGGCGCTGATATACGCCAACAGCAACGGCGTGCTAACCGTGTTACTGGGATTCGCGGCGCTGAATCTGCCGTGCATCTTGATTTGGGCTGCACTGGGCGACCGCCTACGCAGCCATCTGCAGGTAGCGTGGAAACGTCAGGCGTTTAACAGTTTGATGGCATTGTCGCTGGTGGCCACCACCGGTTGGATGCTGTACGACGCAGTGTTGTTGAGTTAACCATTACGATGCGCATGGCGGTGCACCGTAATGATAGGGTCGCCATTCATGGCGACCGCAACCATTCACAACCCAACCAAACTCTCCAATGGAATACCAAACTGCTTATGCAGATTACGGATCATTTCCAGTGATAAAGAACGTTTCCCATTGAGCACTTCATAAACGCGATTGCGACGACCGATGGCAGGCTCCAAATCTTTGGCTGTCAGCCCTTGTTGCTCCATGCGGAATTTAATGGCTTCAATCGGATCTGCCGCCTCTATGGGATAATGCTTTTTTTCCCATGCCTCAATGAGCATGCTCATCACGATCATATAATCGCTCTCTGGCGTGCCGAGCTCAGGCACATCTTCAAAGAGCGGCGAGATAGCCTCAAGAGCGGCTTCGTAATCCTGTTCGGAATGAATGGGTTTAATGGTTAATGTCATTAGCGTTGCTCCACCGTATTAGCGTCAATCGCGTCATATTCCCGATGTGTGCCGATAAACTTTATAAATATCAGCTTCTGTGGATACGCGATGGCCGCTATCAGTCGATAATCGTTTCCTTTGATGTTGAATACCACTCGGCTACCTTTAAGAATGCTGGCGTGGCGGTATTGTTCCTTGATGTCTGCCGGGCTTGACCAGTCGGCCTTTTGTGCTTCATCAATCCAGGCTCTCAACGGCTGCGAAGAGTCGGGGTTCGCCGTCATAAACTCCCTTAATGACCTTACCGATATAATTCTCATGCAGCGCATCTTAATCCCGTTTTGGGACTATAACAAACCTGAATCCCAATTTGGGACATTTCTTGCGTTAGGCATAAAAAAAGAGGCTGCTTGCGCGGCCTCTCATCTTTGCAGCAAACAACGCTACCTTGTTACTTCCCCACCACATGCGCCGTTTCGCGCGCTTCATCGTTGGCGGCATCAGGTGTAACAACGGGCTCGTAATCGAGCTGCAGCACGCGGCTGGTATCGGCCAGCACTTTCTCGGTCAGCGCCACATCGCCGTTCAACTTGCGGCCCCACGATGGGATCACCATGCGGATTTTGGTCTGCCATTCCGGTGAACGCATCTGCTCTGGGAAGGCTTTCGCCATCAGCTCGAGCATAATCGGTGCCGCGGTTGATGCACCAGGCGATGCGCCGAGCAGCGCCGAAATTGTACCGTCTTCCGAGGTCACCACTTCGGTGCCCAGACGCAGCACGCCGCCCTCTTTGGCATCATTTTTGATGATCTGCACGCGCTGGCCTGCCGTCACCAAACGCCAATCTTCCTGCTGTGCCTGCGGTACGTAAGCACGTAAGGCTTCCATACGATCGCTGTCGCTTTGCAGCACCTGATCAACCAGATATTTCACCAGATCGAAACTCTTCAGGCCAACCTGCACCATCGGTTTCAGGTTGCTGCCATTCATCGCACCGAACATATCCAGCAGCGAACCTTGCTTGAGGAATTTGGTGGAGAAGGTGGCGAACGGGCCAAACAGCAGCACTTGTTTGCCATCCAGCACGCGCGTATCGACATGCGGCACCGACATCGGCGGGGCGCCGACGCTGGCTTTGCCATACACCTTCGCCATGTGCTGTTTCACCACCTCCGGATTTTCCGTCACCAGGAAAGAGCCGCCCACCGGGAAACCGGCGTAGCCTTTCACTTCCGGAATGCCCGATTTCTGCAGCAGCGGCAACGCCGCGCCGCCGGCACCAATAAACAGCTGGCGCGTGGTCAGCACGCGATCTTCGCCGCTGACCAGATTATGCAGGCTTACCTGCCAGCGGCCATCGCTCAGGCGCTTGATATCACGCACTTCCTGGCGTAGACGCAGACGGAAATTGGCTTTCTTCTCTAAAGCAGCAATCAGCTGACGCGTCACTTCACCGAAGTTCACGTCGGTACCCATCTCGGTCCAGGTGGCGGCGACTTTCTGCTTGCTGTCACGCCCGTTCATCACCAGCGGAATCCACTGGGTGATTTGATCGCGGTCTTCTGAATAGCTCATGCCGCGGAACAGCGTACTTTTCTGCAACGCATTGAAGCGCTTACGCAGGAATTCAACGTTATCGTCGCCCCAGACGAAACTCATGTGCGGCGTACTGTGGATAAAGCTTTTGGGATTGCGCAGGTTGCCTTTCTGAACGTGATAAGCCCAGAACTGGCGCGAAATCTGGAACGATTCGTTAATCGCCACCGCTTTAGCGATGTCGATGCTGCCATCCGCCTTCTGCGGCGTATAGTTCAGCTCGGCCAGCGCGGCGTGGCCGGTGCCAGCGTTGTTCCAGCCATTCGAGGATTCAACCGCCACGTCATCAAGGCGTTCAACCATCTCAATCGACCAGTCAGGCTCGAGATCCTGCAGCCATGTGCCGAGGGTCGCACTCATCACGCCTGCGCCAATCAGCAGTACGTCGACGTCTTTTCGTTCCTGAAGGTTTGCGCTTTCCTTGCCAGCGGCGGCGAGCGCCAGATTTACCGCAGTAGTACTCATGAGGCGACATCTCCTCTTTCTGTTGACCTGAAGCTCAACAGGTTCGCAGGCGAAATAGCCGCGCTTCTTTCGAGCGCGTGGCGCTACTTCTCAAAGGTTAAGACTCAGGTATAAGTCATGGGGACGATAACGGTTAACTGCACGTTATGCATATGCATTCGAATATAACATTCTCGTATCGGAATTAAACGTTTGTTTATTTTTTAAAGGCGGAAATGATTCAGCATAAGAATTAATCAGCTCAACCCCGCTGCCATAAGGGATTTTTATCTCTTAATCAGACGCTTATAGTAATGTGAATGTTATGGGTTTGTGAGTGTTATTGGCGGGTGCGTTAATAGGTAGTGAGGTGTGTCACAATTTAATTGTATGAATTTTAAGTGGTTTACGTAAATTGACTATTTATGCGGAATTTATGTTGCGTGATATTTCGCCACGCCGTGTAAAAGTAATGTTACATTTTTGTGGTGATGAATTTAGGCGTGAGCAGGCATGCCATGCAGAAGAAAAATGCATCACCTTGCAGGAAAAGCGATCAGCGCGAGCGACGTCGCCACAGGAAGCGAATCACGAAGAACTCAATCGCGCCCAGCAGCAAAAACCACAGGCTAAAGACAATCGTATACAGCTGATTAACATCCATCAGGTGCAAACTTTCTTGCAGCTGTTTTGCCAGCTCAATGCCAAACGAGGGCGCGGGCAGCAGCAGTGCAGAGAGAAAGCCCAGCAGCAGAATGCCACCCGGGATAATCAGCGTTTCGAACGGGTTATTCATGGTCATTTTTCCAAATCAGTTAGCGCGGGCATTAGCGCATAAAATGGCGCTGGGGTGCAATCCCCGTGCCGGATCGCGCTAAGAAATTTCTTCTATTCCATTCACTTAGCGTCAAAAATAGCGAAAGTTAAGAGTTATAGCCTTTGCTATACTTAAAGCCCTGATTTTACTGTCTTTTTTTTGGTGTTTTTGCGTGTTAGACTGCGCGCACTTTTTCATTACTGAACAATAAATGCGGAGAAGTAGCGGCTTCAGGGCCTGTTCCGCGGCATTGATTGAAAACCCATGACATTTATCGCAACCCTGATTCTGGCCTTTGGTATGTCGATGGACGCTTTCGCTGCAGCACTGGGCAAAGGCGCATCATTGCATCGCCCGAATTTCAGAGAAGCGCTGCGTACGGGCTTGATCTTTGGCGTCATCGAAATGCTGACGCCGCTGATTGGCTGGGCAATTGGCCTGGCGGCCAGTCGCTATGTTATGGCATGGGATCACTGGGTCGCTTTCGGTCTGTTAAGCGTGCTGGGCGGCCGTATGATCATGGAAGGCTTCCGTCAAACGGCTGATGAGCCCTGCGAAGCGCCGCAGCGTCACGGTTTTATGGTGCTGGCATTAACCGCTGTCGCCACCAGTCTGGATGCGCTGGCGGTGGGTGTGGGTTTGGCATTTCTGCAGGTCAATATCATCATGACCGCCGTCACCATCGGCGCCGCCACCACCGTGATGGCGACCACCGGCGTGCTGGTTGGACGTTTTATCGGCCCGGTAATGGGCAAATGGGCTGAAGTGCTTGGCGGCGTGGTACTGATCAGTATTGGCTGCACCATTTTAAGCCAGCACATGGGTTGGTTTAACTAACGATACTGCTGCCTGGTGTGCATAAATGCGCACCCTACAACTTCCACTGTGCCTGGTCGTACCTTCATGGCGACCACCGCAAACCCGCAATAAATCCCTATTCTGTGATCTACTTCAAAAATAATTGCGGTAAAAACGCTCAGACGTTATACTTTTTGCGTATTTCTTCAACAATTTTTGAATCAGGTGCTTTATGAAACGCTTTTTCCGCTACGTGTTCCGTTCTTATGTAGAAACCTTCAAACACGTACCGCCGGGTGCTCTTAATTAAGATCTCCCCAGAATACCCTCGATAATCGCGGTCAGGGATCGACCTGTGGTTATCAACTGTTTTCTTATCTCTCCAACCGCTTTCCCTGCCATTTCCCCGCTAATAGGTTGATTTATTCCTTCAGCCATCACATTTCGATCTGGCTATAGCCGCAGGTTATACCCCGCTACTAAACAAGCATTCGTCACCCTTTCTTCTGCATGAAATAGTCAGCTCAGGCCCTATAAACCGTCTGAAACGAGAAACATCATGCTGATCCCACAACCTTATTTACTCTTCCTCGGCGACGTAACCGATCCACTGGCCGCTAAAACGGCACGCGGCATTCAGGTCTGGCGACCGGAGCAGTGCGTTGGCGAAATCAAATTGCCGGGCTGCGCCGTCAGCCTTGGCCTCGACGAACTCGATATTAACGCTGCTAAAGCGCGCGGTGCCAAAACGCTGGTGCTCGGTACCGCCAATGCGGGTGGTTACCTGCCAACACACTGGCTCGACACGGTAAAAAGCGCCATTTCCGCTGGTATGAATGTTGCCAGCGGTTTACATCATCGTTTGGTGGATGAGCCTGAGCTGGTGGCATTGGCCAAAGAGTTCGGCGTGGAGCTGTTCGACCTGCGCCATATGCGTCCAAAACTGAACGTCGGCAGCGGTAAAAAGCGTACAGGTAAGCGAGTGCTTACTGTTGGCACTGACTGCTCAGTGGGCAAAATGTACACCTCGCTGGCGCTGGAAGCGGCGATGCGCGAACGCGGCATGAAAGCCGATTTCCGCGCTACCGGTCAGACCGGCATTTTAGTGGCAGGCGAAGGGATTGCGATTGATGCGGTGATTGCCGACTTCATCGCCGGTGCCGTTGAAGCGCTGTCGCCCGCCAATGACGCCGATCACTGGGATATCGTCGAAGGTCAGGGTTCGCTGTTCCATCCTTCCTATGCTGGCGTCAGCATGGGCCTGATTCACGGTGCGCAGCCGCACTGGCTGGTGATGTGCCACGAAATGGGCCGTCCGCATATGCGCCATCTGCCGCATCAGCCGATGGTCAGCCTGAAAGATTGTGTCGAAGCCAACCTGCGCGCGGCGCATGTCACCAGTGATGCCGTGCAGCTGGCCGGTTTCGCCATCAACACCTCGAACTACAGCGAAGAGGAAGCGCGCGCCTATTGTGCAGAGGTCAGCGCTGAATTCGGCGTGCCTGCCACCGATCCGGTGCGCTTCGGCATTGCGGATATCGCCGCGCTGCTGCAGGAGCGCGGCTAACATGCGGCGCATGCAGATTGAAGTGCTGGAGCTGCCGCTGGCGCGTCCGTTTGCCATCTCGCGTGGCACGCGTACGGCGGTTACGGTAATTCGCGTAACGCTGGAGCAAAACGGCTTTATTGGCCGTGGCGAATGTACGCCAACGCCGCGCTACGATGAAACGCCGGAAAGCGTCAACGCCGAGCTGGACGCGCTGCGCGCCGACATTGAAGCGGGTTTGAGCCGCCTCGATCTGCAAAGCCGTTTGTCTGCGGGTTCAGCGCGTAATGCGCTGGACTGTGCGCTGTGGCGCCTGGATGCTGCATTGGCGAAACACACGCTGTGGCAACAGTGCGAACGCCTTCAGCCGCCCTCGGTGATCACCGCCGAAACCCTCAGCCTCGATTCCATCGCGAACATGGCCGCCGCTGCTGCCGATGCGGTATCACGCGGTGCCATCCTGCTGAAAATCAAACTCAATCGCGACGAAATTCTGGAGAAAGTCGCCGCGATTCGTCAGGCCGCGCCGCGCGCCACGTTAATCATTGATGCTAACGAAGCCTGGTCAGGCGTGGATTTGCCCAGCCTGCTCAACGCGCTGGTCAGCTTTAACATTGCGATGGTCGAGCAGCCGCTGCCGGCGGGTCAGGATCAGGCGCTGCAGCGTTTTGCGCACCCGATTCCAATCTGTGCCGATGAGAGCTGCCACACGCGAGAAGACATCGCGCCGCTGCGCAATCGCTACGAAATGATCAACATCAAGCTGGATAAGTGCGGCGGTTTAACCGAAGCGCTGGCGATGGTGGAAGAGGCGCAGAAGCTGGATATGCGGCTGATGGTGGGCTGCATGCTCGGCTCATCACTGGCGATGGAGGCGGCGTTGCCGGTGGCGATTGCCGCGGAACACGTCGACCTCGATGGCCCGATCTGGTTGGCCGCTGACAGCTCGCCGTTCCTTACTTACGCTCAAGGCCAAATCTGGCTGTAACCCGCACGCGGAGCAACGATGACGGACACTTTACTTACCCCCAACGCCGCCAGCGTTGCCGGTTCACCACCGGTGCTCGCGATTCAGGACCTCAGCGTCAGCTTTCGCGGCCGCAGCGGCGAAAATCAGGCGCTAAAGGGCATCAGTTTTAATATTCATCAGGGCGAAATCGTCGCCGTGGTGGGCGAAAGTGGTTCGGGTAAATCGGTCACCTCGCTGGCGGTGATGGGCTTACTCGCCGCCTCTGGCCGTATCGATCGCGGCAGCATGCAGTTTCGCGATCGTCAGGGCAAAGCCCATCAACTGGCCAGCCTGAATGAACCTCAACGTCGCGCCCTGCGTGGCCGTGAGATGGCGATGATTTTTCAGGAGCCGATGACCTCGCTCAATCCGGTATTACGCGTTGGCGATCAGCTGACCGAAGCGCTGCGTGACCACCAGATTTGTGACAAAAGCCAGGCCGAGGCGCGCGCGCGCGAATTACTGCGTCAGGTGCGCATCGCCGATGTGGATCGCGTTATGAAAAGCTATCCGCATTCGCTGTCGGGCGGCATGCGCCAACGCGTGATGATTGCCCAGGCGCTGGCCTGCGATCCGCAGCTGTTGATTGCCGATGAGCCGACCACCGCGCTGGACGTTACGGTGCAGGCGCGCATTCTGCACATCCTGCGCGACCTGCAACGCGAGAAGCAGATGGCGGTGCTGTTTATCACCCACGACATGGGCGTGGTGGCCGAAATCGCCGATCGCGTGGTGGTGATGCTGCGAGGCGAAGTGGTTGAGCAGGGCACGGTCAGCGACATCTTCAATGCGCCGCAGCATCCTTATACCAAAGCGCTACTCGCCGCGGTGCCGAAGCTGGGCGATATGCGCGAACACGCGTGGCCGCAGCGTTTTCCGCTGTTGGGCAGCGAGGCCAACGATCGCAGCGAGCAGCGCACCGCGCGCTACGACGAAACGCCGCTGCTGGATGTGCGCGGTCTGAAAGTGTACTACCCGATTCGCAGCGGGATTTTCTCGGCGCTGACCCACCAGGTGCACGCGGTGGAGCAGATTGATTTCAGCCTGTGGCCGGGCGAAACCCTGGCGATTGTCGGCGAAAGCGGCTGCGGTAAATCCACCACCGGTCGTGCGCTGATGCGGCTGATCAACAGCGACGCCGACAGCATCCATTTCCAGGGTAATGAAATTGCCAATCTTAAAGAGGCGCAGTTCCAGCCGCTGCGCCGTGAAATCCAGATGGTGTTCCAGGATCCCTACGCCTCGCTCAATCCACGTTTGACGGTTGGTTTCACCATTGCTGAACCGCTGCTGCTGCACGGCATGGTGAAGTCGCTGGAAGAAGCTTCGCCGCAGGTCGATGCGCTGCTAAAAAGCGTGGGACTGCTGCCGGAACATGCGCAGCGCTATCCGCACGAGTTTTCCGGTGGCCAGCGTCAACGCATCGCCATCGCACGCGCCATGGCGTTGAAACCCAAAGTGATCATCGCCGATGAAGCGGTCTCGGCGCTCGACGTGTCGATTCAGGCGCAGGTGGTCAATCTGATGATGGATCTGCAGCAGCAAACCGGCGTGGCGTGGATCTTTATCTCGCACGATATGGCGGTGGTAGAGCGCATCGCCAACCGCGTGGCGGTGATGTATCTCGGCCAGATTGTCGAGCTCGGGCCGCGCCAGTCGATATTTAACCAGCCACAACATCCTTATACCCAACGTCTGCTGGCCTCGGTGCCGGTAGCCGATCCCCAGAACCGTCAACCCCGCACTTTCGAAGAGAGCGAAATTCCTTCGCCGCTGCGCAAGGTGGGAGAAACGGTCATTAAACCGCGTTATCGCCAGGTTGCTCCGCAACACTGGGTCGCTGACTTTGTTTCGCGCTAACCCTCAATACCAGGAGATTTCATGAACCCGATTTTCCGCCGTACGGCGCTTGCGCTCGGATTGACCCTCTCGCTGGCCGCCGCGGCTCAGGCACAGGATCTGCGCATTTCGATGTATGCCGACATCACCGGCCTCGATCCGCACGATACCTCAGACAACGTCAGCTACTCGGTGCAGAGCGGCATCTTTGAACGCCTGTTCCAGTTCGATGCAAAGATGAAGCTGCAGCCGTGGCTGGCCACCCGCTACACCAGCAACGACAGCGCCACCGAATTTACCCTGACGCTGCGTAAAGACGTCACTTTCCAGGACGGCACGCCGTTTGATGCCGAAGCGGTAAAAGCCAACCTCGATCGCCTCGCCGACCAGAAAAAAGGCCTCAAGCGCAACAGTCTGTACAAGATGATTGAGAAGGTGACGGTGCTGGCGCCGGATCAGGTAAAAATCGAGCTTAACCAATCGTTTGGTGCCTTCATCAACACGCTGGCGCATCCGTCGGCAGTGATGTGGAGCCCGGCAATCCTCAAGCAATATCCAGAAGAAGCGCAGCTGCGTCTGCATCCGGTGGGGACCGGTCCCTTCAAATTCGTCACCTGGCAGCCGGGTAAAGCGGTGACGCTGGCAAAGTATGATGGCTACTGGCAAAAGGGCTGGCCGAAGGTGGATAACGTGATCTTCTCGCCAAGTCCGGAAGATGCTACGCGCGTCGCGGCACTGAAGTCGGGCCAGGTTGATGCGATCTGGCCGCTACCGTCGGATCTGATCGCCACCGTGCAGAGCGATAGCAAACTGGCGATCCAGCGCGATCCGAGCATTTACCTCTACTACATGGCGATCAACACCCAGCACAAACCGCTGGCCGATGTACGTGTACGCCAGGCGATCAACTACGCCATCGACCGCGATCTGTGGCTAAAAGTCGCCTTTGCCGGCTTGGGCAAACCGGCCAGCTCGGCGATTCCTGCAGGCGTGCAGTTCTATCAGAAGCAGAGCGCGCCGAACTATCGCTATGCACCGGATGAAGCCAAAGCGCTGTTGAAAGCCGCCGGTTACCCGAACGGCCTCGACCTGAAACTGTGGGTCACCAATGCCACCGCCAGCGTGCGTGCCGCGCAGGTGCTGAAAGCGCAGCTGGCAACGGTCGGCATTCGCGCCACGGTCACGCCAATGGATTCCGGTACGCGTAACGCCAAACTGTGGGGCGTGAAGGATCCGAAAGAGGCGGAATTTGACCTCTATTACGGCGGCTGGTCGACCTCAACCGGTGATGCCGACTGGGCGCTGCGTCCCCTTTATGCCACCGAATCCTGGGTGCCAACCTCGTACAACGTTTCGTACTTCAGCAATGCCGAAGCCGACAAAGCGATTGCCGGTGGCTTAGCCACCGCCGATCCGGCCAAACGTGGCGAGGCGTACGCTGAAGCGCAGAAAGTGTTGTGGAAAGAGGCACCGGTGGCTTTCCTCGGCACGCCAGACAATCTGGTTGGCAAGCGCAGCACGCTGAGCGGTGTGTCGATGCTGCCGGATGGTAACTTCCTGTTTAATCAGGCGGCGTTTAAGTAAAGGTTGGGTGGGTGTGGGCTGCCCCTACGAATGTGCTTGCTGTCCCCCTCCTCGGTCCTCCCCCATAAATGGGGGAGGAAGATGCTGCCACATGTGAGTGCTGTAGCTGCAATGGGGGAGGAAGATGCTGCCACATGCCAGCTCAGAAGTTGCATGTGGCAGCATCTCCTTCCCCCGCAAGCGGGGGAAGGCCGGGATGGGGGGCAGCCAGCACGATCTGGGACAGCCAGCACAATCTGTTACACCCAGCACCATGCCAAATATAAAGGAACCGCATGTTCGCATACATCATTCGCCGACTGCTGGAGATGATCCCCGTTCTGCTGGTGGTCTCGCTGCTGGTCTTCGGCTTCATCAAGCTGCTGCCTGGCGATCCGGCGCGCATCTACGCTGGGCCGGATGCGCCTTTGGCTGCGGTGGAAGCCGCGCGTCAACATCTCGGGCTCAACGATCCGCTGCCGCAGCAATATATCAACTGGATCGGCGGCCTGCTGCGCGGCGATCTTGGCGTCACTTACCGCACCCAACAGCCGGTGCTGGACGTCATCAAACAAGGCTTTATGCCGACGATGTGGCTGGCGCTGGCGGGGTTTGCCTGGTCGGTCATTCTCGGCCTGTTCCTCGGCGTCTTTGCCGCCCTGAAACGCGGTAAATGGCAGGACTGGACCTTGATGAGCGTCGCCGTCGGCGGCATCTCGATGCCGACCTTCTGGCTGGGTCTGTTGCTGATCCAGTTCGTCGCCATGCCGTTTGGCCTGTTTTCGGTCAGCGGCTTCAATCAACCCAGCGACATCGTATTACCGGCTATCACGCTCGGTTCGTCGGTGGCGGCGGTGATGGCGCGCTTCACCCGCTCGGCGTTTCTCGAAGTGGCGCAGGAAGATTACGTGCGCACCGCCAAAGCCAAAGGGCTGCGCAATCGGCTGGTGACGTGGAAACATGTGATGCGTAACGCATTGATCCCGGTGATCACCATGCTCGGCTTGCAGTTTGGTTTTCTGCTCGGCGGATCGATCGTGGTCGAAAGCGTCTTCAACTGGCCGGGATTAGGTTGGCTGTTGATCGAGTCGATCAAGGCGCAGGATCAGCCGGTGATCCAGGCGTTAGTGATGCTGTTCGTGTTTGAATTTATTGTGATTAACCTGCTGGTCGATCTGCTGTATGCCGTGGTCAACCCAGCGATTCGCCTGCGACAGGAGCCGTAATGAGTCTGCAATCTCTGCCTGCCCACGCGCAGGAGGCGATCCGTTCGCCGTGGCGTGATTTCCTGCACGCGCTGGTGCGTAATCCGCTGGCGCTGGTCTCTGGTGGTTTTGTACTGCTGCTGGTGCTGGTGGCTATTTTCGCGCCGTGGCTCGCGCCCTGGGACCCGATGGCGCCGGACTGGATGGCGCTGTCCTCGCCGCCGTCCAGCACGCACTGGATGGGCACCGACGAACTGGGCCGCGATCTCTTCAGCCGCATCATCTTTGGCGCGCGCATCTCGCTGTACGTCGGCGTGCTGTCGGTCACGCTCGGCATGGTGGTTGGCGTGCTGCTGGGGCTGCTGGCGGGCTACTATGGCCGCTGGATCGATATGCTGATCATGCGCGGCTCCGATGTGCTGTTTGCCTTTCCTGGCATGCTGCTGGCGATTGCGGTGGTAGCGATTCTCGGCCCGGGGCTGAATAACGTCATCATCGCGGTGGCGATCTTCAGCGTGCCGGTATTTGCGCGTATCGTGCGTGCTTCCACCTTGTCGCTGAAGCAGGCGGCGTACGTCGAAGCGGTGCGCTGTGCCGGTGCGCCGGATCGCGTGATTCTGCTGCGCCATATTCTGCCGGGCACGCTCTCTAACGTGATTGTCTATTTCACCATGCGTATCGGCACCAGTATTCTCACTGCTGCCGGGCTGAGTTTTATCGGCCTTGGCCCGGAACCCGATGTGCCGGAGTGGGGCAATATTCTGGCGATGAGCCGCAGCATGATGATGGCCGGCTTGTGGCACGTCAGCGTGTTTCCGGGGCTGGCGATATTTATTACCGTGCTGGCGTTTAACCTGCTGGGTGACGCGCTGCGCGACACGCTCGATCCCAAATTAAAGAGCTAAGCATGGACTTTCAACAACTGCAGCGCGACCTGCTGCTGCAACGCTGGCGCAGCGAGCGTCAGCTGGGACAACCGCGCACCGTTAGTGGTGCCAACAATCGCCTAAGCGATGTGCCGGGCGTGCGCGTCGGACATTACACGCTGGCCGATGGCGAGCGGCAAACCGGCGTCACCGCGATTGTGCCGCCGGGCGACAATCTGTTTACTCAGCCGCTGCCCTGTGCGGCTGCGGTGTTCAACGGTTTCGCAAAGCCGGTTGGCCTGGTGCAGGTTGAAGAGTTGGGCGTGCTGCAGACGCCGATTTTGCTCAGCAACACGCTGGCGGTGGGCACGCTATTTACCACGCTGGTGCGCGATGCCATCAGCCGCAACCACGAGTTGGGCCGCAGCTTGCCGACGGTCAATCCGCTGGCGCTGGAGTGCAACGATGGCTGGCTCAACGATATTCAGGCGCTGGCAATCACGGAAGCCATGGCGCAACAGGCACTGGATAACGCCACCGCCGATTTTGCGCGCGGCAGCGTCGGTGCCGGGCGCGGTATGAGCTGCTTCAGTTTAAAAGGTGGCATTGGCACGGCATCGCGCCTGATTCCGTCGCTCAATGCCACGCTTGGCGTATTCGTGCTGGCCAACTTTGGTGCTTTAACCGCACTGACGTTGGACGGCGTGCGCCTCGGCGAGATGATTGCGCCGCTGCTGCCGGAACTGGCGCCACAGCGTGATGCCGGCTCCATCATCATTATTATGGCGACCAATGCGCCGCTTGATGCACGGCAACTCAAGCGCGTCGCCAAACGCGCCGGTGCCGGTTTAGGACGTTTGGGCAGCTATTGGGGCCACGGTTCGGGCGATATTGCTGTGGCGTTCTCCACCCAGCCGCAGCCGCAGCCGCCGGAAGAATCGGCGCTGGAACCGCTGCTCGCCGCCGCTGCTGATGCCACCGAACACGCGGTGCTGGATGCCTTGCTGAGCGCCGAAGCCGTCACCGGTTTCCGCGGCCATCATCGCCCATCGTTAAGCGACGTTTTGGATCGATTGGCGCTGTCGTCCCGGTCGGCATAAATGCCGCCCCTACAAAACACATGACCGGTGCAGACATATCGCTTCGTAGGGTCGCCATTCATGGCGACCGTGTTAAAAATCGCACGGAACCCAAGATAACCTCATGAAAATATTCATCTCAGCCGATATCGAAGGCATTGCGGGCGTGATGCGCCCGGAACAGTGTTCACCCGGCCACGCGGAATACCAACTGGCGCGTGGATTGATGGAACAGGAAGTCAACGCCGCTATCGATGGCGCATTTGCCGGTGGTGCCACCGAAGTGGTGGTGGCTGACAGCCACGCGCAGATGACCAACCTGCGTGCGGAAAATATCGATCCACGTGCGCGCATGGTGCAGGGCAAACCGCGCGGTTTATCAATGGTGGAAGGCATCGAGCAGCAGCCGTTTGATGGCCTGTTCTTTATTGGCTATCACAGCGCGGCGGGCGAGCCTGGCGTGCTGGCGCACACCATTAACGGCCGCGCGTTCTGGCGTATTCACATCAACGGCAAGGTGATGGGCGAAAGCGACATTTATGCGGCAGCGGCGGCTGAACAGGGCACGCCGCTGTGGCTGGTGAGCGGTGACGATCAGCTTAAAGGCTGGATGGCTGAACACTATCCATCGGTGGATTACGTCTGCGTGAAACGCGCGATTTCGCACACTTGCGCGGAATCTATCAGTCCGCAGGCGGCGCAAAACGCCATTCGCGCAGCGGCGACCGCCGCCGTGCAGCGTAAACGGCAGGTCAGCACCACGCGCCTGAGCGCGCCTTATGATATGCAGCTGCAGGCCAGCAAACCGGTGCTGGCGGATCTGTTCAGCCTGATTCCCGGCGTGACGCGCATCGACGCGGTTACCGTCGGCTATCGCGCGGATGATATGAATACGCTGATTAGCCTGCTGAGCGCCTTCTCCTATCTGGCGAGCACGCAGTCTTAATTGAAATAATTTGCGCAATAAATTGCGCCGCTACATATATGTGCACGTACCGTAGCGGCGCAATTTATTGCGCGATTTTGATTATTGCATCAGCAGGTCGGTCCGCATTTCCTGCTGAATTTTGCTAACCTGCGCGCAATTTATATATAACAACGAGGCAGTCATGCAGCTCTGCAGTTTTTATCTTATTGACCAGCAAAGAAAAAGTTACGGTATTGTGCAGCAAGAGGGCGTGATTGATATCGGTTCGCGCCTCGGCGCTGACTGTCCGGATCTGAAAACTTTGCTGCAACGCGGCGCGTTGAGCGATCTCGATGCCTACCTTTCACAGCCAGTTGATCATCCGTTTAGCGCTATTCGCTTCCTGCCGGTGGTGGAAAATCCTGGCAAAGTGTTCTGCGTTGGCATGAACTACGCCGATAAACGCAAAGAGTTTGCCGAGACGATTGAAGCGCCAACGCTGTTTGTACGTTTCGCAGATTCGCTGGCGGCGCACGAACAGCCGCTGCTGAAACCGGCCACCACGCAAGAGTTTGATTACGAAGGCGAATTGGCGGTGATCATCGGTAAACCCGCCTATCAGGTGAAGGCCGCCGATGCGCTGCAACACGTTGCTGGCTACAGCTGCTTTATGGACGCCACGGTACGCGATATGCAGTTTACCTGGTTCACCGCCGGTAAAAACTGGCAGCAAACCGGTGGATTCGGTCCGTGGATGACCACTGCCGACGAGATCCCCGATCCGCAGCAGCTGGCGATTAAAACCTGGCTTAATCAGCGCGAAGTGCAGAACGATACCACCGCCAGCATGGTGCATCCGGTGGCGAAGATCATTGAGTACATTTCAGCGTTCAGCCCGCTGTCGCCGGGCGATGTGATCATCACCGGCTCTCCGGGCGGCGTCGGTAAAAAACGCACGCCACCGCTATTTATGTTCCCCGGCGATGAGATTGAAGTGGAAATCGAGAAAATCGGACGATTGCGTCACCGCGTGGCCTGAATGCGCAATAAATTGCGCCGCTACCAATACGTGCACATACCGTAGCGGCGCGATTCATCGCGCGGTGTTTAACGCCTAAACTTCACCACGCGGCTGCGGTTCAGCATTAACCGCAGCGAATCGCCTTCACGCGCAATCACAAAACGCTTCTCCCACGGCCCATCCTGCGCGGTGGCCAGTACGCGATCGCCGCCCAGCGACTGCAACCGGGCACGAATGGCTGCCGGGCCGATGCCCATAATTAGGCTGTCGTCCTCAATCACCAACTCGCTGCGCCACTGCGGCGCCAACCAGCGGCCTTGCAGATTATCGAGGCTGGCCCGATCGGCCTGCACCGGCACAAAACGTCGTGCGGCATGACCGATTTCACCCACAATCGCCGCGCCATCATGGCGTAACTGCAGCGGGAAGGTGCTGGAGAGCGACACCGCATCGCCATGCGCATCGTCACGCCACAACGTTTCACCGGCGCCGAGCCAGGTGGCCGTCACGCCGTTGATCTCCAGCCAGTCGGCCGCGTTTTCCGCCACGTACAGCCCCGGCGTTAAATCGTGTCCTTTCTCCGGCAATTCGCGCTTAAGCAGCGCCGCCATCACGCGCAACACGCTTTCCGAGGTGGTGACATCTTCGCGATTGGCGACCAGCGCCACGCCAAGTTTTAACTCCGGATGCAGCAGGAAATAGCTCTTATAGCCTGCATGCGAACCGCCGTGGCCAAACAGCGTCTGGCTGCCAAGCGTCGAGCTGGTGATGCCCAAACCGTAACCGCTGGTGCGGCCATCGTTGAGATTGCGCGGCGCAGTCAGGCGCTGCAGCACGCCCGCGCCCGGTCCGCTATCGGCCAGCAGGCTCTGCAGCCAGCGCGTCAAATGGTTCAGACTGCCGGTCACGCTACCCGAAGCAGAAAGATGTAAACCGGCGCTGGCAAGCTGCCAGCGTGCGCCGTTTTGCCAGTAACCCGGCACTAAACCTGGCACGACATCAAACCAGCTTTCCGGCGCAATCAGGTTGATATCCAGCGGATCGCAGAGGTACTGCTGCAGCAGATCGTTGAAGCCCACGCCTTTGGCTTTTAACGCTTCTTCCACCAGCCGATAGCCGGTGTTGGTGTATGAGATTTCGCTGCCGGGCGCATAGTTGAGCTCGCCTTCACGCGCGATAAAATCCAATAGGTCGGCGGCGCTCGTCGCGTTGTACACCGACAATCCCAGCAGCGATAAGGTTTCGCGCACGTCCGGCAAGCCGCTGCTCATATCCAGCGCCTGACCAACGGTAATCTGCCCGTTGGCGCCGCTGAGCTGCGGCAGATGCTGCGCCAGCGTGTCATCAAGCTGCAGATAGCGGCGGCCGGGTCCCGTCACTAAAGCGGCAAAGATATGTTTGGTGATGGAGGCGAAACGCACCACGCTGTCGGCGCTAAACGGCGTTTGCTGCGCCAAATCGGCCAAGCCGGCGCAGTGGGTTGAGTGAATCTGCTGCGCATCAAACAGCACGATTGCGCCGCCCGGTGCGCCAGGCTGTTGCCAGCTTTCAGTGATCTGTTGTGCGACCTGCGCGGCGTGTTGCCAGTTAGCGGTCATGCCGGTTCCTCCAGCGTCATGCTGAGATCGAAAAGTTGGGCGGTATGCGGATGCTGGATGCGCCGCGCACGCAAATCGTCGGCGCTCAGCTGCTCCACCATCTCACCATTCTGCATCACGCCAATGCGCTGACACAGGTGCGTTACCACCGCGAGGTTATGCGTCACCATAATGTAGGTGAGTTTGCGCTCGCTGCGTAGATCGCTGAGTAAATTGAGGATTTCGGCCTGCACCGACACATCCAGCGCTGAAGTCGGCTCATCCAGCAGCAGCACTTCCGGTTCGGCGATCAGTGCGCGGGCAATCGCTACGCGCTGACGCTGGCCACCCGACAGCTGATGCGGATAGCGAAAACGTACTGCCGCCGGTAAACCGACTTCGCTTAATGCCTGGCTGATGCGCTGTTCGGCGCGATCGAGCTGATGCACCAGCAGCGGTTCGTGCAGGATACGATCGATGGTTTGACGCGGATGCAGCGAACCAAACGGGTCCTGAAACACCATCTGCACCTGGCGATAGAAGGCGCGGCTGCGTTTGGCGCTGAGCTGCATGCCGCCAAACAGCATGCTGCCTTGCCAGTCAGCATTCAGCCCGGCGAGGGCGCGCAGAATAGTGGATTTGCCCGAGCCGCTTTCACCGACCAGGCCAAAGCTTTCGCCATTGCCAACTGCAAAGCTGACGTCTTTCACCGCCGTGTGCGCACCGAAGTTGATGCGCAGGTTATCGATTTGAATCATGGGATGCCTGTATTCGTTTTACATACACCATTTCGTAGCGGCGCAATTTATTGCGCAATGTCGGGATGGGGCACGGTGTCGCCATCAAAATGCGCGATAAATCGCGCCGCTACGGATATGTGCGGCTTTAAATGTTCTAGTCCCGCCATGCGGCATCGCGCTGCAATACGGGTAAACGCTCACGCGGATGGCGCAGCGAGGGCAAGCAGGCCAGCAAACCGCGCGTATACGGATGTTGCGCCTGCTGCAGTTGCCCGGCATCCAACAGCTCGACGATGCGACCGGCGTACATCACCGCCACGCGATCGCAGAAGTGCGACACCAGCGGCAGATCGTGGCTAATCAGGATCAGCCCCATGCCGCGCGCTGACACCAGCTCGTCAATCAACTTGAGGATCTCGGCTTGCACCGTGGCATCCAGCGCGCTGGTGGGTTCATCGGCGATCAGCAGTTCCGGATCGGGCGCCAGCATCATGGCAATCATCACGCGCTGCCCCATGCCGCCAGACACTTCATGCGGATAGCGTTTCGCCACGGCGGCCGGATCGCGAATCTTCACCTGTTCCAGCAGCGCAATCGCTGCCTGCATCGCTGCTTTATGGCTGCCGCCTTTGTGCTCGCGCCAGGCTTCGGCAATCTGCTGGCCAATGGTCATCACCGGATTGAGCGAATATTTCGGGTCCTGCAGGATAAAACCGACGCGCTTGCCGCGAATTTTACGCAGCACTTTTTCGCTGGCACCGCGCAGATCGATGCCATCAAAGCGCAGTACGTCGGCGCTGACCTCGGCATTGCCCGGCAGCAACTGCATCAGGCTGCGCGCGGTCAACGATTTGCCAGAGCCACTTTCGCCAACGATGGCGAACTTCTCGCGGCCCACGCTAAAACTCACGCCGCGCACCGCTTCAAAGGTCTCGGTGCGTGAACGGAAGGCGATGCGCAGATTTTCAATTTCCACCAACATTTAGCGCTCCTTAGGATCCAGCACGTCGCGCAGACCGTCGCCGAGAAAGTTGAATGCCAGCGACGTCAGGAAAATCGCGATGCAGGGCATTAAGGGCACCCACCATTCGCTGAACAGGAAGCGACGCGCAGTGGCGATCATCGTGCCCCATTCCGGTGAGGGCGGCTGCGCGCCCATGCCGAGAAAGCCCAGGCTGGCGGCAGTAATGATGATGGAACTCATATCCAGCGTGATGCGTACAATCAGGCTCGGCACGCACAGCGGCATGATATGGCGCAGAATGATGCGCAGCGGCGAGGCGCCAGTCAGACGGCTGGCAGCGATAAAGTCGCTGTGGCGGAACTGCAGGGTTTCGGCGCGCGCCAGGCGCGCATACGGCGGCCACGAGGTGAGGGCAATCGCTAAAATCGCACTCTCCACGCCCGGTTTCAGTGCGGCAACAAAGGCCAGCGCCAAAATCAAACGCGGGAAGGCGAGGAAAATATCGGTAATGCGCATCAGTGCTTTATCGATGAAGCCGCCGGCGTAACCGGCGATGCAGCCGATCAGCAGGCCGAGCGGCGCGGTGAGCAGCACCACAGCGATTACCATGCCGAGAGTAGTGCGGCCGCCGTAGATAATACGCGTCCAGACATCGCGCCCCAGCTCATCGGTGCCGAGCCAGTGCGCGGCAGAAGGCGCAGCGAGGCGGTTTTCCAGATGCTGCGCGCCGGGATCGAACGACGTCAGCCACGGTGCAAACAGCGCCAGAAACAGCATCACGCTAATCACCAGCAGGCCGGCCATCGCCAGGGGATTGCTGCGCAGGCTTAGCCACAGGCGATAACGCCGGCCCCACACCGCCTGGCGACGGTTGGCTGGCGTGTCGTCGAGCAGCCAGTCACGAGAGAAGAAGATCATTTTACGCGCGGGTCCCAAAGTCGATAGAGAAGGTCAGCCAGCTGGTTGAGCAGCACATACACGGTGCCGACCAGCAACGTCGCGCCAACCACCGGATTCATGTCGGCGTTCATCAGCGAGGTGGTGAGATATTGGCCGAGGCCAGGCCAGGCGAAGACGTTTTCCGTCACCACCGCGCCCTCGAGCAAGCCGGCGTAGGTCAGCGCCAGCACCGTCACCAGCTGCACCGCCACGGTGGGAAACGCATGGCGCCAGATGACCCGGCGTGACGACAACCCTTTGGCGCGCGCGGTGATCACGAACTCGCCGCTCAACGCGTTGAGCATAAAGGTGCGCGTCATACGCGTGATGTAGGCCATGCTGAAATAGGCCAGGATCAGCACCGGCTGCGCCATGTGCGCCAGCGCATCCCAGAAGGCGTCAACTTCACCCGCCAGCAGCGAGTCGATGGTGAGGAAACCGGTAACCTGCGGCACCATATCCTGCCAGATGATGTCCTGCCGTCCGGGGCCGGGCGCAATGCCGAGCACCGCGTAGAACACCAGCAGGCTCAGCAGCGCCAGCACGAACACCGGCAGCGAATGGCCGGCAAGACAGATCACGCGAATGGTTTGGTCGACCCACGAACTCTGGCGTACCGCCGCCCACACGCCGAGCGGAATGCCAATCAACGCCGCGATGATGATGGCGGCCGTTGCCAGCTCCATGGTGGCAGGGAAGAAGCGCGCGATATCGGTGCTCACCGGATTGGAGGTGAGGATCGATTTACCGAGATCGCCATGCAGCAGTTGATTGAGGTAGTGACCAAACTGCACGTAAAGGGGCTGATCCAGCCCCATTTCCACCCGTACGCGCTCCACGACCGATTGCGGTGCGTTATCGCCGACCGCCGCCAGCACCGGATCGGTGGGCATGACGCGGCCGATGAAAAAGGTCAAAACCGACAGGCCAAACAGCGTCAGCACCAGGCTTCCCAGGGTGCTGACGATTCTCTTCAGTAACGGCATCAGGCTTTTTTCACCTGCGCATACGGCCACTGCTCCAGCACGGTCATGTGTACATCAGCCAGCGCTTTGCTGGTGGCCACATTTTTGGTCTTCTGCATCATGAAAATGAACGGACTTTTTTCACGCCCCAGTTGCTGAATTTGCTGGTAGAGGGCAATACGTTTAGCCGGATCGGGCTCGTGCAGCGCCTGCTCGGTCAGTTTGTTGAACGCTTCATCTGACCAGCTGCAGCGCCATGCCAGGGTACGCGCACGCGCGTTATCGCTGTTATCGGTGTTGACGCAGAAGGCTTCGGTGTTGGAGTTGGGATCAAAGTAATCGGCGCCCCACACGGTCAACGCCAGCTGATGCTGACGTGCACGCATTTTGGTCAGCACCTGACGGTTTTCGGCGGCAATCAATGACACTTTGATGCCAATCGCGCCCAGCTGGGTTTGAATTGCCTGCGCAATGTCCGGATACGGCTGCATCGAGTAGTGATCGAGGGTGATTTCGAAGCCGTCCGGATAACCGGCTTCGGCCAGCAGCGCTTTGGCTTTTGCCAGATCTTTATGGAATGGCGTATCGTCCAGCGCCGCCGGGAAACCGCTCGGCAGGAAACTCTGATGGGTGACAAAACTCATCGACAGAATGTTTTTCTGAATGCTGTCGTAATCCAGTGCCCACTTCAGCGCCTGCCACACCTGCGGCTTTTTCAGGTACTGATTATTGGTGTTGCACGACATCAGCATGATGGCCGACAGCGATTGATTCACCAGCGCCACGCTGCTGTCGTTTTTCACCTGCAGCAACTGTTCGGTGGTGAGGTCATACGCCGCATCGACATCGCCTTTTTTCAGCATCAGCGCCTGCGCCGCCGGGTCAGCGATATGTTTGAGGATCACGCGTTTGATTTTGCTCTGCGCGGCATATTGCGGGCTGAGTTCCAGAATCACCGTTTCGCTGGCATTCCAGGTGCGCAGGGTGAAAGCCCCGGATCCGGCGCTGTGCTGCTTCAGCCAGCCGTTGCCAAAATCGTTGTTCTGCTGATTCGCCAGGCAGGCTTTCTTCGACACGATGCTGCCGACGGTGGCGGACAGGCAATACAGCAGGAAGGTTTCTGCCGCTGGCGCACCGAGTTTCATCTCCACGGTGTGTGCATCTTTGGCGGTGATCAGCTGCGTCACGTTGTCTTTGGTAAAGCCGAACTGGTTGATAATGAACGCCGGGCTCTTATCCAGCTTGACGATACGTTCAATCGAGAACGCCACATCTTCCGCGGTGAGCGGCGAACCATCGGCGAACGTCGCTGCCGGATCGAGATGGAAGGTATAAGTGCCGTTATCGCTGCTGACGTCCCAGCTTTGCGCCAACTGACCAATCACTTTGTCGGCTTGTTGCGGATCGGGCGTGACTAAACGTTGATACAGGTTGCCGCAGATCTGGCCGCCGGTGGCTTCGAAGCTTTCATGCGGATCGAGGCTGGTGATGTTATCGAGCTGCATCGCGATGACCAGCATGCTGGGTGGCGTGGCGGCAAAGGTGGAATTCAGGCTGAGGTAGGAAACAACAGGTACAGCAGTGCATCCTGCAAGAAAACGTCTTCTGGTAACCATGTAAACTCCCAACTAATTGATAATTAAAATAAAAAATTGTTATTTGATTGTTTTTTGTCTTGACTTTCCTCCTGTGCGGGAGGATTAATACCGGCTCTAAGCCTTTTGTTTCACGCGTCGATGCTCGCCCTTTTTTGGTGCAATTTGCTCCGCCAGCAGGCAGTACCGCGCTTTGCCACGAACAGGGAACTGACCAACATGTCTGACTCGATTACCCTCGATATTCCGGTCTTTGACGGCCATAACGATGTGCTGAATAAGCTGTGGCAGCACCATCAGCCGGACGCGGTTAATGTCTTTTTCACTGGCAGCAAAAGCGGCCAAATGGACTTCCCGCGTATCCGTCAGGGAAATATGTTAGGTGGCATTTTCGCCACCTGGGTGCCGTCCCATCCTCTGATTGCAAGAAGTGCGCCAGACCTCGCAGATTTTCCTCAGGAAATTATCAATTCAGCGCGTGACGCCACTTTTTCCATGCTGGCGCTGCTGCTGCGTATTGAGCAGGCATCGAACGGGCAGGTGAAGATTTGCCGCAGCGTGCGCGATATCCGCCACTGCATGGAAAACAAGGTGTTAGCGGTGGTGATGCACGTGGAAGGCGCGGAAGCGCTGGATAGCAACGGTGAGCTGCTGGATATCTTGTACGCCAGCGGGTTACGTACGCTGGGGCCGCTGTGGAGTCGTCCGAATCAGTTCGGCGACGGCGTGCCGTTCCTCTATCCCTCGTCGCCGGATGTCGGCAACGGTCTGACGGCAGCGGGCAAGCAGCTGGTGCGCGACTGTAATCGCCGCCGCATCATGGTCGATCTGTCGCATATGGATGAGAAAGGCTTCTGGCACACCGCAGAGATCAGCGATGCACCGCTGGTGGCGAGCCACTCCAACGCGCATGTGCTAAGCGCGCAGTCGCGTAATCTCACCGATCGTCAGCTGGCAGCGATTGCCGAAACCAACGGCTTTGTCGGGGTTAACTTTGCAGTGCCATTCCTGCGTGAAGATGGCGATCGCCATGCGCCAACCGGCGTTGATGCCATCGTGCGTCATGTTGAGTATCTGCTGGAAAAAGTGGGGGAAGATGGCGTCGGATTTGGTTCGGACCTTGATGGCGCAACCATGCCGGGCGACCTGAAAGACGTAGCCGGATTCCCGCTGCTGGTGCAGGCGCTGGCGGCGCGCGGCTATTCGCGCGCGCTGCTGGAGAAGATTTGCCACGGCAACTGGCTGCGCGTACTTGAAGCCACCTGGGGCGAATAATCATGCGGCTGCGGCATATTGAAGTGTTTCAGGCAATAGTGCAGACCGGCAGCATCAGTGCGGCGGCTCGCCTGCTTAATGTGTCGCAGCCGAATGTCAGCCGGGTGCTGAATCACGCCGAGCAGCAGCTCGGTTTTGCGCTGTTTGAACGGCGCGCGCAGGGCATGATCGTCACCGCAGAAGGGCGGCGCTTACTGCCGGAAGTGGAAGATATCTACCAACGTTTACAGGCAATTACCCAACTAACCGAACAGCTGCGGCGCGGCGAAGGACAAACGGTGCGCGTCGGGGCTGCGCACGCGTTTGGTCAGATGGTACTGGCGCCGGCGCTGGTGAACTGGCGGCAGCAGGCGGCGTCGGTCAGCGTCGAGTTGGTTACCGAGCACTTCAGCACCTTATGCCGCATGATCATGGAGAATCAGCTCGATTTCGCGCTAGTGTTCGGCCAGCAGGTTGAAGCCGATTTACTGGCAGAGCCGCTGTTTCAGTCTTCGATGGTAGCGTTGCTGCCGCGCGATCACACGCATCATGAGCCGGTAACGCTGGAGTGGCTGTGCGCCAATAATCTGCTGATGATGCAGAATCAGGATCCGCTCGGCCGGGTGCTGCACCGCGCGCTGCGTGATAAGGGGCTGAATCCTGCGGTATCGCTGTCGATCAAAACCTATTCGGTGATTGCCGATATGGTGCTGGCGGGCGGCGGCGTGGGGATTGTCGATCTGTTTACCGCCTGCCGTTATGCCAACCAGCTCAAGCTGCTGCCGGTGGCGCAGCCGCTGCCGTTTGAGGTGATGTTAATCAGTCGCCGCGATCAGCCGCAGTCGCAATCGACGCTGCAGCTGAAACAGGTGATTCGTAACAAGCTGTGGGAGATCGCGCGCCAGTGTGAATCGCAGTTTTTCACGCGCTGAATCTGTAGCGGCGCAATTTATTGCGCATTGCCCGAATGGGCACTTTGCGGTCATCGACATGCGCGATAAATCGCGCCGCTACGGCATGTGCGGCGCTTTGCTGAATCAAATCCCATCCGTAATCGGTTTACGCACCAGCAGCAAATAGGCCAGCGCACCCACCACCGTGACGGCGGCGCAAATCATCAATGCCAGGCTAAATGACTTGGTGGTATCCAGCACCCAGCCAGTAATCACCGGCGCGAACGAGGCGAAGACAAAGCTGGCGAAGTTCTGGATGCTGCCGACTGACGCCGTCATGCGCGCCGTAACGTTGGCGTGAATCAAACCCCAGCAGGACGTCCCGGCAAAGTGGATGCAGAACAGCGCCATACCAATTAGCGTCACCGCGCTGGTGGTGTCGGTGGCGCGAGTCACAAACGCGGTAAACGCGGCGGACAGCAACATGCCGCTGACGATGGAAATTTTACGCACCTTCACCGCATCATGACCACGACGTACCAGCGCATCGACCACATAACCGTTCAGCAGCATGCCCGCCGCGCCGAACAGGAACGGAATCGCCGCCAGTAAACCGGTGCTTTTCAGATCCAGGTTGTAAGTCGATTGCAGGTAGCCCGGCAGCCAGGCGATATACAGCCATGCGGTGTAGTTGATGCCGCTGAAGCCAATCATCATGCCCCACATGGTGCGCTGCTTGAACAGCCCGCGCCACTCGGCAAAACTCAGCGGCTCCTTGCGTGATGCCACGCTACCCGCCTGCAGATAGTGAATCTCTTCACCGCTCAGTGTGTTGTTATCGCGGTCGCGATACATCAGATACCAGCCAACAGCGAGGAACATGCCCAGCACGCCGATGGTGATAAACATGCCGCGCCAGCCCATTACCATCATCATTGCCGCCAGAATCGGTGGCGCGATGGATAAACCAATCATCGAGGCAGCATTAAACATGCCCATCGGCATGCCGCGATCTTTGATGTTGAACCAATCGTTAATCACCTTCACGCCGCACGGATTCATCGGCGCTTCACCGATACCCAACCCGATACGCACCAAAATAAACTGGGTGAAGTTATGCACTAAACCGGCAGCCGCCTGGAACAGCGACCAGAAGAACATGCCAATCGCCAGCATGATGCGCGGCCCTTTGCGATCCAGCAGCGCGCCGCAGGGGAGCTGCGCTAAGCCGTAAGCCAGTGAGAACGCCGAGAGCAGTAAACCAATTTCGGTCGCGGATAAACCCAGCTCGCCGCGAATCGTCATGTTGGCGACGGAGAGTGAACTGCGGTCAAGATAGTTAATCATGGCGGCAAACAGCAGCAGCAACATGGCGGTAATTTGAATCTTTTTGAGGCGCGGCGAGCGCACCACGTCACTACGTGCCGGGATAAAATCTTGCCCGTCTGCAGCGGGTTGTGGCGCGTTTTCGCGGCCACGAGCCGAAGTATTTTCCATTGCGACCTCCCGGATCTGGGTACTTATCGTTATGCGTTTGTATGGGATCCTGTGGCAGCGAAACGGTGCTGCCCCAACGGATTGACTTCGAGACTAGAAGCATTCAGATCGGGATGTTGCGGAGTTGTTTCAGATTCGTGCGGGAGCTAATGCTTTGTGGTTTTTAATCGGTTTTTAATTGTACTGGCGGATCGATCGGATCATCGAGGTTTTGGCGGTGCCGAGATGGTTGTGCAGGGCACACAGCGCTTCCACATCCTGGCGGCTAATCAGCGCGGTGAGAATCGCCATATGCTCCTCAAGTGCCACAATATTGCGCTGCTTAAGATCGGTTTCATCCCACTGATAATGCGAGTGAAAAATCACTGAAATGATCTCCAGCGATTGATTAAAAAACGGATTGTTGGCGGCCGAGAGAATCAGCGTGTGCATCTCTTTATCCAGCGCGGCGAAGTGGCGGTAATTGCTGGCGATGGTGTCGCGCATCGAACGGTGGCGATCGAGCAGGTCACGCGCCTGCATCCAGCGCTCATCCTGCGAAGGGAGATTGAGGAAGCGGGTCAGCGCGTGGGTTTCCAGCATTTCGCGCAGTTCAAACAGGTTTTCGGCATAAGTCTGATCAAACTTTTTCATGCGCCACTGGCCGCGTTTGACCGGCTCCAGCAGGTCATAGCGCATAAAACGCAGCAGAAATTCGCGCACCACAATCGGACTGACTTTCACCTGCTGCGCCAGCTGCAGCTCGCTAAAGGTGTCGCCCGGCATCAGTTGGCGCTGATTAATCAGATTGAAAAAGGTCTGTTCGAACTGTAGCGCCTGCTGATCGATCGGCGGCGTCAGGGCGTTAAAACCGTCTTCATCGCTGGGATCGCGCACAATCACGTAGGTTTCATCCACCTTCTCCAGCACGCCGCGCTCATGCAGATGCTGCAGCGTGTGGCGCACCGTGGTGCGGCTGATGTTGAACATTTCGGCCAGCGCCGCCTGCGGTGGCAGCGGCGAACGGATGTGCCGTTTGGCGATGCCCTCCAGCATTTGGTTAATGACGTTTTGGCGAAGGTTCTGGCTGCGGCTCATGCGTGTCTCCGGTTTTTTATCTATTAAAAACCATACAAAGCCCAAAAAAAGCGCCTGGCTTCACACTTCCCCTAACGCAAAAAGTCGTCGTCGGCGATTTTCGCCATAACTGCGACAACAGCACAGGAGAAGCCAATGACAACAATGAAAACGCTGGTAGTCGCCGAGCCGCGCCAGATGGTGTGGCAGCAGCGCGCGAAACCGACGCCCGCCGCCCATGATGTTCTGATTAAACCGATCGCCGCCGGGATTTGCGGCACCGATATTCATGCCTGGGCCGGCAATCAGCCGTTCTTCAGCTATCCACGCGTGCTGGGGCATGAGCTGTGCGGCGAAGTGGTGGAACTCGGCAGCGCGGTCAGCGGTTTCCGGCTGGGCCAGCGCGTGGCGCTGATTCCCTATGTGGCCTGCCAGCAGTGCGATGCCTGTCTGAGCGGCAAAACCAACTGCTGTGAAAAAATCTCGGTGATT
Organism: Pantoea nemavictus; assembly: GCF_037479095.1. Lineage (NCBI taxonomy): Bacteria > Pseudomonadati > Pseudomonadota > Gammaproteobacteria > Enterobacterales > Erwiniaceae > Pantoea > Pantoea nemavictus. The sequence goes on along the minus strand of NZ_JBBGZW010000001.1, from coordinate 1,878,384 downwards.
GGCGTGCATCAGGATGGCGGATTTTGCGAATTCCTTAGCGTGCCTGCCAGCAATTTGCTGGCGGTGGATGAGGTTGATCCGGAAGCCGCGGCGCTGATTGAACCCTTTGCCATCAGCGCCCATGCGGTACGCCGTGCAGCGGTGGCGGCGGATGAGCAGGTGCTGGTGGTCGGCGCAGGGCCGATTGGGCTCGGCGTGGCGGCAATCGCCGCAGCGGCTGGCGCTAATGTGGTGGTGGCGGATACCAGCGAGCAGCGGCGTGCACACGTGACGCAGAAGCTGGGTTTGGCGACAGTGAATCCGTTAGAAGAGGATTTTGAAACGCAGCTGAAAACGGAGTTTGGCGGACGCTTAGCCGCCAAAGTGATCGATGCTACCGGCAGCCCGGCGGCAATGAACGGTGCGGTAAAACTGATTCGTCACGGCGGCACCATCGTGTTTGTTGGCCTGCATAAAGGGGATTTGGTGATTCCCGACATCGAGTTCCATAAAAAGGAAACCACCTTGATGGGCAGCCGCAACGCCACGCTGGAAGATTTCGCTAAAGTCGGCGAACTGATGGCGAACGGTCAGCTTCGTGCCGACATGATGCTGAATCGTCACTATGATTTCTCTACGCTGGCGGAGACCTTTGAATCTGAAGTTATCAATAATCGCGAACTGATTAAGGGCGTGATTCACTTCGAGCGTTAATCTCTTCCTCCAGCATGTTCGGTCGCCATAAATGGCGACCCTGCGATTAAGTCGTTTGGTTTTCATAGGGCATGCAACTTAACATCAAGTCGGTGCACGGCAACAAACCAAAGACTCATTGCGTAACATCCATAAAAAGTCTAAATTTGGACTGATTCGGAGGAGTCTATGAAAATCGAAACTATAAGCTACATCAAAAAAAACGCCGCTGCTCTCGATCTCTCGGAGCCAATTCTTGTGACACAAAACGGCAACCCTGCTTACGTTATTGAGTCATGGGAAGCGCGCCAGCAGCGAGATGAAACCTTGGCGTTACTCAAGCTGCTTGCATTGTCGGAAGAGGACAAAGCAGCTGGCAAAGGAATGACACGACAACAGTTGTTAGAGGATCTCTAAGGACAAAGTATGCAGCACAAGGAAGAGTCATTCACTATCATCTACCTATCCACGGTCCGATTGAGTCTGCAAGAGATCGTCGCCTTCCATCGTCGCCTGGGGAATGATTACAACGCAATTATCGCGCGCGTTCTTGATGAGTTCGAAGCACGAGTGAGCCAATTTCCTTTAAGTTGTGCGGTGTGTTCAGAATTAGCCGATCTTGGCGTCACGCGTTATAGAGAATTCAATAGCAGTGAAAGCTATCGAATTTTATTCTCAGTTGAAAAACAAACCGTTTTTGCCCACGTGCTGTTATCACAACGCCAAAGTATTCAGCAGTTGCTTTTCAAACGCTTGCTTGTGCATTAACTGGCATCATATTGTCACCCCATCCCAGCCAGCGTATTATCTCCCGCCTAAGGTGATGGCGTGCCACCTTCCCCAACCGCCGTTCTGGTCACAGACGGCTGATGACGCCTGACAACACTCGTATCCCTGCGCGGGAGACGGCGGTGTGTCAGGTGTTATTCTGTCCTGCCGCGGCCCTGCGCGTAATTCTTTTCAGGAGCTACACACTATGTTGAAGTCGTTACTCGCGGTTGTCGTTGGCGGTGCGGTGGGCTGTTCGCTGCGCTGGTTGATCTCATTGCGTTTCAATGCGCTGTTCCCCAATCTGCCGCCCGGCACCCTGATGGTGAACCTGGTGGGCGGTTTTATCATTGGCGCCGCGCTGGCGTTTTTTGTCCGTAATCCCCACATCGACCCTTTCTGGAAATTACTGATTGTCACCGGTTTGTGTGGCGGTTTAACCACGTTTTCAACCTTTTCGGCGGAAATTGTCGGACTGCTACAATCAGGAAAATACCTTTGGGCGATGTCGAGTGTCATGGTGCATGTTATCGGTTCTCTGCTGATGACCTTCGCCGGTTTTGCCGTGGTAAATCTGCTGGGATAACCGCCACGCTTGAAATAACCACTAAGAGGTAGATACTGAACGCCGTTCTGTCCGCGTGACGGACAGAATTTGTCACCGATTATCCGGACGATTAAGGAGCGAATGAATGAGCCGTAACCCCAAATTCCTTAACCTGGTGTTGTTAAACGGTGAACCTGAGGAGAAGCTGCGCGCCGCACGCGCCGCCGGTTTCGACCAGGTTGAGATCTGGCGCGAAGATGTGCAGGCCAGTACGCCGCAGCTCGCAAAGCAGTTGCAGCTGGGTTTCACCAATGTGCAGGTGCTGCGTGATTTCACCGGCGCGCCGGATCGCGAACGTCAGCAAAAACGCGAAGAGCTGCGCCAGTTTATCCGGATTGCCCAAACTATCGGCTGCGACACCATTCAGGCACCCGCCAGCACGCGCGAAGATTGCGTGGCGGCGCGAATTGATGAAGATTTGCGTTGGCTGGCGTCGGAAGCGGCGCGCTTCAATATGCGCATCATGTATGAGCCGATGGCATGGTGCAGCGTAGATAACACGCTGCCGCTGGCGTGGGAACGGCTGCAGCGGCTGGATCAGCCGAATATTGGGCTGGTGGTCGATCTGTTCCACATCTGCGCGTTGGGCGGCGATGCGTCACAGCTGGATGGCATTCCCGCCGATCGCATCTATGAAGTGCAGCTGTGCGACATGGCAGAGATGCCGCCGCAGGAGAAGCAGCCGCTCAGCGAGTATGCGCGTCATCAGCGCCTGTTGCCGGGCGATGGCATCATCGAAGTGGAACGCTTTGTCGATAAGCTGAAAAGTGCCGGCTATAGCGGTCCGGTCGGCATTGAAGTATTCAATGATGAGCTGAAAGCGCAGCCAGCAGATGTGGCTGCGCACAAGGCGTGGCAGGCATTAAACCGTTACTGGCCTTAATCCTGCAAACATTGGGCGATAAAACCGGCTGCATCCATCGCGCCCTGCGATGAAATGGTGTGGCCGGTCGCGGCTTCATAACGCGCTTCCACCGTCACGCCCGCCTGTTGCAAACGCTGCAACGCCGATTCGCTTTCGCTAAACGGAATCACATCATCGGCTTTGCCGTGAATCAGCAGTGCGGGCGTATACGGCTGCGGCGTTAAAGCGCCTTCAAACGCCAGACGACCGGAAAATGCCACCACGCCCGCCAGCGGATAACGGCCAGAGGCCAGCGCATCCAATGCCATGATCGAACCTTGCGAAAAGCCGACTAAAATGAGTTTGTCCCACGCGTCTGCCATGTCGTGTTGCGCCATCAGCTGCTGCAGCGTGTCATCAAAGGCGGCGCGTGCTTCGCGCACCCGCGCCGGACGGTTTTCCGGCGTGATGCCGGTCAGGCTAAACCACTGATAACCCATCGCATGTTCAAACGGAAAGGGCGCATTTGGCGAGGCAAATGCCACATCCGGCAGCAGACGCGCCCAATGCTCACCGAGTACCGCCAGATCGTCGCCGTTACTGCCGACACCGTGTAAAAAAATCACTAACGCTTTTGCCATCGCACTGCTCCTTATAAACCGTAGGCCGCCAGATCCGGGCCAGCCGGCACAATGCCGTTGGGATTCAGCGCTTTAATCGAATAATAGCCCTGCTTGATATGGTCGATATTCACCGTCTGACGCACACCAGAGACCGACAGCATACTCTTCAGATAACGATCGAGCAGCGGATAGTCGCGCAGGCGGCGCAGGTTGCATTTAAACAGGCCGTGATAGGCGGCGTCAAAGCGCACCAGCGTGACGAACAGGCGAATATCCGCTTCGGTTAAGCGCTCGCCAAGCAGGAAAGTGCGGCCATCCTGCAAACGCAGCTCCAGCTCATCCAGCTGGCTGAACACGTCGTTAAACGCCTGCTGATAGCTCACTTGCGTGGTGGCGAAGCCGGTGCGATAAACGCCGTTATTCAGGCGCGGATAGATCGATTCATTCAGCGCGTCGATCTCTGCACGCAGATCCTCGGGATAAAGATCGATGCGATCGTCCGCCAGCGCGCCAAAGCCGCTGTTCAACATGCGCAGGATATCCGCTGATTCGTTATTAACGATGGTTTGCGTTTTCTTATCCCACAGCACCGGCACGGTGGCGCGCCCGGTAAAATCGGCATCGGCGCGGGTGTAAAGCTCGTGAAGATATTCAGCGTTGTTAAGCCAGTCGCGATCCGCGCCGGGGTAATCGCCGAAGTGCCAGCCTTGTGCGCCGAGCTGCGGTTCAACCACCGACACGCTAATCACGTCATTCAGCCCCTTCAGGCTGCGCGCTAGCAGCGTACGTGAAGCCCACGGACAAATCAGCGCCACATAAAGATGATAACGATCCGGCTCGGCCGCAAATTCGCTGGAGCCATCTGCGGTAATCCAGTGACGAAAACTGGAAGTCTGACGCACAAATCCGCCCTGTTTGTCGGTGGCTTGCACCGGATGCCACTCTGCACTCCACTTACCGTTTACCAGCATAATCTTGCTCCTCTACATTGATGAAGAGAGCATACAGTCCTGCTGAATGCATGATAATCCGGGCAAAATGGCTTTTATTATTTCCATTTTGGAATCAGTTGAACGGTGTGAAGCACGTACTTTTGCCAGATAGCCCCGCGACTACGCATTCAGTGCGCTGCACCTTTTCCCGCGCGGGAAAACCTGTTGAACTAGACTTTCGCTTTCATCTGGCCGGGAGCCGTGAATGTCTTTGCTTCATCTGTCGTCGCTGGCGGAGATCTCCGCTGTCGAATGGGATGCGCTGTTACCTGACGATCAACCTTTTTTACGCCACGCCTTTCTTCTGACATTAGAGCAGAGCGGCAGCGTGCGGCCGGAAAACGGCTGGCAGCCCGAGCATCTGCTGTGGCGCGAGAACGGCACGCTGCGCGCGGCGCTGCCGGGCTATCGCAAACGCCATTCGCGCGGTGAATATGTGTTTGACCATGCGTGGGCGGAAGCCTGTCAACGCGCTGGCATTGCTTATTATCCGAAATGGCTGGGCGCGATTCCGTTCAGCCCGGTGACCGGCGGACGTCTGCTGGGCGATGAAAACGCGGTGCTGCAACTGCTCGGCGCGCTGCCGGATCACCTGTTTGAACATGGCCTCAGCGGTGCACATATCAACTTCACCACGCCGTTCGCCAACGCGTTGATGCAGCAACAGCCGGACTGGCTGGAGCGCCTTGGCTTGCAGTATCACTGGCACAACAAAGGCTATCGTGATTTTCAGGATTTCCTCGACACGCTGATGTCGCGCAAACGCAAACAGCTGCGCAAAGAGCGTGAGCAGGTGATGAGCAGCGGTTTCGACTTCACCTGGTATCGCGGCGATGAGCTGCGCGAAGATCAGTGGGATTTCATCTACACCTGTTACGCCAACACTTATGCGGTGCGCGGTCAGCGACCCTATCTGACGCGTCAGTTTTTTAGCTTGCTGGCAGAACGGATGCCGCGTTCGATTCGCGTGGTGATTTCGACGCTGCAAGGCCAACCGGCGGCGATGGCCTTCTGTTTAGTGGATGGCAATACGCTGTATGGTCGCTACTGGGGCTGCCTGGCGGAGTTTGATAGGCTGCATTTTGAAACCTGTTTTTATCAGGGCATGGATTTCGCCATTGCGGAAGGTTTGCAGCGTTTTGATGCCGGTGCGCAGGGCGAGCACAAGCTGGTACGCGGCTTTGAACCGCAGATCACCCATTCCTGGCACTATCTGTGTCATCCGGGTTTGCGGGATGCGGTGGCTGATTTTCTGCTACAGGAACGGCAGGGCGTGCACGCCTGGGCGCTTGAGGCGCGCGACGCCCTGCCGTATCGACGCGGCGATTAATCCGCGCCGACAAAACCACCGGTTTGATGCTGCCACAGGCGCGCGTACAAGCCGCCTTGTGCCAGCAGTTCGCGGTGATTGCCCATCTCGACAATCTCACCTTTCTCCAGCACCACCAGGCGATCCATTTTGGCGATGGTAGAGAGACGGTGCGCGATGGCAATCACCGTTTTGCCCTGCATCAGCGTTTCCAGACTCTCCTGAATCGCCGCTTCTACCTCGGAGTCGAGCGCGGAGGTGGCTTCATCCATGATCAGAATCGGCGCATCTTTCAGCAATACGCGGGCGATAGCGATACGCTGACGCTGGCCGCCCGACAGTTTCACGCCGCGCTCGCCAACGTGCGCATCCAGCCCGGTACGGCCTTGCGGATCGGAGAGCAGCGGAATGAACTCGTCGGCGCGTGCGCGGATAATCGCCGCCTGCAGCTCCGCTTCCGTCGCATCCGGACGACCATACAGCAGGTTGTCGCGAATCGAGCGGTGCAGCAGCGAGGTATCCTGGGTGATCATGCCGATTTGCCCGCGCAGGCTCTCTTGCGTCACTTCGGCGATGTTCTGATCGTCAATCACAATGCGTCCGCTGTTGATGTCATACAGCCGCAGCAGCAGATTCACCATGGTGGATTTGCCGGCGCCGGATGGCCCAATCAAACCGATCTTCTCGCCCGGCTTGATGTTGAGATTGAGGCGGTTAATCACCTGGCGGCTGCCACCGTAATCGAAACGTACATCCTCAAAGCGGATCTGGCCGCGCGTCACCTGCATCTTTTTGGCGTGCGGTTCATCCTGCACGCTCAGCGGCTGGGCAATGGTATTCAGGCCATCCTGCACCATGCCGATATTTTCGAAGATGCCGTTGACTACCCACATGATCCAGCCGGACATGTTCACCAGACGGATCACCAAACCGGTCGCCAGCGCAATCGCACCAACGCTGATTAGCGACTGGCTCCACAGCCACAACGCCAGCGCCGAGGTGCTGACAATCAGCAGGCCATTCAGCGTTGAGAGCGTGATATCCATGGTGGTCACCATGCGGCTGGCATGCTGAGTTTTGTCGGTTTGCTCCTGAATCGCCTCGCGCGCGTAACGCTTCTCCAGATCGTTATGCGAGAACAGTTTGATGGTGGCGATATTGGTGTAGCCATCGACGATGGTGCCCATCAATTTGGAGCGTGCTTCCGATGACACCACCGAACGCTGCTTGACGCGCGGCACGAAAAAGCTCAGCGACACGCTGTAGGCGACTATCCAGATCACCAGCGGAATCATCAGGCGCCAGTCGGCTTCGGCGAACAGCACCAGCGAGGTCACCGCATAAATCACCACGTGCCAGATCGCATCCACCAGCTGTACCGCGGAATCCCGCAGCGAGTTACCGGTTTGCATGATGCGCTGGGCGATGCGCCCGGCAAAATCGTTCTGGAAGAAGTTCAGGCTTTGGCGCAGCACGTAGTTGTGATGCTGCCAGCGGATCATGCTGGTCATGCTCGGGTTAATGCTTTGGTGCACCAGCATGTCGTGCGCGGCAATCACCAGCGGCCGCAGAATCAGTGCCACCACTCCCATCCACAGCAGTGTCGGCCAGTTATCGCTGAACAGCGTGGCGGGCGTGGAGTGATTGACGAGGTCAATGATGCGGCTGAGATAGCTAAACAGCGCCACTTCAATCAGCGCCTGCGCTAAGCCAACAATCAGCAGGGCGACAAAGCTCGGCCATACCTGACGCAGATAGTAAAAGTAAAATGGCCAGACGCTGGAGGGCGGGGAATCGGTTGGCGCATCCTGGAAAATATTGATAAAACGTTCAAAACGACGATACAACATAGAGTCACTCTTCCCGAATTGGTGAGAGTTAACAGCTTAGTGCAAGTGAAAAGGGATTACCGACATGGATTTACTCATTCGCGGTCGCGAACCGGGCGATGCCGCCGCCTACCAACGCCTTTACAGCCATCCTGAGGTGTATCGCTGGACCACGCAGCTGCCGTGTCCCAGCGTGGCCACATGGCAGAAGAAGTTCGAGAAGATGGATGAGCTGGGGTATATCGGCTTTGTGGCGGAGATTGATGGCGCGATGGTCGGCGAGCTGACGCTATTTGTGGAACAGCGCCCGCGTACCCGCCACAGCATCAGTTTTGGTATCGGCGTCGATCCAGCCTTTGGCGGACGCGGCATTGGTGAAAAGCTGATTCGTAACGCCATGGATTACGCTTACAACTGGCTGGGGATTATGCGCATCGAGCTGGAAGTGTTCCACGACAACGAACGTGCGCTTGGCCTGTATCAAAAATTGGGCTTCGAGCGCGAAGGCGTGAAGCGCAAAGCCTGCCTGCGCGATGGTGAATATCACGATATTGTGCAGATGGCTAAACTAAAAACTGATTAATTTTGCGCAATAAATTGCGCCGCTACGGGTTGTGCACATTTTTGTAGCGGCGCGATTTATCGCGCGAATTTGACCTGTTACTGACTCTTATCCACGTACTTCTGCATATTCTCTTTGGTCACCAGCTCAAATGGGATCCACACGTGTGAATCGACTTTCTCGCCTTTAATCAGCTTCTGCGCCACATCCACCGACGCTTTGCCCTGGCCGACCGCATCCTGGAACACCGTGACCTGAATTTTGTCCTGCGACAGCGCTTTCAGGCCATCTGGCGTGGCATCGATGCCGCCAACCAGCACTTTCTTGTTGCCTTTGGCGAGCGCCATTGCCGCGCCAATCGCCATCTCATCGTTATTGGCCGCCACAATATCAATCGCTTCATCGTTGCCCAGCCAGTTGTTCATCAGATCCATGCCTTCATTACGCGCATAGTTGGCGGGCTGCTTCTGCACCACTTTCATGCCGGGATATTTCGCCACCACCTGCTCAACGTCTTTGGTACGTTGCAGCGCACCGGCATCAGACAGGTTACCGATCATGATCGCCACGTTGCCTTGGTAATTGGCCATTTTTGCCAGCGCTTCCATCTGCAAGGTGCCGGATTCACGCTCGTCGGAACCGACAAACACCACGCCTGGCGGCAGCGATTTATCACCCGGCGTGCGGTTAACGTACACCAGTGGAATTTTGGCCTGCTGCGCCAGCTTGGTCAGCTGCGGCGTGCTGGCGGAATCAACCGGATCGACGATGATGGCGTCCACACCTGAACCGATAAAACTCTGCACCTGATCGGTTTGGCGGCCAACGTCACCGCGTGCATCTTCAAACTGAATGTCGAGTCCGCGCGCTTTGGCTTCTTTATCGATCGACTGGCGAATAATCGTCAGGAAGTTCTGATCGAAGTAGGCCATTGATACGCCAATTTTTTCCGCCAGTGCCGAGGCTGAAGTAGTGAGCAGGCCGAGTAACACTATTGCCTTGAGGGTTTTCATCGCAGACTCCAGAGTAAGCTTGTTATTAGAATAAATGTTCCATTGATGATGAAAATGGCTCAATGAAATCATTTTCAGACTACGAGTCCGCCCGAAGGCTGACAATCGGCATGGATGGATTTTGCTGCTAAGCGCACACTTTGATCTCGGGTGCGCCATCTCTTTGCGCGCTCATAGTTTCGATGCGAACTATTTTCCTGGCGTTAGCGCACATTCCCGTGCAACAGCACGCTGTTTTTTAAGGTTCTGTGCGGCGCCGCACCTCACTTTGTGGCAGATGCCAAATCCGACGCCATTTTGCCCGCGCGATTCCTCCATTCGCACAATGACCGCGGCTGAACCGGCTCTCTATAGTTGCTGAATATGGGAAATAAAGCGGTATTCCGGCAAGACATCGCGCGCTTCAATTGAGGAATTCAGCCTATGCAACAAGCCAATAATCTCAGGCAGAACAGCCACGTACGCGTCGGGATCTTATGTTTGATCCTGTTTCTTTCCGTGGTGGCATACGCCGACCGTTCGATCCTGTCGATCTCCGGATCGGCGATCAAAGAGGAGTTTGGACTTTCGGCGATCCAGCTTGGCCTGATCCTCTCAGCGTTTAGCTGGGCTTACGTGATCGGCCAGATCCCCGGCGGCCTGTTTCTCGATCGCTTCGGCACCAAAAAGGTCTATGGCGTGACGCTGGCGCTGTGGTCGATCGCCACGCTACTGATGGGCTTTGTCGGCGAGTTCTCCAGCGGCATGACCATGGCGCTGACGCTGATGTTTGCGCTGCGTTTCGCGTTGGGTTTGATTGAAGCGCCGAGTTTTCCCGCCAATGCGCGCGCGGTAATCATGTGGTTCCCGAGCGCCGAAAGGGGCCGCGCCTCTTCACTCTTCGCCTCGGCGCAATATTTTGCTGTGGCTATCTTCTCGCCGCTCTCCGGCTGGCTGGTATCACGCTTTGGCTGGGAATGGCCGTTCTTCGTGCTGGGCGGCATTGGTGTGCTGGCGGTATTTGTCTGGATGGGCTTTATGCGCAGCCCGCGCCACCATCCGCAGGTTTCAGATGCCGAGCTGCGCTATATCGAGCAGGGTGGCGCGCTGGTTGATATTGATGAGGCGCACACCTTAAAAGCCCGCCCGCCACTGAGCAAAGCGATGTTTAAAAAGCTGCTGAGCAACCGCATGCTGTGGTGCGCCTATATCGGACAATATTGCACCATTGCGCTGAGCTACTTCTTTATTACCTGGTTCCCGATCTATCTGGTGCAGGCGCGCGGCATGAACATTCTGGATGCCGGCTTCGCCACCATCGCGCCGGCACTCTTCGGCTTCCTCGGCGGCATCAGCGGTGGCTATATCTCTGACAAACTGCTGGCGAACGGCTGGAGCCTGTCGTGGGCGCGCAAAACGCCGTATATCGTCGGCATGTTGATGGCGGCGTCGCTGATTCTGGCGGCGGTCATTCCCAGCAACGTCGGTATTATCGCCATCATGTCATTCGCCTTCTTTGGCAAAGGCGTGGCGGCGGGCGCGGGCACCTGGACAATTGTCAGCGATACCGCGCCAAAAGAGGCGGTTGGTCTGGCGGGATCGATATTTAACGGCATCGGCAATATGGCTGGTTTCATCACGCCGCTGCTGTTCGGCATCATCGTCGGCTTAACCGGCAGCTACAGCATCGGGTTGGTGTTCGTCGGTGCGCACTGCGTGGTCGCCGCACTGTTGTTCCTGCTGGTGATGGGGCCGATAGAGCGTGTTGGCGAGGAGCATAATTCCGCAGACGCTTATCAAAACCGGGCGAAAGAGAGCGGCGTTAAAGCGGTTTAATGACTTCTGATTATTTTTTGGAATCTCGATCTGAAATTCGCTATGATGTTATATATTGCACTTTAGCACAGTGCATAAGTGCAATAAATTGCCTGCCATGTTTACACCTTGGTACGGCGGCAAATGAAGGGTTCAATTCACAGTTTCAGGGATGATTGGCTGCATTTATTTTTTGTTTATGCAACGCCGCATAAGCATATTCCGGTCATTATAGAGTCTGCACTGGCGCGCAAACTCGACATCATCCATGCGGCAACATCGCATCATGATTTGCGATCACCACCGGGTAATCGCTTTGAGGCATTGAAACCTCCGCTGCTCGGTTACTACTCAATTCGGATCAATGAGCAGTATCGACTCATTTTTCAATGGACGAATGGCGAGGCAAGAGATCTTTATCTTGACCCACATACTTACCGTAAACACCGCTAGCAGCCACTTGTGGCAAAGTACTAACAGTTAAAGAGAAACAACCATGAAACAGGCGATGCGTAAACCGACCAGCGTTGGCGATGTTCTGCAGTACGAATTTCTTGAGCCGCTTAACCTCAAGGTGAATGACCTGGCAGAAATGCTGAATGTGCACCGCAATACCGTCAGCGCGTTAGTCAATAACAACCGAAAACTGACCACCGAAATGGCGTATCGTCTGGCAGCTGTTTTCGATACCTCTGTCGACTTGTGGCTGAATTTGCAGCGCCATCTGGATCTATGGGAAGTGGAAAACGATGCCAGAACTCAGGAAGAATTGAGCCGCGTAACGCCGTTGAATGTCTTTTTAGCGCAGCGCGCTGCCGCGGTGGCGTAAACATTGTTCCCGTAGGGTGCGCATCGATGCGCACCTCCCTCACAATCCTCCCCGATCGCACAAATCCACTCTGAAGATTTTTTGCTCAGCTGCCGATATCTCCTTACCACCCACTGATATTAAGGAGCGATATCGTGATAAAGCTGATTAACGTTGACGAACTGCGGCAGGGAATGTTTATCCACAAACTGGAGGTTTGGTGGGTCAAAGATAAGCGCATTCGCAACCAAATGCTGATCACTGATAAACGCCAGATCGCGATGATCCGCAATGAAGGGATCCTGCAACTGTGGATCGATCTCGACAAATCTGTTCAGGCGCCGGTGGCGCCGGCGCCAAAAAAAGATATTCCGCAAACGCCTTTTTTTCAGGAGATGGATCAGGCGCAAAGCATCTTCAATCAGGGTAAACCGCAGGTGCTGGCGATGTTTAACGAGGCGCGCATGGGGCAAGGCCTCGACCTCGATTACACCCTTGATCTGGTCGATCAAATTGCCGGTTCGATCACCCGCGAACCGACGGCGCTTCTCAGCGTGGCGCGGCTGAAAAATCACGACGATTACACTTACCTGCACTCGATGGCGGTGTGCGGCTTGATGATTTCGCTCGGCAAAAAAATGGGCCTTGATGAGCACCAGCTGCGTCGCGTTGGTATGGGCGGCTTGCTGCACGATGTCGGTAAAGCGGCGGTACCGCTGGAGATTCTCAACAAGCCCGGCAAGCTGAGCGATGAAGAGTTCACCGTGATGCGGCAGCACCCAATTGTTGGCGCGCAGATGCTGATGGAAGCCGATGCCGGCGAAGATCTGCTGGATATTGCGCTGCATCATCATGAAAAGTATGACGGCAATGGCTATCCACATGGCCTGAAAGGGGACGAAATCTCGCTGTATGCGCGTATGGCGTCGGTGTGTGACGTCTACGATGCCGTGACGTCGAATCGGCCGTATCGCAAAGGCTGGACGCCTGCTGAGGCAATGCACAACATGCTGAGCTGGCGCGGTCACTTCGACAACACGCTGCTGCACGCTTTTGTACGCACTATCGGCATTTATCCGGTGGGATCGCTGGTACGTCTGGCTTCCGGGCGCGTAGCGCTGGTGGTGCAGGCCGGAGAGAAATCGCTGCTGAAGCCCAAAGTGCACGTGTTCTGGTCTTTGCACGCCCAGCGCGAGGTTAAACCGGAGGAGCTCGATCTCGGCGACAGCTTCTGCACCGACAGCATCACCGGCGCGGAAGACAGCGGTTTGTGGCAGAACATCGATTTGAATCGCATCTGGGCACTGGAAACCGCTTAATTTCGCACCATTTTTATACTTTATTTACGCCTGATTCCCGCCTTTTTACCTCTTCTTTATGCCGCGCCGCGCATGCTTACAGCACTACCAAATCCTCTGGAGGTTGCTGTGAGCGTGGGCGTGATAACCGGCATCGTGCTGGTATTTGTTCTTCTGGGCTACCTGATTTATGCCCTGCTTAATGCGGAGGCGTTCTGATGGCTGCGAATGCATTCTTGCTGATTGCGGTGTTCCTGCTGGTGCTGATGGTGCTGGCACAACCGCTGGGACGTCTCCTCGCGCACTTTGTCGCCGACAAGCCGCTGCTGCCGCGCACCGAACGCGCGCTGTGGCGGCTGGCCGGTTCGGATGGCGCCGCCATGCGCTGGCCGCACTATCTGCTGGCGATTCTGCTGTTTAACGCACTCGGTTTTGCTGTGTTATTGCTGATGTTGATGTCGCAGGCGGCGCTGCCGCTTAACCCGCAGCATCTGCCCAATCTGAGTTGGGATTTGGCGCTGAATACCGCCATCAGCTTTGTCACTAACACCAACTGGCAATCCTACGCGGGCGAAAGCACGCTGAGCTATTTCAGTCAGATGGCGGGCCTGACGGTGCAGAACTTCCTGTCGGCGGCGACCGGTATCGCGGTGGCGTTTGCGCTGATTCGTGGTTTCGCTAACCGTTCGCTGGCGACGCTCGGCAACGCCTGGCGCGACCTGACGCGCATCACCGTTTACGTGCTGCTGCCGATCAGCTTAGCGATGGCGCTGTTCTTCGTCAGCCAGGGCAGCATTCAAACCTTCGAACCTTACCATGCGCTCACCACGCTGGAAGGGGCGCGGCAGACGCTGCCGCTCGGTCCGGTGGCGTCGCAGGAAGCGATCAAAATGCTTGGCACCAACGGCGGCGGTTTCTTCAACGTTAACTCAGCACATCCGTTCGAAAACCCGACGGCGCTGACTAACTTCGTGCAGATGCTGAGCATCTTCCTGATTCCAGCGGCGCTCTGTTTCACCTTTGGTCAGCATCTTGGCGATCGTCGTCAGGGCCACATGCTGCTGTGGGCGATGACCATCATGTTCGTGCTCGCGGTGATCACCGTGATGTGGGCCGAACTGCGCGGTAATCCGCACTTTCTCGCGCTTGGCGCGGACAGCGCCATCAACATGGAAGGCAAGGAGACGCGCTTCGGCATTCTCAACTCCAGCCTGTTCGCGGTGATCACCACCGCCGCGTCGTGCGGAGCGGTCAACGCGATGCATGACTCCTTTACGGCGCTTGGCGGCATGGTGCCGATGTGGTTGATGCAGCTAGGCGAAGTGGTGTTTGGCGGCGTCGGCGCGGGCCTGTACGGCATGCTGCTGTTCGTGCTGCTCGGTGTGTTTATCGCCGGGTTGATGATCGGTCGCACGCCGGAATACATGGGCAAAAAGATCGACGTGTGGGAGATGAAGATGACCGCGCTGGCGATTCTGGTGACGCCAACGCTGGTGCTGCTCGGGAGCGCGCTGGCAATGATGACCGACGCCGGACGCGCGGGCATGGCCAATCCGGGTATTCATGGCTTTAGCGAAGTGCTGTACGCGGTGTCATCGGCGGCCAACAACAACGGCAGCGCCTTTGCGGGACTCAGCGCCAACACGCCGTTCTGGAACCTGCTGCTGGGCTTCTGCATGTTGGTGGGGCGTTTCGGCATCATCATTCCGGTGCTGGCGATTGCCGGTTCGCTGGCGGCGAAGAAAATTCAGCCGGTGGGCAACGGCACGCTGCCAACGCACGGCCCGCTGTTTATCGCGCTGCTGATTGGCACCGTCTTGCTGGTGGGCGCATTGACGTTCATCCCCGCGCTGGCACTTGGCCCGGTCGCGGAACATCTGCAATTAATTCAGGGATAACGGAATCATGAGTCGTCAACAACTGGCGCTGTTTGATGCGGCGCTCACTCGCGTTGCCATGCTGGATGCGCTGAAAAAACTCGATCCACGCGTGCAGTTCCGCAATCCGGTGATGTTTTTGGTGTGGATCGGCAGCGTGCTGACCTCGGTATTGGCGGTCGGCATGGCAACCGGCTCGCTCAGCGGCAGCGCGGGCTTTACCGCCAGCGTCGCCATCTGGCTGTGGTTTACCGTGCTGTTTGCCAACTTCGCCGAAGCGCTGGCGGAAGGGCGCAGTAAGGCGCAGGCCAACAGCCTGAAAGGCATCAGCAAAACCAGCGATGCGAAAAAACTGGCGGAAGCGCGCTACGGCGCAGCGTGGCATAACGTGGCCGCCGATACGCTGCGCAAGGGCGATGTGGTGCTGGTGGAAGCCGGCGACATCATCCCCTGCGACGGCGAAGTGCTGGAGGGCGGCGCATCGGTGGATGAGAGCGCGATTACCGGTGAATCCGCACCGGTGATCCGTGAATCGGGCGGGGATTTCTCATCGGTAACCGGCGGTACGCGCATTCTCTCTGACTGGCTGGTGGTGCAGTGCAGCGTCAATCCGGGTGAAACCTTCCTCGACCGCATGATTGCGATGGTGGAAGGCGCCAAACGCCGTAAAACGCCGAACGAAGTGGCGCTGACCATTCTGCTGGTGTCGCTGACGATCGTGTTCCTGCTGGCAACCGTTACGCTGTGGCCGTTCTCCGCTTATGGCGGCACGCCAGTGAGCATCACGGTGCTGGTGGCGCTGCTGGTGTGTTTGATTCCGACCACCATCGGCGGCCTGCTGTCGGCCATCGGTGTGGCGGGGATGAGCCGTATGCTCGGCGCCAACGTTATCGCCACCAGCGGCCGTGCGGTGGAAGCGGCGGGTGACGTCGATGTGCTGATGCTGGATAAAACCGGCACCATCACGCTCGGTAACCGTCAGGCGACGCAGTTCTTGCCCGCGCCGGGCGTCAGCGAGCAGCAGTTGGCCGATGCGGCGCAGCTGGCATCGCTGGCCGATGAGACGCCGGAAGGACGCAGCATCGTGGTATTGGCGAAGCAGAAATTTAACCTGCGCGAACGCGACCTGAGCAGCATGGGTGCCAGCTTTATTCCATTCTCGGCGCAAACGCGCATGAGCGGTGTGAACGTGCAGGATCGGCTGATCCGCAAAGGCGCGGTCGATGCGGTGCGTCGCCACATTGAAGCCAATCATGGCCGCTTCCCAACGGAAGTGAACGCTGCGGTTGAAGAAGTGGCGCGTGCTGGCGGCACACCGCTGGTGGTAGCCGAAGGCGCGCAGGTGCTGGGCGTGGTGGCGCTGAAAGATATCGTTAAAGGCGGCATCAAAGAGCGCTTTGCCGAGCTGCGCAAGATGGGCATCAAAACGGTGATGATTACCGGTGATAATCCACTAACTGCGGCGGCGATTGCGGCGGAAGCGGGCGTCGATGATTTCCTGTCGGAAGCCACGCCGGAAGCCAAGCTGGCGCTGATTCGCCAGTATCAGGCCGAAGGACGCTTAGTGGCGATGACCGGCGACGGCACCAACGACGCCCCGGCGCTGGCGCAGGCCGACGTGGCGGTGGCGATGAACTCGGGAACCCAGGCAGCGAAAGAGGCCGGCAACATGGTCGACCTCGACTCCAACCCGACCAAGCTGCTGGAAGTGGTGCACATCGGTAAACAGATGCTGATGACGCGCGGTTCCCTCACCACCTTCAGTATCGCCAACGACGTGGCGAAGTATTTCGCCATTATTCCGGCCGCGTTTGCCGCCACCTATCCACAGCTCAACATGCTGAACGTAATGGGGCTGCATTCGCCCAATTCGGCGATTCTGTCGGCGGTGATTTTCAACGCGCTGGTGATTGTGTTCCTGATTCCGCTGGCGCTGAAAGGCGTGAGTTATCGTCCGTTGAGCGCCGCGGCGCTGCTGCGTCGCAACCTGTGGATTTATGGCGCGGGCGGTTTAGTGGTGCCGTTTATCGGGATTAAAGCTATCGACCTGCTGCTGACGCTGCTTGGTCTGGCTTGAGGAGAAGAGAAATGAGTCAGTTACGTCCGGCTATTGTATTGTTAATGGTGCTTACGTTGCTCACCGGCGCGGTCTATCCGCTGCTGACCACCGGTCTGGCCCAGTGGTGGTTTCCGTCGCAGGCCAACGGTTCGCTGATTGAGCAGGATGGAGCGGTGCACGGCTCCGAGCAGATGGGTCAGGTGTTTACTCAGCCGGGCCACTTTTGGGGGCGTCCTTCCGCCACCGGTGATGCGCCTTATAATGCGCTGGCCTCGAGCGGCAGTAATCTGGCGGGCAGCAATCCGGCGCTGGATAAAGCGGTGGCGGAGCGCGTCGCCGCGCTGCGTGCGGCCAATCCGCAGGCGCCCAAAGCGGTGCCGGTAGAGTTAGTGACCGCGTCGGCGAGCGGCCTGGATCCGGATATTTCGCCCGAAGCCGCCTTGTGGCAAGCGCCGCGCATTGCCGCCGCGCGCAACATGGCGTTGAAGGATGTGGAAGCATTGATTGCCCGCCACACCGAGCGCCCGCTGTTGCCGTTTATTGGCGAAGAGACGGTAAACGTGCTGCGCCTGAATCTGGCGCTGGATGATTTGCAAGGTTAAACCGATTGCGCAATGAATTGCGCCGCTACGGTATGTGCACGTCATCGTAGCGGCGCGATTTATCGCGCGGTTTTTACAATGGACGATCGATGAACGACGACATTTCCCGCCCCGATCCCGATGCGCTGCTGCTCAATCACAGCGACAGCCATCGCGGTAAACTGAAAATCTACTTCGGCGCCTGCGCGGGCGTGGGAAAAACCTTCGCCATGCTGCAGGAGGCGCAGCGTCTGCGCGCGCAGGGGCTCGACGTGTTAGCCGGCGTGGTGGAAACCCACGGCCGTGAAGAGACCGCCGCGCTGATTAACGGGCTGGCGGTATTGCCACGTCGTACCTCCGGGCGTTCGCGCCATGCTGAATTCGATCTTGATGCCGCACTGGCGCGCCATCCGGCGGTGATTCTGATGGATGAGCTGGCGCACACCAACGTGCAGGGTTCGCGCCATCCGAAACGCTGGCAGGATATTGAGGAGTTGCTCGAGGCGGGCATTGACGTCATCACTACCGTTAACGTGCAGCATCTGGAAAGCCTGAATGATGTGGTCGGCGGCGTCACCGGCATCCAGGTACGTGAAACCGTGCCCGATCCCTTCTTCGATAGCGCCGACGAAGTGGTGCTGGTGGATCTGCCGCCGGACGATCTGCGTCAGCGGCTGAAAGAGGGCAAAGTCTACGTCGGCGATCGCGCCGAACGCGCCATCGAAAACTTCTTCCGCAAAGGCAATCTGTTCGCGCTACGCGAGCTGGCGCTGCGTCGTACCGCCGATCGCGTGGATGACCAGATGCGCGCCTGGCGCGACCAGCAGGGCCGCGACAAAGTGTGGCACACGCGCGATGCCATTCTGCTGTGTATTGGTGATGATACCGGCAGCGAAAAGCTGGTCCGCACCGCCGCGCGATTGGCGGCACGGCTCGGCAGCGCATGGCACGCGGTGTATGTGGAAACGCCGCGCCTGAATCGCCTGCCGGAAGCACGGCGTCGTGCCATTCTGCGCACGCTGCAGCTGGCGCAGGAGCTCGGCGCGGAAACCGCCACGCTCTCCGATCCTGATGAAGCGCGTGCGGTGTTGCGGTATGCGCGCGAACACAATCTCGGCAAAATCGTCATTGGACGGCAGCCACAGCGGCGCTGGCGGCGCGACAGTTTTGCTCAGCGCCTGGGCGAACTCGGCCCGGATGTTGATTTACTGGTGGTCGCGCTGGATGAACCGGTGCGTGACGCGCCGCATCCGCTCAGCGGCCAGCGCGGTAGCAGCGAAAAATGGCGGCTCTATCTGCGCGGCTGTTTGATGGCGCTGCTGCTGTGTATTTTGGTCACGACGGTGGGCCGCTGGCTGCTGGTGGCGTTTGATCCGGCTAACAGCGTGATGATTTATCTGCTGGCGGTGGTGTTGGTGGCGCTGCGCTATGGTCGCTGGCCGTCGGTGTTCGCCACGGTGATCAACATCATTGCCTTCGACCTGTTTTTCGTCGCGCCGACCGGCACCGTGGCGGTGTCGGATTTGCAGTATCTGGTGACCTTTGCGGTGATGCTGGCGGTGGGGGTGATTGTCGGGAATCTGACGGCGGGCGTGCGCTACCAGGCCAAAGTGGCGCGCTATCGCGAACAGCGTGCGCGCCATCTGTATGAGATGGCGAAAGCCCTCGGCAGCGACCTCACGCCGCAGGATATCGCCACCACCAGCCAGCGCATTATTGATGTCACCCTACAGGCGCGCAGTTTGCTGCTGCTGCCCGATGAGCAGGGCGAGCTGCAAACCATTGGCGATAGCGCAATGGGCACGCCGCCGGATCTCGCCATCGCCAAATGGAGCTACAGCAAAGGCCAGCCAGCGGGCGCCGGCACCGATACCTTACCGGCGGTGCCGTACCAGATTCTGCCGCTGAAAAGCGGCCATCACTGTCGCGGTTTGCTGGTGGTTGAACCGGAAAACCTGCGCCAGCTGATGATCCCCGAGCAGCAGCGCCTGCTGGAAACCTTCACCGTGCTGATCGCCAACGCGCTGGAACGCATGGCGCTGTCGCACAGTGAAGCGGCATCGCGCCTTGCCGCCGAGCGCGAGCAGCTGCGTAATGCGCTGCTGTCAGCGCTGTCACACGATCTGCGTACGCCACTGACGGTGCTGTTTGGTCAGGCGGAGATGCTAATGCTCGATCTGGCCAGCGAAGAGTCAAAGTTTGTCGGCCAGGCCAATCAGATTCGTGAGCAGACGCTGAGCACCATCCGCCTGGTGAGCAACATGCTGGATATGGCGCGCATTCAATCCGGTGGACTCAATCTGCGCGAAGAGTGGGTGGCGCTGGATGAGGTGATCGGCGGGGCGCTGAGCAGTATGGGGCCGTCGTTGAAAGGGCACGAATTTACGCTCGATTTGCCAGAGATGGTGCTGATTAAAGGCGACAGCGCCATGCTGGAGCGGGTGTTTACCAATCTTGTCGAAAATAGCCTGAAATACGCGGGCAACGCCGCGCAGCACGGTATTCGCGCCTGGTGCGAGCGCGATCGGCTGGAGATTGCGGTGTGGGACAGCGGGCCGGGTATTGCGCCGGAGAACCTGACGCGCATTTTTGATAAGTTCGCGCGCGGCGATAAAGAGTCGGCGGTGCCGGGCGTGGGACTGGGATTGGCGATTGGCAAAACCATTATTGAATCTCACCGTGGACGCATCTGGGCGGAGAATCGACCGGAAGGCGGCGCGGTGTTTCGTTTGTCCCTGCCGCTGCCGGCAGCGCCAGAAATTTCTGAAGAAGGGCTGAAATAACTTCACATAAGTTCGGTTATACTCGCCCACTTGTCTGTTGATTAATGGGAACTTATGGAACGTTTTATCGAAAACCTGATGTATTCATCGCGCTGGCTGCTGGCTCCGGTTTACATGGGACTTTCGTTGGGCCTGCTGGCGCTGACTATCAAATTCTTTCAGGAGATTTTTCACCTGTTGCCGCACGTTTTCAGCATTGCCGAAAACGATCTGATTCTGCTGCTGCTGTCGCTGGTGGATATGACGCTGGTCGGCGGCTTGCTGGTGATGGTGATGCTCTCGGGCTACGAGAACTTTGTCTCCAAGCTGGATATTGATGAGCACAGAGAGAAGCTGAGCTGGCTCGGTAAAATGGACTCCGGCTCGTTGAAAAACAAAGTCGCGGCCTCGATTGTGGCGATTTCGTCAATTCACCTGCTGCGCATCTTTATGGACGCCCGCAACGTCGAAAACGAAAAGCTGATGTGGTACGTGATTATCCACCTGACATTTGTGCTGTCGGCGTTTGTGATGGGCTGGCTGGATAATATGTCGAAGGCGGATAAGAACGCTGCGAAGATGTAGGGTGGTGTGCGCTGTTCCCTAACCCTCTCCCACAGGTGGGAGAGGGAACCGATTGATGCACGGTCCGCCCCCTCGCCCGCTTGCGGGAGAGGGCTGGGGTAAGGGAAAAACCGCTACCGCGTCGCTGGCTGCGCGCCCGCCAGCTTAGGCATTACTTCACGAATCATTTCGAAAAACTGCCGTAGTCGTGCCGGATAATAGCTGGCCCACGGATAAGTCAGCCACACCGGCAGCGGCGGCGCTTGCCACTCCGGCATTAACTGAATCAGATCCCCTTTAGCCAAATCTTCCTGCACCACCCAGGATGACACCACTGCTGCGCCCATCCCCGCCACGGCGGCTTTGCGCACCGCGTACAAACTGTCGCTGGCGAGACGTGGCGCAATCGCCAGATTCACCGGCTGGCCGTCGCTGATACGCTGTAAGGCGATTTCGTTACGATAAAAACTGGTCAACGCCAGCCACGGCAGGTTGTTGAGCTGCGTTACTTCGGTCACCGGCGGATAGGCCGCCAGCAGCGATGGCGCGGCCACCACAAAGCGCGGCACTTCAGCCAGCAATATCGCCACGATGGATGAGTCGCTCGGCGCACCGACCTGGATCGCGCAATCGATGTTTTCGCTGATAAAGTCCGGCGTGCGGTCATTCAGCATCCACTCTACCGTTAAGCGCGGGTAGCGGTGCAGATAATCAATCAGCGGCTCAATCAGCTGATCCTGACCAAAGGCGTGCGGTGCGCGCACGCGCAGGGTGCCAATCGGATCGTCGCTGGCTCCGGTCAGATCATCTTCCAGCGCATGCCAGGTCGCCACCAGCTGACGCGCCTGCGCATAGCAGCGCTCGCCATCATCGGTGAGCTTCAGCGCATGCGTGGTGCGCATAATCAGTTTGAGACCGAGCCGCTGCTCAAGTGCCTGCAGCCGACGGCTGATAGTGGGCTGCGTGGTGCCGAGCTGGCTTGCTGCTGCCGAAAGCGATCCACTCTCGACGATGCGGATAAAGGTCTGCATCAGTTCGATGCGATCAACGCTGGAAACCGTGTTCATACGTACCACGCATAACAGTTCTGTGTTTGAGCAGTCTACCGCGTATGGCGGCAACGCGCTTTAATAAGCGCACTTTCACGGGGGAATCCATTATGTCAGCCATCTCATCTTCAGCCATGCCCGCTGAGAAACTGCCCGCGCCGCTGGTGTTTACGCTCGCCGCCGGTGCTGGACTCAGCGTTGCATCGATTTACTACAGCCAGCCGATGCTGGATATCATCAGCAAACAGTTCAACGTCGGGATTGGTAGCGTGGGCATGGTGCCGATGCTGACGCAAGCCGGCTACGCGCTTGGCATTCTGCTGCTGGCTCCGCTCGGCGACCGCCACGATCGACGCACCATCATCCTGATCAAAGGCTTGCTGCTGGTTGCCGCGCTGCTGCTGTGTGGCTTTTCGGGTGGGTTGAACGCGTTGCTGATCGCCAGTTTTGTTACCGGCTTAACCGCCACCGTGGCGCAGGACATCGTACCGGCTTCGGCGGCGTTAGCGCCGGAGCGCAGTCGCGGCAAAATCGTCGGCACGGTGATGACGGGCTTGCTGGTGGGGATTTTGCTGTCTCGCGTGGTGAGCGGCGTGGTGGCGGAGTATTTCGGCTGGCGCACCATGTACCTGATAGCGGCGGTAGCGGTGTTGCTGATTAGCGGTGCGCTGTGGCGCGTGTTGCCGCGGTTTACGCCAGGCACTTCGGTGAGCTATCCGCGTCTGCTGCTGTCGCTGGCTCATCTGTGGCAGCACCATCAAACTTTGCGGCGCGCGGCGTTGGCGCAGGGCCTGTTATCGGTTGGCTTTAGCGCCTTCTGGTCAACGCTGGCGTTAATGCTAAGCGACAAATTCCATCTGGATAGCGCCGTTGCCGGTGCGTTCGGCCTGGCCGGTGCGGCAGGGGCGTTAGCGGCACCGTTAGCCGGTAGCGTGGCGGATCGTATCGGTCCCGCACGTGTCACGCAGTACGGTGCCACATTGGTGATGGTGTCGTTCGCATTGATGTTCCTGCTGCCGCTGTTGCCGATGCCGGCGCAGCTTGGTCTGATTATCCTCAGCACCATCGGTTTTGATTTGGGTGTGCAGGCCACGCTGGTAGCGCATCAGACGCTGGTTTACAGCCTGGCACCGGAAGCGCGCAGTCGTCTTAACGCCTTGATGTTTACCGTGGTCTTTATCGGCATGGCAACCGGTGCGGCGCTGGGTAGCCTGGCGCTGGCGCATTGGGGCTGGACCGGTGTGGTCGCGCTCTCGATGCTAGCCGCTGCGCTTGCCTTGATGATTCGCCTGGCAAGCCGTCATCTGAAAAACTAACCGCGTAACATGTGCCAGGCTTAAAGGAAGAATATTATTTAAAAACGGAGCGTTATGAATTTCCTGGCCTGGACCGCCGCCACCGGCGGTCTGCTACTTCTTATGTCACTGGCTTCCGGCTGGATTCACCGCGGGCCAGTGACCTCATTTGGTCTCTATCTGTTCGCGGGTATCCTCTGTGGCCCGTGGATGCTCAATCTGCTGCAAGTCGATATTATCGGTCACGCCAATCTCGCTGCGCACATCACTGAAATTACCATGGCCGCCTCGCTGTTTATCACCGGGCTCAAGCTGCGTTTGCCGCTCAATGCGCATGCGTGGCGCATCGGCGTGCGGCTGGCGTTTCCGGCGATGCTGCTGACGGTAGGCAGTATGACGGTGCTGGTGCACTGGATTACCGGCTTTGACTGGGCGCTGTCGCTGGCATTTGGTGCCATTGTGGCGCCGACCGATCCGGTGCTCGCCAGCCTGATTTCCGTCAATGATGCGCGCGATGACGATGCGCTGCGCGTGGCGCTCTCCAGCGAAGCCGGCATGAACGACGGCTCGGCGCTGCCGCTGCTGATGCTGGCCATGTTGATGCTGCAGCCGGGCGCGCTGAACATGGCTTCATTCGGCGAATGGTTCGCCAAAGACGCGCTGTGGGCGATCGGCGGCGGGTTGGGGATAGGTTTTGCGCTGGGCTGGCTGATTGGCCAACTGGCGACGCATCTACGCACCGCTAATCAGGATGTGGCGCCGAACGATCTGTTTGCTCTTGCGCTGATTGCGCTCAGCTACGCCGCTGCGCAGTCGGTTGATGCTTCCGGCTTCCTCGCGACTTTCGCCGCCGGCGTCGGTTTGCGTCGTGCGGAATTACGCGTAGTGAAGCACTATCCGCAGGATGAGATGTCAGAAGAGGAGCGTTTCTTACCGGCAGAAGCGCGGGTGAATACCGGTCAACGTATGGCGCAAGGCAGTAGCGGCATGGTGAAATCGGTCGGTTTGGTGATCGGCGATGCGCTCTCCTTTGGTGATACTATCGAGCGCTTGCTCGCCGCAGGCATGATGGTGGTGCTCGGCATTACGCTGGCGCAGCACTGGAATCTTACCGGCATCGGCCTGGCGCTATTGCTGTTTGTGGTGGTGCGTCCGTTGGCGGTGTGGATCACTACGTGGCGTTGCGATATTCCGTTAATGCGACGGCTGCTGATTGGCTGGTTGGGTATTCGCGGCATCGGCAGTATCAATTATATTGCCTATGCATGGGTGCACGGCATGCGTGGACCCGAGGCGGAGCAGATGGTGGATATGGCGTTGACGTTAGTGGTGTGCAGTATTGTGCTGCACGGCATCACGGTAACGCCGTTGTTAAACTGGCGTGCCGCCCGTCAGGCCGCACGCGCAGAGCGCAACGAAAACTGATTTATTGGAAATTATTGGAGCCTGTTATGAAAGCGTTATTACTCGCCCTCGTTGGGCTGTCTCTTTCGGCCGGTGTGTTTGCTGCCGAGGGTGACAATAATCAGGAAGAGAATGTCTATGCCAGCCAGCTGTGCCACCTGGTGAGCAGTGAAAAGAGCACCAGCGATTTGGATGGCTACACCGAGAAGCTGAAGTCCCAACTGGCGGCTAGCCAGTCTTCATCGGCGATGCAGCAGCCAGAATTCAATGAAGAGATCGCGCAGGAAGTGATTAGCGCGTGGCTGGAGCTGGGCGAAGATGAGCGCGGCAAACTGCGTAAAGATCAGCAGCAATGTGAACAAACGGTGATGACCCAGTTCCAGCAACAAGACTAATACCCGTCATACTTTCTGCCGCTCGAATTATTTAGGGTATTTGAAAGAACTCGCGCCTTTTTAGGCGCGTTTTTTTATGGCTTTTTTGTACGATTTACGTACATAATCGCCAACGTCGAAATCAGACATGCGTCACATAATGAGATTCAGCTGTTAAAGCTGGCATTTTTTGCATACTGGCACTGGGCAAGATGATTACACGTCGTCACTTTTTGTTGGCAACCGGAGCAACCGCTCTCTCGATGACCACGGGCAAGTTATTTGCTCGCGACGACGTCATTCCGCTGTGGCCCGACGATCCGCCTGGCGGCGGCGGCCCTTCGGGTTTGCTTAAAGTTAACAAATACGGCTCCTGGACCAACATCGTTTCTCCCGCCATTCAGCGTTTTCGCCCGGAAAATCCCAACGGCGAAGCGGTGATTGTCGCTGCGGGCGGCGGCTATCGTTTTATCGGTATGGGGCGCGAAGCCTGGCCGGTCGCGCGCTGGCTCAATGCAAACGGCTACACCGTTTATGTGCTCAGTTACCGTTTGCCGGGTGAGAAGTGGCAGGCGGGCAATCTGGCGCCGCTGCAGGATGCGCAACGGGCGATTCGTCTGGTGCGCTCCATGGAGCGCAAGGTGCATGTGCTGGGATTTTCGGCTGGTGGACATCTGCTCGGCATGGCTGCCGCGCGACCGGATTTCGCATCTTATCCGGCGCAGGACCCGCTGGATCAGGTTAGACCGAATGTGGATAGCGTTGGCCTGATCTATCCGGTGATCACCCTCGAAGCGCCGTATCAGCACACCAACACGCACCTGATGCTGGTGGGCCATAACGCCACGCCAACCCAGGAAGCCAACTGGTCGGTGCAAAACTACGTCACGCGGCAATATCCGCCCACCTTCCTCGCGCAGGCCGAAGACGATCGCACCTCAAATCCCCACAATACCGAAATCATGCGCGATACCTGTCGCCGCATGCGCGTGCCGGTTGAGTTGATTGAGCTTAGCAGCGGCGGCCACGGTTTTGGTCTCGGCAAAGCGGGCACGCCTGCCGCGCTGTGGGATCAGGCTTATGTGCGCTGGCTGGATAATCTGGGTTAATCACGTCAGATTAAAATGCGCATCCGGCCGTAACGGTTCGGGCAGCGGCATGTCGCCATTCATCGCTTTCAAATTGCGTTCGATGTTGACGCACAGCGCATCCAGCGGCAGATGGTTCGGCGCGGTGCCAAACGGATGTTCCAGCTCTTCCGCTAGCGCCTCGAGCGACAAAAAGGTGTAGGAGATAAACATCGACACCAGCGGCGTCATCAGATGTAAATCCGCCACTAGCGCGAACGGCAGCAGCGTACAGAATAGATAAACGGTGCGATGCAGAATCAGGCTGTAGGCAAACGGAATGGGCGTGCTGGCGATGCGATCGCAACCGCCCAGAATGGTCGACAGCTGATTAAGATTCTCATCAATGCTCTGCCAGACGATATCCGACACCAACCCTTCATCACGGCGCTGCGCCAGCCATTCGCTGAGGCACAATAAAATCTGTGAGGTCGGCAGCGGATGATGGAGCACCGCGCTGTGCCAGCGGGCGGGCAGCAAGCGCTGCAAATCCGTCTGCACCTCCGTTTTACGCAGCCGGTGCTTCAGACACCAGCAAAACGCCAGCTGCAAGCCGGTAAATTCCCGTATCTGCTCTTCGCTGATGCCGCGAATGCTTTTGATTTGCCGCAGCAGCGATCGCTGGGTGATGTGCAGGCTGCCCCACAAATTACGCGCTTCGAGAAAACGCGCATAGCTGGCGTTGTTGCGAAAGCCGAGGAAGATAGCGATCGACACGCCTACCAGGCTAAAGGGTGCGGTGGTGAGGTGAATGCCGAAGGTGGAGTACCACGGATAGCCAAAGATGGCGATCAGCGACATTAACAGGTTGAGCGACAGGCGGAACACGATGTTGCTGAGCACCGAGCCGTGCCAGTCAAACAAGCGCATAAACCAGTGTTGATGAGGACGTACGATCATTTTGCGATGGTGTATTTTTTTGATTTTGTGGCAACAGGTTACGCCGCTCAGTGCGCTTGAACAACGCCCATTCTCAGCATTTTTAAGGCCAATGGCATAGCGATTAGCTGTTTTTTTATTGGTAAATCAATCTTCTATAAACGCTTTGAACAAGTTGTAAAATTCTTTGCGTTATCTCTTCCTGTTCACCTTCTCTAAAGTTCATTCCAGCAGCACAACACACAAATTTAAAACCACTTTAGAGGAACACATCATGTCTAAATTCGATCTGCTCGACCCACAGAACTCCACGCTGATTTTCATCGACCACCAGCCGCAGATGTCTTTTGGTGTGGCGAACATCGATCGCCAGCAGCTCAAAAATAACACCGTCGCCCTGGCGAAAACCGGCAAAATTTTCGATGTGCCGGTGATTTACACCTCGGTAGAAACCGAAAGCTTCAGCGGCTACATCTGGCCTGAACTGCTGGCGGTACACCCGGAAGCGAAGCCGATCGAACGTACCTCGATGAACTCATGGGAAGACGCGAAATTCGTTGAAGCGGTGGAGAAAACGGGCCGTAAGAAGTTGATTATCTCCGCGCTGTGGACTGAAGTGTGCCTAACGTTCCCTGCCTTGATGGCATTGAAAGAGGGTTATGAAGTGTATGTGGTGACCGATACCTCGGGCGGTACCAGCGTTGATGCGCATGAACGCTCGATTCAGCGTATGGTGCAGGCAGGCGCGGTGCCGGTCACCTGGCAGCAAGTGCTGCTCGAGTACCAGCGCGACTGGTCACGCAAAGAGACCTATGATGCGGTGATGGATCTGGTGCGTGAACACAGCGGTGCTTACGGCATGGGCGTCGATTACGCCTACACCATGGTGCACAAAGCCCCGCAGCGCACCGCCTGAATCACGATGGGCGCGGCAGGCTGACTTTCAGCGCATCAATAAACAGCCGCAGCGCCATCGACTGATGTCGGTTGG
The DNA here is from genome assembly GCF_037479095.1 of Pantoea nemavictus. Classification (NCBI taxonomy): domain Bacteria; kingdom Pseudomonadati; phylum Pseudomonadota; class Gammaproteobacteria; order Enterobacterales; family Erwiniaceae; genus Pantoea; species Pantoea nemavictus. The sequence goes on along the minus strand of NZ_JBBGZW010000001.1, from coordinate 1,850,303 downwards.
GCGGGAACCACAGCGCAATCCCCGCCGATTGCACCCGCCAATCGGCCAGCAACTCCACCAGCTGGCCGCTGCGCAATTCCTGCTCCACATACAGCGACGGCACATAAGCAATGCCTAAACCGGCGAGCGCCGCCTGGGCCATCAGCGCGTTGCTGTCCAGCGTAAGGGTGCCGGGAACATCAATCTGGTGCGTTTCAGCGGCCTGTGCATATTCCCATTGATAACGTTTACCACTCGGCAAGCGCTGGCGAATACACTGCTGTTGCAGCAGATCGCGCGGATGAACAATCGCAGCACGTCGCGCCAGATATGCCGGCGCTGCCACGGTGACAAAGGTCAGCGCACCGCCGATCGGCACCGCCACCATATCCTGCGGCACATCCTCAATCAGCCGAATGCCGGCATCAAAACCCGCGGCAGTGATATCCACCAACGCGCCTTGCGCAGCGAAATCGAGCTGGATATCGGGATAGCGCGCGCTAAAGTCCGCCACTACGTGCTGCAACAGCAAACCAATCGAGGCATCGCTAGCGCTGATGCGCAAGGTGCCGTAATGCTGATGGCGGCTAGCGGAGATGTCGTGCAGCACATCATCCATCTGATTCAGCAGCGGCGAGAGCCGATCCAGCAGCTGTTGCCCGGCATCGGTGAGCGATACGCTGCGCGTGGTGCGCTGAAACAGCTGCACGCCAAGATTGTGCTCCAGCGTTTTCACCAGATGGCTGAGCGAGGAGCGCTTCAAGCCGAGCAGTTCGGCGGCGCGGCGAAAGCTGCGCGCTTCACCGAGCGTTTTAATGGCCTGCAACTCGTGCCATGAAGGACGTCTCATTGGTGGTTTTTCCTCACCGGGTCATGCGTAATTAGGTGGATTATCACCACCAGTAAAGCGTTCTACCATCAGGTTTTCAAGAAGAGGAGCACAAGATGAAAACCTGGTTAATTACCGGCGCCAGCAGCGGGCTGGGGCGTTTGATGAGTGAACGTTTACTGGCGCGCGGCGATCGCGTGCTGGCATGTGTACGCCGTGAGCAGGCAATGGTCGATCTGCAGCAAAGCTACGGCGAACGGCTGCAGGTGATGGCGCTGGATCTGGCACAAACCGCCAGCATCGCGCCGATCATAGCCCGCGCTTTTGCCGCCGTCGATCGCATTGATGTCGTAGTAAGCAATGCCGCTTACGGCCTGTTTGGTGCGGCCGAAGAGTTGAGCGATGCGCAGATCGATCGCCAGATCGCCACCAATCTTACCGGCTCCATCCAGCTGATTCGCGCGGTGATTCCTTTTCTGCGCCAGCAGGGCGGTGGGCGTATTGCGCAGATCTCTTCAGAAGGCGGGCAGGTGGCATATCCCAACTTCAGTCTGTATCACGCCAGCAAATGGGGCATTGAAGGATTTGTCGAGGCGGTGCGTCAGGAAGTTGCCAGCTTCGGCATCGACTTCTTACTGGTCGAACCCGGCCCAACCGCAACGCATTTCGCTGCCGGCCTGGATGTGGCAACGGCGCTGGATGTTTATCGCGATAACGCTTCAGGCCAGCTGCGCCAGGCGATTCTCTCGGGTGATTTCACTATCGCGGGCGATGCCGGGAAATGTGTGGTGGCGATGATCGCCACGCTCGATCAGGCCAGCATGCCGCTGCGCCTGGCGCTCGGTAGCACCGCGTATCAGCATATCGAAGCGGCGCTGGAGAGCCGGCTGGCGGAACTGCGTGCGCAGCGTGATGTGGCCTTTGGCGCGGATGGGTAACCGCATAGGATGTTAGGCGCAATCCGCAGATAGCTGCCAAACTCAGCCATTGTGCATTTTGCCTGGTGCGCATGAATGCGCACCCTACAACGGTCAGAGTAGGGGCGCCATTGATGGCGACCCATCCGCAAGCAAGCTTATGAGCCAAGGAGACGTTCCAACATGCAAGCGATGATCCTGAAGAATCCCGGTGGATTAGAGAATCTGCAACTGGCGGATCTCCCCGATCCCGGTAAACCTGGCGCAGGTGAGATCCGTGTGGCGATCCACGCGACGTCACTCAATTTCCACGATCTGCTGGTGGCGGATGGATCGATCCCCACCGCCGATGGCCGCATTATGATGGCGGACGGCGCGGGCGTGGTGGAGGAAGTGGGGGCAGGCGTCAGCGAATTTAAGCCGGGCGACCATGTGGTGTCGTGCTTCTTCCCGCAGTGGCAGGACGGCTTGCCGTTTAGCCAGGTGGGTAATTTCGCACAAACACCGGGCGATGGTGCGCACGGCTTTGCTGCCGACGTGGTGGTGCGTCCGGCGCAACATTTTACGCTGGCACCGCGCGGCTGGCGCCATGCGGAGGCGGCGACCATTACTACATCAGGCCTCACCGCCTGGCGTGCGCTGGTGGGTGATGCACAGATTAAAGCGGGTGACACCATCGTTACGCTGGGTACCGGGGGTGTGTCGATCACGGCGTTGCAGATCGCCAAATCAATGGGCGCACGCGTGATTGTAACCTCGTCTTCTGACGAAAAACTGGCGCGCGCGCGTGAGCTGGGTGCCGATGCCGGCATCAACTATCGCACCACACCGGAGTGGGGCAAAGCGGTACAGCAACTGACCGATGGGCAAGGCGCAGATGTGGTGATTGAGCTCGGCGGTCCCGGCACCATGGCGCAGTCGATTGAGGCGGTGCGCGTTGGCGGACATATTGCGTTAATCGGCGTGCTCACCGGTCGCGAAGGCGTGATCCCCACATCATTATTGATGGCGAAACAGGCGCGAATTCAGGGGCTGATTGTCGGCCATCGTCGTCAACAACAGGAGTTCGTGCGCGCGCTGGAGCAAACCGATGCTCGGCCAGTGATTAGCGATAGCTATGGTGCACTGAGCGATCTGCCAGCGGCGTTTAAGCATCAGCAGAGCGCGGGGCATTTTGGCAAGATTACGGTGGAGTGGTAAAACGCAGAGTCTGTTTCCATAGCGGAAACAGACCTATAAAAGTCAGTAGTAGTCGCCGTGGCGATAATCCCATGAAGGGAAGATGTCAGATAGCAGCGCCATAATTTTATCCACATCTAACCCTTTACGGATCAGCACCGGGCACGGCGTGATTTTACGTTCGCCGTTTTGCTGTGGAATCAGACGACCTTCGCTATCTACCATCGACACCATCACACCCTGTTCATAGCGCACTTTATTGGTGTCGTTAGGCTGGATGGACTTCACGTAAGCATTGGCTTCGATAATTAAATCGGCGCGGGCTTCAATGCGCTCGCCAATACCCTCGACCAAACCGCGATTACCCTGGCCGGACGGATTTGCCGAACTGGCAAAGGAGAATTTACCGTGCTGCTCCCACAATGCTTTTGCAATATTTTCGCCTGGCTTGCCAAATTTAATCACGAAGCAGCTGGTTTGACGGCCATCCATCATCAACTCTTTTGAGCCATCAGCGGGAATACGCGCCAGCGCATCGTCGCGCCACGGCAAAATACAGCCCAGCAGAATATCTTCATCCCAATGGCGCTGATAAAGCTGGTCGATTTCTGGCGTCAGTTGCGCCAGCGAACGCAGCTGTTCCAGCGAGCCACACAGCACTACGCCCGGTTTGTTGCGCTTGCGCTGTTTAGCTTCGAACTTACGTTCCAGCCCGGCTTTGTCGGATGTCATGATGATGTAACCCACTTTGGTGGGACTCACAATCATGCCGCCATCTTTGGCGAGAATATCAATGGCCTCAGGTTGTAAACCGCCGTTCCAGCTTATCTGCTTACCGCTCATGGAGTTACCCTATCGATGTAAAAGAGAGTGAGCAGGAATATTACCTGCGATGAAAACAAGGGCTTTATTAATTAACCCGTTATTTAATCAGGGTTAATTACAGTATCGAAGTATCTCTTGCGATAATAGTACTAAAATTAATGGCGGTGCAACTGCTGAAAATAACGATGAATTAAATAGGGGTAATAATAAATAACGCCTGTGAATTGTAGTGTTATTGATAAAAGGGCGCTGAAAATATTATTCAGCGCCAGAAATAATCAGAATAGGATGGCGTGCGCCACTGCACGCAGCGCGATGCCGAGCAGAATGCCGGGCACGGCGAAGCGGAACAGGCGCGGAAAGCGGCTCGACAGGCCAAGATAAATACCGATGCCGGGCAGATCGAAGGTTTGAATCAGTAATCCCGCCGAGGCGTTGATGTTGTGCGCGCTGTACAAGCCTTTCTCCACCAATCCTGCCACCACGCCGTAATAAGCGGTGCCGCCCGCCAGACATTTGGTTAGCGCCGGAAGAATGTAGACCTCGGAAATGTGCAGCTTGTCGAGCAGCGGCGATATCAGGCGCGTCAGCATATCTATGCCGCCAGCTTCTTTTAAAACGCCAACCACCGATAACGAAATTATCAGCATCGGCAGCGACCCGAGCGCCAGACGAATCGCATCGGAACCGGCGCTGTTAATAATGCCAATCAGCCCCATTTTGCTTTCGTTGCTGGTCACGGCGTCATCTTCGTTCAGCAGGGCTGCGTCCGAAAGTTTGCGACCAAAGAAGTGATAGGTGGTCGCCGCCGCTACGACTCCGCCGCAGACCGAGATAAATAGCGCGCTGCTCCAGTGTAATCCCGCCGGAATCAGCGGATAAAAGGTGCTGGCCTGCCCCATGGCAAACAGCATCGCCAGGGTGGCCGCCATATGACGATCGGAGGTACCGCGCTTTTCCATAATCGCTAGCGCCGCCAGCGGTGCCGCAAAGCTGACGAAATTAAGCTGAATCATGGCAAAAAAAGCCAGCCCGGTAATACCGAAGGGTTTTAATAACGGCGTGGCATGACGGACGACGAAGTCCAACAGACCTTTGACTTCCAGATATTTCATGATGAATAACATCACCACCATAATTGGAATTAAGGTGTAAAGCGCCACGTCCACCGAGGCTTTGCCTGCGGACATGATGATATCGATAATATTCATGCCCGATTACGACCTGTTTTCACACCGTTCTCCCCGAAAAAAATATAAACCGGCAATGCCATTAAGTTTGCGGTGCGCATTAATGCGCACCCTACAACATCGCGGTAACGCGTTGTTGTTTTGTCATTAATGGCGGCCGAATAACTCAGCATCCGCAAAGAAATAAATCTTATCCGTTACGTGGACTGTTGAGTAGTGAAGAAAATGGGTTTTGTATTTCAGGAAATGAAGTATACCGAACTATTTTCCATGACTGATTGCGGTTAAGTTCCAATAAGCGATAACGAAAAATAAGACGGACCTGCTATCGATGTAGAGGAAGGCTGGGCAGTTTGATCCCCGAGTGATGTGTGGACACGCATTTTAGGGGGAATGATGGAAAACAAACATATTCAGATGCTGACCGATGCTTTTCAACGCTGTTCTCAACAAACTGATAGTGGTGTGGAGTTCTGGTTAGCGCGAGATGTGCAACTTCTGCTGGGATATGGCAAATGGGACAACTTTCAAAGTGTGGTTTTGAAAGCCAAAACGGCTTGCGAGATTTCAGGGCATGAGGTGTTGGATCATTTTGCCGACGTCGGGAAAATGATCGAACTTGGCAAAGGTGGGCAGCGCAAAATTGATGATGTCATGCTTACGCGGTATGCATGTTATCTGATTGCTCAAAACGGCGATCCCAGAAAGCAGGAGATTGCCTTTGCGCAGACTTACTTTGCCATGCAGACGCGTAAAGCGGAGCTTATCGAATTAAGGCTGCTAGAAACTGAGCGGGTGCAGGCAAGGAAAAAACTGAGCGGAACCGAAAAAGAGCTTTCAAACGTAATCTACGAACAAACGGGTGGAAGCCAGAACTTCGCACTTATTCGCAGTAAAGGTGATTTTGCCCTGTTTAATCGTACTACTCAGGTTATGAAAGCACAGTGGGCTGTGCCAGAAAGTCGCCCATTAGCTGATTTCGCGCCAA